>CAMCGB010000010.1 GCA_945874355.1 uncultured Bacteroides sp.
CCAGCCAGCCTGCCCCGCCGCGCCTTCCGTGCTGTCACCCTGACCAAACGCCCCTTCCCTTTGTCATTTCGACCAAGCGACCTTTTTTGTCATTTCGACCAAGCGAAGCGCGCGGAGAAATCTAGATAATATGCTGATATTTAATAGATTTCTCGACTCCCTACGGTCGCTCGAAATGATAGTTGGCTCCGCGCAGCGATGTGTACGTGGAGCCTGATTATGCAAAACCGGCCAGGAATAATCAGTCTTTTTATCTTGGTGCAACTTTTTTGGGGTAAAAATGCACCATGTTTTCCACAATCCAAAGTACCTTTCAAAGAATGCCTGTATCTTCTCAATGAACTTCTCTGTCTCCTCTGGTTTCAGGGTTCTCCTCTGCCAGAATACCATCTACCTCCTCCTCATTACCATTTTCTTTTGCACTACGAAATATACACGATAAAACTAGTTATTAGAATAAAATTGTCACATATATACGATAAAATATTATATTTGCACTATGGAAATACTGTCAAGACAAGAATACATACAAGAGGTATACAAGTATCTCGGGAAACAGACAATAATAGTACTGACAGGCCAAAGGCGAGTCGGGAAGAGTTATGTCCTGTTGGATCTCAAAAGAGAACTCTCATTGAATTCTCTAAATAATGTGATCTTCATAGACAAGGAAAAGAAAGCTTGGAAGGAAATAAAGACTGACTCGGATCTGAATGATTATATTGATGCCAGAATCGATTCCACAAGGACCAACTTTATTCTCATTGATGAGGTTCAGGAAATAACAGATTTCGAGAACAGTCTTCGAGACTATAGGACAGAGCATGGAGTGGAAATAATCGTAACAGGAAGTAATGCAGAGACCTTGTCAAGCGACCTTTCCAACAAACTTGGCGGCAGGCATCACGAGATTTATGTCCAATCGCTGTGCTATTTGGATTTCCTCAGGTTTCATTCTCTGACGGACAGCGACCAGTCTCTCCAGAAATTCATTGAAGTCGGCGGCCTTCCCGGATTAAGGCTGTATGATTTGGAAGATTTGGATGTGGTAAGGACATATAGCGAAGATGTTCTCAATACCGCTTTGATGAAGGATATCATCCTTAAGCATAAAATCAGGAATGTGTCTTTCCTTTATAACCTGGTGAAGTTCCTTGCGGACAATACAGGTAAACTTATTTCAGCGACCTCAATCAGCAAGTATATGAAAGGGCGAAAGGAGTCGGTCTCTACTGATCTGGTGCTGAGATATATCAAGTACCTGAACGATGCGTATATCATTCACAAAGTGGAACGCTTCGAGATACATGGCAAGAGGCTGTTGGAGAGCAATGACAAATATTACTTTGAGGATGTGGGAATTCGCAATACCCAAACCTTGGTTGGTCGGGACAAAGACATTGAGAAAGTAATAGAGAATATAGTATACCAACAACTTGTGTATAATGGTTATAAAGTCCAAGTCGGCCAGTTGCAGGCCGGTGAGATAGACTTCGTATGTACAAAAGGAACTTCCAGAATATATGTTCAGGCATCATATCTGATTGCCGGTGAAGAAACCAGAGAAAGAGAATTTGGCGCATTGAAAAAGATTAAGGACAATTACCCGAAATATGTCATTTCAATGACTCCGTTAGTGACAAGAACTGACGATGATGGCATTATCCATCTAAGTCTCCGCGAGTTTCTTGCGAGTGGTTTTTGAGGTTCTGACAAAAAAAGACAACCGCGAGGTTGTCTTTTTTGTCGGGCGGATGCCCGGATTTCAGCGGAGAGGACGAGATTCGAACTCGTGGTACGGTATAACCCGTACGTCGGTTTAGCAAACCGGTGGTTTCAGCCACTCACCCACCTCTCCAAACCCCTCTCGGGATACTTCAACGAGTCTTGACGACCCTCAAAGCCCATTGGGAAGACAAAGGTACAACAAATTCTTTGTTTTGCAATACTTTCTTCAAAAAACTCTTCTTTTCCAAGTATCTTCGCCAGATTGCCCTCGCATAGCAAGACCTCGCATCACAACGCCTCGCATCGCAACGCCGCCATCACAAGCTTAGCAGGCACAGCCGGGAATCAATCGGGAAATCTGAACGAAGCAGCCTATTTCCTGGCGCTCAAAAGAGAGAAAATCTTCTGCCCCACCTCGCTATTTTCCTGAGCCCCGCTGAAATCCGTCGAATGGGGACCGTAGGCGAACAGCGGAACCATCATAGGACTGTGTCCCTTGGAAGAGAAGGTACCCTGCACAAAACCGTCAGCGGGCTCCCCGCGGGTAAGACACACAGCTCCGGTCTCGTGGTCGGCAGTGATTATCACCAATGTGTGCCCGTCCTTCTCGGCGAACCTCACAGCCACCTCGACAGCCTTGTCGAAATCCAGAGTCTCGAACACCATCTCGGGGTAATTGTTGCCGTGCTCCTCCTTGTCGATTCTCGCACCCTCGACCATCAGGAAGAAACCTTTCCCGGCCTTGGAACTCAGATAATCAATTGCCATCTGCGTAGTGCGCGGCAGATAATCTCCGCGGTCAGCCTTCACGCTCTCGGGCAGATACAGAAGCCTTCCGCTACCCTTCACAGCCTCATCATCAGGACTGTACACAACGCTGAAAACTCTGCTGATTTCTTCCCTGGTCTTAAGCTCCAGGTTCTCGAAAGCCTTACTGGTCCCGGCCGAGGCGAAACTCAGAGCACTGGAAGGCAGATTGGCCCAGATGGCCTCAGAAGCTCCGCGGGCGCTATTGTGGGCAAAGAATGCGGCAGGGGTAGCTCCGTGCAGATCGTCTGTAGAAACTACTCCGCTCACATATCCGAGCTCAGAGAGCTTCTCGGGCAGATTCTCCAGACGGCTTCCGTCCGCAGCAACACCCACATAGCCGTTATTGGTCTTCTCGCCGGTAGAATAAGCAGTACCGGAAGCGGCAGAGTCGGTAGTGAACGCATCGGCAGACTGAGTGCGGGTCGAGCCCCATACCTGAAGATTGGTCATAGTAAGCTCGCCGCCGTTGCCGTACATCGCCGAGTTGACAGCTCCCCAGCCCATACCGTCGCCGATAAGCAGGATGACATTCTTTACTTTGGTCTGCTTCCCATCCACGGCAAAAGAAGGGGTGTAACTACCCTGCTTCTGTACATAAGTCTCGCCAGATGTGGCAGTTATGCTCTTTTTGGTAGTGCTCTGGGCGAAGGATAAAATGCTTGCGCACAGAACCGCGCAGCATACAAATATCAATTTCTTCATTACATTAAGATTATTACAAATACGAACAAATGTACTCATAAATTTGAATTATTCAAGCTGAAAAGCTCAAAAATCCCGGCAAAAACCAATCATGCCCCGTACATAATCTCCGCCGGAGCCCTTCCCGCAAGCAACAGTAGTCTCATCTTGGACATAGCCTCCCTGCTATGGGAGAAGAACATCCTGAGCCCCTCGCAAAGGCAGTTGCGGCCTTCGATTCTATGACCGGGACAACCGCCGTGGCAAAGATGCCACCACTCGCAGCGAAGGCAGGACGGGGAGCATAGATTGCGCTTGTCGAGGGCGAAACGCAGCCGCTGGGGAGAATCGTACAGGTCCCCAAGCGAACTCCCGGAAATATTGCCGAGCAGATGGTCAGAATCCACAAAGTGGTCGCAAGTATAAACATTGCCGTTATGCTCTACGCAAAGACCATCACCGCAGGTCTCGCCCAGAGTGCAAAGAGTGCTTTTGAGCCCGCAGGTCTGGGCAAGAGTCACATCGAAAAGCTGAACGAACACCCTTCCGACATCTTTCTTTACCCACAAGTCGAAAACCGAGCACATAAAATCCCCGTAGCCCCTGGCCGAAATGTTCCAGGGCGCAGCCTGAAGCGAAGAGTCCGCCCCGCGGACAAAATCCACCGCAGGAAGAAACTGAAGATAACGGCTTCCCAGCTCTTCCGTAAGGTACTCATAGACCTCAGCAGCGCGAGCTTCGCTGCTTGATGTAAGAACAGTCAAAGTGTTGAATTCCACTTTATTATCGCGAAGTAGGGAAGCCGCTCTCCGCACTGCGTCTGAACTCCCGCGACCTGCGGCATTGACTCTTGAAGCGTCCTGGATGTCCGGCGGCCCGTCAACAGACAGCCCTACCAGAAAACCGTTCTCACGGAAAAACCGGCACCACTCGGCGTTCAGAAGAGTGCCGTTGGTCTGAAGTGAGTTGGTGTATTCCCGTCCCTTTGAAAGCTTTCTCTGAAGGCGTACAGCCGCGCGGAAATAATCAAGACCAAGAAGAAGAGGCTCCCCGCCGTGCCAGCAGAAATCCACGCTTCCGCTCTGTACCGAGTCAAAATAATCGGCAATATACTTCTCGAGCAGCGGCAGCTCCATCCTCCGGCCGGGACTTGAAGAGCCCAGCAGCGAGGACTTGTCTATATAATAACAGTACTTGCAGCGCAGGTTGCAGGCAGCGCCCGCAGGCTTCACCAAAGTAGAGAAAGCTCTCTTTGAAGCAAGCCTGCGGGCATCTTCAAGCGAAATGATATTCAGGTCCTTCACGCCTCTATTCCCCCTCAAACAGCGGGAAATTGTGGTTGGGAACGTGGGACTTGACCATTATCTGCTTCAGCTCCTCAGCAATCTCGGGATGCAGGGCAATCACATCGTTCTCCTCGCCCGGATCGAGCGCAAGATTGTAAAGCTCATAATGGTCGTAACTCTTGCCTATTCCGTCGCGGATCAGCTTCCAGTCTCCCTTGCGTGCGGCCTGGCGGGAGCGCTCGGCAAACTCAAAGTACAGGCTCTCGTGGCTCTGCTGGCCTTCACGACCCTCCAGAAGAGGAAGCAGGCTGATGCCGTCCATCCCTTCGGTACCCTTGTCCGAGCCCATAATCTCGCGGAAAGTGGGCATCAGGTCCCAGAAAGTACACATAAAATCAGTCTTCTGACCCTCAGCGATATGACCCTTCCAGCTCACAATCAGGGGCACCCTGATGCCGCCTTCATAAAGGTCGCGCTTGTAACCCTTCCAGGGGCCGTTGCTGTTGAAGAAATCAGGGTCGGCACCGCCCTCGAGATGGGGACCATTGTCGCTCGAGAAGATGATGACCGTATTGTCGTACACTCCCAGCTCCTTGAGCTTGTCCACAATCTGCCCCACATACATATCGAGCCGTGAAACCATTGCCGCGAAAGTCGCCCTGGGCTGCTCGACCGAGCAGTAGCCGCCTATACGGAAGCGTGGATGTCCCTGGTCCTCACCCTTATACGGGGTCTCCGGGAACTTGCCCGAATACATCTCCAGCAGGCTGTCTTTCGGAACTATCAGCTCGGCGTGAGGGATGGTCGTAGGGCACCAGAGGAAGAAAGGTTTGCCCTCGGCGACAGCCTCCTCCATAAACTTGAGGGACTCCTGGTGGATCAGGTCAGCCGAATAAGTACCTTCGCCATAAGGGACAGAGTCGTTATTGTCTTCCAGAATCACCTTTTCGGAGTTATTCCACAGATGGTCAGGGTAATAGCTGTGTGCGAGAGTCTGGCAGTTGTAGCCATAGAAGCGGTCCACGCCCTGGGTGTTCGGGTCTCCCGTCGAGCCCACAGGTCCGAGGCCCCATTTGCCGAAGGCGCCGGTAGTGTATCCCGCATCACGGAAGTCCTTGAAAATGTTCTCGCTGTCCTCGGGAAGGGGGAACTGACCCTCGGGCGGCATCCTCAGATTGCCACGGATATAGGTGTGGCCGCTATGGGTGCCGGTAAGAAGGCAGGAGCGCGAAGGGGCGCTGACCGTAGTGCCCGAATAGTTCTGGGTGAAAAGCATTCCCGTGGCGGCAAGGGCATCGATATTGGGAGTCTTGATGAGCTGCTGTCCGTAGCATCCCAAATCTCCCCAACCCAGGTCGTCGGCTATGATGAAGACCACATTAGGCTTCTGATATGCTTCTTTCTTCTGGGAGCATCCGGCTACGGCGCAACCGGCCGCCAGAAGAGCTCCCACTTTAATCATCGTGTCCATATTACTTTCTTACTTTCAATACTTTACCATTATCTTTAACAACAGTTTCCTTCCACTTGTCAGTGTATCCGGGCTGGGTCAGACCGTCGGGGATGCCCTCTGAGTACTGCGAGTGCAGGAATGCTCCGTTCTCGTCCTGGGCCTTTACATTGCCGTCGATGAACTTGATGAGCAGCATCTCCTCGAGAGCCGTCCAGTCTTCGAACTGCTTCTGTGCCACCTCAACGCTATACTTGGTCATCATCCTTATAGCCTTTTTGGTCTTTCCGCTGCGGCAAAGTTCGGCAAGAATTTTATCCATCGCGGGAACCTCTTCCTGCATCTGGCTGTTCTCGAATTTGTCGGCGGCAGCCTTTACCACGGGGGCCATATAATTATACATCCTGTAGCAGGCGTTAGTCACCCTGTTGCACATCCAGAACTGGGAAGTGGGGCTGTAGTGCAGCAGATCTCCGTTGCCAACCCTCAGGCACTCAGGCACTTCGGTGGAATTTACATAGATAGGGGTAAGATATGAAGTGGCTGCATCGTCGCATCCGAACCACAGCAGGGCGCCTACCTCGTCGGGCAGATATCCCCTGGCCTGGGCCACGAACCAGAATCCGGTCTGCTGGGTGGCAATAGCCCTTTCATTGGTATAGGTTTCCCCTTCATAGTCGAAGGTCATAGGCCTCCAGCGGTAGGGGAGGGCATTTCCGCCGGCTCCCGCATCGGTGGTCATATCCATTGGCGTACCCTCGTAATGGTCCCTCATCACATCGGCCACATCCTTGGCGCTGACCTTGCCTGCGGGCTTGATGAAAAGGGGCATCTCTCCATTGGGGTCATATCCCATCACATAATCAAGGTAGTCGCTGGCGCTGCGGCTGACTTCCTTTCCATTCTCGTCCATATAGGTAAAGGTACCCTTGCCGAGAATATTGAAAGCGCTCCAGGCCCTGGCGTCGCATCCTCTTGCACCGCTGAAATCCAGAGGGTTATATGCATCGCGGAAGCTGAACTCCTCATCCTTTCCGCTGAACCATCCTTTCTCGCGGGCGAAGCTGATCACGTCGGGAGCATAGAGGCAGTTCTCCGGGTCGTTCAGGGGGAAACGGGTGATCCTGGCCTGATTTGCGTGGGCGCAGATGTAGCCGTCGGGGATTCTTCTGGCTACCCATACTATACCCTTGTTGCCGGTGCCTTTTCCAACCAGGTCCATAACCCAGGCCTCCTTAGGGTCGGCGATTGAGAAGGACTCTCCTTCAGAAGGGTAGCCGTACTCGTTGGCAAGGGCGACAATGATGTCGATGGCCTCGCGGGCGGTCTTTGCCCTCTGCAGGGTGGTATAGATGAGCGAACCGTAGTCCATCACTCCATTTTCGTCGGCAAGACCGTGACGGCCGCCCCAGGTGGTCTCGGCGATGATGAGCTGATGCTGGTTCATATTGCCCACGGTCTGGTAGGTCCTTTCTGCCTGGGCAATGCTTCCGAGGGGCCTCTGGGTATCCCACTCCACGATATTGAGCCTGCTTCCGGGAGCGAAACGCCCTGCGGGATGGAAGTACAACTCGCCGTAAAGCCAGTGGGAATCAGCGGCATACGACACAATCGAAGAGCCGTCCACGCTGGCTCCCGGAGTGATGATTACATTGGTGCAGGCGAGGCTGCAAACTTCCGCGCAAAGGGCGAAAGCGAGTAAGAAAGCGGGAAATTTTCTCATTTTTATCTTTTCTTTATTAAATTTGCGGACTGAGAGATACAAATCTATGAAATTTTTTGGACTTTTAGCTGCATTTCTTTTCCCGCTCTGCGCCTTTGCCCAGAGTCAGGGCAGCCCGCAGGATGAAGAGAAGCAGATGCGCAAGGCGATAGACGCCAGCATAGAGAACCTTTCCACGCTTCTGAAGCTGGAGGATTGGCAGGTTTTCTACCTTGACTCCATAATGACCCACGACTATGAGGCTATGACTCAGGAAATCAATGTCTTGAGGGATGCCAAAATGAGTAACCAGGACGCTTATATCATGGTTCAGGACAAGTGGAGCGAGAAGATGTACCAGGCCTTCAGGGGTATATTCAACGACGAGCAGTGGACAAAGTATCTCAAGAGCGGCGCCGGTAGAGAAAAGAAAGCAAGGGACAAACGCGCCCTGAAAAAAAAGTAATTAAAGAGGTTTCGCAGAGGCGAGGCTTGAATCAGATTATGACCAGAGAAGATATAGAAAGGGTATTGGAAGAGCTATCGGCTCTCAAGTGCAAGACCCGCAAGGAAGTTGAGGAGGCCAGGGTGCGCTTCCTCGGGAAAAAAGGCGAGGTGACAGCTCTGTTCGAAGAGTTCCGCACCATAGACAAAGAGCTTAAGAAAGAGTTCGGAAAGACCCTCAACGAGCTCAAGCAGAAGGCGCAGGCTACAATCGACAGCCTCCGCGACTCCATTTCGGACGATGCCGGCGCAGAAGGCCCAGCAGTGGATCTGAGTATGCCCGGAGAAAGCCTCGATTTGGGCTCAAGGCATCCCGTGTCCATTGTCCGCGAGGAGATAGTCCAGATATTCCGCAAGTTCGGCTTCGATGTTGCCGAAGGGCCGGAGATTGAGGATGACTATCACGTATTCGAAGCCCTGAACTTCCCTCCCAACCACCCTGCAAGGGATATGCAGGACACGTTCTTCGTGTCATCGGGCCATCCTAACCCCCTGCTGCTCAGGACCCATACCTCCAGCGTGCAGGTCAGGACCATGGAAAAGGAAGATGTGCCCATCAGGGTTATCTGCCCCGGAAGAGTGTTCCGCAACGAGGCCATCAGCGCCCGCGCCCACTGCATCTTCCATCAGGTTGAAGGACTGTACATCGATAAAAATGTAAGTTTTGCCGACCTCAAACAGATAATCCTTCTCTTTGCCCGCGAGATGTTCGGGCCCCAGACCCAGATCCGTATGAGGCCTTCCTACTTCCCCTTCACAGAGCCTTCGGCCGAGGTGGACGTAAGTTGCAACATCTGCCACGGAAAGGGCTGCAATGTGTGCAAAGGCACCGGTTGGCTGGAGATTCTGGGCTGCGGTATGGTTGATCCCAATGTGTTGAAAGCAAGCGGAATAGACCCTGACAAGTACAGCGGATACGCCTTCGGTATGGGACTTGAACGCATCGCGATGCTCAAATGGAGAGTGAACGACCTCAGACACTATTTCGAAAACGATATGAAGTTCCTTTCGGAATTCAAGACATCTACTGAAGTCTGAACCTTTTATAAGGGCCCGCTTCTGCAAAGAGCGGGTCCTGTTTTTTACCCTCAAAAACGAGGAATTGCGGATTATTTTTCGTAATTTGCGGACTTAAAACGCTAATTAGATGAAGAAATTCGTTTCCTCCTTTTTTCTGCTCGCCTCAGTGCTGCTGTCAGCCTTCCAGGCTTCTGCGCAGAAAAAGCCTCTCAGTCACGACGTGTATGATTCGTGGCAGAGCGTCAAGTCGAGTATGATGTCCCGGGACGGGCAGGTCCTGGTGTATGCCGTAGGTCCCCAGCAGGGCGACGGCAGTGTATTCATCAAGAACCTCAAAACCTCTGCATCCCTCGAAATAGAGCGCGGCGCGCGCTTCAGCTTCCCTCAGGACGGAAAGTATGTATTCTGCACAGTCACAGCTCCTTATGCCGTCACCAGGCAGGCCAGGATAGATAAGAAGAAAGCCGACGAGATGCCTTCCGACACCCTCGTGGTCATCTCTACCGCGACGATGAGCGAAGTGTGCCGCATTGCCGACGTGAAAGCTTCCAAGAGCGGCTATTCTTCCGCCCCCTACGTGTTCGTGAGCCAGAGCGTCAAGGGCCGCAAGAGCCGCAATCTGCTCGTTGTGCCCACCGACGGCAGTCAGATAGACACGCTGAAAAACATCTCTGATTTTGTGGTTTCCAAAGAGGGCGACAGGCTCTGCGTAGTCACCGCCAAGGAGGAAAAGGATTCTCTGTCAAAGAGTTCCGTGGTTCTCTACAGCCTTAAGGACAAGGGCTCCGAGACCCTTCACGAAGGCGCTGAAGAGTACAGCGGCCTTGCGTTCGACTACTCTTCTTCCCGTCTTGCCTTCCTTTCTACCTCCCAGAAGGAGAAGAACGACGGCACCCCCGCTTTCAGCCTCTACCTTTCAGACCCCAGCGGATGCAGGCTTCTTGTCGATGCCGCCTCCGAAGAGCTGCCCGAAGGCTGGATAATAGGCAAGCGCTCCCGCCTGTCTTTCTCCAACGCATCCTCGCGCCTGGTGCTGAGCCTTGTCGAGAAGATGCCTGCCAAAGACACCACTGTAGTCGATTTCGAGGCTCCGCAGCTCGACATCTGGAACTATGACGCCCAGATACTCCCTCCGATGTACAAGGCTTCGGCGCGCAAAGGAAGCCTGAGCGCAATAGTGCCCCTTTCTCCGGAAGGAGGGCTTAAGGTGCTGAGCCTCAACCCTAACGACCGCATCCAATACCCCGCAGGAGCTGAAGCGCCCTATGCCCTGTCGGTGAACTCCGACCCTTATGTGCAGTATAATTTCTTCGCTGCCGACGACAAGTCTGACGTGAGCATAGTGGACCTCGCTACGGGCAGCCGCACCCTTCTTTTCGAAGCTCTCGAGGGCGGCGTGCTGGTGTCCCCTTACGGCAAGTACCTGATGCATTTCGACTCTTCAAAGGGCAACTGGATCTGTACCAATGTGCTGAGCGGCGAAAGTGTCAATCTCACAGAGTCCCTCCCCGTGCCCTTCTATGACACCGAGGACGACCATCCCTGCCCCCTTATGCCGGTGAGCCAGCCCCAGTGGGTAGGCGAGGACGAGGCCGTGCTCCTGTGCGACGAGTTCGACGTGTGGAAAATCTCTCCCGACGGCCGGAGCAAGACCAATCTGACCGCAGGCAAGGGCCGTGCGAACGAGGTAGTCCTTCGCCCCGTGGATTATGTGATGCGCAATAACCCCTTGCTGTACAGCAATATATACACTTTCCCCACGAAGGGAACCATAGACCTCTCCGCTTTCTGCAAGACAGACTCGCGCAACGGTTACGCTTCGGTGGACATCAACAAACCTTCGAAGTTCAGCTGCCTGCTTTTCGAAAAGACCTTCTCTTCTGTCCGACGCGCTCCCGAGGGAAAGAGCCTGAGCTTCACGATGGGCGACTTCCACAATCCTATGGACCTGTATGTCAGCAGGACAGGCGCCGCCAAGGATGCCGAGAAGCTTACCGACATCAATCCCCAGCAGGATGACTATCTCTGGGGCGATGTGCAGATGGTGCACTGGAACGCTTACGACGGAACTCCTCTCAAGGGCCTTCTCTTTACCCCCGAAAACCTGGATACGACCCGGTCATATCCTATGATGATTTACTTCTACGAGAAGAACTCCGAGACCCTGTACAACTATCGCGCTCCCGCTCCCAGCCGCTCGATCATCAATATCCCTATGTACGTGAGCAACGGCTATGTGGTATTTGTCCCGGACATCGTCTATACCCCGGGCCACCCGGGCGAAAGCGCCTACAACTGCATCTGCGCCGGAGCCGAGGCAATGTGCGCCCAGTTCCCCTTCATCAACCGCAGCAAGATGGCCATCCAGGGACAGAGCTGGGGAGGATATCAGACAGCATACCTTGTGACCCGTACCGATATGTTTGCCGCCGCTGGGGCAGGTGCTCCGGTGGGCAATATGACGAGCGCGTACGGAGGCATACGCTGGGAGTCGGGCAACAGCCGCATCACCCAGTATGAGTATGGCCAGAGCCGCATAGGCAAGAGCCTGTGGGACGAAGGCGGGCTGGATCTGTATATCGAGAATTCGCCGGTATTCTTCTCGCCCAATGTGAAGACCCCCGTGCTCATTATGCACAACGACAACGACGGGGCGGTTCCCTGGTACCAGGGCATAGAATTTTTTATGTCCCTTCGCCGGCTCGGCAAGCCCGCGTGGCTGCTTGAGTACAACAACGAAGCCCACAACCTCTCCGAGCGGCGCAATGCCAAAGACCTGTCCATCAGGCTCCAGCAGTTCTTCGACCATTATCTCAAGGACGCTCCCGAACCTGCCTGGATGAAGTACGGCATCCCCTCCGAGAGAAAGGGCAATTACTTCGGTTACGAATATGTAGAATAAACAAGCAATATTATGAAATCTGGAATTAAACTCACCCTTCTGGCAGCACTTTCGCTGACTGTGCTGACCCTCGCTTCCTGCGGAACCACCTATATGGAGAATACTGCTCCCGAGGAGAGCGGTCTGAACCTGATGAAGATTACCGATGAGAACGCCAATACTGTCGGCGGAGCCAGCATTCAGGGCTATGCTCTTACCAGAAACGCCCTGGGTCTCTCTCTGACGGAGAAATGTTCTTGGCCTTCTGGACGTTATCTTGATATTTCCCCCGATGGACAGGAAGTAGCCTACCTCTCCAAAGTGGACAAGCAGTGGAACGTAATGATCCGCAAGGCTGCCGCCCAGGGTGCCGCAACCCAGAGGTCTTTCCGCGCTGTGGGAGATTTCAGCTGGGGAGCCAACGGACAGCTCTACTTCTCCGACCAGGGTTCGGGCTCTTACTCGCAGATTTCTTCGACCGACGCCCACGCAGGTACCCTGATGAGACAGCTGACCAACAACAACACCGACATCAACCCCATCCTCTCAAAGGAGCAAGACAAAATCTACTTCACCAGAGTGGACCAGAACGGACCTTTTGTATGGTCATATTCCCTCAAGGACGGTGCTCTCACCGCCTGCTGCAAGGGCTTCAACCCCTGGCCCGTGGAAGGCTCCGAGTTCCTGTGCGTGCGCAACTCTACGAACGGTATGAGCGAAATCTGGATGGTTGACTATGAGCTTGGAAAAGAGACTCTTATCGTTTCCGACAAGAACCGCGGATACACCAATCCCCGACTTTCTCCCGACGGAAAGTGGATTCTTATGCAGGGCAACGGCAAGTCTTCAATCAGCAAGAAGAGCAACCTCGACATCTTTGCAGTAAAGCTTGACGGCACTGAGCTCATCCAGCTAACCTATCACCCCGCCGATGACTGCTGCCCCGTGTGGTCTCCTGACGGAAAGTACATCTATTTCATCTCCTCCAGAGCCAACAAGAACAACGCGTTCAACATTTGGAGGATGCGTTTCAGCCTGTAGTTGCGGTTTAAACAAAGTTGTAGCTTATGAAACGCTTCTTTGTAGTTATACTCTCATTCTGCCTGTTCCTTTGCGGCACTGACGCGCTTGCCCAGAGCTTCGGTCCTTCCGACGGCTCGTCAAGCAGTTTTGTTTCTGGCCCCTCTACGCTCAGGTATAGAGGCTTTTTGGAGTACGGATTAGGCTATGATGTTTTTGAGGGCGAAATGAGTTTTGAGGCTTCGACCTCGCACGGAGTCCAGATAGGAGACTGCTTCTACGTCGGAGCCTATTTCAATTTTTACAATACCGACAGCGACACAAGCCTTTCCGGCGGTGTGGACACGCGATATTTCTTCTGCCCTTCTTCTCAGGTACGTCCGTATGTTGGCCTTCAGGCAGGCGGCGGTGTTTGGAGTAGATGGAAAGATCCTATTTTCGCGATAATGCCTATGGGAGGTGTGAGTTTCTCCCTTCGCAAGATCAACCTCTCGATGGGACTGAAATCGGCCTATATGTTTGAGACTTTGGGCTTGCTGTTCCATTTCGGAATAGGTTTTTGATAAATGGTTTTCAAGTTGGGCAGCAGTCGCAATGGCTGGATGATGTCCGCTTGCAAGATGAGCTTTATAATACTATGACTAAGTTACTTGAAGGAAAAGTGGCCGTAGTGACGGGAGGAACCCGCGGAATCGGCTATGCAATCGTAAAGACTTACCTGCAGCAGGGTGCCGCCGTGGTGCTTTGCGGTTCAAGGGAGCAGACGGCCCGCGCCGCGCTTGAAAAGCTGCGCTCCGAACTTCCCGACGCAAGGGTCGATGCAATATGGCCCGATCTCTCGGACGAGAAGGCTGTGAAGACGGCGTTTGACTCAGTGAAGGAGAAGTTCGGCTCGCTCGACATTCTTGCCAACAATGCCGGCATCTCGCAGAACTGCCCTCTGGACCAGTACACCGAAGAGGAAGTGGATAAGATATTGAATATCAATATCAAGTCGGTCTTTGTATGCGCCAAGGTGGCAGCCGCAATCATGAAAGAGCAGGGCGGCGGAGTGATAATCAACACCAGTTCCGTCGTGAGCTTCAACGGTCAGGGCGCAGGCTGCCTTTACCCTACGAGCAAGTACGCCGTGAACGGACTTACCCGCTCGCTCTCGAGGGAGCTGGGTCCTTTCGGCATCAGGGTCAACGCCGTAGCTCCCGGAATCACCCGCACTGATATGCTCTCTGTGCTGCCCGACGAGATGATAAAGCCTCTTATAGAGCGCATCCCGCTGCGCAAAATCACTGAGCCTCAGGATATTGCCAATGCCTACCTCTTTCTTGCAAGCGATCTAGCCTCCTGCGTATCGGGAGCAATCCTGCCGGTTGACGGTGCAATGGTGATATGATTCGGTACTTTCAGGTAGCTGGCCTCTGCTTCAGTTTGGATATCCCCGACGGTTTTTTCGCCGGGGATGGGCTATCTAATTACCTCCCTTTCGAATGTGAGGCCGCTTCTGGGGCCTTGCTATTCAGCCTGGAAGCCAGGAGAGCGGAGAGTGCACTTTCAGGGGAGGGGAAACTGGTTTATGACGCCTGCGAGAATGATTTCCCGCGCCTTACTTTCTATGAGAGCGCTCAGGCTTTCAGGGTGGATATGGCGCCCCTTCCTGAGCTTCCCTACTGCGCCAGTCTTATTGCCGACAAGAGTTTTCGCAGTGCGAAGCTTAGCATCTGGGGAAGCCCCAAGTTCAGTATAGATAATGCTATGATGCTACTATATGCCTTTGCCTCAGCTCCTTACGCTGCGCTTGAGATGCACGCGTCGGTGTCGGTGAAGGACTCCAAGGCCTATCTGTTCCTCGGGAAGAGCGGTACGGGAAAAAGCACGCACAGCCGCCTGTGGAGGGAGAATATCCCCGGAGTAAGCCTGCTTAATGACGACAATCCCATAGTCCGCATCATAGAAGGAAATGTCCTTTGCTTCGGCTCCCCCTGGAGTGGCAAGACCCCCTGCTATAAGGCTGAGAATTACCCGGTTGGCGCGATAGTGAGGATAGAGCGGAGCAGCGTCAATACGCTAAAACCTCAGGCTCCGGTTCGTGCCTACGCTTCGATTTTCTCTTCCGTATCGGCTTTCCGCTATATAAAGGGTCTGTCGGACAATATCCACGCGACTGTGAGCAGGGTAGTGGAGAGTGTTCCCTGCTATGTGATGGAATGCCGGCCGGATGCCGAGGCGGCGCTTGTGTGCTATAATGGACTGACAGGAGGCAAACTCTGATGCAGACTCTGACTATAGATAACGATACCTTGCTTTCCGGAGTTGAGGCTTTGCTTAAGGAGGGCCGGACGGTGATTCTGAAGGCCCGCGGGCAGAGTATGCTGCCGTTCATTTTTCCGGACAGGGATAGCGTGCAGCTGGAGAGGGCGGAGAGTCTGGCTGTTGGGGATATAGTGCTCGTGAGGCTCTGTCGCTCAGGCTCTCCCGTGTATGTGATGCATCGTATCATAAAGGTCGAAGGGGACAGGTTTACTATGATGGGAGATGGGAATATTGCGGGGGTGGAGCGTTTCCGAATGGAAGATGTTATAGGGAAGGTCACATCAATTGTTTCTCCTGACGGGAGGAGCAGGGCGGTCGGAAGGGCCGGGGTATGGAGGGCTCTTCGTCCCGTAAGGCGCTATCTGCTGGCTGTTTACCGTCGTCTTCCTTGGATCAAACGGCGCCTGGCGGTATAACCTGTTTGTCATTTCGAGCGACCGAAGGGAGTCGAGAAATCTAAAATAATATAGTAACAACAATGAAAAGGAAATCAGGATTTGTGCTCCGCCAGGTTTGTGGCGAGTACGTGATTGTAGGAGAAGGGCTCGAAAGAGTCAATTTCAATAAGATGATATCCCTGAATGCGACTGCCGCCTATCTTTGGGATGCAGTGGAGAGCAAGGAGTTCAGCGTGCAGACACTGACGGATATGCTTCTGGATAAGTATGACGTGGACGAAAAGACTGCCGCGCAGGATGCCGCCGAACTTGCCTCCAAATGGATTGAAGCCGGAATAGTTGAAGAATAATAGGGGGTAAAACGGCAAAGACTATGAAGAATCTGGGTTACTGTCTGCGCTCGCTTTGGACGCTAAGCGAAAAGTCGCGCTTCCGTATGCTGCTCACAGCCCTTCTCGGGATTGTGAGGGTGGCTTCTTCGCTGCTTTTTGTCTGGGTGTGCAAGGTCCTGGTGGACATCGTGACTCTTGAAAGCGAGGCTTCGCTCGGCCTGCATATAGGCATACTGGCGGGCGTGATGCTCACCCAGCTGCTGTGCAACATAGGCCGCGCCTATGTGTGCAAAAAGGGCCTTGTGCTCACGCAGAACCACCTAAGGGAGAGGCTGCTTCAGAAAGTGATGGACAGCCGCTGGACCGGCAGGGAGCGGTATGCGAGCGGCGATGCGGTGAACCGTCTGGAGGAAGACATCAGGGTGGTGAGCGAGCTTCTGTGCACCACTCTGCCGGAAGTGGCAGTTACTCTCTTTCAGCTGATTGCCGCATCGGCCTATCTGCTGGTGCTCTCGCCTTCGCTCGCCTGGGTGCTGCTGGTGCTGATGCTGGTTGCGGTAGTGGGTTCGCGGCTTTTCTTCCGCACCCTTCGCAAACTCACTTCCCAGATACGCTCGACTGACAGCGAAGTCCAGCAGATAATCCAGGAGAACATCCAGAACAGGGTCCTCGCCCTGACCCTCAGCGGTACGGCCAAAGTGGTTGAGAGGCTCTCCGGCGCTCAAAACAAGCTCGAGAAGCTGACAGTCAGCAGGTTGAAATACAACTCCGTAGCCCGTGCGTTCCTCTCTTTGGGTTTTGCCGCAGGCTACGCTGCCGCCTTTCTCTGGGGCGTCCTGGGCATAAAGAGCGGCGCCGTGACTTTCGGTATGATGACGGCTTTCCTCCAGCTCGTGGGTCAGGTCCAAAGGCCTGTCGCCGATATGGCTTCCTATCTCCCTTCATTCATCCACGCCCTCAGTTCCATCGAAAGGCTTATGGAGCTCGACGAGCTGCCTCAGGAGAGCAGCGGTCCGCTCTGGCTCTCGGACAAGCCTTGCGGAGTGCGTTTCGATAAGGTCTGCTTCAGCTACGACAGCTCTGAAGTCCCCGTGCTCAAAGACTTCAGCTTCGATTTTGCCCCTTCGAGCATGACAGCGGTCATAGGCCGCACGGGTATAGGCAAAAGTACCCTTGTCCGTCTCGCGCTTGGCCTGGTGGAACCGGGAGAGGGGAGTGTCAGCGTCTATGACTCCCTGCAGAGCCTGAAGGCGGGAAGGGAGACCCGTCCCAATTTTATGTATGTGCCTCAGGGTAATTCTCTTATGAGCGGAACTATCAGGGATAACCTGCTTCTTGCCTGCCCCGGGGCCAGCGAAGAGCGGATGCTCTCCGCCCTTCATACTGCCTGCGCTGACTTCGTTCTTGAGCTTCCCGAAGGCCTTGAGAGCCTTTGCGGGGAGAGCGGAGCCGGACTTTCGGAAGGCCAGAGCCAGCGGGTCGCCATAGCCCGCGCCCTCCTGCATCCGGGCAGCATACTGCTTCTGGACGAGGTCACTTCGGCTCTTGACCCCGCCACCGAGAAGGCTCTGCTCGAAAATCTTCACCTCTTGAGCCGGGAAGGAAAAACCATCATCTTCGTCTCCCACCGGGAGGCTGTAATCAATCAAGCCGACACAGTCTTGAATCTCGAACAATGAAACTCAGTTCTCTTATAAAAGATACGGCCCTGTACGGGCTCAGCAGCATCGTAGGCAGGTTCCTGAACTATCTGCTGGTCCCGGTCTATACCTATCAGATAACGGCCGGAAGCGGCGGTTACGGGGTGGTGACCAATCTTTACGCCTATGCCGCCCTCTTCCTTGCCCTTCTGACTTTCGGTATGGAGACCACCCTTTTCCGTTTCGCCTCCAAGCAGGGAGAGGACGAGAAGAAAGTCTATTCCACTTCGCTCTTTATGGTCGGGAGCGTGGCCCTGGCTTTCCTTGCGCTGGTGCTCTGCTTCCTGCGACCCATTTCGGGCCTGATGGGATATGCCGACCATCCCGAATACATTGCCTGTTTTGCCGCCATCACGGCAATGGACGCATTCCAGGCCATAATGTTCAGCCGTCTCAGGCAGCAGCACCGCCCCTGGCGTTTCCTCGCTCTGAAGTTCTCCTTCATCATCCCGAGCATCATTCTCAACCTGCTGATTTTCTTCGTATTCAAGAAACTTCCCGGCTCTGAAGCCGTTTTTGAGCGCTTTAACGGGGGTGCCGGCCTTATCTTTTTTGCCAACCTTGCCTGCACCTTCCTTGTGACCCTGCTCTTCATCCCCGAGATCAGGGGCCTTAAGGCCGGATTCGACAAAGCTCTTGCCCGCAGGATGCTGCGCTACAGTATGCCCCTTCTGCTTCTCAGCCTCGTGGGCATTCTCAATCAGGTGGCCGACAAGATACTCTTCCCCATACTGATGCCCGGTCCTGAAGGGATGGTGCAGCTCGGCATATACGGTGCCTGCGTAAAGATTGCAATGATAATGGCCCTGCTCACCCAGGCCTTCCGCTATGCCTACGAGCCCATAGTCTTTGCCGACAGCGCCGACTCTTCTTCGCCCGCCACCCTTGCCGCCGGGATGAAGTATTTTATAGTCTTCACCCTGCTGGCTTTCCTTGCGGTGATATTCTACCTGCCTGTGCTCAAGTATTTTGTGGCCAGCGACTACTGGGAGGGGCTGAGTGTTGTGCCCATTGTGATGGCGGCCGAAGTGTTTATGGGCATCTATTTCAATCTGTCGTTCTGGTACAAGCTCACGGACCGTACCTGGTGGGGTGCCGTGATGAGTGCCACGGGGGCGGTGGTGATGATATTGCTCAACATCGTCCTTGTACCCAGGATTGGCTACCGGGCCTGCGCCTGGGGAGGATTTGCCGGCTATGGGGTTGCAATGCTGATGAGCTATTTCATAGGGCGGAAGTACTATCCTGTCAGCTACGACTGGAAGGGGATTCTTTCCAGCGTGCTGCTGGCGGCTCTACTGTGCCTGCTCTATTATCTGCCTCAGCTTCTGCATATTACCCTGCCTGTGTGGGCCACTTTGCTCTGGGCTACCCTGCTGCTTGCCCTATACTGCCTCCCCTTCGCCCTCAAATTCGTCAAACAATATAAACACCGTAACAAATGAAAGCATTAATGAAAACATCCTTTTGCGTGCTCCTGTCCTGCTTTGTTCTGGCAGGATGCGGCAATAACGCAGCCAAGAAGGCCGAGGAGCAGGCACAGAAAGCCGCTGCAGATTCGCTTGCAGCCGTCCAGGCCGAGCAGAAGCTGAGCGAGAAGATTGCTTCGCTGCCCGAAGAGCCTGTATTTGACATCATTACAACTATGGGAGTAATCAAGGTCAAGCTGTACGCCAAGACTCCCAAGCATCGTGAGAACTTCGAGAGGCTGGCGCTGAGCAAGTTCTATGACGGCATTCTTTTCCACCGTGTCATCAACGGGTTCATGATCCAGACCGGAGACCCTCTGACCAAAGACCCCGAGGCCCCAGCATCAAGCTACGGCACCGGCGGCCCGGGCTACAATGTGAGCGCGGAGTTCGTTCCCGAGTATTCTCACCTCAAGGGTGCCCTTGCTGCAGCGCGCAGAGGCGATGCCGCCAATCCGCTCAAAGAGTCATCCGGCTCCCAGTTCTATATCGTGCAGGATCCGCTTGCATGCTCTCATCTTGATGGAGAGTACACCATCTTCGGCCAGACTATCGAGGGCTTCGACGTCATCGATGCCATCGCCGCAGTGGAGACTGACGGTCGCGACAGGCCTCTGCAGGATGTGAAAATTGTGACAATAAAGCTCGCGGAGTAGCTTCTGTGGCACGCTATTTGTAAATTAAATAAACCGACGAATAGTTTTTTCATAGGTTTAATTTTAGGTTAGAATTGCTGTTGGGAGACGCTGTGAAGCATCTCCCAATTTGCATTTTATACATTCTCCCTGTCATTTCGAGAAATCTATTTCTTCTGCCTTGCTTGACGCTGCTTCAGCCAGTCTGCCCTTTCTCAGGGACCGCTTTAGCTCGCTTACGCTCGTATTGCGCTTGCAAAGTCCCGTTCAGAACTCTCCGCCCGCCTGCCTTTGCCGCTGCCTCCTCTCGTGAATTTCACGAAGCGACTACCGCCCTTAAATCCTACCCTTAGCGCCTCACACTGCCTTGAAAGACCTTCGTGCAATTCACCTTCCACGGCCGAAAGTGCTAAAACATCGAATATCAAAGTGTTTCTTTTTGCGGGTGTGGCCGGTGGCATCAAATTGGTCTCACCGGCCACATTCACAACACTAACTCATTGATAATCAGTAAGGCCATGTGGAAGGTGATTAGTGCTGCTCTACAGATTGTAGTACAGCGAGAGTATCCAGTAGAACAGGCGGCGGGGCAGAAGAGTCTTGGCCGCTACGGCGAGCTTCTGAAGAGGTGAGGCTATGATGTAGCGGTAGCGGGGATTCTTTTTGGCGACGATTGAGCACATCTTCGAAGCGAGATACTCGGGCTTCAGCCCTCCGTTCTCGTCCTTCTCAATGCCGCGGAGCGAACGCTCATAGCAGGGATAAGCCTGCCTGACCTCCTCGCTGCCCTGCACGCTCTTTCTCTGGGCGGTGAAATTGGTCGCGAAATCGCCCGGCTCAATCACCACCACCTTGATACCGAAATCCTGGACCTCCAGCCTCAGAGCCTCGCAATAGCCCTCGATGGCGTATTTCGAAGCCGAGTAGAGCCCCTGGAAAGGAAGCCCGATAAGGCCGCCTATTGAGCTGAAACAGATTATCTTGCCGCTCTTCTGAGAGCGCATCTGCGGAAGCACGTAGTGAAGAAAACGCACCATACCCATCCAGTTCACATCCATCTGGCGAGAGGCATCCTCGAGAGAGCAGAACTCCAGCGGGCCTCCTATGCCCATACCGGCATTGTTGATGAACACATCTATCCTGCCTTCGGCCTGAATGACCTGCCCGACTGCAGCCTTGACCTGATTTTCGTCGCTGACTTCAGCCTTGATGTACACCACGCCGGGGAGAGGATCCACATCCTTGCGGTGTGTGCCGTAAACCTTGTGTCCCTGCTCGGAGAGTCTCTTTGCCATTGCCCGTCCGAAGCCGGAGGTGATCCCCGTGATGAGTATGACCATAGAGATAACTTATTGAATTACACCTACTTCCTTGAATATGGCAGTGAGCTTTTCAACTGCTTCGTCCACCTGCTCTATTGAGTGGGTGGCCATAAGGGCGAAGCGTATCAGAACGTCCTTCTCAGGCACAGCGGGCGCGATGACGGGGGTGATGAACACGCCCTGGTCGTAAGCGAGGCGCACTATCTTCATAGCTTTCATCGTGTCCCTTACGAACAGCGGGATGATGGGCGACTGGGTGTGGCCGGTGTCGAAGCCGGCGTCCTTGAAGGCCTTCTGGGCGTGGCGGGTGACTTTCCAGAGATTCTCCCTGCGCTCGGGCTCGGAAATCATTATGTCCAGGGCCTTGGATGCGGCCGCTACTGCGGCAGGAGTCATTGATGCGCTGAAAATCAGCGACCTGGAGTTATGCTTGAGGTAGTTGATGACCTCGCGGTCGCCGGCGATGAATCCGCCCAGCGAGCCGAAACTCTTGGAGAAAGTGCCCATAATGAGGTCGGTCTTGTCCGTCAGGCCGAAGTGGCTGGCGGTGCCGCTGCCGTTCTCTCCTATGACGCCGAGTCCGTGGGCATCATCCACCATCACGCAGGCGTTGTACTTCTCGCAGAGCTCCACGATGCGGGGCAGGGGAGCGATGTCGCCTTCCATCGAGTACACTCCGTCCACCACTATCAGCTTGGGAGCATCGATGGGGACCAGTTTGAGCTTGGCCTCGAGAGCTTCCATATCGTTGTGGGCGAACTTGCGGACCTCGGCGAATCCGAGTCGGCTGCCGTCTATGATGCAGGCGTGGTCAAGGGCGTCGAGGAAGGTGTATCCTCCTCTGAATCCGAGGCTGCTCACCACTCCCAGATTCACCTGGAAGCCGGTGCTGTATGTGACTGCCTCCTGCTTGCCCACAAACTTCGCAAGCTTCTCTTCCAGCTCCTCGTGTATGTCCAGAGTACCGTTCAGAAAGCGGCTTCCGGAGCAGCTGGTGCCGTATTTGCGCACTGCCGCTATGGCAGCTTCCTTTAGTCTGGGGTCGTCTGAAAGACCGAGGTAAGAGTTGGATCCGAACATCAGCACTGAGCTTCCGTCAGCCATCTTTACCAGCGAATCCTGACCGGACGAAATAGGTCTGTAATAAGGATAAAGGCCCATTGCCTTTACATCCTGAGGGATTGTGTACTGGGCACAAGCCTCTTTGATAATGTTTCTCATCAGGTGGTTTTTTGGTGTTAGTACGCGGCAAAGATACTAAAAAATTTCAAATATGTTCCGCTACGCACATAGCTCCCGACCAGGCTGCCTGGAGATTGAATCCTCCGGTGAGAGCATCGACATCCAAAGCCTCCCCGGCAAAGAATAGTCCGGGGTACCGGCGGCTCTCAAGGCTCGAGAGCTTCACTTCTTCAAGGCTCACTCCGCCGCAGGTTACGAACTCTTCCTTGAAAGCTGCTCTTCCTGTAATCGTCTGACTGTCAGCGCAAAGAGTTCCCGCCAAGCGCCTTAGGCCCTTTTGCCCGAGCTCCGCCCAGCGCTTGCCGGAATCCAGGCCGCTTCGCTGCAGAAGATATTTCCACAGCCTCTCGCTGAAGGCCTCGGGGCGAAGGTTCGCGAGTATACGTCCGCTTTTGGATCCCTTCTGCCGCAGCTCTTCCAGTAAGGCGCTCGTCTCTTCCTGGCTCATATCGCACCAGTTTATTATAAGAGGTGCGCGGTAGTCGTGTTGCTTGAGGTAAACGGCGGCGTAGGAGGAGAGCCTGAGCACGGCAGGGCCGCTGACTCCCCAGTCGGTAATAAGCAGGGTGCCCTCGCTTTTCAGCCCGGAGCCGGCGATGCCCAGCCTGACCTTTTTCACCACTGTCCCCATCAGGCTCTTTATCTCAGGGTCGTCCAGGCGGAAAGTAAACAGGGAAGGACAGCTCTCTGAAAGGGCAATGCCTTCGGGCAGAAGACTTCTCAGCTTGCCGGTGGAGCAGCCTCCTACGGTCACTATAACCTTATCTGAATGAAAGACTTGAGAGCCGCTTTTCAAGCAGAAGCCGCCCTCTGGGGAGGGTAGTATCGCATCTATCCTGGCGCCGCAATTAAGGCTCACTCCGCAGACTCTCAGCTCCCTTTCGAGGCAGCGCACAATCTGCATCGCGTCCTGGCTTTTAGGGAAGACGCAGCCGTCGCTCTGGGTGACGAACTCCACTCCCCTCTGTTCGAACCACTCCAGGGTCTTGCGGGGAGGGAAGCTTTTCAGGGCCCTTTTCATCAGAGTGGCGCCTCTGGGGTACACTTCCTCTACAGAGCGCACCTGTTCGAAACTGTTTGTGATATTGCACCTTCCGCCTCCCGTGAGAGCGAGTTTGGCCATAGGTTTTTTCTGGGCTTCGTAAATGCTTACCTTCCAATCGGGATGGCGCGCAGCGATTGCGGAGGCGCAAAAGCATCCCGCTGCGCCGCCACCTATGACCGCTACCGACAAAAGAGAAGAATCAGACTTGGCGCTCATTGCAGTTTATCGCTTGACGGGGCAAAAATACGAAAAAATATGTGTAAGTTTGTAGGTTGGAAAATCAATGGGCCTTCAAGGCTTAAAACTGCATTATAATATGTACAGGACAAATACTTGCGGAGAGCTCAGACTCACCGACAAAGGAAAGAAAGTGACCCTCGCGGGATGGGTTCAGAAATCCCGTAAACTTGGCGGTATGACCTTCATCGACCTTCGTGACCGCTATGGCATCACTCAGCTGGTTGTGGAGGGTGACGCGGAGGCAGAACTGCTCTCTGCGGCATCATCCCTGGGCAGGGAATTTGTGATCCAGGCCACGGGAGAAGTGGTGGAGCGTTCAAGCAAAAACCCCAAGCTCCCTACCGGAGACATCGAGATCAGGCTCGAAAAAATCAATATACTCAACAGGAGCGTCACCCCGCCCTTCACCATCGAGGAGGAGAGCGACGGAGGTGAGAACCTCAGGGCGAAGTACCGCTATCTGGACCTTCGCAGACCTCCTCTCCAGCGGGCCCTTGCGCTTCGCCACCGTCTCGCCCAGGAGATACGTACCTATCTGGATTCCAAGGGATTTATGGAGATCGAGACCCCTTACCTCATCAAGTCCACCCCCGAAGGGGCAAGGGATTTTGTGGTGCCTTCGAGGATGAACCCCGGCACTTTCTACGCCCTTCCCCAGTCTCCCCAGACTTTCAAGCAGCTGCTGATGGTGGCCGGATACGACCGCTATTTCCAGATTGTAAGGTGCTTCCGTGACGAGGACCTTAGAGCCGACCGCCAGCCCGAGTTCACCCAGATAGACTGCGAGATGAGCTTCGTCGAGCAGGAGGATGTGCTCGAAACCTTCGAGGGTATGATGAGGCAGATGTTCCGCAATGCCCTGGGAGTCGAGATAGCCAACCCCATCCCTAGGATGAGCTGGTACGATGCTATGGACAAGTACGGCTCCGACAAGCCTGACATCCGCTTCGGGATGGAAATCAACGAGTTCAGTTCTCTTCTCAAGGGCAGTGGTTTCAGCGTGTTCGATCAGGCCGATTATATAGGAGGAATATGCGTCAAGGGCTGCGCAGGCTATACCCGCAAGCAGATTGACGAGCTCACCGAATGGGTGAAACGCCCTCAGGTGGGTGCCCAGGGGCTGGTTTACATCAAATACAATGCTGACGGCAGCATCAAGTCCAGCGTGGACAAGTTCTACTCTGCCGAGGCTCTGGGAAAGGTCCTCGAAGCCTGCTCAGCCGAAAAGGGAGACCTGGTGCTCATAATGTGCGGCGAGAGGCGCAAGACCCAGACCCGTCTGGGCGTTCTGCGTATCGAGATGGGCAACCGTCTCGGTCTTCGTGACCCCAAGGTATTTGCGCCCCTGTGGGTTGTGGACTTTCCTCTTCTCGAGTGGAGCGAGGAGGACTCCCGTTTCTATGCCATGCACCATCCTTTCACGGCTCCCAAGCCCGAGCACGAGGCCCTGTTCTACTCCGACAGGAAGGAAGACCTCGAGAAGGTATGCGCCAACGCTTATGACTTCGTGCTGAACGGCACCGAGCTCGGAGGAGGAAGTATACGTATCCACGATGCCGCAATGCAGTCCAGGATGTTCGAAGTGCTGGGTATCAGCAAGGAGGAGGCCGAGTACAAGTTCGGCTTCATCATCAATGCCTTCAAGTTCGGGGCGCCGCCCCACGGAGGTCTGGCCTTCGGTTTCGACAGGGTATGCGCCCTCTTCGGCGGACAGGAGACCATCAGGGACTACATAGCCTTCCCGAAGAACAACCAAGGCCGCGATGTGATGATAGATTCTCCTTCGAAAATCGATCCTTCACAGATGGAGGAACTCTACCTCGCTTCTACCTTTGTTGAGCCCCAAAGCCCGCAGGAGCAGTGAGAATCCAGTTCAAATACGATCTTGGCTCGCAGAACACTTTCAGGCTGAAGGTGTCCTGCGAGTGTTTTGTGGAGTACGATACTCTTAAGGAGCTGGAAGGTCTGAACTTCGACGCCCTGCCCAAGCCCATTCTGCATATAGGCGAGGGGAGCAATCTTCTGTTCAGGGGAGACTTTCCGGGCACCGTCCTCCATTCCAATATCGAGTACATCAAATATGTGGACATAGGCCTTGACGAGGTGCCGGTGATGTTGGGTTCGGGAGTAACTTTCGACTCTTTCGTTGCCGAAGCCTGCCGCCACGGACTCTGGGGTGCCGAGAACCTGTCGATGATTCCGGGAGAAGTGGGCGCTGCCGCCGTGCAGAACATAGGCGCTTACGGGGTGGAGGTTGCGGATATCATCTCCGGAGTCGTGTGCTACGACCTCAAGGAGAGGAAGAAGGTCAAATTCTCCAGGCAGGAGTGCCGCTACGGCTACCGCAGTTCGATTTTCAAGCAGCCGGAGTTCAAGGGCCGCTATATAGTCACCAGCGTGCTTTTCCGTCTGAGCAGAAAGCCTGCCCCGAATCTGGGCTATAAGGGCCTTGAAGAGGCTCTGGGCGGAGTTGTCCCCACCACTCCCACCCAGGTGCGCGAGGCCGTGATTGCGCTTCGAGACTCCAAACTCCCCGATCCCTGTAAGATAGGCAGCGCGGGCAGCTTTTTCAAGAATCCGGTCGTAAGCGCAGAGCAGTTCGCACGCATTTCGCCCGATGCGTCTGCGCCCCACTACCGCCTCCCTGACGGGACGGTAAAGGTGCCGGCGGCCTGGATGATAGATTCCTGCGGTCTGAAAGGCAGGAGCGTGGGAGGAGCCAGGGTGTGGGAGAAGCAGCCCCTTGTAATTGTAAACTCTGACGGCAGGGCCACTGCTGAAGACATCCTGAGCCTTGAGAAACAGATAATTGACTCTGTTTGGGAGCGTTTCGGCGTCACTTTGGAGCCTGAAGTCGAACACATTTGATTTATGAGTTCATTCATCATTGAAGGCGGTCACCGCCTGAGCGGGACAATTGAGCCGCAGGGAGCGAAGAACGAAGCGCTGGAAGTCATCAGTGCCGTCCTTCTGACCGCCCAGAGCGTGCATATAAGCAATGTACCTGAGATTCTGGACGTAAAGAACCTCATCGCCCTGCTTTCGAGTATGGGTGTGAGCGTGGAGAGAAAGGCCAAGGGGGACTATGTCTTCTGCGCCGCACACGTCAATGAGTTCTATATACGAAGCGCCGATTTCGTCTCCCGCTGTGCGGCCCTGAGGGGCTCCGTGATGGTGGTCGGTCCGCTTCTTGCGCGTTTCGGCCAGGCATATTTCCCCAAACCGGGCGGAGACAAGATAGGCCGCCGCAGGGTGGACACGCATATGGCCGGATTTATGGCCCTCGGCGCCACCTGCTCCTACGACAGCGACCGCCGCGCCTTCAGCCTTTCGGGCGGCAGGAATATGAAAGGCACATATATGCTCCTCGACGAGGCTTCTGTCACCGGTACGGCCAACATCATTATGGCCGCCGTCTTGAGCTCGGGAGTGACCACTATCTACAACGCCGCCTGCGAGCCTTATGTCCAGCAGCTGTGCAGAATGCTCGTAAAGATGGGCGCAAAGATTGAAGGCATAGGCTCCAACCTGCTGACAATCACGGGAGTGGAGAGCCTTGAGGGCTGCTGCCACACTATCCTTCCCGATATGATAGAAGTGGGCTCGTTCATAGGAATGGCCGCCATCACCCGCAGCGAAATCACCATCAGGAACGTCTCCTGGGAGAACCTCGGCATCATACCCGAGTGCTTCCGCAGACTTGGTGTCAAACTTGAGCAGAGGGGCGACGACATCTACATTCCCGCGCAGGAGAGCTATGAGATAGAGTCCTTTATGGACGGCTCGATTATGACCCTTGCGGACGCTCCCTGGCCCGGACTGACCCCTGACCTTCTGAGCGTTATGCTGGTTGTGGCCACCCAGTGCAAGGGCAGCGTGCTCATCCACCAGAAGATGTTCGAGAGCAGACTCTTTTTTGTCGACAAGCTCATCGATATGGGCGCCCAGATAATTCTTTGCGATCCCCACCGTGCCGTGGTCATAGGCCACGACCACAAGTTCCCCCTGAAGGCAGGCAAGATGACTTCGCCCGACATCAGGGCGGGCATCGCTATGCTGCTTGCCGCAATGTCGGCAAACGGGGTGTCGGAAATCGACAATATAGGACAGATAGACCGCGGCTATGAAGACATCGAGGGCCGCCTGAATGCCCTGGGGGCCAAAATCGAGAGAAAGCCGTGATGAAAGTTCTCAAGTTCGGAGGAAGTTCTGTGGCCGATGCCACCCGCATTTCGGCTGTGATGGACATAGTGTGTCCTGCTGCCGAAGGCTCCAGGGTGGTGCTGGTGCTTTCGGCTATAAGCGGCTGCACCGATGCCCTGCTGGAGTGCTCACGCCTTGAGGGGAGGGCCCTTTCAGATGCTCTTAAGAAGCTTGAAGACAGACATATACGCATAGCCCGAAGGCTCTTTACGGGCGGGGATTTCCTGGAAGCGGAACAGAGCATAAAGCAGATTTTCCGCAGCATCGAAGCCGCAGCGCCGCAGAGCAGGGTCACTTTCGGAGAGGTTTTGAGCACCACAATTGTAGAAAGAAAACTTCGCTGCGAAGGCTACAGGACTCACTGGTGCGACTCCCGAAAGCTTGTCAGGACGGCCGGCGGAAAGCTCGACGAGGGCCTGACTTATGCGTTCATATCCAAGGAGATATCTTCCCATCCCGATGCTGGAATATTCGTCGCTCCCGGCTTTATCGCTTCTGACGAGAACGGCCTTCCGACCACTCTCGGCCGCGGAGGTTCGGACTACAGTGCGGCCATCTATGCCGCCGCCCTGGGTGCCGACAGCCTTCAGATATGGACGGATGTTAGCGGAATGATGACCGCCAATCCTAAGACCGTAGCTGCGGCAAGGACCATACCCCGCATCAGCTATGAAGCTGCGCTGGAACTGGCCCGTTGCGGAGCGAAGGTCCTGTATGCTCCCACGGTAGAGCCGGCGATGAAGGCTGGCATCGAAATCAATATCCTCAATACTTTTGAGCCAAAGTCTTCAGGCACAGTGGTTTGTGCCTGCCCCACTTCAGAGCGAAGGACGCGCTGGATGGGGGTTACGAGCCTTCAGTGTAGCGACGAGTCCTGCTGCGAGCTGACTCTGGTCGGAGAGGGCGTCTCAGAGCGTTCCAATGCTTCCCGCCGCCTTCTGACCTGCCTTCAGGACGCCGGCCTCAAGCCCCTCGGCGATGTGCTCGGCTCCGGCTCTGTCTTTAAGGTCAGACTGCGTTCGAGTGTTGAGAGGGAGGCTCTGCACTCTGTACACAGGGAGTTTTTCGAAGAGCGCAAGGAAAATGTCATCAACGTCTTCCTCGCCGGCTACGGCGCTGTGGGTAAGGCTCTTGTAGATATACTTGCCTCCGGCAGCGAGAGGATAATCAAGCGCACAGGCCGTTCAATCCGCATAGTCGGGGTGTCTGACAGTAAGCACTATATAATTGATATGCAGGGGCTTGGCTCTGCTTCTATAGCCGCCCGTCTGCATGAGGGCGAGAGCGCTGCGGGCTGCGCTTTCATAAAGGCCGTGTGCGATGTGGCGCCCCGCGGAAGTGTGTTTGTGGACGCCAGCGACTCCTGCACCCTGTACAAGTCTTATCCCGAACTGTTCCGCCGCAGAGTGGGCATAGTGACATCCAACCGCCGCTCCCTTGCCACTGACTACTGCGACTACGCCGCGCTGAAAAGCGAAGCTATGGAGAACGGAGTGACTTTCCGCTACGACACGACAGTGGGCAACGCCCTTCCCCTTCTCGAGTCCATCTCTTCGGGGGCCAACTGCAGCGACGAGCTCCTGAGCATAGAAGCCGTGGTGTCCTGCACCCTGAACTATATCATCACCAATTACGACGGAGTAAGGGCCAAGAGTTTTGCTAGCCTGCTCAAAAAGGCTCAGGACGAGGGACTTACCGAGAAGGATCCGAGGGTGGACCTGGCCGGAGGCGATGTGCTGCGCAAGCTGCTGATCCTCGCCCGCGAGGCTCTCGTTCCGCTGGAGGAGAGCGATGTGAAGATTACTCCCGCCCTTCCCGAAGAGTTTTTCCACTGCTCCCTGGAGGAGTTCTATGCTAAGCTCCAGAGTTATGAGAGCGAGTTTGTGCGTCTCGAAGACGAGTTGGACGCTATGGGCAAAAGAAGGCGTTTCGTGGCTTCACTCATAGCTGACCCTAAAGCCCCCAAAGGCTACAGGGCGGAAATCAAGATGCGGCTCGTCTCTGCCGAGAGCCCGTTCTATTGGCTCAGCGGCACGGAAAATGTGGTGGTTGTGCGCAGCCGCTACTCTTCGGCTCCTATGGTCATCAAGGGCGCGGGCGAAGGCGATAAACTGGCCGCGAGCGGCATAATCAGAGATATACTGCTGTAATATGGACCCTCTCTTCTACAATATGCTCAGTATCGACTCCTCTTCGGGAAGTGAAAGGGAGTTTGCCCTGATGCTCAGAAACACTCTATCCTGCCCCGACATACGCACTTTCGAGGTGGGTGACGGGACTCTGAACCTGCTCCTGTGCTGGGGAGAGCCCCGGGTTGTATTCTGTACCCATATGGATACGGTGCCCCCTTATATCCCTCCTGTCGAGAAGGACGGTGTAATCTGCGGAAGGGGAGCGTGCGACGCGAAGGGTCAGATTTTTTCGATGTATTCCGCCTGCAAGGCCCTGGAAGCAGAAGGGCTTCAAGGCTTCGGACTGCTTCTGCTGAGCGGCGAAGAGACCGGCTCGTGGGGCGCGAAGGCTTTTGCCAAGACTCCTTTCCGCTCTGATTATCTGATTGTAGGTGAGCCTACTGACAATTGTATGGTGAGCGCCTCGAAGGGTACGAAGTCTTTCGCCCTGAAGTTCCGCGGTAAGGCTTTCCACTCGGGCTACCCCCAGTTCGGGCTCAGCGCTGTGGACTTGCTGTTGGACTTTGCGTCCGAGTTGCGCTCTGCTTCTCTGCCCCTTGATCCGCTTCTTGGGAGTACGAGCTGGAACATAGGAAAGCTCTCCAGCGACAACCCGCAGAACATCCTCAGCCCTATGGCAGAGTGCCTTCTGTATTTCCGGACTACTTTCGAAAGCGACGCTATGATTGAGCCCCTTGTGAAAGAACTCGCCCTCAAAGTTGAAAGTCTCCATCCGGGCGCCGGGATTGAGATAGTGAGCCGCGGCGGGGATGCTCCCCTTCATTATTTCACCCTGCCCGGTTTCCCCTCCAAGAGCGTGTCTTTCGGAAGCGACGCCCCGCACCTGACAAACTTTACTCACCGCGCGATATGCGGCCCCGGAAGCATCACGGTGGCCCATCGCGACAACGAGTCCATCACGGAGAAAGAGCTGCAGCAGGCGGAGAAGATGTATATCAATATGTTTAAAACACTTAATTTATGATAAAGATTGTAATCAGCGGATATGGCAAAATGGGCCATATGGTAGAACAGGCCGCCTTCCAGAAAGGGGTTCAGATAGCGAGCATCTCCGAAGATATCTGCGCTGTCAATCCGAACACCGCTGCGGAGTGCGTATGCATAGATTTCACCACTCCCGACGCCTTCAGGCAGAACTACCCCAAGCTTGCCTCAATGTTCAAAGCCGTAGTGGTCGGAACCACAGGCTGGTACGATATAAAGGACGAAGTGTTCGAGGCTTTCCGCCGCAGCGGCACCACCCTTATCTGGGCGTCCAATTTCTCGATAGGCGTGAATGCTTTCTTTGCCGCCCTGCAGAAGGCTTGCGAGGTGCTTTCCCGCGGCGAGTACAGCGCCAGCGTGGAAGAGATACATCATATCCACAAACTCGATGCTCCGAGCGGAACGGCAAAAAGCATAGCCCAGATCATCGGCGACACTCTCGGCTGCGAAGTCCCCATTGAAAGCAAGCGCATAGGCGAGGTCCCCGGCACCCACATCGCCCGCTTCGAGTCCCTGGTTGACCGCCTGACCTTCACCCACGAGGCCTTCTCTCGCGAAGGTTTTGCCCTCGGAGCTCTCCAGGCAGCATTGATGAGCGAGGAGTTGGAGTGCGGCGTCTATGAATTCAAAGATTTAATACTCAAATAGATATGATACAACTTAAAGGATGCAGCACCGCCCTGCTTACCCCTTTCCGCGACGGGAAGGTCGATTTTGAAGCCTATAGGGCAAGTGTCAGGCGCCAGGTGGAATCAGGCGTGGATTTCCTCACGGCACTTGCTACCACAGGAGAGACTCCGACCCTGAGCGCAGAGGAGAAGCTTGAGCTTCTGCGCATTACCCGACAGGAGGCTCCTTCGCTTCCCATACTCGCCGGTTGCGGCTCCAATTCGCTCGATGCGACGATTGCGAATATCCGTCTGCTCGAGCCCCTTGAACCAGATGCTTTTCTGGTTGTGGTGCCTTTCTACAACAAACCTACCCAGCAGGGACAGTATCTCTACTTCAAGGCAGTGAGCGAATCCACTGATATTCCTATAGTTATATATAATGTTCCCGGAAGGACCGGCGCCAATATGACTGCCGATACAGCCGTCCGTCTTGCCGAGGACTGCCCGGGCATCATTGCCACCAAGGAGGCTTCCGGCAATTTCGCCCAGGTCAGCGACATCATACGCCGCCGTCCCGAAGGCTTTAGCGTCCTCAGCGGCGACGACGATATGACGCTTGCCTTTATGGCTGCGGGTGCTGACGGAGTCATCAGTGTAGCTTCGAATGTGGCGCCGGAGGGCGTGGCAGCGATGGTTCACTTCCTTCAGCAGGCTCAGCTCGAGAAGGCAAGGGAGCTGCACCACCGTCTTTTCCCTCTGTTCAAGGCCTGCTTTGTGGAGTCCAATCCTGTGCCTGCGAAGGCTGCCCTCTCGCTTCTCGGCCTGATGAGAGCGGAAGTAAGGCTCCCTCTCAGTACCGCCTCGGACAGCACTTTCGCCCTTATGGAAAGGACGCTCAGGGACCTTCAGCTATTATGAGATCTCTAAAACAGGAAAAACAATATGGAAGAAATAACGATACAGAAATTTGAAGAAGTGCTCGCCGGCCTCGAGAACGGCAGCATAAGAGTGGCCGAGCAGGACGAGAACGGGGAGTGGAAGGTTAACACCTGGGTCAAGCAGGTGATACTCAAAGGTTTCGGCCTCGGAAAAATAGCCGATATGTCGCAGGGCCAGTTCCCCTTCTTTGACAAGGACACCTATCCGGTAAGAAAATTCAGCGCTGAGGACGGAGTAAGGATAGTGCCTGGTGGCACCAGCATCAGAAGGGGAGCCTATGTGAGCCCCGGGGCCATAGTGATGCCTCCTTCTTATATCAATGTGGGCGCCTATGTAGGTGAGGGAACGATGATTGACTCCCACGTGACAGTGGGCTCCTGCGCCCAGATAGGCCGTAACATCCACATCTCTGCCGCCACCCAGATAGGCGGAGTGCTTGAGCCGGCAGGAGCTATGCCCACCATCATCGAAGACGGAGCCTTTGTGGGAGGCAACTGCGGCATCTATGAGGGCACCATCGTAAAGAGCGGCGCCGTCATCGCTTCCGGGGTCATCATTACCGCATCCACCGCCATCTTCGACAGCACGACGGGCGATTTCGTGCCCCGCAACAGCGACGGCAGGGTAGTCGTTCCCCGGGGAGCAGTAGTGGTCAGCGGCAGCCGTCCCGTGCGCAAGGGCCCTGCTGCCGGCAGCGGAGTGAGCCTTTACTGCCCGGTGATAGTGAAGTACCGCGACGACAAGACCTCCTCTTCTGTCGTTCTGGAAGACCTTCTGAGATAAGGAATGGAAGCCGGACTTTACAAATACTCCGGAGCCGGAAACGATTTTCTGGTGCTGGACGGGCGTAGGGAGGATGTTTCCAAATATCGCGAAGCCGCTCTGATTCAGCGACTTTGCTCCAGAAGTGAAGGTTTTTGCGACTCTGAAGGAACCATTGGCGCCGACGGGCTGATGATACTCTCTTCAAGCCCGGAGTATGATTTCCGTATGGAATTCTTCAATCCTGACGGTTCTGGCGGGATGATGTGCGGCAACGGCGGCAGATGCATAGTCGCTTTTGCAGACCATCTTGGCATCAGAGGCAGTGAAGGCGGCTTCCTTTTTGAGGCACCGGACGGCCTTCACGAAGCGCAGATACTCTCGCGCGGCGCTTCCGTATGTACCGTAAGGCTCAAGATGATAGATGTCACTGAGTTCCGCCCCAGTCTGGACGGATGGTTCCTCAACACCGGCACCCGCCATTTTGTGCGCTTCGTCGGCGACGTTGACTCTCTGGACATCCTTTCGCTCGGGCCGCGCTACCGCCACGACCCGGAGTTCGCTCCCCAGGGCGCCAATGCCAATTTCGTCCAGAAGACCGGGGAAGACAGTATAAAAGTGCGTACCTTCGAGAAAGGTGTTGAGGCTGAGACACTTGCCTGCGGGACCGGAATCACCGCCTCGGCTCTTGCCCTCGAGCTTGACAGCGCCGACGGGCATAAGCAGGAGCCCCGTGTGGTTGAGGTTCGCGCCCGGGTAGATAATTTGAGAGTCGAATTCACCCCCTGCCTGGATGCTTCCGGGAGCATAAGAGGCTTCGAACAGGTCTATCTTACAGGGCCCGCCCGCCTCATCCGGTAGAAAAGCCGTCCCTCCGCAATCGGGAGCACAACCAGCTAGCCCAGGTAGCTCCGGATGACTTCAGAGAGGATTTTTACTCCCTGCTCCATCCTGGGTTTATTCATAAATGAGAAATTCAGCCTCATAGTATTGCGATGGCTGCCGTCAGCATAGAAGAATGAGCCCGCGACATAGGCAACGCCCGCGTCGAGGGCTTTGTCGTACATCTGAACGCAGTCCAGCTCCTGCGGAAGGGTCAAAAATAGGAACAGACCTCCCTCGGGACGGGTCCAGCTAACCCCTTGAGGCATATACTTTTCAAGCAGCGAGAGCATAAAGTCCCTCTTGTCCCGGTATAGCGCTATGCTCTTTTCCAGGTTCCTGTCCAGCTCTCCGCTTTCAAGGAACTCCGCCGCCATATATTGATTGAGTATGGGCGGGCAGAGGTCCAGCGCCTGCTTGCAGACATAAATCTGATGCAGCACTTCCTGCGGGGCGAGTATCCATCCGAGACGCAGCCCGGGAGCGAAGATCTTCGAAAAACTGCCCAGATGTATGGTCCTTTCCGGGGCGAGGGAATAAATCGTGGGAAGGGTCTGCCCGCTGTAGCGAAGCTCCCTGTACGGTCCGTCCTCCAGAATCAGGAAGCCGTACTTTTTGCTCAAACCGATAAGGTCCATTCTCTCCTCCAGGCTCAGGGTCTTTCCGCTCGGGTTCTGGAAGTCCGATATGATATAAAACAGTTTGGCTCTTTTCAGAATGCTCTCGTCCACCCCTGTCATCCCGTCTTTCAGGCCCTGAACGCTTACAATCTCCGCCCTGTAGGACTTGAACGACTGCAGCGCCCCGAGGTAGGTGGGATCAACGGTCAGCACCACGTCCCCCGGGTTCAGAAGTATCCTTGCGCTCACGTCTATCCCCTGCTGGGACGAGGTGCTTATCAGCACATTCTCTTCGTTTACGCTGTATCTTTCGGCAACTGCTTTTCTCAGCTCCGGAACGCCTTGGGTGCCTCCGTATTGCAGGGCTTTGGCCCCGTACTTGTCCATAACTCTGGAAAACAAGTCTTTGAGGATATCGGTAGGGAAAGTTGCGCTGTCCGGGTAGCCTCCGGCAAGAGAATAAATCGAGTTCAGATCGACTTTCTTGAAAATCTCCCTTGCCGGAGAAGGCATAAATGACGCTACATCGTCAGAGAAAAGAGTTGAGTAATCCATATCTGTTATCTGTATTCTTCGAAAGAGCTCATCGCAAGGGTCGAGAGCGTGTCCTTGAGCTTCTCCTCGTTCCTGGGGCAGATCATCAGCACGTCGTCCGTGTCGATGACGATGAAGTTCTCAAGTCCGCGCAGGGCGATGAGCTTCCCGGGGTTCACCGAGTAAACTATGTTGTCCCTGCACTCCTTTACCAGACCCTTGTTCACAAGGTTCATTGAATTGCCCTCACTGTCGTGGTGGGCCATATATTCATATAGTGAATCCCAATTGCCTATGTCAGCCCAGTTGAACTTGGCAGGATATACCCAGGCGTTCTCGGTCTTTTCCATAACGGCATAGTCGATGGAGTTCCGGGGCATATCGGGATATATTCTTTCAAGGAAGCTTTTCTCCTCTGCGCTGTCCAGGAAAGTGGACCATCCTTCCCACAGGCGGGTTATCTCGGGCACATATCTTTCCAGCTCCCGCTTTATTGTTGAGGCCTTCCAGACAAATATACCGGTGTTCCAGAGGAACTCTCCCGTGCTGATGAACACTTGGGCCAGTTCTTTGTCAGGCTTCTCGGTGAAGGTCTTGACTTTCACCGGTTTGCCTTCCTCGTAAGGGCCTGCCATCTGGATGTATCCGAAATTGGGGTCCGGCCTCGAGGGCATCACTCCTATGCTGATGAGCGTGTCCGAGCCAGCGGCATAAGCCATTGCGTTGCTGATGGTCTCGTTGAACTCGGCGCTGTCCTTGATGATGTGGTCTGCCGGTGTGACTACCATTACTGCGTCCGGGTCCCTTTTCAGCAGTTTGTAGGTTGCATAGGTGATGCAGGGCGCGGTGTTGCGGTTGTAGGGCTCCAGCAGAAGGTTCTCCTCCTTGAGCTCGGGGAGCTGCTCGCGGACTTGCTCTTCGTAGCGTGACAGGCTGACTACCAGGATGTTGTCATCCGGAATTATGGCTTTCATCCTGTCGTAAGCCATCCTTAGGAATGAGGTGCCGTCGGTAGTGAAGTCCAGGAACTGTTTCGGCTTGTCGAGTCTGCTGATAGGCCAGAACCGGGAGCCGACCCCGCCGGCCATGATTATGCAGTATAAATGGTTATTAAGCATATATAGGTATAAAAGCTTGTGGATAGTATTCGATTTCTGCCTGCTCTCCGTCCAGAAGTACGCTTACGACATCGAAGCTCACTTCAAGGTCTGCTCCGAGCGGAAGCCTGTCCGAAGAATGGATGAATGCCTGGGCGGCCTTTACCAGACACTCCCGTTTCCTGCGGTCGACATTTGCCTCGGGGGCGGCCTGCGAAGGGACCACCCTTGTCTTGACTTCTACGATATGAAGCACACTGCCGCTCAAGCTGATGATGTCGATTTCCAGGTGAGAAGCCCTCCAATTCCGTGCCACTATCTCGTGTCCCAGCCCCTGCAGATACCGGCAGGCCAGGTCCTCTCCTCTTTTTCCTACGCTTCCCTTGGCTTCTCTCATTATCTCAGAATTTTACAATCGTTACTCCGGCTCCTCCGCCCCGCACATCCTCGTCACTCACCTCCAGCCCCGGAATGGTCCTCAGATATTTCTGTATTTCTTCCCTCAGCACTCCGGTGCCCTTGCCGTGGATGATGCGCACCATCCCGACGTCCAGCATTATGGCATCGTCTATATAATGCATCACTATGTCCAGGGCTTCCTGGAGCCTAGCGCCGCGTATGTCAAGCTCGGGACGGAAGTTGAGCTTGCGCTCCGTGATGGCGCTGTCCTCCCTTCGCGCAGGCTTCATCTCCTTGCGGGTGGCCTGGCGGTACTCGTTGGAGGAAATCCTCTCGAGCATGTCTTCGGGCATGGTGCTGCTGATGTTCCCCACGATGACGGTCACGCTCCTGCCCTTGATTTTGGCCACTTCGCCTACCATCTGTCCGCCTTTGATTCTGACCTTTTCCCCGACCTTTAGGGGCGCGCTCTTCTGCACTTCCGCTCCCTGGGCAGGGTCCTTGTGGGCCGCAGAGCCCTTTTTCTGCTGCCTTTTCTTTAGCTGTTCCAGCTTGTGGTCCAGATACTCGTCCTTGTTCTTCTGCTCGGTCTGCTTCTTCTCCTGGAGGGCTCCGAGGAATCCCTGCAGCTCCTTGCGTGCCTCTTTGGTCCTCTCCTTCTCGGCCTGCGATTCTTTTATATCCTTGATGGTCTTCTCCACCTGGCGCGAAGCTCCGCGGATTATCTCCTCCGCCTGGCTGCGGGCGTCCTGAAGTATCTCCTCCTTGAGGGCCTTGATCTCCTCGAGCTCCTGCTCGTACTTTTTCGTAAGTCCGCTCAGGGCCTTGTCGCTGTCCTTCACCTTCTGCAGCTTCTGGTCCAGGGCCCTGCGGTTGCGCGCTATCTTGCGCAGATTCCTTTCAATGCCCACATACTCCTCTCCTGCCCTCGCCTCGGCATCCTTCACTATGCTCTCCGGCAGGCGCATCTTTCTTGCCAGCTCGAAGGCGAACGAATTGCCCGGCAGACCTATCTCCAGCTTGAACAGAGGTTCTATCTTCGAGGCGTCGAAAAGCATCGCTCCGTTGATTACCCTCGACTGCTCGCGGGCGGCATATAGCTTGAGGTTGGTGTAGTGGGTAGTGATGACTCCGTACACGCCCCTCTGGTCCAGCTCCGAAAGGATTGCTTCCGCCAGGGCCCCTCCTGCTGCGGGCTCTGTGCCGGAGCCGAACTCGTCTATCAGTACCAGAGTGCGTTCGTCCGCCTTTTCAAGCAGGGTTTTCATATCCGCGAGGAAGGAGCTGTAGGTGCTCAGGTCGTTCTCCAGGCTCTGGTTGTCGCCTATGCTCACGATTATTCTGTCGAATACGGGCAGCTCCGAAGTCTCGGAGGTGGGTATCAGCATGCCCCACTGGAACATATACTGGAGCAGTCCCGTGGTCTTGAGGCACACGGACTTTCCTCCAGCGTTGGGTCCCGAAATCAGCAGTATCCTCTTCCCTTCGTCCAGACTTACCGTCAGCGGCACTATCTGCTTGCCCTCGGCTTTCAGCGCGTTCTCGAGCAGCGGGTGGCGGGCTTTCCTGAGCGACAGGGTCCCGTCTTCAGAGATGATGGGCATTCCGGCTATGTATTCGAGGGCGGTCTGGGCCTTTGCCATCAGGAAGTCAATCTCTCCCATAAACTCGGCGCCCTTCAGGAGCTCGGGCAGATAAGGCCTTAGGAACTCGCTGAAATCGAATAATATACGCTGAATCTCGCGCTCCTGCTCAAAGTATAGGGTCGAGATTTCGTTCTCCAGGTCTATGATTTCGGCAGGCTCGACGAAGGTGGTTTTGCCGCTCGCGGACTGGTCATAGACGAAGCCCTGGATTTTGCGCTTAGCCGAAGTGCTTACCGGCACCAGGAACTTGCCGTCCCTTATGCTCAGGGCCGCCCCCTCCTCGGCTATGCCTTCCTGTTGGGCTCTCTGGAGTATGGCCGCCGCCCTTTTCGCTATCGCCGCCTCCTTGCTGCGCAGGGTGCTGCGTATCCGCAGGAGCTCTTCCGAAGCCGAGTCCTTCACCTCCCCGTAGCGGTCCAGAATGGACTCTATCCGGCGCTGGATTTCGGGGAATACGGCTATCTTGGAGGCCTTGCGGCAGAGCAGGGGATAGACCCCTTCCTTGATGTGAGAGAAGAAGTGCGACAGCCTCCTGGTAGTGTCGGTGAATGTTTTCAGCTTCCCGAGCGAAAGCAGGTCTATCGAAGAGCCGCTTTTCTGCAGCCCTTCCAAAAAGGCCATCACGTCTATGTAGCCTGTGGTGGGAAAACTGTCTTCGAACATCAGGATCAGCCTCATCTCGTCGGTCAGCGCGAGCCTTGAGGAAATCTCCTGCGGCGAGGTGCTGAACTGCTCCGAGGCCACCCTGTCGGCGGCATAGTCCGTCCGGCAGTGGTCCGAGATGCATCTGCGCACCTTATCGAATCCCAGTCTCGTCTCCAGTATGGAAGTATGGTCAGTCATTTTTCTGTCCCAGCAACAATTTAAGTTGGTTGAGCGAGTCGATCACTTCAATCTTGCCCCCGCGCACGAATGACACCTGTCCCCTCTGCTCGCTCACTACCAGCACGCTGGCATCGCATTGCTCGCTGATGCCTATGGCCGCCTTGTGCCTCATTCCGAACTTGGGCGGCAGGTCCGTCCTTTCCGAGATGGGCAGGGTGCAGCGCGCCGCTACAATCCGGTTGTCACCTATCACCACGGCTCCGTCGTGAAGCGGGGAGTTCTTGAAGAATATGTTCAGCAGTATGCGGCAGCCTATCTTGGCGTCGATGGTGTCTCCCGTGGCTATGATTTCGTCCAGCGAATCGTTCCCGCGTATAACTATAAGGGCTCCTGTCTTCTGGTCGGCCATCTCCTTGCAGGCCTGGGCTATTTCGTCTATCGCCCTGGTATCCACCGCTTCGGGAGTATTCCTGAAAAAGAACTTCTGAAGGGCGGGCCTGCGCTCGAGAGTGGTCCCGGCCCTGCGTCCCAGAGAGTTGAGGAAGCGCCTTATCTCGGGCTGGAAAATCACGATCAGCGCCACGGCTCCGACGTCAATCACCGTCCCGAGTATAGAACTCATCATCTTCATCCCTATGGCGGACGAGATGATTTGCATCAGGAGCAGGAGGATGATGGCGATGAAAATATTGACTGCGGTGGAGCCTTTTATCCAGCGGAACGCAATGAAAATAATCACCGCGACCATCAGAATGTCGAGGAAATCGATGAATGTGAAGTTCAGAAACCTTAGCATAGGCAAGTACTATCGCAGTGCAAAAATAGCAAAAATGCTCGATAATTGAAAGTATAAAAGCCTAAAAGACAGTAAGATTGTAAAATAAATATTTGGATTTTGCCGGAATTAGTCGTATATTTGCAGCCCGCAATTTTGGGCGGACTTTTTAACGTATTTATAAACAATTAATTATCAATCCAATGCCTGGATTAATTGGAAAGAAAATCGGAATGACTTCCGTGTTCGGTGCCGATGGCAAGAATATACCATGCACCGTTATCGAGGCTGGTCCGTGCGTAGTTACGCAGCTCCGCACAGTGGAAACCGATGGTTATGCCGCTGTACAGCTTGCCTATGACGAAACCACTGAAAAGCACACCAGCGCTCCTCTTATGGGGCACTTCAAGAAGGCAGGAACCACTCCCAAGCGCAAGCTCGTAGAGTTCAAGGCTGACTTCGCAGGAGAGCTCAAGCTCGGTGACGTTTTCACCGTAGCCGACATCTTCACCGAGAACGTTGCTTATGTTGACGTCATCGGAACATCCAAGGGTAAGGGATTCCAGGGCGTTGTGCACCGCCACGGCTTTGCCGGTGTGGGCGGTCAGACCCACGGTCAGCACAACCGTCTGCGCCATCCCGGTTCAATGGGTGCATCTTCTTGGCCTTCACGCGTACTCCCCGGAATGCGCATGGCCGGCCATATGGGAAATGAGAGGGTAAAGGTTGAGAACCTTCAGATCGTGAAGGTCATCCCTGAGCACAATCTCGTTGTTGTTAAGGGTTCCGTGCCCGGAGCCAAGGGTTCTTACGTAATTTTGGAGGCTTAAGAGTATGCAACTGCCAGTATTGAAAATCGACGGTACCCCTTCCGGAAAAGAGGTAACTCTCAACGAGGAGGTATTCGGCATCCAGCCGAACGATCACGCTATCTATCTTGACGTGATCCAGTATCTCGCAAACCAGCGTCACGGCAATGCCAAGACCAAGGACCGCAGCGAGAATGCTCACAGCACCAAGAAGCTCGGACGCCAGAAGGGCGGCGGCGGTGCTCGTCACGGAAGCCTCAAGGCCAATATCTTCGTAGGCGGCGGCCGCGTCTTCGGACCCAAGCCCCGTTTCTACCACACCAAGTTGAACAAGAAGGTGAAGGCTCTTGCCCGCAAGTCAGCTCTCAGCTACAAGGCCGCAGAGAACGCCATCATAGTTCTCGAGCCCTTCACAATGGAAGCGCCCAAGACCAAGGAGCTGCTCAACATCACCGCAGCCATCAAGGCCGGCGACCGCAAGGTGCTCTATGTGCTTCCCCAGAATTCAACTAACATCTATCTTTCATCCCGCAACCTCCAGCAGGTGAACGTGACCTCGGTTGACGAGATCAGCACCTACACCATTATGAACGCCAACACTCTGGTGCTCATCGACGGTGTTCAGGACACTCTTGCAGAAAGGAACTTGCGCTAACAGACTCAGAAGATGGGAATCATTATTAAGCCAATAGTTACAGAGAAGTTGACGGATCAGGGCGAAAAGTTGAACCGTTACGGCTTTATCGTGGATCGTAAGGCCAATAAACTTCAGATCAAGGACGCGGTAGAGAAAATGTACGGAGTATCCGTAACCGACGTCAACACAGTCAATTATCACGGAAAGAAGAAGAGCCGCTACTCAAAGACCGGCGTTCTCCGCGGCCGTGCAAACCACTACAAGAAGGCGTACATCACTCTTGCCGGTGAGGACAAGATCGACTTCTACGCTAACATTTAAGGGAGGAATAGACAATGGCAGTAAGAAAATTCAAACCGGTTACTCCCGGTCAAAGGAACAAGGTGATCAGCACTTTTGAAGAAATCACCGCCAAGAAACCTCAGAAATCATTGTGTGAGCCTCTCAAGAGCACCGGTGGACGCAACAACACTGGTCAGATGACTGTCCGCTACGTAGGCGGCGGCCACAAGAGAATGTACCGTATCATCGACTTCCGTCGCGACAAGGACTGCTGCACCGCCCAGGTTCTTACCATCGAGTACGACCCTAACCGCAGCGCCCGCATCGCTCTCGTACAGTACGAGGACGGCGAGAAGAGGTACATCATCGCACCTAAGGGACTCAAGGTAGGCCAGGTTATCGCTTCCGGCAGCGGTGTCGCTCCCGAAGTGGGCAACTGCCTCCCTCTCAGCGAAATTCCTGTAGGTACCCTCGTTCACAACATTGAGCTCCGTCCCGGTCAGGGTGCCGCTATGGCACGTTCAGCCGGAACCTTTGCCCAGCTCGCAGCCCGTGAAGGAAACCACGCCGTTCTCCGCCTGCCTTCAGGCGAGACCCGTATGGTGCTCGTTTCCTGCCGTGCTACTGTCGGCGAGGTATCCAACGCAGACCACAGTTTGGAGAGCCACGGAAAGGCCGGCCGCAAGCGTTGGCTCGGTGTCCGTCCTCACAACAGAGGTGTCGTTATGAACCCTGTTGATCACCCGATGGGTGGTGGTGAAGGACGTGCTTCCGGAGGTCACCCTCGTTCACGCAAGGGTCTTCCTGCTAAGGGCTACAAGACACGTAATCCTAAGGCATCTTCAAACAAGTTCATTATTGAAAGAAGAAAGAAATAACAGGAATAAACTTTAGAGATTATGAGTCGTTCATTAAGAAAAGGTCCATATATCCAGGAAGCTCTGGAAAAAAGAATTCTTGCTATGAATGATGGTAGCAAGAAGAAGGAAGTGGTCAAGACCTGGTCTCGCGCCAGTATGATCTCTCCTGACTTTATCGGCCATACAATCGCTGTTCACAACGGAAACAAGTTTATCCCTGTTTACGTTACCGAGCAGATGGTCGGTCACAAACTTGGCGAATTCGCCCCTACACGTACTTTCAAGGGTCATTCAGGTAACAATAAGAAGTAATCATTATGGGAAAGCGTAAAAGACTTATGGCCGAGCGCCTCAAGGAGGCGAAGAAGGTTACAGCTGTTGCCAAGCTGAATGATGTTCCTACCTCTCCGCGCAAAATGCGCCTTGTGGCAGATACAGTACGCGGCAAGGAGGTTAACCAGGCCCTCGATCTTCTCAAGTTCTCGAAGAGAGAGGCATCAAACCGTCTGGAGAAGCTTCTCCGCAGCGCAATCGCCAACTGGGAAGCTAAGAACCCGGACAAGAGCCAGGAACTTGACAATGGCAATGTCTATGTCAAGACCATTATGGTAGATGGCGGCAGAATGCTGAAGCGTATCCGTCCCTGCCCCCAGGGTAGAGCGGGCCGCATCCGCAAGCGCTCCAACCACGTTACCGTCATCCTCGATGTAAAACAACCAGTGGAGAATAAATAATATGGGACAGAAAACAAATCCTATCAGCAACAGAATCGGTATCACCCGTGGTTGGGACTCTAACTGGTGTGGTGGTAACTATGCGGAGAAGATCGCAGAGGACTACGAGATCCGCAAATATCTCGGCAAGCGTCTTGCCAAGGCAAGCCTCAGCCGCATCATCATCGAGAGAACTCTCAAACTTGTGACTGTGACAATCTATGCTGCACGTCCCGGTTTCATCATCGGAAAGGGCGGCACCGAGGTTGACAAGCTCAAGGCCGAGCTCAAGAAGGTGACCGGAAAGGATGTTCAGATCAACATCTTCGAGGTTAAGCGTCCCGAGGTTGACGCCAACATCGTGGCAGACAGCATCGCCCGTCAGATTGAGGGTCGTGTGTCTTACCGCAGGGCCATCAAGATGGCTGTTGCCAATACCATGAGGGTAGGCGCAGAGGGTATCAAGGTTCTTATCAGCGGACGTGTCGGTGGAGCTGAAATGGCCCGCAACGAGATGTTCAAAGAGGGAAGAACTCCTCTCCACACCTTCCGTGCAGACATCGACTATGCTCTCGCAGTAGCCAACACCAAGGTCGGAACTCTCGGCATCAAGGTTTGGATCTGCAACGGTGAGCGCTATGGCAAGCAGGATCTGACTCCCGCAGCCCTTTCAAATGCAAACGCCCAGGCCGCAGGCTCAAACCGCGGTGGCCGCAGGGACGACCGCAGGGGTGGCCGCAGGGATGACCGCAGAGGCCGTCGCGACAACCAGAAATAGTTTTTGGAACCGTTTCGGTTCCTTACCGCTATAACTCTCAGAGAGGTGAGTGGCCCGCTGGCCGCCCACCTCTTTTCTTTTTGCCCTTGCCCAAGGAAAGTAGGTTTATTATCACTAACTTTGCCTTTCAGTTAACCACAAATACGCTAATGATGAAAAAGTTATTGATCGCAGCCTCAATCCTCTTGATGGCTTCTTCCGTGTCGTTCGCCCAGGACTCGAACGAACGCTACTACAACTACGAAATCCTTACTCCGCAGAGGAACAACTCCCGCACTGCTCCGAAGCCCAAAGTCGAAGGCTGGGCGGCTGAAAGGGTCACCGAAAAGCTCGACAGGGGAGTCGTGGCCGTAAAGAGCGCCGAAGGAGTGTATGTGAGCTGGCGTCTTCTGGACTCTGATCCCGCAGACATAGCTTTCAACGTCTATCGCTCCAGGGGAGGATCCTCGTTCTCCAAGCTCAACACCAAGCCTATACGCACCACGACCGACTTTACCGACAGGAAAGGCGCGCCGGGTTGTATTTACAAGGTGGTTCCCGTTATAGGCAACAAGCAGTTCCCGCGGCAGGCCGCGCAGACTGTCGCTCTGGCGGATAACTATCTGAGCATCAAGTTCCAGGGCGAGTATCCGGCACAGAAGGTGGCGATTGCAGACCTTAATGGCGACGGGGCTCTGGACTATATCATCAAGCAGCCTCAGCAGCGCACGGACCCCGGCTCGTGGCACCGCAGCGACGATACCTTCAAGCTGGAGGCCTACCTTTCGGACGGCACCTTCCTTTGGCGCAAAGACCTCGGCTGGAACATAGAGCAGGGTGTATGGTACTCTCCCTATGTGGTTGCCGACCTGGACGGAGACGGCAAGGCTGAGGTGGCTGTAAAGACCGCACCTACCGATAAGGATTACCGTGACGAGGCGGGCCGCGTGGTGGGAAAAGTGCCATATAACTATAACGGGACCAAGGGCAGCTCTCCCTACGGGGAATGTCCCGAGTATCTTTCCATTCTCGACGGTATGAGCGGGACGGAACTCGCAAGGGTGGATTGGATTGAGCAGGGGATGGAGTTCGGCGACTATAACCGCAACAACCGCAACCAGATGGCTATTGCTTACCTGGACGGCAAGACTCCCTGCGTCCTTATCAACCGCGGCACTTACCGCAAGATGGCAGTGAATGCCTATCAGTTTACCGGCGGCAGGCTGGAGCTGCTTTGGGAGTGGAGCGGCGACCAGGAGAATCCTGTGATACGTTCGCAGGGAGCCCATCAGATAGTTTGCGCCGACCTGGACGGAGACGGCCGTGACGAGGTTGTGATGGGGTCTGTAGTGCTGGACGATAACGGCGAAGCTCTGTGGAGTGCCGGAATCGGTCACCCTGACAAGGCTATTGTGGCTGATATTGACCCTGATAATGAGGGACTTGAGATTCTGTTCGGAGCTGAGGTATGGCACGAGAAGAGGGGTGTATGCCTGGTCGATGCGGCTACGGGCAGGGAACTTTGGAATATAGGCGAATATACTGCCCACGTGGGTAATGCGATGGCTGCAGATTTGCGTCCTGATATTCCAGGCTTGGAGTGTTTCGCGACTGAGGACGGCAAGGGCAAGAAGACGGGGGAGACTAAGTATATCTTTGATTGCAAGGGAAATAGGATAGGGACTATGGCTGATGTGCCTGGATGCACCGATTGGATCTGGTGGGATGCGGACAATCTGCGCGAGATGCCGGTGTATGGCTCTGAGCGGGGGAAGTTCGATCTTGGCAAGTATAAGGGAGAGACTGTCGCTTCGGGTTTTGAGGGTTCAATAGTGATGATAGCGGATTTGTTCGGTGACTGGAGGGAGGAGATTGTTACTGTCAAGAACGGTCAGCTTCGGGTTTATACGACTACGATTCCTGCAAAGGACCGCCGGGTTGCCCTGATTCAGGACCCGCTGTACCGCTCTTACATTTACGACCGCTCAATGGGCTACAACCAGTCCCCTTCGCTGTCGTACAATTTCTGATAGTTGGTTTTTGACGCAGCGCTGCGCCTTCACCCCACTTCACTGTTGCACGAGGCGTCATCGCACACCACGAGGCGTCATCGCACAGACGCTTGCGCCCGAAGGGTCAAATCCATCCGGAAAGTGCGCAGTCTAAAAAATATTAGTATATTTGCGTCTGATAAGGAACCGGCTCTGTTCCTGGTTAGTAAGTGGAATATGTTTCGCAACCTGTACAGGGTTTTATCATCAGGAAAATGTTGCCTTGCGGAACTTGAGTAAATGTAAATAAATGTATTAATACAATATCGCGATGAAAAAATTCATTTTGTTTGCAGCAGGACTGGCACTTTGCCTTGCTTCCTGCAACAATGCCACCGAGCAGGAGAAGCTCGACGCTTTCAATGCCCAGATGGAAGAGTTCAATGCCACCTTCCAGGCCGATATGGAAGCCATCCAGCTTGACTCCACCCTCACCGATGACCTTCGAAACGAGAAGGCTCAGGCTTGCTACGAAAAGGCTCTTGCCGACTACAAAGACCTCTGCCTCCAGGCCATCAAGAAGAACAGCAACAACGCCGTTGCAGTAGAGGCCTTCTCCCAGGTAAGGTATGAGCTTGAAGCAGACGAGCTCGAGGAGGTACTCAATATGATCAAAGCTCCCGCCGACACAGCTCAGGCAATTGTCAAGGCAAAGGAGCTGCTCGCATCCAAGAAGGCTACCGCCGAGGGACAGATGTTCACCGACTTCGAGATAGTTCAGGACACCGCCGATGTCGAGGGCAGCACCGTCAAGTTCTCAGACTACATCGGAAAGGGCAAATATGTGCTCGTTGACTTCTGGGCCAGCTGGTGCGGCCCCTGCAAGAGGGAGATTCCCAACATCGCAGCAGTATACGAGAAATTCCATGGAGACGATTTCGATGTTCTCAGCGTAGCAGTATGGGACGACCCTGTTGACACCAAGGCTTCAGCAGTGGAGCACGGAGTCGTATGGAACCAGATCATCAACGCCCAGAGGATCCCTACCGACATCTACGGTATTGAGGGCATCCCCCAGATTATGCTTTTCGGTCCCGACGGAACCATCGTAAAGCGTAACCTCAGAGGCGAGGGCATAGAGAAGGCAGTAGCCGAGGCCCTTGGACGTTAAGCAGAAAATCAGCCTATTACCGCATTCCCCCGGAGTCTACAGGTATTATGACTCTGAGGGGAATGTGATTTATGTGGGTAAGGCAAAGGACCTGAACAAAAGGGTGGCGCAGTACTTCGTGCCCCCTGAAAGGCTCAACCTCAAGACCCGCATCCTGGTCAGCAAAATCGCTGACCTTCAGTATTCTGTAGTCGACTCAGAGGCCGATGCCCTGCTGCTGGAGAACAACCTCATCAAGCAGTACAAACCCCGCTACAACATACTCCTCAAAGACTCCAAAACCTATCCTTGGATCTGCGTCACTTCTGACGAATTCCCGCGGGTCTTCCTCACCCGCCGGCTGGAGAAGAACGGCTCGCGCTACTTCGGCCCCTACAGCTCGGCCATTCACGCCAAGGCCCTTCTGGACTTCTTCCGTTCCAACTACCCGCTGCGCAGCTGCAAGTACAACATCACCTCCGACTCGGTCCTGAGGGGTAAAATCCGACCCTGCCTTGACCTGCACCTGGGCAGATGCCGGGGCTGCTGCATAGGAGCCGTCTCTAGCCAGGAGTACAAGGGCTACATCGATGAGATAGTCCGCCTGCTGAGCGGGGGAGTGAACGATGTCATCAAGGCCTATAAGGCGAAAATGAACCTCTGCGCCGAAAACCTGGACTTCGAGACGGCTCAGGAGTGCAAACTCAAAATCGAGGCCCTGCAGAACCACTACTCCAAGTCCATCATCAGCTCGGCCCAGGGGCGTGACCTGGATGTGTTCTCGTTGCAGATTGACTCTATGGAAGCCTTCGGCAACTTCCTGCGCATCAAGGGCGGGGCAGTGGTGCAGTCCCTTAATCTGGGCTTCAAGATGCAGATAGAAGAAGACAGGGCGGCTGTCCTCAGCGAGTTCATAGCCGAAATCAGCTCGCGCTTCGGCGCTCTGAGTCCGGAGTGCCTTGTGCCCTTCCTTCCGGACGTGCAGATGGACGGCGTGGAATTCCACATCCCTTTGCGCGGCGACAAGCTTTCGCTTCTCGAGCTGAGCGACAAGAACGCCCGCGAGTTCCGCTTCAATTCCCTCAAACAGCGCGAGCACACCAACCCCGAAGAGTACCGCCGCCAGGTGCTCGAGGAACTGCGTAAGGCGCTGGGTATGAGTGTGCTGCCCGAGCATATGGAGTGCTTTGATAACTCCAATATCCAGGGTACCAATCCTGTCGCTTCGTGCGTAGTGTTCAGGGGCGGGGAGCCCAGCAAGGCGGACTACCGCAAATTCAAAATCAAGACGGTAATAGGGGCCAACGACTACGCCTCGATGAAGGAGGTCGTGAACCGCCGCTATTCGCGCCTTCTGGAAGAGAGGCCCGACGACCTTCCCCAGCTGGTTGTCATAGACGGAGGCCGGGGGCAGCTCGACTTTGCCTACCAGGCCATCTGCGAGCTTGGACTGGAGGATAGGATGACGGTCATAGGGCTTGCCAAGAGACTCGAAGAGGTAATACGCATCGGCGACCCCTATCCTCTGTTTCTGGACCGCAACTCGCAGGCCCTCAGACTCCTGCAGCGCATCCGTGACGAGGCTCACCGCTTCGGCATCACCTTCCATCGCTCGCTCCGCAGCAAAGCCGCCCTGCAGTCTTCGCTCAGGGCCATAAAAGGGGTGGGGGAGCAGACCGAGAAGACCCTTCTGATGCATTTCGGCAGCGTAGCCCGCATCGCCGCCGCCCCGACCGAAGACATAGCCGCACTGGTCGGGAAGAAGCTGGCGGAGACTATCAAGAAAGAATTAAACGACACTCAAGATGACAAAGAAAGCGACGACTCCTAAGTCCGAACAGTTCAACAAGGCCTTCAATGCCTTCATTCTCATAGGGATGACTGTCTCTATGATATTCATTACAGCCCTTAAGCTACAGTCCGCGCAGACCGACAAGGCTATGCTCCTTGTTGCCGCCTTCGGTTCGCTCTGCGGAGTGCTGAGCACCGTGTGCTCGGCCAATGCCAAGATTCTGACCTTCCTGTTCGGGTTTTTCGATGTGGCGATTTATGGAGTGATGTGTTTCATGGGAGGCAAGTACGGCAATGCTGCCCTGCATATGCTCTACTTCCTGCCAATGCAGTTTGTGGGATTTTTCCAGTGGCGCAAGGCCGGCGCGGCGGGCGGAGGCAAGTCTTCGCTCAAGGCCCGCAGGCTTTCTGCACGTCAGCGAATATACTATTCCCTTGGCTTTCTCGCTGCCCTGATTGTTGTCTATTTTGTGCTTCTGAAGCTTGGCGGGAGCGGGACTGAAATGAAGATACTTTCGCTTGCCATCCTTTCGGACGCTTTCTCGACAGTGTGCAATATTTTCGGTCAGCTGCTTATGTCCACGGCCTATATGGAGCAGTGGATTTTCTGGATCGGGGTCAATATTTCTTCGGTCCTGATGTGGTCTTTGACCCTCGCTTCGTCCTCGGCCGATTCCTATGCCCTGGTGTATCTGATAAAGTACAGTTTCTACCTTCTGAACTCCCTTAACGGCCTTCGTATCTGGCTCAAACTCAGCCGCTGACCTGGTTTGCATATTTCATCATTAATTTTTAAATCCCCGTCAAGAGCCTGTCGTTCTCCGCTTCGCTCTATTACAGCTACAAGTCATATCCGGGAGTGAGCTTCTCGAACAGCCCTCTTCTGACGCTTTCGGGGGAGTGGAAGCGGAAATACTTCACTGTCTTTGCCGAGATGCGCAACCTGACGAATATCCGGCAGCTGCGAAGCGAGTCTGTCTCGGCCTCAACCACCACTTCCACTTCGCGTTCGCTGCGCGGAAGGGAGGCGATTGTGGGCATCAGGATGTCGCTCTGAACCCGGGGCGAAGGGGCTTATTTGCAATTAAGAAAAATTTTTCGTTACTTTGCAGACCCGTTGCTGTAAAGAAGCGGTTTGACAAGATTGTACTAATTAACTAAATATCTATTATTATGGAGTATTCAGAAATCTTTAACAAAGTTAGAGACATCATCGTCGACAAACTTGGCGTAGAAGAGTCAGTAGTAACTGAGGAAGCAAGCTTCACCAACGACATTGGAGCAGACTCTCTTGATACCGTTGAGCTTCTTATGGCTTTCGAGCAGCAGTTTGGCGTCAAGATTCCTGACGATGAGACCAGCTCAATCGTTACTGTAAAGGACGCTTGTGACAAGGTGGCTGAGAAGCTCGCCAAATAATTTCCGAAGAGAAAATTCTTGACACAAAATTCAGGGCGACCGATTATCCCGGCCGCCCGTATTTTTTTGTTTTGGGGTCCGGCTCTGAGCCTGCGACCCACTTCACTCTCGCGCGTGTAACTCCTATTCCAGAGGAATAGCGAAAGTCAGCTCCAGAGTCGGTACTCTTCCGTCTGCGGCTGCAGGGCCGTTGAGGCTCGCGCGGTAGAAGCGGTCCTTGTCAAGCATCACCTGCTGTGAGGTGGAGGTGCTGGATGCGCTGGCATAAGCCGCCATCATAGCGTAGCTGTAGTAGTTCGAGTAGTAGTTCGAATAACCTCCGCCATAGCCGTACATATCGTTGTAGTAGCTCTGGTATGCGAGATAGTTGTAGTAGTCGCTCATCTCGCTCGACCCGGAAGTCGTGGTGGTAATGGTCTCGTTGGCCATAATCAGCAGCCAGATGTCGTAAGCGCCTTCGTTGAGCCTCTTGGTCTTGGCATTATCCGTATCGCTCTCGTCTATTCTTACGAGCTCCTGCATATGGTAAGTGATGTCCGGGGCGTACTGGAGCAGGGAGCGGTTCACATCCCCCTGGTTCTCGCTCGAAGAGCTGGAATCGGTAAGTCCCATATATGACACTACGCCGTCGTCGCTGCTGATGCGGCAGGTGGGGGAGAGTATCTGCGGCCAGTAGTTCATATCCAGATAGTCCTCAGGGAACTCGAAGGGGAAGACGAGTGAAGCCTTGTTGACGACCACCTGCCTGGGGTCCACCTCCACTCCCATCTGGGCTATTTTTTCGCTTATGGCCTGCTCTGCCATTCTCTTGAGCTTCTTTGCGGAGATGACAGGCTTGAGTCCGCCGCCGCCTTCGATGCCTATGCGGTCCGTCGCAAGCCCTGTCCTGTCTTCAGTCTGCTGGGAGGTGAGGTTCAGGGCATACTGGGGGTACTTGCCCCTTGTGCCCTTGGCCAGCAGGGAGTCTATGTCGTGGAACTTGTTGGCACCAAAATAGAAAAAGAAGCTGGTATCCTTCCTCTCTCCGTCGTACTCGGCTGAGAACCTGAGCTTTGCGCAGTTGCCCTCGATATAGCCGTAGTCGCTGTTGTAACCCAGCTGGAGCTCGAACAGATTGATTCTGCCTCCGTCCGCAGCCGGATCCTCGCTTTCGAGCAGTATGCCCGGGAATTTCGCCTGGAACTTGTCGAAGTCCTCGAGGTCCTCCTGAGTGATCTGGAGATATTTCTTTCCGAACTCTTCGGTGAAGTCGAACGACAGGGAGTCGGAGCCGTTGTAGAGGTTGAAGCCCCTGATGATGTTCCCTTCCTTGTGGGCGAGAGCCTTGTTGCAGTCGTAGTCCTTCTCGGCATCAAGAGCTTCCGACAGCTCGTACGCCCTGATGTTCTGGAGTATGCGCCTCTGGTCCTCGTTGTTGGACGAGAGAGTGTCCTTCTTCACTGCGAAGTGGAAACTCTTGAACTCGGGATTCTTTCCGAAGTCCAGGCTTTCCACGAACATCGGGACGAGGGTGATGGCACTCTTGCGGGTGGTGAGCCCGTACTCGCTGTCCATTACCGAGCCTACTGTGATGCGGGTGGAGGAGTAGCCAGAGAGTTTGTCGGTCATCCTCACGTCAATCTCCTCAAGCGGGAGGCTGACGGTGTAGAACCTGTGCGACTGTCCGAGGGGTAGGAGGTCCATTCCCAGCTCGTCGCTCGTGCTTATACAGGAAACGGCGCCCAGTGCGAGCGCCAGAAGAGCAGTAATGCGGGTCTTCATCTTAAATCTTGTCATAAAAATCGCAGTACTCGTCCACATAGGAGCCGTCTTCCATAGCCTGGGCGCTGAAAGGAAGCACAGGCAGACCTTTGTCGCGGCAGAATGAAACGATTCTCTCATCTACGCCTTCTGCTCCAAGAATGACTCCGTCGGAGTACTGCGCAGCGCATTGAGCAAGTTTTATGCCATCCGGCTCACTCTCAATGGCGCTCAAATCCTCCATTCCGACGCTGCTAAGGCAGGCTTTCTGCGCGAAATTGTCCTGGAAGCGCTCGACGGGGGTATCGTCGTAGAGCGAGAGGACTATCTTGCTGGACGAGAATATGGGGTCGTCCTTATAGGCCTTCTTGAGATATACAGGTACAAGATGAGAAATCCATCCGTGGCAGTGAATGACATCGGGAGCCCAGCGGAGCTTCTTTACGGTCTCCAGCACTCCGCGGGCGAAGAAAATCGCTCTTTCGTCGTTGTCCTGGAAAAACTCGCCGTTCTCGTCGCGAAATGTCTGCTTGCGGCGGAAATAGTCTTCGTTGTCAATGAAATAGACCTGGATGCGGGCGGACGATATGGAGGCTACTTTGATAATCAGGGGCCTGTCCACATCGCTGATGATGAGGTTCATTCCGGACAGCCGGATGACCTCGTGAAGCTGGTTCTTGCGTTCGTTGATGCAGCCGAAACGGGGCATAAAGGACCGGATTTCGCGCTTCCGTTCCTGAACGCCTTGGGGGAGATAACGCCCGATGGAGGCGATTTCCGATTCCGGGAGATAAGGATATATCTCGGAATTGACAAATAGGATCTTCCGTTTGTAGTCACTCATACGCAAGTTTTTACATGGTATAACACAGATACAAAGATAAGCAAATTTTTTGACAATTTGGGCAGATTACCATTTATTGATTATCTTTGAAGGCTTTTTGCCTTTTCCGGATTTGCGCCAGGCAAGAGACCGGAAGGGCCGCAAAGCATTGCGTTATGTCAAAAAAGGACGAAAACAAAAGAAGGATACGCCGCCGTCTGGTCGGCTCGTATGTGTGGAGCGTGGTCAGCACGAGTCTGCTGCTTCTGCTCTGCGCCCTGTCTTCGCTGCTTCTGATCAACGCCCGCAGCATCTCTTCCCACCTGAAGGAGAGCCTGAGCGTTTCTGTTCTGTTCAAGCCCGAAGTGTCCGAGAAGGCAGCCGCCACCTGGGTGGGCTCTGTAGAGTTGCTTCCCTTTGTACGAGAGGCCTCACTCATCGGGCGCGAGCAGGGACGGCAGGAGCTGGCCCAGATGCTGGGCGAAGACTTCCTCGAGTCCTTTTCGCTGGATGTCATTCCGGTTTCGAGCCAGATAGGCCTCAAGGCGGAGTATGTGTGCGTTGACAGCCTCGAAGTGGTGACAAAACTGCTCGGGGTCTCGCCTCTGGTCGATAGTGTTGATTGCTCCCTGGGCCTTATCGAGGCGCTGGATGAGAATCTTGCCAAAATCACCCTCGCCCTTGCCCTGTTCATCGGCCTGCTGCTTGCTGTCTCCTGCGTGCTGATAGCCAATATGGTGCGCTTGAGCGTATTTTCAAACCGCTTCACTATCAATACTATGCAGCTGGTGGGCGCGTCCCGCTCCTTTATCCTGCGGCCTTTTGTGGGAAGGGCCGTGGTGCAGGCCCTGCTCAGTTCGCTTGTCTGCTGCGGCGTCGTGGCCGTGCTGCTGTCAGTCCTGAAGAATTCCCTGCCCGAGCTGTATTCGGTCATTAGCCTTTCTTCGATTCTTTCTACTTCTGCCATCGTGCTCGTCAGCTCGATTCTGGTGTGCACCCTCAGCACCCTGATAGTCGTGAACTCGCTTCTGAACGCTCCCAAAGACGATTTATATTGCTAGAATATGGATAAAAACAACAATACTCAAAACGAGAGCCGCCTGCCCCTTAGCCGCAGGAGCCTGGTCCTGATGCTCGCGGCTGTGGTTCTGCTCGCCCTGGGCTTTGTCCTGCTTTCCGGAGGCGGGCTCAAAGACCCCCAGGTCTTCAACTATGATATGTTCAATTTCCGCAGGCTTACCCTCGCGCCCATAGTCATACTTGCCGCCCTGGTGCTTGTAGGCTGCGCGATTTTCGGTCTGGCAGACCGCGCGGGAAAGTCCAACAAGAAAAATAACGAATAACTATGGAATGGTGGGAGGCCCTGTTGATGGGCATTTTGCAAGGCTTGACGGAGTTTCTTCCCGTCAGCAGCAGCGGACATCTAATGATAGCCCGCGACCTTCTGGGAGTGAATCCCGAAGGCTTTCTAGATTTTACCGTGACGGTTCATTTTGCGACCGTCCTGAGTACCATAATCATTTTCCGCAAGCAGATTTGGGACATCCTGAAAGGAGTTCTGAAGTTCAAGAACAACGACCAGATGGATTATTTCCTGAAGCTCTGCGTGTCGATGGTCCCCGTTGCGGTGGTGGGGCTTTTCTTCAAGGATAAGGTGGAGGCTGTTTTCGCCGACAGCCTGCTGACCGTAGCTATCTGCCTTCTGGTCACTGCGGCGCTTCTCTGCTTTTCGGACTTTTTCAGTTTCAAGCCCCGGGAGGGAAAGAGCGCACGTAACGGTATCTCATATCTGCAGGCCATAATTGTCGGACTCGGTCAGGCAATCGCCGTCGCTCCCGGTCTGTCCCGCTCCGGAACCACCATCGCCACAGGTCTTATCAGCGGAGTGAAGCGGGAAAATATGGCGCAGTTCTCGTTCCTGATGGTTCTTGTCCCCATTATTGGAGAGCAGATTCTGAGTCTTCCCGATATGTTCTCCGCGACAGCCGCCTCCGGTCCCGGCGCCCTTGCCCTGGTATGCGGATTTGTCGGAGCCTTTGTTTCCGGCCTTCTGGCCTGCTCTATTATGGTTGCGCTCGTGCGCAAGGCCCGTCTTTCCTGGTTCGCCCTTTACTGCGCCCTTGTCGCCGCAGCCATCTTCATTTTTGCCCGCTAGGATATGCGCCGCTATGACTATTTCGTCTCTGATGTGCACCTGGGCCTTGGCTGGAAGGACCCCAAAGAGCGCGAGGAGAGGTTTCTGAAGTTTCTCAGCCTCATTCCCCGTGAGGAGGTCCGCGCCCTTTACCTGCTGGGCGACGTTTGGGATTTCTGGTTCGAGTACAAGGACGTGATTCCCCGCGAAGGAAGCCGTGTAGTGGCGAAACTCATCTCTCTTATGGATGACGGAGTGGAAGTGCATTTCTGCCCCGGCAATCACGACATCTGGACCTTCTCGTATTTTGAGTCTATAGGGATGAAGCGTTTCGACCAGCCTTTCTTCACCTCTATCGCAGGCCGTCGCTTCTGCCTTGGCCACGGGGATCTGCTGGGCGGGGCAAAATGGAGCTACCGCCTGATGCTCAAGGTGTTCCGCAACCACTTCGCACAGCGTGTCTTCGCCCTTCTGCATCCCTGGATTGCCTACCGCATAGGCCTCGGATGGTCCAATTCCAACCGTCGCGCCCACAAGCCCTATCATTTCCGAGGCGAGGATGAGCCTCTCTACAAGTTCTGCCTCTCGACCCTGAAAGAACAGCCGGTGGATTTCTTCGTCTTCGGCCATTTCCACGACAGGGTGGATATGCCTGTGGGCGAGGGTGGCAGCCGTCTTATGGTGCTGAAAGACTGGATGGAGGCGGGGAGTATGCCCTGCGCAGTCTTTGACGAACTCACTTGCGAACTTCGCTCTTCAGACGCTCCGATTTTATGACGGTTTTCTTCGGATATTCGTAGAAAATCGAATAGTAGAACCCGTCCCACTGGCCCGAGTCCCATATCTTGCACAGTTCTTCGATTCTGGCGTCCTCTTCGTTGTTCACGGGGTCATAGCGCGTCTTCAGGTCCTGGGAGAATAGTTTTGCCACCAGCTGCCAAAAGTTCGCCGCGAAGCCGTTCTCGTAAGTCTTGATGATCTCGAACGCGTTCATTCCGCACTCCCTGTCCACCAGCCTCATAAGTACCAGCCCCTCGCGTATGGTCATCCCCCTGATGTCCGCTTCGAACAGGCGGAAGAGCTCCTTCTCCACATCGTTTATATACCTGTTCCTCTCGCTGCGTTTGCTTGCGTCCGCTTGCAGGGTGCTGTCCACCTGGGCCATCATCTTCCTTCCGGCAAGGGCGTATGGATATACTTTATTGAACTGATTGACAAGCCGGTAGTAGCGTCTCCAGTCTCCCTTGGCAACCTTCTTGCCCTTAGGGAATATCCATACAGGGTCAAGGGTGTCCATATATACCGTATCGCCCTTCTCGTCCACGCGGAAGAACATAGGGTAGCCGCTCACCTTCACTTCCCGTTCTGCCTGCCGGGCAATCTCCTGCCGTGCCTCCTGCATTGCGCTCTGCTCCGTTTTCTGATCCTGGGCGGCTTTCTTGCGCTCCCGCCTGCTCTGGGCGTCGAGCGGGGCGCAGAATACAAGGCACAGCAGCAGCGCGGTCAGCACTCCCGAAAGGCGGCGGTATGAACTCAAAAACATCATCTGTGTGCAAATATGGCAATTTTTCGGACAATGCTTCCGAACGCCTTTTGAGCCCCGGTCGAAAATGCGCTGAAAAATTTTTTCTCCATCTTGGCAAATCATTGAAAAGTAGATATTTGACCATAAAAATTTTGTGTCGCAAAATATTGAAAATTTTCTCTCGGAATGATGGAAATTCAAAAAAAATTACTAAATTTGCAGTCCCAAAAATTGGCTTCGCACCGCGTAAGGAGTTGATTTTCAGGGATTTGTTTGATTTTTATTTTTAAAGTAATACTGAGATGTTACAACCGAAGAGAACAAAATTTAGAAGGGAACAGAAAAACCGTATGAAGGGAAATGCCCAGAGAGGCAACCAGCTTGCATTCGGTTCTTTCGGCATCAAGACCCTTGAAAATTGTTGGCTTACCGCCCAGCAGATTGAGGCCGCACGTCAGGCTATCTCACGTCGTATGAACCGTGAAGGTCAGATCTGGATCAGGGTGTTCCCCGTTAAGCCTATCACCAAGAAGCCTCTCGATACCCGTATGGGTAAAGGTAAGGGTGATCCGTACGCATTCGTGGCCCCCATCACTCCCGGCCGCATCATTTTTGAAGCCGAGGGCGTTTCGCTTGAGGTGGCTAAGGAGGCTATGCGCCTCGGAGCCAACAAACTTCCCATCGCCACCAAGTTCGTGGTCCGCAGGGATTATGTAGAATAGTTTATTGGAGAAAGAAGAATGAAAGCATCAGAAGCACGCGAAATGTCTGTAGCAGACCTGCGCGACCGTATTGAGGTTGAGAAGAAAAATCTCGACACAATGAAGATTAATCACGCGATTTCTCCATTGGAGGACACTTCAAAACTCAGTAAGACCAGAAGGGATATAGCTCTCATGATCACTATCCTTGCTGAAAAAGAAAAACAGAATTAAATCGCACTATCTTATGGAAAGAAATCTTCGTAAGGAAAGAATAGGAGTAGTGGTCAGCAACAAGATGGACAAGACCATCGTGGTTGCCGTTAAGATCAAAGAGAAACATCCTTTGTACGGAAAATTCGTCAAGAAGACCACCAAGTTCGTTGCCCAGGACGAGAAGAACGAGTGCAATGAGGGCGATACTGTTCGCATCATGGAGACCCGTCCTCTGAGCAAGACCAAGAACTGGAGACTAGTAGAAATCGTAGAAAAAGCAAAATAGCACATTATGATACAGCAGGAAACACGTTTACAGGTGGCCGACAACAGCGGTGCAAAGGAAGTGCTCTGCATCCGCGTACTTGGCGGAACCCACCATCGTTATGCAACTGTCGGCGACACGATTGTCGTGGCAATCAAGAGCGCCATTCCTGGCGGTGATGCCAAGAAGGGCACAGTTTCAAAAGCTGTCGTTGTACGCACCAAGAAAGAAGTCAGACGTCCGGACGGATCATACATCCGCTTCGACGACAATGCCTGCGTTCTTCTCAACAACGCCGGCGAGCTTCGCGGTACCCGTATCTTCGGACCGGTTGCCCGTGAGCTTCGCGCAAACTTCATGAAAATCGTTTCACTGGCACCGGAGGTCCTTTAATCGCTAAGCATTATGAAGAAGTTACATATAAAGAAAGGTGACACCGTGTATGTAAATGCCGGTAACGACAAGGGCAAGACCGGAAAGGTCCTCTCAGTGGATCCTTCAAAGGACCGCGCCATCGTAGAGGGCATCAATATGGTCAGCAAGCACACCAAACCTAACTCCAAGCAGCCTCAGGGCGGAATCATCAAGCAGGAGGCTCCCATTCACGTTTCAAATCTCAACCTCATCGACCCGAAGAGCAACACTCCTACCAGAGTGGGCTACAGGATGGAGGGAGACAAGAAAATCCGTTACGCTAAAAAATCCGGTGAGGAGATCAAGTAATTATGGCAAAGAAAAACACACCCGTAGAGGCACAGGCAGTGCCTGCAGGATATGTTCCTGCCCTTAAGAAGGCCTACAAAGAGGAAATCGTGGAGAAGCTCACCAAGCAGTTCTCCTATACAACCGTAATGCAGGTTCCCCGCCTTGTGAAGATCACCATCAACGAAGGTGTCGGCGACGCAACCCAGGACAAGAAGATCGTTGAGGAGGCAGCTGCAGAGCTCTCTCTTATCACCGGTCAGAAGGCTGTCATCACCACTTCAAAGAAGGACGTTTCAAACTTCAAGCTCCGTAAGGGAATGCCCATCGGAACCAAGGTCACCCTTCGCGACGTGAAGATGTACGAGTTCCTCGAGAAGCTCATCAGGGTTGCACTTCCCCGTATCCGTGATTTCAACGGTATCGCCGAGAATATGGACGGCAGAGGAAACTACACCCTCGGTCTCAAGGAGCAGATCATCTTCCCTGAGATCGACATCGACAAGAATCCGCGCATCCACGGTCTTGAGATTACATTCGTAACAACGGCCCGTACCGACGAGGAGTGCCACGCACTTCTTGCAGCGTTCGGTCTGCCTTTCAAAAAACATAACAAATAAGATACTATGGCAAAAGAATCAATGAAAGCCCGCGAGGTTAAGCGCGCGAAACTTGTTGCTAAGTACGCAGAGAAGAGAAAGGCGCTCAAAGAGGCCGGTGACTGGGCCGCTCTTGACAAGCTCCCCAAGAATGCTTCTCCTGTTCGTCTCCACAACCGTTGCTCTCTGACAGGTCGTCCCAAGGGATATATGAGAGCTTTCGGCATCAGCCGTATTCAGTTCCGTGAGATGGCCAGCAATGGTCTCATCCCTGGCGTAAAGAAGGCAAGTTGGTAAAATTTAATGAATTTCTAGAGATATGACTGATCCTATCGCAGATTACCTCACAAGAGTACGCAACGCATACGCTGCAGGAAAGAAAGTGGTAGAGGTGCCTTCTTCCAAGATGAAGCTCGCCATCACCCAGATTCTTTGTGAGAAAGGATACATCCTCAGCTACAAGGTAGTGGAGGGAACACCATACAACACCATCAAGCTCGCCCTTAAGTATCATCCCCAGACCAAAATGGCCGCTATCAAGAAGATAGAGAGAGTATCAAGGCCCGGTCTGAGGCAGTACACCGACGTGGAGAACATGCCCCGTGTCCTGAACGGACTCGGAATCGCCATCCTTTCCACCTCCAAGGGTATCATCACCGACAAGGAGGCAAAAGAGCTCGGAGTTGGCGGTGAAGTAATATGCTACGTATATTAATTTAATAACTATCAGATCAAATGTCACGAATTGGTAAATTGCCTGTAAGCCTTCCGACCGGCGTGAGCGCAGAGCTCCTCCCCGGCAACGTGCTGAAGGTTAAAGGACCTCACGGTGAGTTGAGCCAGAAGATCGATCCGGATATCAACGTCACCATTGAGGACAATCAGATCAAGTTCGCCCGTCCTACCGACCAGCCCCGTCACCGCTCGATGCACGGTCTCTACCGCGCTCTTGCACACAATATGGTCGTTGGCGTCAGCGAGCAGTTTACAACCAGGCAGGAGCTTGTCGGTGTAGGTTATCGTGTCGCCCTTAACGGCCAGATCCTCACCTTCTCCCTCGGTTACTCACACGAAATCCAGCTTATGCTTCCCGCAGAGGTCAAGGCTGAAGTTCCGGATGTGCGCAAGGGTGAGAACCCCGTGCTTGTCCTCAAGAGCTGCGACAAACAGCTTGTAGGACAGGTTGCCGCAAAGATCCGCTCATTCCGTAAGCCTGAGCCTTACAAGGGTAAGGGTATCAAGTTTGTCGGTGAACAGCTTCGCCGCAAGGCCGGTAAGACTGCTGCTGCTAAATAATAGGAGGATTGAATTATGGCACTCAATAGAATTGAAAGAAGACAAAGGATTCACTACCGCATCCGCAAGAAGGTCAACGGTACTGCCGAGAAGCCTCGTATGGTTGTGTTCCGCAGCAACAAGCAGATTTATGTTCAGGTTGTTGACGACGAGCAGGGCAAGACTCTGTGCGCCGCAGCTTCCAACGACAAGGCTCTTGCCGCACAGTGCAAGGGTAAGACCGGTATCGAGGCTGCCGCTATCGTAGGCAAGGCCATCGCCGAGAGATGCCTCGAGAAGGGTATCGACACCATCTGCTTCGATCGTGGAGGATATCTTTTCCACGGTAGAGTTAAAAGTTTGGCCGACGCTGCCCGTGAAGGCGGTCTCAAGTTCTAAAAGAAAAGACTATGGCAAATACAAATGTTAAAAGAGTAAAGACTTCTGACCTTGAGCTCAAGGACAGACTGGTTGCCGTCCAGAGAGTTACCAAGGTAACGAAGGGTGGTCGTCACTTCCGCTTCGCTGCAATTGTAGTGGTCGGAGACGAGAACGGCGTTGTAGGTTATGGTCTTGGAAAGGCTAACGAAGTTACCGCCGCCATCGCAAAGGGCGTGGAGGATGCCAAGAAGAATCTGGTGAAGATTCCTATCATCAACACCACCATCCCTCACGAGCAGGAGAGCAAGTTCGGCGGTTCACGCGTATTCATGAAGCCTGCAGCTCCCGGTACCGGTGTTAAGGCCGGCGGTGCTATGCGTGCAGTGTTCGAGTCAGTGGGCATCCAGAACGTTCTTGCAAAGTCCAAGGGTTCATCCAACCCTCACAACCTTGTGAAGGCTACCGTTGCCGCTCTCACCCAGATGAGGGACGCCTACACTGTAGCAGGACTTCGCGGTGTTCCTATGACTAAAGTATTCAACGGTTAAGGAGGACACACAATGGCAAAGTACAGAATTACACAGATTATCAGTTCCAACGGTGAGACCAAGCGTCAGAAGGATACTCTCCGCTGCCTCGGTGTCCGCCGTATGCACAAGACTGTAGAGATTGAGAAATCAAGCGTGACCGACGGCCAGGTGGCCAAGGTCGCCCATCTCTGCAAAGTTGAAGTTATTGACTAAGGAGGAACCCAAAATGAAACTTAACAATTTGAAACCTGCAGTGGGTGCAACCCACACCAGCAAGAGACTCGGCCGTGGTCAGGGTTCCGGTAAGGGTGGCACTTCCACCCGTGGTACCAAGGGTGCTCAGGCACGTGCCGGATATGAGCACAAAATCGGATTCGAAGGAGGTCAGATGCCTATTCAGAGACGTCTTCCCAAGTTCGGTTTCAAGAATCCCACCAGAGTTGAGTATCAGGCTGTCAACCTCTCCGACCTCGAGGCTCTTGTAGCCCAGAGCGGACTCAAGGAGTTCGGTGTTGAGGAGATCAAGGCTGCCGGATACGCTTCAAGCAAGGACCTCGTCAAGGTTCTCGGCGGCGGAGAAATCACTTCTGCCATCACCGTTACCGCAGACGCTTTCTCTAAATCAGCTATTGCAAAAATCGAAGCTGCCGGCGGAAAGGCGGTAGTAAACGAGTAGTTCTATGAAGTTCATTGAAACTATAAAGAACATTTTCAAGATTGAGGAGCTCCGCAAGAGACTCGTCTACACCTTCATCCTCATCCTCATCTACAGGTTCGGATGTTTCGTGGTGCTGCCGGGTATCGACGCTTCCAGCCTTGCCAATCTCCAGTCGAGCAGTCAGGAAGGTCTCGTAGGCCTGCTGAACATGTTCTCGGGTGGAGCATTCGGCAATGCCTCAATCTTCGCTTTGGGTGTGATGCCTTACATCTCGGCATCCATCGTGATTCAGCTTCTTGCAGTGTTCGTGCCCTACTTCCGCAAACTTCAGATGGAAGGAGAGTCCGGCCGCAGGAAGATGAACCAGATGACAAGGTGGCTGACCATAGTCATCATCGCCATCCAGGGCCCTGCTTATATGGCTACCCTTCACAGCCAGATTCCCGCTTCGGCGTTCGTCGCTGTGAACAACCTCGGATGGAGCAACTTTATGTTCAACCTCGTCTCTACCGTCATCCTGATGGCAGGTTCGATGTTCGTGATGTGGCTTGGTGAGAGAATTACCGACAGAGGAATAGGTAACGGTATCTCTCTGATCATCATGATCGGTATCGTGGCCCGTCTGCCTTACGCAGTGCTTGCTGAAATCAGCGAGAAGCTTTCTGTAAACAACGGAGGTATCATCCTGCTTCTTGTCGAGTTCATCGCCTGGTTCTTCGTAGTTGTCATCGCCATCGCTCTCGTTCAGGCCGTCCGCAGGGTTCCCGTGCAGTACGCCAAGAGAGTAGTCGGCAACCGCCAGTACGGCGGAGTGCGCCAGTACATCCCCATGAAAATCAATGCGGCAGGCGTTATGCCTATCATCTTTGCCCAGGCTCTGATGCTTTTCCCCCTGATTTTCTCAAAGTTTGATGCTACCCGCGGACTCGCAGCCGCATTCGGCGACTATACCGGAGTCTGGTACAACATCGTATTCTTCATCCTCGTAGTAGTCTTCACCTTCTTCTATACGGCAGTCACCGTCAACCCGACAATGATGGCCGAGAGCATGAAGAAAGACGGAGGATTCATCCCCGGCATCAAGCCCGGAAAGAAGACTGTGGAGTATCTTGACAGTGTTATGACCAAAGTTACCCTCCCGGGATCCCTTTTCCTGGGTGTGATAGCGATACTTCCTGCAATTGCAATGATTTTCGGCATCAACAACGCTTTTGCGAGCTTCTTCGGAGGTACCTCCCTGCTGATTCTCGTCGGAGTGGTGCTCGATACCCTGCAGCAGGTTGAAAGTTATTTGCTGATGCGTCACTATGACGGTCTGATGAAGACCGGAAGGTTGAGCGGACGCTCAGGAATGTAGTTAGTTCTTTGATTATATTTGAAGGTTGTGTTAAAGCCAAAAACTGAAGAGGAAATCGCCCTCTTGCGCGAGAACGCCATCCTGGTTTCAAAGACCCTGGCAGAAGTCGGTAAGGTGGTAGCCCCAGGTGTGACAACTAAAGAGTTGAATAGGGTTGCCGAGACTTTTATCCGTGACAATGGTGCGATTCCGAGTTTCTTGGGTTTTGAAGGCTTCCCCGCAGCTATCTGTGCCTCGGTCAACGACGTCGTGGTCCACGGTTTCCCGTCGGATTATGTCCTCAAGGAGGGCGACATCGTATCGGCCGACATAGGCACTCTCTACAAGGGTTACAACGGTGATTCGGCTTACACCTTCCCGGTCGGGGAGGTGGACCCGAAGACCCGCAAGCTCCTGGATGTCACCAAGGCATCGCTCTACAAGGGCATAGAGGCGGCTGTGGCAGGTGCACGAATCGGAGATATCGGATACGCGGTACAATCGTATGCCGAATCATTCGGATTCTCAGTGGTCCGCGAACTCGAGGGCCACGGAATAGGCAAGAACATGCACGAGGATCCGGGCGTGCCGAATTACGGCCGGCCGGGACGCGGCACCCATCTTGTCGACGGAATGGTTCTATGTATCGAGCCTATGATCAACGCCGGGGGCAAGGCGGTTTACCTCGCCCGCAACGGCTGGGCAGTCCACACTGCTGATCATCAGAATTCGGCTCATTTCGAGCTTACGGTTGTTGTCCGGAAAGGCCGAGCAGAGCAGCTCTCAACCTTTGATTTTATCGAGAAAGATGGCTCAATCAATTTTTGATTAAATTTTAAGTTGTAATTTTTATATGTCAAAACAAGTAGCAATAGAACAAGATGGAAAGGTAATAGAGACCCTTCCAAACGCGATGTTCAAGGTCGAGCTTGAGAATGGTCACGTACTGCTCTGCAATATTTCTGGCAAGATGCGTATGAATTACATCCATATTCTTCTGGGCGACAAGGTTAGAGTAGAAATTTCACCTTATGATTTAACGAAGGGCAGAATATCTTTCAGATACAAATAAAAACTCACAGATATGAAAGTCAAGACATCCATCAAAAAGCGTAGCGAAGACTGCAAGATCGTGAAGCGCAAAGGCCGCCTCTACGTCATCTGCAAGAAGAACCCCAAGTTCAAGATGCGCCAGGGATAACAGATTAAGTAACAAATTAAGTAAAGTATAATTATGGCAAGAATAGCCGGTGTTGATTTACCGAACAACAAACAGGGAGAGATAGGTCTTACCTATATCTTCGGTATCGGACGCCCTTCTGCTAAGAGAATCCTCGAGAAGTGCGGCATCGATCCTACCATCAAGGTTGGTGACTGGAACGACAGTCAGATTGCCAAGATCCGCGCTGAGATCAACGAGCAGTACAAGATCGAGGGTGAACTCCGTTCTTCTGTCCAGCTGGACATCAAGCGTCTTATGGATATCGGTTGCTACCGCGGAATCCGTCATCGTCTCGGACTCCCCGTTCGCGGTCAGAGTACCAAGAACAACGCCCGCACCCGCAAGGGACGCAAGAAGACCGTAGCCAACAAGAAGAAGGCAACCAAGTAACAATTGATGAATTATGGCAAAGAAAACTACAACATCCAAAAGAGTTGTCAAGGTTGAAGCTTATGGCGAGGCTCATATTTCATCAACCTTCAACAATGTGATCGTTTCCCTTACCAACGCTCAGGGACAGGTCATCAGCTGGGGCTCAGCCGGTAAGTGCGGCTTCCGTGGCTCCAAGAAGAACACCCCTTATGCAGCCCAGATGGCCGCTGAGGATGCTGCAAAGACTGCTTTCGACGCAGGTCTTCGCAGGGTTAAGTGCTATGTTAAAGGTCCTGGCGCTGGTCGTGAATCAGCAATCCGTACCATCAACAACGCAGGCATCGCAGTTACCGAGATTATCGACGTAACCCCTATGCCCCACAACGGATGCAGACCGAAAGGCCGTCGTAAAGTTTAATTTTTAATGATTTAGATTACTATGGCAAGATATACAGGTCCCAGCACCAAAATCGCCCGTAAATTCGGCGAGCCCATTTTTGGCTCAGACAAATATTTCGAGAAGAGAAACTACCCTCCGGGACAGCACGGACTGGCCGCCAAGAGGAAGAAGACCAAGGATTACTCAATCCAGCTCAAAGAGAAGCAGAAGGTTAAGTATATGTATGGTGTGCTCGAGCGTCAGTTCCACAACACCTACGTAAAGGCTTCCCGTCTTGAGGGACAGAAGGGTGAGAACCTCATCATTCTCCTTGAGAGCCGTCTTGACAACATCGTTTACCGTCTTGGAATCGCTCCTACCCGCGCTGCTGCACGTCAGCTCGTATCTCACCGCCACATCACTCTGAACGGAGAGGTATGCAGCATCCCTTCAGCCCAGGTGAAGCCCGGCGACACCATCGCTGTAAGAGAGAGGTCAAAGAGCCTTGAGGTCATCCAGAACAGCGTAGCAAGCGTTACTAAGTACTCTTGGCTCGACTTCGACACCAAGACTCTCGTAGGTAAGCTTCTCAACCTGCCCACCAGAGTTGAGATTCCTGAGAACATCAACGAGCAGCTCATCGTCGACCTCTACTCCAAGTAACATTTAACACCGATAAATATGGCAATCTTAGCATTTCAGAAACCTGACAAGGTCATCATGCTCGAAAACACCGACACTGTCGGCCGTTTCGAATTCCGTCCTCTTGAGCCGGGATACGGTCAGACTATCGGTAACGCTCTTCGTCGCATCCTGCTTGCCTCCCTGGAAGGTTTTGCTATCAGCCAGATTCGTATCAGCGGTGTCGACCAGGAGTTCGCAACTATTCCTGGCGTCATTGAGGGAATGCAGGATATCATCCTGAACCTCAAGCAGGTACGTTTCCGTCGTATGGTTGAATCCACCGACACTGAGACAGCAAACATCATCATCAGCGGTAAACAGGAGTTCACGGCAGAAGATATCTCCAAGGGATTGTCTTCCTTTATGGTGTTGAATCCGGATCTCCACATCTGTTCACTTGAGCCTTCAGTAAAGCTTGAGCTCACCCTGACTATCACCAAGGGCCGCGGATTTGTTCCCGCCGAGGAGCTCAGGGACGAGAATACTCCTATCGGAACCATCCCTGTGGATGCCATCTACACTCCTATCCGCAAGGTGAACTGGAGCGTCGAGAACTACCGCGTGGAGCAGAAGACCGACTACGAGAAGCTCATCCTGGAGGTCGTTACAGACGGTTCCATCACTCCCGGTGCAGCTCTTCACGAAGCAGCCAACATCCTTATCTACCACTTCAGACTGTTCACCGACGACAAGAAAATGTCTGTCGAGGATCCTGTCGAGCCGGAGACAAAGGAGCTTGACGAGGAGTCACTGCGTATGAGACATCTTCTTCTGACCAAGCTTTCTGACGTAGGTCTTTCCGTACGTGCATTCAACTGCCTCAAGGCCGCTGAAATCGACACCTTCGCCGACCTCGTTTCATACTCCCGTCAGGAGTTGATGAAGTTCCGCAACTTCGGTCGCAAGTCTCTCAATGAGATTGACCTTCTTGTGGACAAGATGAACCTCACATTCGGAATGGATGTTTCCAAGTATAACATCAAAGTGGTAAAAAAAGAAGTTTAAAAGATGAGACACAATAAAGCAATCAATCATCTTGGTCGCAAGAGCGGACACCGCAAGGCCCTGCTTTCCAATATGGCTACTTCTCTTATCCTTCATAAGAGAATCACCACCACCGTTGCCAAGGCAAAGGCCCTCAAGAGCTATGTAGAGCCGCTTATCACCAAGTCAAAGGAAGATACGACCCACAACCGCCGCGTCGTATTCAGCTACCTCAAGAACAAGGAGGCTGTATCTGAGCTCTTCCGTACCATCGCACCCAAGGTGGCAGACCGTCCCGGCGGATATACCCGCGTGCTTCACGTAGGTTTCCGTAAGGGTGATGCAGCCGAGATGGCTCTTATAGAGCTTGTTGACTTCAACGAGGCAGCTCTTGCAAGCGCACAGAAGTCAGCCAAGAAGACTACCCGCCGCAGCCGCGCAAAGAAGGCCGAAGCCGCTGAGGCTCCTGCCGTCGAGGCACCTGCAGCTGAGAGCGCAGCAGCCGAGACTCCCGCCGAGTAGTACTCAAGCACAAATAAACAGGCCGGACAGCTTTTGTTGCCCGGCTTGTTTGTTGTTGTGCATTAGTGAAACTTGAGTATTTGATAAATTACGGAAAATAGGTATATTTGCACTCTATCTCTATCAATCACTTGCCCGAGTGGCGGAATGGTAGACGCGATGGACTCAAAATCCATTGTCCCTTAAAGATGTGCCGGTTCGAGTCCGGCCTCGGGCACTTAGCCGTCCTTTCCGGGGCGGCTTTTCTATGCTCTCACCTCCTTGCTGACCCTTTTGTAAACATAGAGGATTGCAGGCACAAGGAATACACAGGCGGCAAGCCAGGCCGTGGGATCGCCCAGGCTGACCCCCAGGAAGCCCATCGAAGGCACCATCAGAAGACTCACTGCAACCCTGGCTACCATCTCGAATACCCCCGAAACCATTGAAAGCCTTGTAAATCCCAGTCCCTGAATTGAATACCTCAGAGTGCAAAGCGTGCCAAGGAATATCCACGCCGGAGCTGACACGCGGAGAAACAGCACCACCTTGTCTATCACTTCGCCTTGAGAAGAGTCCACAAACATCTTCGCGAAATCGTCTGCCATAGGGAACATTATCAGATTCCCCACAATCACATAGACTGTCAGAATCATCATAGCAGTCCACAAACCCTGCTTGATGCGTTCTGTTTTTCCTGCTCCCAGATTCTGTCCGCAGTAGGTGGCCATAGCTATGCCGAGGTTCTCAAGCGGGCTGATGAAGAACATCTTGATTCTCATTCCTACTGTGAAAGCCGATACGCATATCGTACCCAGGGCATTGTTAGAACTTTGCAGCATTATGCTTCCTATGGCAGTAATGGAGAATTGAAGCCCCATTGGCGCGCCTATCGAGAGAAGTCTTTTCTGGTGCTCCCAGTCTGCTCCCTTGATGTCGTCATCCTTGACGTTGAGTACGGGGAAGTGTTTCTTCATATATCTGAAGCACATCAGGGCCGATATGCCTTGGGCGATAAGAGTGGAAAGGGCTGCTCCTCCTGCTCCCATGCCGAATCCTACTATCAGAAGATAGTCTCCGACTACATTCAGTACTGATGCGAGGATGAGAAAGTAGAAAGGTGTTTTGCTATCGCCAAGAGCCCTTATGATACTCGCAAGGAGGTTGTAGAACATCGTGCAGGGTATGCCGATGAAGGTAATCAGAAGGTAGATGTAAGCCTGCTGGAAGATGTCTTCCGGGGTGCGCATCCATTTAAGTATAAGTGAGCATAGGATGGATGTGAGGATGGCTATGCATACCGACAGCACTGCGCTGAGCCTGAGGCTGGCCCTAACATATCTGCGCATCTCTTTATAGTCTCTTGCACCGAATCTTTGCGCTACCGGGATGCCGAAACCTCCGCAGCATCCGTTGCAGAAGCCAAGAATCAGAAAAATCACGGACGAACTTGCCCCGACGGCAGCCAGGGATCCGAGTCCCAGATAGTGGCCCACAATGGCAGCGTCTACCAGGCTGTAACCCTGCTGCAGAATGCTGCCCAGAATAAGGGGCCATGCAAAATTTAGAATAAGCCCGAGAGGCTTACCCTGAGTCATTTCTTTTGTCATACACTACTAACTTGGCTTTCCGTTCCGCTTTTGAGGCTTTGATAGAGGCGGCTCTTTTGGTCTGCGTCATCTCTTTTGGCCTTTTGCGGTGAAAGCGCTGCGAAGTTAGCAAAAAAGTCTTAAGTTTCGTTTTTTAACGCTTGATAATGTATATTTAGTTTAGCAGTCAAGACTATAGCGGCCATTTTGCGCTTAATACACGTCCGTCATCAAGGTTCAACTCAAGCAAAACGGGCAGCTGGATATCCGACTCTGGCACTTCAAACAAAAGGTAGCCGTAGTCGTATTGCCCCACCAACTCGTATTCGGCCGAAATCATTCTAAACGGAGCATTAGACAAATTGACGAAATGGTTGTTGAATTTGCGCACGGACGCGGAATACCCGCTCTCTACATAATCTGAAAAGGTATAATACTCGAAAGTAGCATTCTCAATTTCACTGCCAGAGCCGTCTACTATCTTGATTTTAACAATGTTCTGAGCATAACAATGAGGTTTGGCAATTTCGCCTCTGCGCTCTTGGTTGAAAGAAGTGTCCCCGTTCTTTTCGCTCAGCTCTCGGAAATACTCCAGAGCTTCTCCCGTCGAGTTGCTGTAAACGGTCTGACCCTCTTTCACCCTGATGGCCAGTTCCAGATTCCCGTTGTCGCCCGAGTGGTTTATGAGCGCCTGCTCAAGGTAAATGGATTCCACGTCTGTATAAATCTGAATGTAATTGGGTTCCGTCTCTCTTGAGCACGAGGCAGCAAGCAGAATGCTGAGCAGCAAGCTTGTTCTTAAGAATATGACTTTCATTTGCATACTATAGAATAGTGCTTTCAAAGTTTAACGACAAGCGCAAAGATAAAAAAACTATTGATCCATAAAAACTTGGTAAAATTAAAAAATTTGACAAATCAGCATTTCAGGAGACATGTCGGCATGTTCCCTGCTCAATATCATGAAAAAGAAGGCCTAATTTAATGGACGCACAAGTCTGAGACCGCGGGAATCCATATCGAAGTTCGCATACTCAATTGAGAAATCCCCTGCGTTCGCGAATTTCATAAAGCAATGCTTGGGATAATCATCTCCCCAGCGTTTTCCTGTTCCGTAATACTTGTCGTACCAGTAATGACCAGACCCAGTTTCTTTCATATCATCATAGTAGACGTTGTAGAAGCCTCCCTTTGGAAGGAAGATTGAAGCACCATTATTGGTGACAAGGCAACCGTCGGTGCCGTCAATGGTCACCATCTCCTTGCAAGATTTGTCGAGAGAAGCAAGTTCCTTCATCTCGCTTTCCGTAGGGAGACGCCAGCCTTCGCCCCAGTCGAATTTGTCCGTCCAAACATTTATCTTATATTCAGACGGCTTCTTGCTTCCGTAGTTCATGTCCGCCCACGCAACACTTAGCCCAATGTCCGATGCCTTCTTCCAGCCGATTGTAGAAGAGTACTTGGTTTCATCTCCAAGCGACAGTTTGATTTCATAAGCCTTTGCAGAGAATGTTGACTCCTTGGTAACATTACGGGTGTATTCATAATAAGTGCCGTCTGTTGCGATGACAAAAGCTTTCGGCGTGTATGTAACGGCACCAATGGGAACCACCACGAATGCATCAACAGGAGTAGCAGTCAATTCTGCCGGGGTAAGGAAGTCTGCCTGATAGTCTCCGGCCTTGACCGCCTTCAAAGAACCGGAACCGGTTGCCTTGAAACGGAGAACTGCTCCAAGAACGGTATAGGTCACATCAAGCGACGCTGTTCCTTCCATAACGTCATTTTTCACAGCCACCATCGGAAGATAACGACCATCAAAACTTCCCGCTGACGGGTAGTTCTGGTACTTTTTTACAACAGGGTCAGCATATGCCGAGCCATCAATTACGGCAGGATATACAACTTTTATGTGGCTGTGCCCTGACGGTATGCTTGCTGAGAACTTTCCGTTCACCACCTTAGCAGAAGTGCTTGTGCCATAATTTATGCCATCTGAGCTGGTCCAATATGAAACCATATCCCCATCAGTCCAGTTGAGCCGGGCTGTTTCATCAAGAGCAGTCTTTGTCTCTGCTGCAGGAACAAGCTTTACTGTCGTCTCCCAGAATGGAGCCTGTGTGCTCTGGGAATCTATCTTAGAACAAGAAACTGCGGCAATTGCAGCAGTAATGATAAAAATACAAATGTTTTTCATGGCAAATTTATTCTTCAATGTCATTATAACCTGATTCCCAGTCACTCTGGACAGATCCACAAAGTACAGACTCTATCTGCACAATAATAACACTGGCCACAGGTGGCACATAAGGTGATTTGTTTATTTCCATACTCTACTATTGGCGCGCTAACCGACGCACCTGCGGTTTTAAAATAATATTTGATAACTTGATATTGAAATTAGTTTGTGATTTACAAAAAGTCCTCACAAAATTAGGAATACCGGGACGGCATACCGTGTCATATCATAAAAACATATTCTCATATCAGCAAAACTCTTATCTTCAAGTTTTTTCGAAATGTACAATCAAAGAACATTCGTATTTTTGCATTCAAGAACTTGAATGACATATATAATGGCTACACTCATATTCTCTTCTCTCCCTATGTTCGTCTGCGGCTTCTGGGCTGTCATGATTGCATGCAGCCTGATATTTGATGGACGTAACAGAGGATATCTTATGCTGATGCTTTTTATGGTGATGGCAACATTGCTCTATGCCGGACACTGCGCTTTCCTCAATCATTTCTATAGCGATATGCCTCTGCTGGACAGCACTTACACGTTTGCCAACCTTGCCGTATACCCGATGTTCTATATATACATAGTCAGTATGACCTCGCCCGAGAGTCACCTGCGTCATACGTGGTTGTATTTCATCCCGTCTGCTTTGACGGGCACGATGGTTTCGGCAATATACATAATGATGTCACCCCAGGAACTTGACTCCTTCGTACACATCATTTCTTACAATGAGAACTTCGGCAGCGGCACGGGACTTTGCAAGGTTATGGGCTATGTCAGATTGGCGGCAAAGGCAATATTTGCTATTGAAGTTGTAGCAGTTCTTATTGCCGGAACGCGGAAGATTTCCGCATATAACAAATCCATTGATGCGTATTACGCCGATGCCGAAGGGAAGAAACTGACCGTGTTCCAGTGGTTTATATATATATTTACGGTTTGTTCCATCGCCTCCTTGATATTCAACTTTCTCGGTCGCTACCGCTTCGGTAGCTCAACCTATGTTATGGCGATTCCATCACTCATTTTCTCATCATTGTTGTTCGGATTAGGCTTCATCGGTTTCAGGCAGTCTTTTACTATAGATAATTTCGAACTGGAAGAATCGGCAAATGACATTGCTCCGGAGAGTGCCCCCGTTTGCAATCAGGAGAAACCCTTTGTCGAACGCATTGAAGAAGTTGTCACAAAACGGCAACTCTATCTGCGGCACAATCTGAAAATATCTGATCTGGCAGCAGAATTATGCACCAACCGTCTGTATGTCTCTACGGCTATCAATGAAGAAATGGGTATCTCCTTCTCCGACTATATCAACAAAAAGAGAGTAAACCATGCCATTCATCTGATACGCACCAATCCACAGATGACTATGTATGAGATAGCTGACCTGTCCGGTTTTTCATCCGACAAGTCGTTCTACCGGAATTTCAAGAATATTACAGGCAAATCGCCCAAAGAAATCCGTGAGACGGATGTGGAATGTGAGTAATTATATGGCTCAGCACCCTGACGTAAACAGCAACCGTTCTGTTACATGTCTTCAAGGAAGTGAGTATAAACAGAAAACCTCAGCGATGTGCTGAGGCTTGGAGCGGAAAACGGGGCTCGGACCCGCGACCTCAACCTTGGCAAGGTTGCGCTCTACCAACTGAGCTATTTCCGCGTT
>CAMCGB010000011.1 GCA_945874355.1 uncultured Bacteroides sp.
TTCTCTGGTCCCTTTTTCTATGCCACTTTGGTGGAAATCTACTTTGCTACTTACAATGGAAAGTGGGCGTATCCTATCAGTGTTCCAGTCAGATAGATTCTTTTTGATTAGCATATATTGTAACACCTGTTATTTTTTACTATCTTCGTCCCGAAATTGTAAAGACATACTTTTTTTGAGATGAAAACAGCAAAGAACTTACTTTTGGTTATTCTGGTCTCATTATACCCCGCCGTAGTACTGTCAGCTCAAAGCGATGTGGCAGATGGCTCTGGGAGCAGGGTGATTCCGGTACGATATTCTGAAGAGACAGAACTGCTGGCGGTGGTCTGTCATCTCGCAGACATTGGCGGCTATGATTTCAGCGAAGAGGATGGCGTGCTGTCGGACTATCTTTCTGATGTTGACAGCTGTTTCGCTCCATTCAGAAATCATAAAGCTGTCAAATTCGCAGCCGAACGGCTCTACAGGAGGGGCTTTTCGTATGATCTGCCTATGGCTTTAGCCTTGAGACTCACCATCGATGACGGCCATCTGAAGTATAATGAAGGTCTGGTGGATGATTTCGATGGCTACTATGAGCGCATCAGTCGCCCGGATGAGAAGAAATTTATAGCCTTGCTGGAAGATTTCTACCATCAGTCGTCATTCCGTGAGTTTTTCAACAGCCATATGAAAGTATATCGCGAATGTGAGGAAGCGATGCGGGAAGTCGTAGATAAACTGGATATGGGATGGTATGATTCTTTTTTCGGGCCAATTGAAGATGTGGAGTTCTGTGTGTATCTCGGCCTGTTGAATGGCCCGGGCAACTTCGCCATACATCAGAAAAACTCCGACGGCACTGAACTTGTCAATGCCCTTATGGGCTGTTGTGACAGGGACTCCGACGGAAAAATCTATTATGGTGAAGTTTATACCCTGCCTGTCCTTGTTCACGAATTCAACCATTCGTATTGCAATCCGATGAATGAAGAGATATGGGATAGCATCCGACAGAAGGCGAATGCAATTTTTTCCGAGAATGCAGAGTTCTACAGTTCAATAGCTTACGGCGCTCCGGAGTATATTATGAACGAGATGTTTGTGGAGGCTTCGATGATCAGATATCTGACATCGCACCCTCTTGACCTCTCGGGGTCCGCCTTCAACGGTATGGATGAACTCATCGACAGGCTGATACTTGTCGATGACAAGAAAAAGTTCAGCCTGGTAAGGACGATGATAGATGTGCTGGGCCGCCGCGAAGCAGAGCAAAGCACTTATCCGACAATGCGCGACTTCCTTCCGGAATATGTCAAAGCCATCAACGCAGAATAATAGGCAAATGGAGCAATGACAGTAACGAGGGCAAGATAGATTTGCGATTTGCAAATTGAAAATCTGTCAAATATTATAGTGCCATTTATTTATCGTATACTATTGAAATTACGAAGAATATAATATATATTTGCAAATCGTAAATCAAATATTCAATGATGAGAAGTGTAGCACTTAAACCTCAAGATGTAGTTATTCTACTTAAAATTATCGCTTTAGGGAACAAGGAATGGATGAATAACCAATTGGCGCGTGAATTGGAAATTAGTCCTGCAGAAATATCTTGCAGTCTTGAACGATGCAAGATTGCAAAGCTAATTGACAATACCAAAAAGACTGTGAACGTTCTATCATTCCAAGACTTCATGATACACGGTCTAAAATATGTGTATCCTCCAATCCCTGGTGCTATCGTTAGAGGAATGCCGACCGCATTCTCGGCGGAGCCTATCAAAAGTAAAATTTCGCAGGGCCTAGATTCATATGTGTGGCCATCCAAAGACGGAACACAAAGAGGACAAGCTATTGAGCCTCTATATCGCACTGTCCCCAATGCATGTTCGAAAGACAAAGAATTGTATGAATTGCTAGTAATAGCAGATACACTGCGAATAGGACGAGTAAGAGAACTTGAGATAGCCATTGAAGAACTTAAAAGAAGATTTGATTACTATGCGCAGCAATAATGTATCAAGAATCGAAAAAGTAGCAGAAGGCTTAGGGGCAATTAACGAAGAGTTAGTTTACGTAGGTGGTTCCGTGGTCGAGTTCTACGTAATTGACTCGGCCAAGTCCGAAGTAAGGCAGACCATGGACGTCGATTGTGTTACACACTTAAAGTCATATTTGGAGATTACCAGCCTAGAAGAGCGATTGAGAAGTTGCGGATTCCAAAACGACACAACTCCCGGAGCTCCTATTTGCAGGTGGGTTTATGAGGATGAAATCGTAGATATCATGCCAGATGATGCTACAGTCATAGGATTCACAAACAGGTGGTATCACGATGCTGTTGCCAATAAGCAAGAAGTGTTTCTTTCTAACGGCTTAAGGATATGGATTTTCTCACTTCCATATTACATAGCCACAAAAATTGAGGCTGTGAACGGACGAGGAGGTGCAGACTGGCGATGGTCTCATGACTTTGAGGATCTTGTCTATATTTTAAATTACAATAACAACCTAGACAAGGAACTAGCTATGGTAGATGAGAACCTCAAGGTTTTCTTTAAAGAAGAGTTCTCAAAAATGCTCATGCGCCCTAATATAAGAGAAGAAATCGAATGTAAGCTTCCTTATGGTGAAGAGACTCGAGTTGATTACATCATTGAAATAATCAAGAAACTGTCATAAGTATGCATAAATATTCGTTCCCGGGTGCGAAGAACATAGTTGTCTGTGGTGATATTCACGGAGACTTCAATGGCTTGGCGTTCAAACTGTGTGTCCAGTACCAGATGACGGATACTTTGCTTATCGTTGCTGGAGATTGCGGATTTGGATTCGAAAAGCCAGGATACTACGACATTATCTATAATCGCATCTCGACCAGATTGAGCAAGGCGAACAACTGGATATTAATGGTTCGTGGAAATCACGACGATCCGTCATATTTCAATGAGGAGAGGATTGCACACGAAAGATTCCGCGCAATACCGGATTACAGTGTACTTCAAGCTTGCAACCACTACATACTCTGCGTGGGAGGTGCTATCAGTATAGACCGTTACAGTCGGCAGAAATATGACAGTAGAAATTGCATTTCTCGGGTCGCATCCTATTGGCCAGATGAAGTGCCTGTTTATGATGAGGCTTGTCTCAATGAAGTCGGCAAAGAATGCAAAATAGATACTGTTATTACCCATACTGCCCCGTCCTTCTGTGAACTTATTTCAAAAGATGGTATCTCGGAATGGGCAGAATGGGACCCGGGACTATTCGCGGACATTGAAAGAGAGCGGCATACTATGGACAAAATATACAATCATCTGAAAACAGCAGGCCATCCAATCACACATTGGTATTATGGGCATTTTCATCGGAGTTGGACATCAGAGATTGAAGGAGTCCTTTTCTCAATGCTTGACATTGAAGAATTTAAGGAACTCAGGTAGGGAAAAGGATAACATATTATAACACATGTTATTTATGCTGTCTTTGTCCCGAAATTGTAAAGACATACTTTTTTGAGATGAAAACAGCAAGTAATAGCCTGCGCGCCCGGAAGGCTACCCGCCGGAATGATGAAATTCTGGGCAGACCCGAGCGGGAAGACTTGGATGATGGATCCTCTGCTGGAGGCGTTGAAGCAGCTTTTCTAAAAGTTAATCTTTTCCAGATACCTGGACAGGAAGACATTGTAAACGGAATATGACGTCCCGCTTTCGTCGTTGGTGACCATGACGAGTTCTTTTTCTGTCAATGCCTGAATATTTCTCAGTGCAGCCGGGCCGGAAGAGATTCCATACTTTGATAGAAAGCCTGAAGAAGTAATCTGCGAGACGCTGCCTTCCTTTGCAATGGCGCCGAGCATCTTCCATTGAGACCGGGTAATCAGTTGCCTGATTTCCAAAAACCGCTCCCTTTCAGAGTTCAGAATAGCTTGAATAGACGTCATTACGACAGCTGAATTTACCTTGTCCGAGGAAAGAGAAAAGACCTCATTGCATAGGCGTTGCGTGTAATATGTATGGATCCGGGTCCATTTCAGGATGTAGTCAAGTGACTCATCATCTATGCTTTTCCCGGCCGACTCGAAATGCTTTCTGATAAATGAGGCATAGACGTTCACCTGTAATTTGGCCAGATAGCAGAATGATGTGCTTTCGTAAAATGGCTTCTTGGCATTGGTGAACATGTCTGTCATCGTGTGCTTCTTGCTGCCGCAAAAGATGAAACGGACATTATGCAGGTTCTGAATATGTTTACGTAGGATGGCCTCCATATTAATTCCTTCATATTCCCGAATTTGCTGGAATTCGTCGATGGCAACAACAATCATTTTCGGATAACTTTCAAGATACGTAAGGACATCCGTCAAAGTGTCTTGCATTTGGCTTGTATTCGCAAAAGTGAAGGATAGCTGCGGAGAACCGGTCATCGGGTCCAGCTCCAGAACCGGTCTGACGCTTTTCAAGGACTGGAAAAAAGCGGAGATACGCTGCGGCTTCTTCAGTTTTGCCACAACAGCATCAGAGAGAACTTTAATGAATTCTCTCAAAGAGAGCGTGTCACTTATATCGGCGTAGATTGTTTCAAAAGGAAGATGCCGCTGATCAATTTCCTCGAATACGCGAAATATCAATCCTGTCTTGCCTAATCTGCGTGGAGATATCAGCGTGGTATTCCGCCCGTTCGTGATATTATGGATGAGTTCTTCCGTTTCCCTCTCTCTGTCGCAGAAATACTCCTTTGACTTAAACGGCTCCAATATGAATGGATTCTTTTGCATAATCTGTTTTTTGCAAAAGTAATTAACAATTTGTTATTAACAAAATGTTAATTGATGGGCTGTCAGCAGAGGGAGCCCGGGATATCTAGCCACTCGTATTCGCCGCCCCAGATCTCAAGGAACTTGAGGAACATCTCATTGCTGAGCACGACACTGGCCGTGTTGTCGCAAGGATGGAAGCTGACTTTATCGGCAGTGCGCAGGTCTGAATCCAGGAAATACTTGACCCTGTGACCATTCTCGAAGAGCTCTTTCGGCGCCGCTGTCCGCAAGGGCGGGGGTGTCATCCACCAGCGAATCGACAGCGGAAGAGGTCCGGTCCTTGGAGGCGTTCTTGCGGTAGGCGTCGGGAAGGTAGATGACCGTATCCCTGCTTTGGGACTGACTGCACTCAATGGAAGGCCTCAAGATTCTGTTCTCGAGGCCCAATGCTCCGGCGGCAGTGCAAAAAAGCACCAGTGCCGGGAAGATAAGTCTGGACACTTTGCTTTTCATCCCGAAAATGCAAAGTTATACAATTTTGCCGAACTTTCTTCCTTACTGTCCTGTGGCCTGCTTTTTCCTTGTGAAGAAGGACTGAAGCAGATATATGATACCGAATGCGATGCCAATCTTATACGGAGCGAGTAAGTCTTCGCCTCCAAAGATGCTGCCGGCCAAAGGAGTAACGATGAGCGGAGATATGAATTGCCCCAGATACAGGGCTGACGAAAGCAGGGGCATCACTGTGGACGCCGCTTCTTTGCCCGCTTTGATCGATGCTATGGTGTTAAGATAGGGGACAGCTATTCCGTTTGCGATGCCTATGAAAGCTGAACCTGCCAGCATCAGGGGTAAAGATGTGCCAAGGGACAGCAGAAGATAGCCTGCAATGAAGCACACGGGAGGCAGATACTTCATCCCTTTCCGGAAACCGTTCATCATCTTCCCGAATACCAGTCCCATCAGAAAGGCTACCAGATCCAGTCCCACCATTATGAAGGTTATCGTATTGTTGGAAAGATCGGTCCCCATGTGGGCGCAGATTGCAAAACGGGTAGGGTAGATAAAGAACAGAATCATCACGAGCAACATTCCGACTACTGAAGGGTGGAACTTTTTCAACAGCTTCAGCGAAGGACCCTTGCCGCCTTTCAGATGCTCTTCCGGGAGGAACAGCGCAACCAGAACTACGGCTATCAGACCGAGCAGATAGACCAGGAACGAGAAGTTCCAGCCTATCTGGGAAAGCAGTCCTGCCAGAAGGGTTGCCACGACGCCGCCCATCTGATTCATGGCGGCTGACAATCCCATCAGTTTAGCCTGCTGCTCGGGAGGATAATAATATGAGAGAAGACCTGTCGAAAGAGGCATCACTATACCTACGCTGATTCCCAATAAAGCTCTAAGTGTGAGCAATATGACTATATTGTCCACAAAAAAGCAGCAGGCTCCGGAAAGTACATATAGAACCAGTCCGCAGAGAGCCAGTGTCCTGCTTCCTGCAATGGAACAGAGATAGGGGAAGAATAGATTTGCGATGATGATGAACAGAGCCGGGAGGCTTATTATCAGCTGAAGTGTGATGTCCGAAGAGGAGGAAAAGTGCTCTTTGATGATGCCCAGGGCAGGGGCAATGGCAGCACCGGCCATCACGGTCAAAAGGGAAATGGAAAGGATCGTCCAGGTGAGCTTTCCGCTGGTTGGATTTGACATAAAATACGGAGTACAAGCTCTACCAAGCATTCTGAATTAAGGAATTTCAAAATTCCCGAAAAAGGTGTGCAAAGGTAAAAATTTTTTCGAATCTGTGTATCTTTGCAAATACGGACACACAAAACAAATTATCACATGAAAAATGTACTTAAAGCTGCCGTTTTCACGGCATTATCTGCATTCCTGCTCTCATCCTGCTCGTCGGAGCAGAAGGAATTCAGACCTGAGAGTTCATCTCTTTTTGAAGAAAGGATCGATCCCGAATCTGGAGTAGTTTCGTACTCGCTCAAGTGCGGCTATCCGGATGACAACAGGCAGTCGCTGTACTTTGTGACCAAAAGCATGACCGAGGACGGACGCTTTCTCGCTTTCCGCCACACGGATGGGAACGAGCAGAAAGGAGCGGGGCCCTTGCATCTGATGCTTGCCGATCTTTTCAAGGACAAGATATACGATCTCGGAGAGTGGACTATGACCCCGTTCATCGAGACCCGCGAGGACTATATGGTTTACGGAGATATTGAAAGGGGAGGCTTCTTCAAGCGTGACTTTTTCGCTCCCACCAAGGAGATAAAGCTCTGTGACATTCCCGAGGAACTATCATCATTGGGAACTGTCAGGCGCCTGGCAACGCATCTGACCCTGACGCAGGACAGAAAGAAGGCGTTTCTGGACACGGAAATCCTCACTCCTGAAGGAAAGTCCCGCTATATCCAGGGCCTTCTCAATCTGGAGGATGGCTCGTGGGAAGAGTGGGGAGAAACGGAATGGATATGCAATCACGGCCAGCTGAATCCGAAAGACGACTCGATGGCTCTGTGCGCCTGGGAAAGCGCCTGGGAGGAACTTGGACGCAAGTATCAGGAGCAGACAGGGTGGTATCCCCGTATGTGGATAGTCAAGAAGGGAGAGAAGACCCTCATCCCGGCCCGCACGATGAACTTTGCCTCCCACGAGATATGGGATGACGACGGAAAGGGATTGTCCTGGTGCGGTCACGGCAAGATGGTGGATGAAGATTGCGTATATCACCTGGACCTTGAGAGCGGAGAGGAGACCGCCTGGGCCGTTATTCCCGGGGCTCGTCATAACTCTTGTTCCCCTGACGGAAAGTATGTGGTTGTGGATCAGGCTCCTGAGCGTTGGTGGAGAGGTGGAAAGTGGAGGGTTGCCTTCTGGAACCGGGAGACCGGCAAGTATGTCTGGATCTATTCTACCCGCGATCCTCTTATGCCTCAGGACAATCAGTCGAAACTCCATCCCGATCCTCACCCTCATTTCGTGATGAACGGACGTTATGTGATTTCGACCGCCAACTATTCCGATGGCCATATGGAGCTGTACCTTACTCCCGTCGATCAGCTCATCGAGATGACAAGATAAGACTAATATGAAAATCACTATCATCCGTTGCCTCAAAGCCGGACTTACAGATAAATGAATATGGAAAGACTTTCTGAACTTTATCAGCTCTGGAGCGGCCTGCGCCCTGACAGGGCAGAACTGCTTCCCTTGTCGGGGAGCGCGAGAAAATACTATCGCATATCCGGGCAGGGCGGAACCTGCATAGGCTGCATAGGAACTACCCTGAGCGAGAACAGGGCCTTCCTGGAAATAGACTCGCGTTTTCGTGCAGCGGGCCTTCATGCTCCCGAAGTGTATGCCGTCAGCCCTGACGGGATGTGCTACATTCAGGAGGACCTTGGAGACGGCGGACTTTTCGGCCTGCTGGAGCCTTATGTCCAGAGCGGAGACTTCCCTCAGGAGCTGCTGGACAATCTTCACGACACCATAGCCCTGCTTCCCGCCGTGCAGTTCAAGGTCGCCCAGGGCCTCGACTGGGATGTGTGCTTCCCCGACAGGGAGTTCAACGCCAGGATGATTTCCTTCGATATGAACTACTTCAAGTACGATTTCCTTAAGCTCACAACGCTGAATTTCAATGAGATAAAGCTTCAGGACGATTTCGACGCCCTGCTCAGGGACAGCCTGCCCCTCGAAGGCGAGACCTTTATGTATCGCGACTTCCAGGCCCGCAACATCATCATCAAGGACTCCGAACCCTGCTTCATCGACTTCCAGGGCGGAAGACGCGGTCCTGTGCAGTACGACCTCGCTTCCTTCCTTTGGAACGCCGGCACCCACTTCAGCGCTACGCTTCGTTCCGAACTGGAAGGAGTGTACCTGCGCAGCCTCGAGGAGTTCTGCCCGGTGGACGAAAAGAAGTTCAGAAAAGACTACCGCAGGCTTACCCTCCTGCGACTTCTTCAGGAGATGGGAGCATACGGCTACCGCGGACTTGTGGAGCGCAAGGGGCTCTTCCTGGACTGCATCCCCACGGCGCTCGGCTGCCTGAGGGAGCTTCTGGCCGAGCCTTTCAGCGAGTACCCCTACCTCAGCGAGACTCTGCTGAAGCTGAGCTGCGACTGGGACGGAAGCACTCTGATGAACGGCTTCAAGGCGAGGGTGAAATGAAAGCGATGATTTTCGCGGCGGGGCTTGGAACCAGGCTCCGTCCCCTTACGGACTCGATGCCCAAGGCTCTGGTCAAGGTGGGCGGGGTCCCTATGCTGGAAAGGGTAATACTCTCCTTAAAGGCTTCAGGGATAGACAGTTTTGTGGTGAATGTCCATCACTATGCCGATATGATAGAGTCTTTCCTTGAGGAGAATAACAATTTCGGGGTGAAAATAGACATCTCCCGCGAGGAGCCCCAGGCTCTCGAAACGGGCGGGGGAATACGCAAGGCCGCGCCGCTTCTGCGGGGCAGCGGCCGCTTTTTGGTCTATAATGTGGATATACTCAGCGACCTGAACCTTAAGCGCCTGAAGGAGAGCGACAGCTCCGATTCGCTCGCCAGCCTCGTGCTCGCCCCGGCAAGGGACCCCCGGCGCCTGCTATTCGACTCTTCGCTCAGGCTCAAAGGATGGACCGACACCAGAAGCGGAGAAGTGCGCGGAGATGTTCAGGGCGGCGAACTCCCGTCCCTTCTCCAATACTCCTTCACCGGGATACATATCCTGTCAGAAAAGGCCCTGGATATGATGGACTCATACCCGAAGGCCTTCTCAATCAGGGATTTCTACCTTGATGCCGCAAAGGACCATCTCATACGCGGGGTTCTGATGGATGACCTCCGCTACATTGATATAGGCAGCATCGAAAGTTTGGAAAGGGCTAACGCTGCTCTGGCCTGCCCTTAGGCTGGGGAAGCTCTGTAATAAGCTCGAAACCCTCGAAGTCGTCCTTGGCCGCATTCTGAATCACAAGCCCGCGCGGTGCTTCGAACGAGCAGTTCTCAAAGCTGAAAATGCCCTTTTCGAAGGGCGCGATTTCGAATCCCATCACCATTCCCATGGATTCGGCGTTGCCGCTGCAGTTCTTCAGGCTCACATTCCTCAGGACGGTAACGGGGTCGGAATACTCTATGACGGCGTTCTTCTGGCTGCCCGGCCTCCAGTTGAAGTTCACTTCCAGGATTTTACGGGCGTTGAGGATTCTGATGTTCTCGAAGCTGATGTTCTCCACGACTCCTCCTCTCGAAGGCTGGCTCTTGAAGCGTATGGGAGACCAGTTGCCGTTGTCAATGAGGCAGTTGCGGGCCACTACATTGCGTATGCATCCGGAGATTTCGCTTCCCATCGTGATGCCGCCGTGGCCGTACTTGAAGTGGCAGTCCTCAATCACTATGTCCTCGCTCGGGCGGGCGACCCTTCTGCCGTCCTCGTCCTTGCCGGACTTGATGGAGATGCAGTCGTCGTGGACGTAGAACCTGGTGCCTTTGATGAGTACGTCGCAGCTCGAATCTATGTCCACTCCGTCAGAGCTCGGGATGTACTCTTTGGCTTCGATGTCCAGATTGTCTATCGTAAAGCCTTCTGTATAAAGCACGTGCACGCACCAGGAAGCCTGGTTTCGAAGCTTCAGGTCCTTGATGCTTCCGCCGTCGCAGCCGGTAAAGCATATCAGACGGGGCCTTCCTATAGGAGCGAAACTCACTTTGCTCCACTCCCTGCCGCTTCCGTCCACGGTCCCTTCGCCGCTCACACTTACGCCCTTGCTGTTGTCAAAGTTGAGGAAAGCGCATCTCCAGTCTCTTTCTATGCCTTCGAAACGGGTGCTGACTGCGGGGAAAAGTTCGGGCTCGACTACTGCCTTGAGAAGGGCGCCTTTCTCGACGCGTAGGTTCACCCCGCGCGGGAAGAACAGGGCTCCGCTCAGATATGTTCCGCGGGGGAGTACCACAGTGCCTCCGCCCATTGAAGCGGCTTTGTCGATGACAGCCTGGATGGCAGCCGTCTGCTCAAGTTTCGAAGAAGACTTGACGCCGTTCTTTCTCACATTGAACTCCTGGGCTCCTTTACGGAAGCATATCACGATGCTCTCCCATTTGTCCAAACTGAGGTCCAGCACCGTCCTGTCGCCTTCTCTTGTGGCGTCAAGAGGGGAGATTTCGCCGCTGCGGCAGTCCCAGCACTGCGCCTGCCCGACTTCGTCGAAGGAAGCCTTGAAGCTGAACGGGGCGTCGCCTTCGTTGAAAATGAAGTAGAAGGTCGCGTCCTCCAGAACTCTTGAAGTGTAGCGTATCGAGCGCTGGGGCAGAGCCTGGGCGGGAGCACCGCGCTGCGGCCTGGCAGAAGCCCTTTCCACTATCAGTTCCATTTCGCTGCGGGGCATTGCCGCTGCAACGGCTGCGCTCCAGCTGCACGAACTCTCGTAGATGGCCTGCTTTACTTCGGGTACACTTCTGGTCCTGAAGAAGCTGTCTGAAACTATCTCCACCGGCCTTCTTCCCCAGAAGAGCACCTTTCCTCCGCGGGCTGCGAATTCCTCGATCTTTGCCCAAACGTTTTCAGGTATCAGCTCGCAGGAAGGTATGATGAGGGTATGGTAGCGCTGCCCGCTCAGGTTCTCGATATATCCGCTGCCCACTCTCAAAGCCTTGCTGAACGCGTCTTCATCCACCCAGTCGAAGTCTTTCTGATGGCTCAGAAGCTCTCTTGCGATACTTACCAGGTCGTCGTTTACGGCACTGCTGCCTGTCCAGAAACTCATAGTGGGGTAGTAAACGGCTATCCTTGCGCCCGGTTTACCCAAGGACATCAGATAGGTCGCGCGTGCGGTGTAGTCGTTGAGGCTCTTCATCCCGGGGTCGCTCATCCAGTTCTCCCTTTGCGAACCTGCCATCCAGAACATGAATTCGAAGAAGTTGATTCCTCGCGCAATCTGGTGATCCACAACGAATTTGGCCTGGTCCATATCGGGTGAGGTGTAGTAGGCTGCAAAACTTTCGCTGAAAGACCGGCACTTGCCCCATACGTGGCTCACAGACGAGGCAAACTTGGGGAAGTCATTCTCCACTCCGGGCCATATCTGGTTCCAAATGGCATCCACTCCGGGGACCTGAACCCTGCTCAAGTCGCGGAACAGGCTGCCTTCCGCCCTTATGCACACTGGCATATTGTGGTCATTGTTAAGGTGAGTGATGTACGCAAGGCCATTCTCTTCGCACCAGAGGGCCTGCTGCTCGAAGAAATTGGTCGCAAAGAGCTCGGACCAGACATCCCAATAATCTGCGCGGAAACGCTTCTGATCTTCGCTTCTCACTCCTGTCAGCAGACTGGCGAGGTGCGGGGTAGGGTCGTAGCCTTTCATCTTCTCGAACTCCGAGACCATGTCGGGAGTCCAGGGAATGTACGAGAAGTCGGGTTCGTCTCCGCGGAAGCCAAGTACGGTCGTTCCGAAATACTCTCCTATGTACTTTTTATACTGCTCGTGAGTCCAGTCTATGAACTGTCTTACGGCCGCGGGATTCAGGTAGTCGCACAGGGAATTGGTCGCATCCTTGCCTCCTGTGGGATTGTTGACCGCGCGGGTCACTCCGGTGCGGAAGTCCGCTCCGGCAAGAATTATTCTGTAGGATTCAACTCCGGCGTTGAAGCTGATCTTGGAATCCCTGATTTCCACTTCTCTTCCTATTCCGCCTTTCAGAGGTACTGCAATGGCGCTCAGGGCCTTGGGGTCCACCGGATAGTCCTTGAGAGAGCTCCCGGCCTTTACCAATACAGTGTCCAGAGCCACTACTGCCTGCATCCTCATCTCGGGTCTGAGCTTCGAGAATTTGCCCCCGGCAAAGCCGCTGGGATACTTCCCTTCGTCGATTATCCATACTTTCAGTCCCCGCTTGTGGGCCTGCTCCACGGCGGAACGTATGGCAAGGAACCAGTCTTCAGACAGATACTCGAAAGGCAGGCGGTATCCGGCTTCGAAGATTACACTCCTGAAGCCCTTGGTCTTGATGGAGTCCAGATCGTGGCATATGGTCTGAATGTCCATAGGCCCTTCCCAGCCCCAGATGACGTGGCTTGCGAACTCTGAAGGAGGGTTTTTGAAGTTCTGACAGGCTTCGGAGATGCTTGCGCTCCGAGCCCGCGCCCAGGCATCAGAGCTCCGGGCATAAGCAGCAAGTCCTGACATAAGGGTCAGGACAAGTGCAGCGATAAAAGTACGCTTGGTCATATTTGTGGTATTTGTGGTGTGTCGTATCTGCGGTTATTTTACGGAGAATATCGGTCCCTCTGCGGAGAAGTCCTTGTCGTAGTACTGTACAGCGCTGTCGTTCAGACGTACATAGCTGTTGTTGAGGAGCTTTATGACCTCTGCTCCGGCGAAGACCACGGGACCGTATCCGTGTGCGGCGTAAGGGTTCACCGGACGGTAGTAGTAGAAGGCGGGGTCAAATGCCATTCCGGTACCGACGCAGGTGCCGTTGACCTTTCCTTCCTCGTCTATCATAGTGGAAACGGCGTTCCAGGCAAGACAGGTGGCGGGGGTATAGGTCAGGGCGTTGAGCCAGCCCTTGTTGATGCCGTGCGCAAAGCAGTATGCATATATTGCGGTAGCTGAAGTTTCGAGGTAGGAGTCGTTGCGGTCCAGAAGCTGATGCCAGAATCCTTCGCTGCTCTGAAGGGCAAGAAGGCCTGCGGCGTGCTGCTTGAGAAGTTCTAGCACATCCTCCCTTCCGGGGTAGTTCTCGGGCAAGGCGTCAAGCACCTCGCACATAGTGAGTATGGCCCATCCGTTGGCCCTTCCCCAATGGAATGCGGGATGCTCATCCATGGCTTCAACCCAGCCGTGGCGGAAAAGCTTCTTCTCGGGGACCCACATCTTCTCTTTGAAGAGCATTATCTGGCGTATGGCCTCGTCGTAGTACTTGCTCTCTCCGGTAAGGGTGCCGTACCAGGCGATGGCGGGCACACCCATGAACATATCGTCAAGCCATACTGAGTTCTCAAGAGGGCGGTTGCGCGCAAGGGTTCCGTCACTGAGGCGGTGCTCCTTGTAGAGAATCAGGTTCATGTAGTTGTCTATCAAGGGCCTGAGGTTTAGCTCGGGATGAGCGAACTGGTCTCTGATCATCGATACGCATACCGCACCGGCATCATCCAGCACCTTGGGGTTGACTACCTGGCTCATCTGGGCATCGACCCTGCCTCCTTCTTTAAGCACCTGAGTCCACCTGGGGGCCTGTTCCGCGAGGAAACTGTGGCGAAGGACGGTGTAGTCGGTGAAAGCCTTGTCGCCGGTCGTCTCTCCCGCACGCAACATGGCGGAGTAGGTCACTCCCCATTCGTAGCTGGCAAGCCTGAATGCGCCTCTTTCAAGGTAGCCGTCTTCCTTGACAGTCATAGGGGTGCTCTTGTCCAGAAAGGCAAGCACGCGGTCCAGGTCCGCTTTGATGGCCTTTACGTCGGGCACTCCGTAAGGGATATTGTAGTCGGGCTGCAGGAGGTGAAGCGGAGTATTGGAGTCGTTGATTGTGGCTTCACTGCTGCCGGAAGAACAGCCTGCCAGAGCAGCAACCAGGCCAAGGACCGCAAAAGCGGAGATAAAAGGATGTTTCATAAAAGATACGGTTAATGTCTAGTGAATTCGGCGCAAGTTAGCAAAAAAACTTGAAAAGGCCTATTCTTTCCAGAGTCTTTTCATAAAACGGTCGCAGTAGTCGGTCCAGTTGTACCATTCGTGTCCTCCTTCGCTGACATAGTACTCATGGGGATAGCCGTTGTCCGATAGCCTTTTGTCGTAAAGGTTCATTCTTTGGTGCAATATGTCCGTGCGTCCCACCATTACCCAGTAAAGTTTCGGCGGATTGGCGAACTGGGCTTTCTGCTTTTCTTTCAGGTTTTTGAAAAATGCAGAATTTTCTCCTCCCGAGTAGAAAGGGTGAACCAGAGGGGAGAACAGCCCCACATAGTCGAAACTGTCGGGATTGCTCGCAGATATGTGTATTGCCTGCATCGCGCCGAGACTCATCCCGGCAATGGCTCTCGAACTCTTTTCGGCTATGGTGCGGAACTGCCTGTCCACAGTTCCCACAATGTCATTCATAAAGCCCGATTCGACACTTCCGTCGATCTCGAAAAACGATTCCATGGCGTTTTTGTAACGGGATTTGCCGTAATCTTCGTCGTCATTGTACTGGTTCATGTTCGGCAGAACCACTATTGTCTCAATCATTTTTTGCTCGCGTACAAGCGAATCTATGTGCTTGAGCAGGTCTCCCTTTGTGATCCACGCCACTTCATTGCCCCTGGCTCCGTGAAGAAGGTAGAATACCGGATAGCGGCGCGTGGAGTCCAGATTGTAGCTTGGAGGCAGATATACAAGGGTCCTCCTTTGGGAAGGGCCTCCCGTGCTGGAAGGGCAGAAGATGCTTTCCACACTCCCGTCGGGGACGTAGTTTGTGGGAATTTGAGGATAGTCTGTATTCATAGCATATCTTGCGGAAGAACAAGAACTTCCGATTAGAATTATCAAAATGGTAAGGAGGCTGGTAGCCCCGCGCGTGTTTTTCCAAATCATATTCACCTCCTTACAGTACGCTCCCGTACAGCTTGATGAACTCTTCAGTAGTCTTGTCGAGGCTGTAATCCAGGCTCGAAGCGGCGTACTTTCCCGACATACGGTTGCGTTCTTCGGCGTGCTCTATCCAATAATCGATTTTGAGGGCAAGAGCGGCGCTGTCCCCGGCTTTGAAAAGGCTCCTGTCATCGAGCGCGAATTGGCCCGCCGAGCTGAGGCGGCTCTCTGCAATCAGTGGCACAATGCCCTCCCTGATGGCTTCGATGCACGAAAGTCCTTCGACTTCCACGGTAGCGCAGTGCACCAGAAGGAAACACCTCTTTGCGAGGGCGGAGATTTCGCTCTTGCTGTAAAAGCCGAACTCGGGAGTATAGCTCAGGACCCCTTCATTGAGGAGTTTCTCCGCCATTCTTCTGTATTTTCCAAGATAAGGCCCCTTTCCGGCAAAGTGCAGACGTATGCGGCGCGAATGCCGGCTTATGCGCATAGCATTCAGCAGGGTGGTCTGGTCTTTTTCTTCCGACAGCCTGCCTATGCACAGAATGTCAACCGGCCCGTCCGTGCCTATTTCCACTCTGCTTCCCTTGGGTTGAAGCTCCGTTCTGATGCCGTTTGAAAAAACCTCAAGACGGGGCGAGAACTTCTGCTCAACAAGATTCTCCTTTACCTTTTCAGCCGGGCAGTGGATGACTTCGCAGAGGTTGAAAACGCGGTCCCTCCAGTAGTTTTCGAGAGCGGAGGCAAGCAGGCTCGAGTGCCTTACCCCGGGGATGTTTGCAATCACGTTCTGGGCGTAGAGATGAAAAGACCCAACGCAAGGCTTTTTAAGCTCCCGTGCTATCTCCAAAGCTTTGATTTCCAACGGGAATGCTTCTTCCAGGTGGATCACGTCAGCCCATTCTACTGCCTGATGGAGCATATTTGTATCTGCGTGGGCAAAACGGAATCCGTTCTTTTCTATAAGCGGCTCGAAAACCGGAACTTTGAAATGCTTGAGAGGAAAGTCGGGCTGAGGTCCCGAAGGGTCATCGTTCTCGCAGGAAAGGAGCCGGGCATCAACGCCTTTTTGTTTGAGGGTTCCGAGCAGTGAAAGAACAGCAGTCCTGAGTCCGTTTCCTTCAACATATACATTATTGCATACTATAAGAATTTTCATCTTTTATCTTCTTGCCGATACTGACCTGAAAGCAGGCATTCTGTCATCACGACCGGAAGCAGCCTGGCCAGTACAATTTTATGAACGGGCGAAGATAAGTAAAAGATGAAGGAAGATTTTGAACTTTCGGGGGCCGAAATTCGAAATGGAATCAAAGCACCATCATAGCGACTCCCATCCCCAGCAGAACCGTCCCTCCAGTAATCTCTGCCCAACGGCCGAAATTGCGCCCAAGAGCATTCCCCGAAAGGATGCCGGCTATTACGGAGACAAGGGTGACAATAAATACTGAGATGAAAAGCGAGAGCATCCCGTCCCTGTCTCCTCCCTCAAGGCTCCGTGCCCCGCCGACTGCGAGGGCGTCTATGCTGGTGGCTATACCTCCCAGTATGATGTTGCGCCAGCCGTTCAGGTCCTTTGCCTGAACATCGTTCTTTATGGCCTCAATGAGCATTGAAGCCCCTACATATACAAGAAGCAGTCCTCCGATGATATGGGCTATCTTGCCCGCGATTCCCGCCAGCAGACTTCCGCACAGCCAGCCCAGCAGCAGAAGGCCGCTCTGGATGACGGCAAACGACAGGGAAATCTTCGACAACTGTCCCGCTCCCGGCTTTTCTTTCAGGGTCACGCTTGAGCACAACGCGACCGAAAAACAGTCAGCGCAAAGACATACGGCGGTAACGATGCTTTCAAGTATAGTCATAGTGCGCAAAGTTATATCCAAGCAAAGATTTTTCCAATTTATTTTTCTATATTTGCGCGCCGCTTGCTCCGTAAGCGGAAATGGTTATGAGTCAAACCCTCCGGCAGTGAGGCCGGGAAAAAGCAGGAAGGAGAATGATAAAGTTTTTCTACAGACAGGGCTCGGACATCCTGCTCGGGCAGTCTGAAACGGAGTTTGCTGCAATCAGCAAAGAAAATGTACTCTGGATAGACTTGCTGCAGCCTACCGGAGACCAGAAAAGGGCAGTCGAAGCCTTCCTCGGTACGGAAATCCAGAGCCGCGCCGAAGCCGAAGAGATTGAAAGCTCATCCCGCTTCTTTGAAGAAGGCGGGGCGCTTTTCGCAAACACCAACTTCCTCTCTCCTGCCGACGACGAGATGCTGATGGATCCCGTGTCCTTCATCCTCGTCGGCTCCACCCTCACCACCATCAGGGAGATTCCCCTGCGTTCCCTCGATACTCTCCAGCTCAAGATTCAGGCCCTTCCGGACGCGTTTCCGGACGGTTTCACCATCTTCGTCGCCATTATGGACAGGCGTGTCGATCTGGATGCCGACCTTGTGGAGCTCATCTCCAAGGACGTGTCGCGCTTCAGCAAACGCATCAACCAGAAGGAGGACATCAACGAGGATTTCCTGCTGGATATCAATCAGCTGCAGCAGAATGCGACCGACCTGCGCGAGAACATTGTCGATAAGCAGAGGCTGGTTTCGAACCTGCTGAAGAGCAAACTCTGCCCCCGTGACACCGAGACCAGGGCCGACCTTACCATCATCCTCCAGGATATCTCATCCCTTATAAACCACATCAACTTCGCCTTCGAAAGGCTGGAGTATATGCAGGATACCGTGGTCGGAATCATCAATCTGGAGCAGAACAGGATAATGAAAATCTTCACCTTCGTCTCCCTGCTTCTGATGCCTGCCACGCTGGTGGCCAGTTTCTACGGTATGAATGTCCATCTGCCTTTTGAAGGGGCAAGATGGGCCTGGATTGCCGTGCTTGCGCTTATGGCCCTGCTCATCATCGGAGTATGGGTCTACTTCAAGCGCAAAAAAATGCTTTAGCCTTATTGCTTTATCCGCTTTTTTTGCTATCTTTGCGCGCCTTTTCCACGGGCGCTTTTGTCCGTGATAGGTACAGAACATAAAGTCAAACAACTAATTTGTCAAACATTTAATTATGAGCAAATTTTACATCAGGCAGGCTAAGGATGGCCAGTACTATTTCAGCCTGAAGTCAGAGCAGGGAAGCACTCTCCTCTCTTCAGAGATGTACACCACCCTCAAGGCTTGCGAGAACGGACTCGCATCCGTAAAGAAGAACGCTGCACAGACCGCTCAGTACGAGTACAAGGAAGCAGCCAACGGAAAATTCCATTTCAACCTCAAGGCCGCCAACCATCAGGTAATCGGATCCAGCACTATGTATGAGACCGAGCAGGCCGCACAGGAGGCAGCTGCAGTCGTTGCCGCAGAGGCCGCTGACGCCGAGGTTGTTTCAGAGATAGAGGGCGCCTCAAAGGAAGAGGCTCCCGCAGAGGCTCCTGTAGTGGAGGCAGCACCTGCCGCCGCCCCCGCAGCCGAGCAGAAGAGCGCAGCCCGCAAGAGCAGCCTCAACGCTTCAGTCAAGCCCGAGGACTTCGACTGGGACGCATTCGAGGGCTCAGACGTTTATGGCGCCGCTGACAGGAAAGCCATCGACGAGGCTTATGAGAACACTCTTTCAAAGGTAGTTGAGAACGAGGTTGTCGAAGGTGAAGTTACCGCCATCACCAAGCGTGAGGTTGTTGTCACCATCGGCGGCAAGAGCGAGGGTGTCATCCCCGTTTCAGAGTTCCGCTACGATTCAGACCTCGCAGTAGGAGACAAGGTTGAGGTTTATGTGGAGTCTGCCGAGGACAAGAAGGGCCAGCTCGTGCTCTCTCACCGCAAGGCCCGCACCCTCAAGTCCTGGGACAGGGTAAACGAGGCTTTCGAGAAGGACGAGATCGTAAAGGGCTTCGTGAAGACCCGCACAAAGGGCGGTATGATTGTAGATGTATTCGGTATCGAGGCCTTCCTGCCCGGTTCCCAGATCGACATCAAGCCCATCCGCGACTACGACCAGTATGTTAACCAGAACATCGACTGCAAGATTGTAAAGATTAACCAGGAGTTCCGCAACGTGGTAGTATCCCACAAGGCTCTCCTCGAGGCAGAGCAGGAGCAGAAGAGAGCAGAACTCATCGGCAAGCTCGAGAAGGGTCAGGTGCTCGAAGGAGTTGTCAAGAACATCACCAACTACGGTGTATTCGTTGACCTCGGCGGTGTTGACGGTCTTATCCACATCACCGACCTCAGCTGGGGCAGAATCAACCACCCTGAGGAGGTTGTTTCCCTCGACGAGAAGATCAAGGTCGTTGTGCTTGACTTCAACGAGCAGCAGAAGAGAATCGCTCTCGGTCTCAAGCAGCTTACCGCTCATCCCTGGGATAACCTCAATCCCGACCTCAAAGTCGGTGACAAGGTTAAGGGTAAGGTCATCCTCATCGCTGACTACGGCGCATTCGTTGAGATTGAGCCCGGCGTAGAGGGACTTGTACACGTATCCGAGATGAGCTGGTCACCCAGACTCCACTCTGCACAGGAGTTCCTCAAGGTAGGCGACGAGGTTGAGGCCCAGATTCTTTCAATCGACCGTGAGGCCCGCAAGATTTCCCTCGGACTCAAGCAGCTTACCGAGAACCCTTGGGAGAACATCCGCGAGAAGTATCCTGTAGGCAGCAAGCACAAGGCTGTCGTACGCAATATCACCAACTTCGGTGTCTTCGCTGAGCTCGAGGACGGCGTAGAGGGACTTATCCACATCAGCGACCTTAGCTGGAACAAGATCAAGCATCCTTCAGAGCTCGTTGCCGCCGGTGACAGCATTGATGTCCAGATTCTTGACTTCGATGAGGCCAACCACAAGCTCAGCCTCGGACTCAAGCAGCTCACTCCCAACCCCTGGGATGAGATTGAGGCCAAGTATCCTGTAGGTTCTACCGTTGAGGGTACCGTTGCTTCAATGACCGACAAGGGCGCCAACATCACTCTCGATTCAGATGCAGAGGGTTTCGCATTCAACCGCGAGCTCGTCAAGGAGGACGGCAAGCAGGCCGTTGTCGGAGACACCCTTCCTTTCAGAGTTGTTGAGCTCCGTCGCTCTACCCGCAGAATCCTCCTCTCACACGTGCGCACCTACGCCGAGATGAAGGAGAAGGCTGCAGCCGCTGAAGTTGAGAACACCAAGAAGGCTGTCAAGAAGGTGAACGCCAATGTGGAGAAGACCACTCTCGGCGACATCGACGCACTTGCAGCTCTCAAGGAGAAGTTCGAGAAAGGTGAATAATTCTTATGAATTTTGAACTCAAGATAATGGGCACAGCTTCGGCTATGCCCATTTCTGATAGAAATCCAAGCGCCCAAGTGCTCAGTGTACACGGGCGCTTGTTTCTTATCGACTGCGCCGAAGGCACCCAGCAGCAGATACGAAGAGCCCATCTGAGCTTCCTGAAGATTGAAGCTGTGTTCATAACCCACATCCACGGAGACCACGTATTCGGCCTTTTCGGCCTGCTCAGCACCATGGCTATGTATGGCCGCACCGCTCCTTTATATATATACGGCCCCCAGGCCCTGGGTTCTGTGCTGAAGTTCTACTCCTCGTTCTTTGCTGACGGTTCGAATTTCGAAGTCGTTTTCACTCCTGTCAGCTGCTCCGCACCCACTATGGTGCACGAGTCCAAGAATGTAAAGGTGCAAGCCTTCCCGCTTAACCACAAAATCGAATGCTACGGCTACCGCTTCGACGGCATTCCCAGCGAGAGGCATCCCGATGTGCCTTCCTATGCATATTGCTCAGATACAGCTCCTTTCGAGGCGCTGAGTTCTTTTGTGAAGGGAGTCAAAGTCCTCTACCACGAGGCGACCTATCCCGCTGAGATGAAAGACAAGGCCGCTTTCCGCTACCACTCTACCACCAGGGATGCCGCGCTCTGCGCCAAAGAGGCCGGAGTGCAGACTCTTCTGATAGGTCATTACTCCTCGCGCATCACGGATTTCGATTCTTTGCTCAAGGAGTGCACCGATATATTCCCCCAGACCGTACTTTGCTGCGATCTGATGGAGATGAGTATCTGATTTTTTGCTAACTTAGCGCTTTGCCAATCAGAACGCGAATGAAAAAGATACTTAGTCTGTTTGCCGTTATGGCATTCTGCCTGTGCGCCGTTTCCGCTCCGGATGTGCGCAAGGCTTATGTCGAGAAGTATTCCTCCATTGCCGTGGAGGAGATGAAACGTACGGGAGTCCCGGCGAGCATCACACTTGCGCAGGGGCTGTTGGAGTCCGACGCCGGGCGTTCGCGCCTTGCCACCAAGGCCAACAACCACTTCGGCATCAAATGCCATAACGACTGGAAGGGACGCACCATAAAGGAAGACGACAACCAAAGGGGAGAGTGCTTCAGGGTGTACCCCACTGAGAGCGCCTCATTCAAGGACCACTCGGATTTCCTGCGCTCGCGCGATCGCTACAAGGCTCTTTTCGAGCTTGAGCAGACCGACTACAAAGGCTGGGCAGAGGGGTTGAAGAAGGCTGGATATGCCACCGACCCCGCCTACGCTTCGAAGCTCATCAAGCTCATCGAAGATTACGAGCTCTGGCGCTACGACGACGATGCTCCTGTCAGCATCCCCAGCCCTTCGCGCCTCGAGGAAAGCAAGCCCATCAGCGTGGCCAAGCTTCGCGAGGGCTTCAACGAGTCTTTCACCTTCTCTGTCCAGAGACAGGTATTCGAGAAGAACGGAGTCCGCTTCATTTATGCCCTGCAGGGGGACAGCTACGAATCCATCGCAAAGGAGAACTCCCTGTTCATCAGCCAGATTCTCAAGTACAACGACCTCTCCGAAAGCAGGGAACTCTCGGGCGGAGAGGTGGTATATCTGAGCCGCAAGAAGGCCCAGGCGGCACCCGGTCTGAATAAGCACGTGGTGGACTCTGATTCAGAGACCCTTTGGCAGCTTTCCCAGCGCTACGCCATCAGGCTTGATGCCCTCAAAAAGATGAACATCCTGCTTCTGGGCTCTCCGCTGCAGGATGGAGATACCGTTACACTCAGGAAAAAATAGTCCCGATGGCCGCCAAAACCACATCTGCTGCAAAGCGGCTGCTGCGCCTGTTTGCCCTGATCTGCCTGCTTGCCGTCTGCGCCGCTGCCGCCGTTTTCGCCCTTTGGTATCAGGACAACCGCAGAGCAAACTTCACCAGCTTTGCCGAAGTGTACATATATCCCGGCACTGACGCTTCCTCTGCCCTTGAGCAGATTGCATCCAAGGCAGGAGTGAAGAACCGCCGCAGTCTGGTGCGCTCTTTCGAAAAAAAGCAGGTGGACTCCTTCATCACCCCCGGGCACTACAGCATACAGCCTACCCATTCCAGCGTATATGTAGCCCGTATGTTGAACAACGGCTGGCAGACTCCGGTCCGCCTTACCCTCGAAGGGAACCTCAGGCTCAAGAGCGGAATCGCCTCCAAGATATCCTCCCAGCTGCTCGTGGACTCGCTTGAAGTGATTCGCGCCCTGGAGGACGAGAAACTCCTGTCCGGCTACGGATTCACTCCCCGGGACGTGTTTTCGCTCCTTGTCCCGGCCACCTACCAGATTTATTGGACGGCTACGATGGAAGATTTTCTGGACATCCAGAAAAAAGCCTATGACTCGTTCTGGACTTCGGCCAACGACGCCAAGGCCGCCGCGCTCGGGCTCAGCCGCAAGCAGGTGAGCATCCTGGCCTCCATCGTCAAGGGCGAGACAAATTATGTCCCGGAGATGCCGAAGATAGCCGGAGTGTATCTGAACCGTCTGGAGAAGGGAATGCTCCTGCAGGCCGACCCGACCGTGGCTTTCTGCTTTGACTACAAGCCCACCAGGATTCTGAACAAGCACCTAAGAGTGGACTCGCCCTATAATACCTACATCCATCCGGGGCTTCCACCGGGGCCTATATGCGTGCCTACCAAGGATGCCCTGGAAGCCGTTCTCAATCCCGACTACGGCTCTCCTGTAAGGGGCCAGGGGAACTTCTACTTCTGCGCCAATCCGGATTTCACCCGGACCCACGTCTTTGCCCGGACCCTATCCGAGCACAACCGCAATGCCGACGCTTTCCGCGCCGAACTCAACCGCCGTTCCCGCCGTTAAAGAGCATTTTTCGTCTTTTCAAGAATAATGACTAACTTTGCAAGTTCGATTATACTGATTTAAAACGATAAACCAATGTCCAACAAAAAAGTATCTGTCAAGAATATCGTGACAATAGCTTTAGTGCTTGCCATCACGATTTTCATCTGGGCAGTTCCTGTCAGCTTCTTCGGGATTGAAGGACTGACTGTAGTCCAGCAGCGTATGATTGCGATTTTCTTCTTCGCAGCAGTTATGTGGATTTGTGAAGTAATCCCCAACTGGACCACATCCCTTCTTGTCATTGTTTTGATGCTGCTAACGGTCTCCGACAAGGGACTGGGCATGCTGATTGACCCCAAGTTCGGTACTTTCGTCGATTACAAGAGCATTATGGCATCTTTTGCCGACCCTGTAATCATGCTCTTCCTCGGCGGATTCGTGCTCGCAATCGTGGCTTCCAAGTATGGAATGGATGCTGCTATGGCAAAGGTGCTGCTCGGACTTTTCGGCAGCAACCCCAAGATTGTGCTTCTGGGCTTCCTGCTTGTAATCAGCGTCTTCTCTATGTTCATGAGCAACACCGCCACCGCAGCTATGATGATGGCTTTCCTTGCTCCTGTGCTCAAGAGCCTTCCTGATGACGAGACCGGAAAAATCGGCCTGGCCCTTTCCATCCCCATCGCCGCCAACCTCGGCGGTATCGGTACCGTCATCGGAACCCCTCCGAATGCCATTGCAAAGGGTGCCCTGGAGAATGCCGGATATCAGATCGGTTTTGTTGACTGGATGGTGAGAATGGTGCCTTTCGTGATTGTGATGATTGTCATCGCCTGGCTTCTGCTGCTGTTCTTCTTCCCCTTCAAGGCCAAGAAGATCAAGATTGAAATTCCCGTTCAGGAGCGCAAGAAGGACTGGAGGACCTATGTGGCCTGGATAACCTTCTTCGTAACCATCCTTCTTTGGGTCACCGAGCAGGCTACCAAAATCAACTCCAACATCGTAGCCCTCATCCCTCTGGCCGTTTATACCTGCACCGGAGTGTTCACCAAGGATGACATCAAGGAGATTAACTGGAGCGTACTCTGGCTCGTTGCCGGAGGTTTCGCCCTCGGAATCGGTCTGAACAAGACAGGTCTTGCAGCCACTCTGATCAATGCCATACCTTTCAGCTCGATGAATGTGATTCTGGTAATGGTCATCGCCGGCCTCGTTTGCTACCTGCTCTCCAACTTCATCTCCAACTCCGCCACTGCAGCCCTTCTGGTGCCTATCCTTGTGGTAGTGGGTACCGCTCTTGAGGATCCCGCCGCAGCAAGCCACACCCAGTTCGTGAATATGGGAGGTATGTACGCCCTGATTCCTTTCATCGCAGTCTGCGCCTCCCTTGCAATGCTCTTCCCCATATCCACCCCTCCGAACGCCATCGCATCTTCTACCGGTCTTATCAAGACCAAGGATATGACCAAGGTAGGCCTTATCGTAGGCATAATCGGATTCGTGCTGGGATACTTCCTCCTTACTTACATCTTCCCTTTCAAGATGGCTTAACAATTTCGAGATGAAAAAAGCAATAATAAGCTTATTTGCAGCCCTGCTCGTCCTGCCTTTTGCAGGAGCGCAGGAATCCAAGCCGCAGCTCAAATGGTACGGTTTCATCCGCAACTACTATACATTCGATACCCGAGAGAGCGTCGCAGGAACTGAAGATTTCTTCTATTATCTTCCCAAGGATGAGAAGATTGTGGACGGAGTCGACCTGAATGCAAGCAACACTTTCCGCTTTGCTGCCCTGACTTCACGTCTCGGCCTTGATGTGCTCGGATACGAGTACCAGGGCTGGAAGATGGGCGCCAAGATTGAGGCTGACTTCTATGCGGGTCTCAGCGGATCCACCGGAACTGCCACCTTCAGGCTCCGTCAGGCTTATGCCACCGTCGCAAAGAACCAGGTTTCGTTCAAGCTCGGCCAGGCCTGGCATCCCCTCGCCGCCGATATGCCCGACGTGTTCTCGCTCAACAGCGGCGCGCCTTTCAACCCCTTCAGCCGCACGCCTCTGGTAAGCGTGGACTGGAAGTTCGCAAAGGCCTTCTCGCTGAGCGCTGCCGCAATATGGCAGATGCAGTATGTTTCTGCAGGCCCTAAGGGCGGAGTGGGCGGAGGCACAGCATATTCTGCCGACTACATCAAGTACGGCTGCACTCCCGAGCTGTATTTCGGTCTGAACTACTCTGAGGACGGACTGCTCGCCAGAGTGGGTGTGGACGTGCTGAGCATCAAGCCCCGCAGGCTCGACGTCACCGGCACCAGAAAGGTGTCTGACCGCATCACTACCGTCAGCCCCTATGCCTACCTGCAGTACACCAAAGGAGCCTTCACCGCAAAGGCGAAGACCACTTACGCCCAGGGAGGCGAGCATCTGAACCTCAACGGAGGATATGCCCTCAATTCCATCAACGCCGACGGAAGTTGGAACTACACTCCTACCCGCAACTCTTCATCCTGGCTCTCAGTCAAGTACGGCAAGACCCTCCAGGGAATCCTCTTCCTGGGTTATGTGAAGAATTTCGGCACCAGGGATGAGATTCTCAGCGTTGCGGACATCTACTTCAGCAAGAACAGCTTCGCCAATATGAACAGTATGTACCGCATCACTCCTGCCGTGGTTTACAATTTCGGAAAGCTCGCTCTCGGTCTTGAGTACGAGCTCACCAGCGTGCAGTACGGCTCCTGGGGAGACGACTTCAAGTACGGCCTTGCCACCAAGGATCTCCATTGGGTGACCAACAACCGCGTGCAGGCTATGGTGAAGTTCACCTTCTAGTCGATGATGCGATAATAGTCCTTTTTACGCTCGAGCGGCTTCGGGTTCGGTTTCAGCGGATAGCCCAGCGACAGGGCTCCCAGGCCTTCATAGGCAGGATCAACCCCCAGCCGCTCCTGCAGCAGTTTGCCCTCGGGCGTTGAGAACATCTGCTTCTCCCTGTTGATCCAGCAGGATGCGAGCCCGAGCGAATGGGCGGCCAGCATCATATTTCCAAGCACAAGGGAGCCGTCCTGAACCGCGTTGGGGTTGTCCTCAACCTTGGGGACGAACACCAGGATGATGACCTTCGCACCATAGTAAGGGTCAGAGTCGGTGCCCATAATCCCGGCATTGAGCCTGCTCAGGGTCTTGATGATTCCGCTGTTGCGCACTGCGACTATTATGGGGTCCTGCCTGTTGTGGCCGGTAGGGGCGTAAGTTCCCGCTTCAAGTACAGTGACCAGTTTGTCAGTTTCGACACTCCGGTCGCTGTATTTGCGTATGCTGCGTCTTGAGCATATCGCTTCAATTACCTGATTTGTCATATTTCTTTCCATTTTTGCTTCAAAATTACAACATTAATCAAAATATTGGTATTCTTCACTAAAGATTGCTAATTTTGCAACTTATTGCGGAACTTGATTTTGTAATGACACTTCTGTTAGTATATCTTTTGGGTGCGATGTGCATCTCCTTCCTCTGCTCCGTGCTGGAAGCTACGCTTATGTCCACCCCGATTTCCTATATAACTATGAGGGAGGAGGAAGGCTATCCCCTCGCTTCCAAATTCAAGCAGTACAAGCAGGAAAGCTCCCGTCCCATCGCGGCCATACTTGCCCTCAATACCATAGCCAACACCATAGGAGCCGCAGGCGTAGGTGCCCAGGCAACAGCAGTATTCGGCTCCAAGTGGTTCGGGCTCGTCAGCGCCATCACCACCATCCTCATCCTCGTATTCTCGGAAATCATCCCCAAAACCATAGGCACCACCCGCTGGCGTTCCCTCATGGGCTTCGCCACCAGGACCATCTCCGTGCTTATATTCATTATGTACCCGCTTGTCATCCTGGTCGAGGCCCTCACCAAGCTGGTGAGCCCCAGGGAGACGGAGGCGGCCGTATCGCGTGAGGAGGTCAGCGCTATGGCGAATGTGGCAGAGGAGGAAGGCGATCTGGAGGAGGACGAGAACGCCATCATCCAGAACCTCATCAATATGGACGAGATAATAGCCGCCGATGCTATGACCCCCAGGGTGGTGTGCGCGACTGCTCCCGAGTCTATGACTATGAAGGCTTTCTACAAGGACAAACGTTTCCTGCACCACAGCCGCATCCCCGTCTATGACAAGGACGATGAGTATATCACCGGCTACATCCTCAGGGTCGACGCCCTCCAGCTGCTGGCCGAAGACCAGTTCGACCGCAAGCTCGGAAGCATCAAGCGCAGCATAGCCTCATTCAACGAAGAGACTCCTCTTGATGCCATCTGGGACGAGATGCTCGAGAAGGATGAGCAGATTGCCGTAATCATAGACGAATACGGCAGTTTCCAGGGCATACTCACCCTGGAAGATGTCATAGAGACCCTTCTCGGCAGTGAAATCGTGGACGAGAAGGACACCGTGAGGGATATGCAGCAGTTTGCCAAAGAGCGCTGGAAACGCTTCAACCCCTCCCAAGCCGCCGCTCTGAAAGAAAAAGGGGAAGAAGAGGCTGAAGCGGCCAAAGAACCGTCTGACGCTTCCTAAGGTCTGAAAGTCTTCTCGTCCGCAAACGAGAAGAAACAGTCGTCACATATGATTACGTGGTCCAGAAGGTCTATGCTGCAGGCTTCGCAGGCATTCCGGAACTTTTGGGTGATTTCGATGTCGGCCTTGCTCGGGATGGGGCTTGAGCTCGGGTGGTTGTGGACCAGAATCATTGCCGAAGCACTTTTTTCCAGGGCTTTTTTCAGGGCTATCCTTTCGTCCAGCACAGTTGCCCTGTGCCCTCCCAGGCTCAGCATCACTTTGTCAATCAGCAGCGAAGCGTCATTGAGCAGGAGGATCCAGCACTCTTCGTGGGCAAGGGCCTTCATCTGGGGAATCATCAGGTCGTACACAGCTCTCGAAGTTGTGATAGGCTTTCTGTCCCGGGGATTGCTCTCCTGAATGAAACGCCTGCCCAGCTCCATCGCCGATAGCAGGCTGCACGCCTTCCCGGGCCCGATGCCCGGAAATGAGCACAATTGCTCCCCGGAGAGGGAAAACAGCTCGGATAGCGACCCGTGGCACTCTTTCAGAAGCTGCTGGGAGATCTGGAGTGCGTCATTCTGTCTGGTACCGATACGGAGAAGGACGGCTATCAGTTCGCCGTCACTGAGGCTGCCTGCACCTCGTGCGAGCAGCTTTTCACGAGGTCTTTCGCTCGTGCAGAGATCTTTTATTTTCATAGTTCAAGCAACTCAAGTTTCGCAGGTTGAACTTGTTGATGATAATATTGTACAGGTTGCGAAACTTTCAAAGACCCCCGTACAATATTATCGGGGTCTATTCGACGAGCCGGCACAGCAGGGTGGCCTGGGTGCAATCTGTCACCTCCACCTCCACGAAGTCCCCGGCTTTATGGCTGGAGTCTTTCCATACGCACATCTTGTTCTGCGGATTGCGCCCGCACAGGTCAGCCTCATCCCTCTTGGACGGTCCTTCCACCAGAACTGTGAAACGGCGGCCCACATCGCGGCGGTTGCTCTCCAGCGAGAGGCTGTTCTGCAGGGCGATAATCTCCTCGAGCCTTCTGGTCTTCTCCTCCAGGGGCACGTCATCGGGGTATTTGCGGGCGGCAAGGGTTCCGCTTCTCTCGGAGTAGTAGAACATATAGGCAGCGTCAAAACCCACTTCGCGGAAGAGCGAGAGGGTCATTTCGTGCTCTTCGACAGTTTCGGAGCAGAAGCCCGCAATCACGTCGGTGCTTATGGCGCAGTCGGGCATTTTCTCCCTTATTGCCCTTACCTTGTCCAGATATGCCTGCCGGGTGTAACGGCGGCGCATCTTCTCAAGGATGCGGTCCGAGCCCGACTGGACAGGAAGATGTATGTGATGGCAGATATTCGGATGCGATGCCATAGTGTCCAGCACCTTCCCGCTGATGTCCTGGGGATTGGAGGTCGAGAAACGGATCCTGACAGACGGAACAGTTTCTGCAACCTTTCCGAGCAAATCGGCAAAGTCTTGACCCTCAAAGCTGTATGAATCTACATTCTGCCCCAGCAGGGTAATCTCCTTATAGCCTTGGGCGGCGCATTCGCAGGCTTCCCTCACTATGGTCGAAAGGCTGCGGCTGCGTTCGCTTCCCCTGGTGAACGGCACCACGCAGTATGAGCACACATTGTTGCACCCTCTCATAATGGAGATGAAGGCGCTCACTCCGTTCTTGTCCGTGCGGACCGGGGAAATCTCTGCGTAAGTTTCTTCCCTTGAGAGGATTACGTCCATCTGCGGAGTGCCTTCCGCTGCGGCGGAGATCAGCTCGGGCAGACGGCGGTAGGAATCGGGCCCTGCCACGATGTCTACCTTGCCGGAGTCCAGCAGGGCGTCCTTGAGCCTCTCGGCCATACATCCGAGTATGCCCACCAGAACACCTTTGCGGCTCTTGCGCTGGATGTTGAACTGCTCCAGCCTGCCCCAAATCCTCTGCTCGGCGTTGTCCCTGATTGAGCAGGTGTTGGCCATTATGACGTCGGCCTTCGTTATGTCTTCGGTGCGTCCGTAGCCCGCGGCGCCGAGAATGGAGAATACTACCTCGGTGTCGGCTACGTTCATCTGGCACCCGTACGTCTCAATATATACGCTCTTCATCTTCATAAGACAAAGATATAGAATTTTCTTATCTTTGCATTTGTATGAAAATGAAAAATCGTCCAATTGTCTATGTCATTCTGCTCTGTTGCCTGAGCCTGCTGCTCTCCGGCTGCGGCAAAGGGGCCAAGGACATCAAGGTGACCGGTTTCAGACTCGTATCCATCACTCCCGAGGGTATGAGCGGCTTGACCGCTCTGGTGGAAATAGGTCTGGACAATCCCATCGTGGGCTTTGAACTCACTGATGTAAGCATCACGGTCGATATGCACGAACAGCCCGCTGTCGTTTTTGAGGCCGACCAGCTGATGGTTGAGGGGCATTGCGCCAAGACCTACTCCCTGCCTCTGAAAGGACGTATTGTGGACACTTTCAATCCCTTCCAGCTGCTAAAGCTCTTCAGCAACGAGGACTCCCTGGACAATCTCAAGGCCTCTGCCAGGGCAAGAGTTGCCCTTCGCGGAGGGATTGGCAAGAATATTGAAATAAAAGATATTCCCCTTAAGGACCTTATAGATAATTTATGACAAACAAAGCCCTATACACCTCCCTTGCAGCAGCCTTCCTTCTTTGCCTGGCACTTCCATCTGCCGCCCAAAGGGTTCAGGAAGACCTTTCTGCCCTGTCAATGGCAGGGAACGAAGTGCAGGTGGATTCCTCCCTTCTGGGCAGGGATATCTATTCGCTTCTGGACGAGGATCTTGTCCTGCGCCAGAGCCCGCAGATACGCAGCAGCCTCAATGCTCTTGTCGACCGCAACTCCGGAACCCTGTACAACGGGTTCAGAATCAGAATATTCATCGACAGCAGCCGCAGCGCCAGGGAGAAGTCGCTCAGCGAGATGCGGCGCTTCAACGAGCTGTACCCTTCGGTGATGGCATACCGCAGCTATGACGCGCCCAATTTCAAGGTCAGCGTCGGGAACTTCCGCAACAGGGTCGAAGCGGAGGCCTTCCTCAGAAAAGTCAAGTCCTCCTTCCCCGATGCTTTCGTGGTCAGGGAGCGCTTCAAGTACCCGAGCCTCGGAACGCTTAGTGGCCAGGAGCCTGGCATAAACAAGCCATTTAACAGAATGTCAAATGATTAAGCAGGGATTAGAGCTCAAACAGACGCAAAAACTATCGCCTCTTCAGATTCAGACCATCAAGCTCCTCGAGCTGCCGATCCAGGATCTGGAGCAGAGGATACGTTCTGAGATTGAAGAGAATCCGGTGCTTGACGATAGCCCCTCGGGCGAAGGTTCTGAGGAGCAGAAAGATATTTCCATAGACGAGCTCAAGGAGGATGACTACATCCCCGCCTACAAGACCAGAGTGAACAACTGGGGCAAGGACCCCCGTCCCGAGTACAATACCTTTTCCGTAAAGACTTCTTTCACCCAGAGTCTGATGGACCAGCTCGGCTGCCGCTCCCTGGACGAGCATCAGCAGCAGGTGGCTTCTTTCATCATAGGCTCTCTTGACGAGGACGGCTATCTCCGCCGCGACATAGAGTCGCTCTGCGACGATCTGGCCTTCCGGGCAGGCATAGTGACTGACAGCAGCGAGGTTGAGCAGATGCTCAAAATCATCCAGGACTTCGAGCCTGTAGGAGTAGGTGCAAGAGACCTGCGGGAATGCCTGCTTCTTCAGCTCAGAGCCTGCAGGCCGACCGAAGATGTGCAGAACGCCATCAGGATACTTACGGACTGCTATACGGAATTCACCAACAAGCATTTCCAGAAAATCATCTCAAAGACCGGCCTTGACGAGGCGGCGATGAAACGGGCCGTCAAAAAGATCCTCAAGCTCAACCCTTCACCGGGCGGGGGCAGCGCCGATTCGTATGTCGAGAGCGCCCAGCAGATAGTCCCCGATTTCATCCTTGAGGACAATGACGGCGAACTCTCGTTCTCGATGCCCCGCTTCAGTGTGCCCGAGCTCAGGGTGAATAAGAAATACGCCGACCTGCTGCTCTCGTCCAAAGGCTCGTCCGAAAGGGCTCAGAAGGAGGCGGCCGCATTCGTCAAGCAGAAGCTGGACTCGGCGAAGTGGTTTGTCGAAGCCCTCAAGCAGAGGCAGAACACCCTCCAGCGCACTATGGAGGCAATACTGGACTACCAGAAAGAGTACTTCTCCAGCGGCGATGAGACTAATCTCAAGCCTATGGTTCTCAAGGATATAGCCCAGATAACAGGCTACGATATCTCTACCATTTCCAGAGTGGTGAACTCCAAATACATCGAAACTCCGTTCGGGGTCTTCCCCCTGAAGTACTTCTTCTCGGAAGGTATGGAGAACCAGCAGGGCGAAGAAGTGTCCACCAGGGAGCTCAAGAAAGTGCTCCAGCAGTGCATCGATTCCGAGGACAAGAGCAAGCCTCTGACCGACGAGCAGCTGGCCAAGGAGATGGAAAAGCACGGATACAAGGTGGCAAGGCGTACAATCGCCAAGTACCGCGGTCAGCTGGGTATCCCTCTGGCCCGGTGGCGCAAGGAGCTGTAGAGCGTTTTGGCACTTGTCAAAATTAATCATATCTTTGCAGGATATTGGAAACCCGCACTAAAGTTATGGCACCGGATATAGACCAGTTCAAGGCTCTTCTCAAACAGAAGAATCTCAAGGCGACCCCTCAAAGGGTTGCCGTCCATCGCGCCATGCTTGCCCTGGGGCACGCCAGCGCCGATATGGTGGTCGATTATATGGCCGCCCAAACGGATGCAAAGATTACCGTAGCCTCGGTCTATAATATACTTTCAATGCTTTCCGACCAGGGGCTCTACAGCCGCAGGATGAGCTCAAACAGCAAGATGTACTTTGACGTCAACAGCTGCAAGCATATCCACATCTATGACACCACTTCCAACGGCTACAAGGACCTTATGGATGATGAGTTCATATCGATGGTGGAGTCTTACGTGAAGAAACACAAGCCGAGGGGCTACAAGGTGGACAGCATCGACATCCAGCTGGTTTGCCGTCCGAGCGGCAGGGGGAAGAAATCCACTAGGCAATAAAGAATATGGAACACGTAAAATGTCTTATCATAGGCTCCGGTCCTGCCGGTTACACGGCAGCTATCTATGCGTCCAGAGCCGCGCTGAATCCCGTGCTCTACGAAGGCAATGAGCCCGGAGGCCAGCTTACCACTACTACAGTAATCGAGAACTACCCGGGTTTCCCCTCGGGAATAGATGCCAATACCCTTATGGCCAATATGCGCGAGCAGGCTGTCCTTCTGGGCGCTGACGTGCGTCACGGTGCGGTGAGCGCGGTGAATCTGGACTCCAGACCCTTCAGGGTGACCGTAGGGGAGAGCGAAGAGCTGCTCTGCGACAGTATGATAATCGCTACCGGAGCAAATGCCAAGTACCTGGGACTGAGCTCGGAGCAGAAGTTCCGCGGGCTTGGGGTATCGGCCTGCGCGACCTGCGACGGCTTCTTCTATCGCAAGAAGACGGTTGCTGTGGTCGGAGGAGGGGATACCGCCTGCGAAGAGGCCACCTATCTCGCCTCAATATGCAGGAAGGTCTATATGATAGTAAGGCGCGACGTTCTCAGGGCGTCCGATGCCATGCAGCGCAAAGTCCTTCAGAGCGAAAACATCGAAATCCTCTGGAACTGCTCCACCCGCGAAGTGCTCGGAGACGACAGCGGAGTGACCGGAGCAAGGCTTGAGAGAAAGGATGGCGAGGTTTTTGATATTGCCATCGACGGATTCTTCCTTGCGATAGGCCATCATCCCAACTCGGAGCTGTTCTCCAAGTGGGTGGAGACGGACCCCAACGGTTTCATTATCACCCGTGACGGAAGTTCGCGCACCAATGTGGAAGGTGTCTTCGCCGCAGGAGATGTCCAGGATCCCGTTTACCGGCAGGCCATCAACGCGGCGGCTTCGGGTTGCCGCGCCGCAATGGATGCCGAAAAGTTTTTGAAGCAATGAAACGTTACCTTCTCCTTTCAGCCCTGTGCCTGATCGGCTTGTTTTCCTGCAAGTCGCAGTACGACATGGTGCTTGAGAGCAGCGATGTCGACCTGAAGTACAACACGGCTTTCGAGTACTTCAACAAAGGAAAATATGTCAAGGCCGCAGAGCTTTTTGAGTCCCTTACGATGCTGACTTCCGGCACGGAAAGGGACGATACTGTCCAGTATTACTGGGGCCTGAGCAACTACTCCTCCAAGGACTATTACACTGCCGAGGCCAATTTCCGCCAGTTCCTTTCGACCTATCCCCAGAGCCCCTTTGCGGAGAGTGCCGAGTTTATGCGCATCGACTGCCTGTACAAGGCCACCCTGCGCTATGAGCTGGACCAGAATCCTACCTACACGGCAATGAGCGCCATCAGCCAGTATCTTATCGAGCATCCGGACGGAGCGAACGCCGACCTTTGCCGCCATATGCTTGAGGACCTGGGCGAGAGACTGGACCGCAAAGCCTACGAGAATGCAAAGCTCTACTACAAGATGGAGGATTACAAGGCCGCCAGAGTAGCCTTCAAGAATGTGCTCAAGGACGATGCCGACAACATCTACCGCGAGGAGATACTCTACTATTCTGCAATGTCCTCCTACAAATACGCCGAAATGAGCGTCAAGAACAAGCAGAAGGAGAGGTATATGGTCTTTCTGGACGACTATCTGAATTTCGTCGGAGAGTATCCCGAATCTTCCCACCGCAAGGAGCTTGACTCCCTTTATACGAAAGTAAAAGAAAAAATTTGAAACTTTCCCTGAATTGCTTCCCGTATAGTAAATATGGAAAAGAAAATACCTACAAACACCATCACCAGAGACATCAAGGATCTGGCCGCCCCCACGGGGAACATCTATGAGACCGTAGTCATACTCTCCAAGAGAGCAAACCAGATATCCCTTGCCGAGAAAAAGGAGCTTGCCAAGAAGCTCGAGGATTTCCGCACCGACAGGGATACTATGGATGAAGTATTCGAGAACAAGGAACAGATTGAAATCTCAAAATACTACGAGAAGCTGCCCAAGCCCGACCTTGTAGCCATATCCGAGTTTGAGAACGGCGAGCTTTCCTACAGGATGGCTCAGGAAGATTCGGCTGCTGCAGAGTAGAGCCGCAAAGCGCGATGCTCCGGTCCCTGCATATCAGCAATTATGTACTTATAGACTCTCTGGACATTGAGTTCCCGGAGGGTCTAGTCATTATTACCGGCCAGACAGGAGCCGGCAAGTCCATAATCCTGGGGGCCATCTCCCTGCTGTTCGGCGCCAAGGCCGACGCCTCCCTTCTGCTGGACGCGGGCAAGAATTGCGTGGTCGAAGGAGAATTCGACTCCTCCGATTCGTCCACTCTTACAATCAGGCGTCTGATAGCTCCGTCAGGGCGTTCGCGCTGCTTTGTCAACGACGCTCCCGTGCAGATTGCCACGCTCTCCAGGCTCTCGGACAAGCTCGTCGATATCCACTCCCAGCACAACTCCCTGCTGCTGACCGACAGCGCCTATCAGCTTTCCGTGCTGGACAAGTTCGCCCGGGACAGGGATACCCTTATGGAGTGCCGCAAGACCTGGGGCCTCAAACTCAAAGCTGCCGCCCGTCTCGAAGCGCTCACCTCAGAGCTGGAGGCGTTCAACCGCGACAGGGACTATAACATCTCCCAGCTGGAAGAGCTTCAGAAAGCTAATCTTCGTGAAGGGGAGCTGGAGGAGCTGGAAGCGGAGCACGAGAGTCTTGCAAATGCCGAAAGCATACTCGAGGCCCTGAGCCAGGTGAATGCGGCCCTGGAAGGAAGCGAGGCCCAGCCTTCAGTGCCCTCGACTCTCAAGGAGGCTTCGAGGGTCCTCCAGCATATCAGCCGATATTTTCCTTCGGCCGGGGAGCTGAGCGAAAGGCTGGACAGCTCGAGGGTCGAGATTGAAGACATACTTTCGGAGCTGGAAGCGGGCCGTCAGAGTCTCGATATGTCACCCCAAAGGCTTGAACAGCTCGAGCAGAGGCTGTCACTCATATATACTCTGCTCAAAAAGCACTCCTGCTCCGATGTCGCCTCTTTGATACAGCTCCGCAAGCGTCTTTCCGAGGGCTTCGAAGATTCTTCAAGGCTTGAGGAAGAGATCCAGGCCACAAAAGCAGAGCTCTCCAGCCTGGAGAAAAGCTATGCTTCCCTGTGTCAGACTCTTTCCGAGCTGCGCGAGAAGGCGGCAGGTCCTTTTGCCGCCAGGATAGAAGAATCCCTGCACTTCCTGGAGCTGGATTCGGCTTCGTTCAGGGTAAAGGTCGAAAGGGGCAAGTGCGGCAGCGACGGCTGCGACAGGGTGTCGTTCCTGTTCAGCTCCAATCCCAACACTGGACCCCGCGAGCTGCAGAAGGTGGCGTCGGGCGGTGAATTGTCCCGTATAATGCTGTGTCTCAAGGCTCTGATGGCTGAATTTACCCAGATGCCCACCCTCATTTTCGACGAGATAGATACAGGCGTGAGCGGAAGCGTGGCCGATAAGATGGGCAGTATGATTACAGCTATGGGAGAGCATATGCAGGTCTTCTCCATAACCCATCTTCCCCAGGTGGCCGCCAAAGGCGGTGCCCACTACCTTGTGAGCAAGTCTTCAGACGCGTCGGGCAGGACCATCTCCCGCATAGAGCGCCTCTGCGGCGAAGACAGGGTAAAAGAAATAGCCCGCCTTTTGAGCGGGGCTACAATTTCCGATGCGGCGCTCCAGAACGCCCGCGTTCTACTTGAGCAGGGTCGTGCTTAAGTTCTTGTCATAGACTATCCTGCGCACACCTTTATTCACTTTCCCGTTCCCGAAACTGCTGTCGAACACGAAGTCCGAATGCAGCCCCCTGAAACTCTGTCCGGAAAGCTTCTTGCTCCAGCGTTTGCCCCAGCGCTCGCAGCTTCCGACGAAATAATTGACAAGGTCGTAGCCCTGGAAGGCGAACGATCCGGGCTCGGACTTGAACAGGGCGCGGTACGAGAGCACGAAATTGCGCACATCCTGACTGTTGTAGTCCACATAATAGGCGGCGGTCAGGCGTGCGGAGCAGTAGTGCAGGTCCTTGACGTCCGGTCCGACGCAGTTCCTCACCTTCGAAGTGCAGTACAGAACTATGTTGCAGCCTTGCTCAGCCTTGGTTGAGGCCTGCTTGATGGCCTTGGTGATGAATGCGTCAGTGTCTGAAGCTATCAGAAGACGGTTGGTGCTCAGCTTGTCCATACTCATCTGGCCGAGGTCTGTAATGATGCTGTAGGCTATACCCCTTTCGTCCAGCTGCTCCAGAAGATAGCGGCTCTGCTCCCCAAGCTGGGATTCGCCTGCATCCTTGAGCACAAGCACCCTGTCGTTGAAGGCCCTTTCCTCTGAAAGCCAGCTCAGGAGCTCGTCCACCTGGCATTTCCACGGAGTGGGAGCCTGGATGACCCTCCCTTTTTCGCACAGGGCTGCTGCCTTGGGCTCCAGCGGAGAGACAAGCACCGTCTGGCGCTGGCAGAACTCCATAAGCTCTTCAAGCTGGGCGCTCGCTACAGGTCCGATTACTACGTCCCTGCCTTCCAGCAGGCTCCTGTCTGCCTTGTAGCCCTCCTGCCTGGTGTCGATGACTTCCACATCCATCTTGACGCCCCTGCCGGAGAGGTCCCTTACTGCAAGCAGCGCTCCGGAGTACATCTCCATAAAGTTGGCACTGCTCTTCTCGCCGTCAGCTCCAAGAGGAAGCATCAGGAGTAGCGAAATACGGTCGGCGCTTTCAAATATATATGCGTTTTCCGCTTCAAGGCTGTCCTGTGCGGCTTTCAGGCTGTCAGAAAGCGCGGCGAGCGAGTCCAGGACGGGAGTGCTTATTGTCACGGTGTCCTTCCGCTCCCTGGTTTCCTTTGCCTTGCGTCCCTTGCCGGGGAAGAGCCACCACGAAGGATTCTGCGCCTGGAGGCTGAATGCTGCCAGAAGCAGCACGGCGATTGCGCTGATATGCTTTTTTGTCATAATGTTCCGATGAATTTCATCAATGAGCTGCAGAAATTGTTCCAGCTCAGAGTCCGGTTGAGAGTGCGGATGTTTTCCTTGAGCCTGGACTCCTCTGAAGGGTCCGCGAAATAGTCCCTGATAGCCGCACAGACGCATTCGGGGCTGCTTTCAGCGCAGACTATTCCTGTGCCGCTTTCGCCTACCGTCTCCTTCAGTCCTCCCACGTCGGTCACCACCATAGGCACCTCGAAATGGTTCGAGATTGCGCTGATGCCGCTCTGGGTGGCGCTCTTGTAGGGGAGCACCGTCAGGTCGCAGGCACTGAAGTAGTTCTTGACCTCGCTGTCGCGTATGTAGTCGGGGAAAAGGTAGATGTTATCCTTCCGGGGACAGGCGTCAATCAGGGCCTGGTACTTGTCGAAAGACCCGTAAGGCTCGCCTGCAATCACCAGATTGTAGTCTCCGTCGTCCAGAAGGGTGAAGGCGCGAAGGAGTACATCCAGCCCCTTGTAGTCGCGTATCAGGCCGAAGAACAGCAGGTTGCGGGCATTGTCGCGTTTGATGCCCAGCCTTTTGACGGCTTCGCTGCGCTCAAGTCTCTGCCCGAAATGCGAATAGACCGGATGGTGGAGCACAATGTGCTTCTTGCCGGGGCTCAGGTTGAGAAGGTCCTGCTCCACCTCCGCGCACATAGTCACGCAGCCGTCCGTAGCCTTGAGGAACCACGAAGTGAAACTGCGGTCGAAAAAATGCGGCTCGTGAGGTATCACATTGTCCAGAATAGCCACGACCCTGCACTGCGGAAGGGTTCTTTTCAGCTTCCTTGCCACGCTGCCGAGCGAAGGCGCGAACCAACTCATCCAGTAGCGCAGAATCAGCACATCCGGCTTGAAGGCGGCAATCTTGCGTGCCGTGCTTCCCCAGGAGAAAGGATTGGCCGTGTCCAACAGAGCCTCAGACTCTATCGGCACGGCCTCGTCCTCTGGGGTGACCTTCTGGGTCTTGCCCGGGAAAAGTATAGTAGGGTACTGCCTGGTAAAATTGAATGCACGCACATCGTGCTCCCTTCCCAGCTCCTCGAAGAGGTTCGCGTTGAACTGGGCTATGCCGCCCCTGAAGGGGTAGAAACAGGACAGTATCGCTATTCTCACTTATTCCTTGTTGCTTTTGCTCTTGATGTAGGCTGCGTTCAGGCCCTCAAGAAGAGCGTCGGTGATGTCAAGCTTAGCATCTCCTGCCACGACAGGGGTGGAAAGGATGTCGCCCTGGGTAGCGATAATCATTGCGTACTGCTTCTCGGCGTTGTACTCCTGAATATAGGTGTTGATGGCATCGGCAATCTGGTTCATCATAACCTGCTGCTCCTCGAGAATCTCCTGCTGCTTCTGTGCTGCATAGGTCTCGAAACTGCTCTGCTGCTCCATCAGCTTCTGGTTCTGGCTCTCGGCTACGCTCTGGGTGAGGAGTCCCTTGTTGATCTTCTCCCTGAAGGTGTTGATATCCTTCTGGAGCTTGTTGCCGCGGCGGGTAACTTCCTGATTGATGCTGTTTACCTTGGTCTCCACCACGCTGCGCAGCTCGTTTGCCATATCGTACTCGGCCAGCACACGGTCAAGGTTGAAATACACGATGACACCCTGCGTGCACTCCTGCTCGCTTGAGGTGGGGGCACTGCCGTTGCTGTTTGAGCAGGCTGAGGCTGCAAATGCGATGACGCCGCCCAGAACAGCGGCTTTGATAAGTGAGATTGTTCTTTTCATTGTCGTTATTTGATTTTAATATTATCGGTGTCGTGCCGGCAGGGTTTCGGGTAAGCCGGAAATACAAAGGTAGTAAAAAAACTGATAATCAAAGACTGTTGACGGCTTCGAGATACTTTTCGATGGTAGTTTCAAGCCCCATATACAGGGCGTCGCAGATAATGGCGTGCCCTATACTCACTTCGTCAGTCCAACCGATGCGCCTGATAAAATAGGAAAGATTCTCCAGGCTCAGGTCGTGGCCTGCGTTGAGCCCGAGGCCCAGCTCCCTTGCCGCGATGGCAGTCTCGACATACGGCCTAATGGCCTCTTCCGGGTCGGTGGGGTATTGCGCGGCGTAGCCGGCAGTGTAGAGCTCCACCCTGTCGGCTCCGCAACGCTTGGCTCCGCGGGCCATCTCAGGGTCGGGGTCGATGAAGATGGAAGTGCGTATCCCCCTGGATTTGAACGACTCGCAGACTCTCGAAAGGAACGCGTAGTTGCGCACCGTATCCCATCCTGCGTTGGATGTGAGGGCGTCGGGAGCGTCGGGAACGAGTGTTACCTGGTCAGGAACAACCTCGCACACCAGGGCGCAGAAACTTCCGGTAGGGTTGCCTTCTATGTTGAACTCGGTCCGCAGGGCGGGCCTTAACTGCCTGACATCGGAGAAGCGTATGTGCCTGCCGTCCGGCCTGGGGTGAACAGTGATTCCTTCTGCGCCGAACCTCTCGCAGTCCAGGGCCGCTTTCAATACATCCGGCATCGCACCTCCGCGGGCATTGCGCAGCAGGGCGATTTTGTTTATGTTGACACTCAATCTGGTCATAATCCTGAATCTTGGCGCCTTTACGGCGCGTTTGAAATACAAAAATACTCTTTTTCTCCGATTTTGTCGCCCGTTTTCTTATATTTGTGGTTTCAAAACACTGAAATGGCAAGACTTGCATACTTCATAAAGAAAAGTTCACTCGCAGGCGACCCCCAGATTTCCCGTCTCTTCAATTCCCTGCAGAGCCACGGCTTCAGCCTCTACCGGGTGCCCTGCGAAGGCGGAATCCGGAGCGGCACGCTGGCTCTACTGAGTCTCGGCGGCGACGGAACCTTCCTGTCTGCCGCTCCGCTGGCCATCACTTCAGGTCTTCCGATAATAGGTGTGAACTTCGGCCGCCTGGGTTTCCTCGCGCAGACCAATGCCGAACTGCTGCCCCGGGCCCTGGAGAGCGGAGAGTACAGCCTTCAGGAGCGCAGCCTTCTGGAAGTTAGGCTGGATTGCCCCCTGCCCGAGGGCTTTTTCCCCTATGCGCTGAACGAAGTCAGCGTCTCCCGGGTGAGCGCTTCGATGCTCGGTGTGGACGTGCAGGTGGACGGTGCGGCACTTCCCACCTATTGGGCTGACGGTCTTCTGGTCGCCACCAGCACCGGCTCCACCGCCTACTCGCTCAGTGTCGGAGGCCCCATCTGCACTCCCGACTCGAAGGTGTCGATTATCTCCCCAATTTCGCCGCACAACCTCAATGTCCGGCCTCTTATCGTACCCCGGGACTCCAGAATCAATCTGAGCCTGCAATCCAGGGACCTGAGTTCAGTGTTCACTATGGACAACCGCAACCACATCATTCCGGCCGGGACCCATATAGAAATCACTACTACAGGGCGGAAACTTCAGCGCCTGTGCATAGACAAGGATAATTTTTTCGATGCGCTCAGAAGCCGCCTCCTTTGGGGGAGTGATGTGCGCAACCTCAAAAGTTCAACAGAATAAATTATGGATAACTTGAGCAGACTTCCCAAGCACGTGTCCCTGATTATGGACGGCAACGGCCGCTGGGCCCTCCAGAGGGGGAAAGAAAGGGTGGACGGACACATCGAGGGCGTGAACAGCGTCAGGGAGGTGATGAAAACGAGCCTCGAACTGGGCATTGAATACATCTCGTTCTTCGCCTTCTCGGAAGAGAACTGGGGAAGGCCCCAGGAGGAGGTGAATTGCCTTATGGAGCTGATGCTGAAGGCTTTGGATAATGAACTCAAGACCTTTACCGACAACGGAGTAAGGCTCCTCGTGCTGGGGAACCGCGAGAGATTGCCGGAGAGCCTGAAAGAGAGCATCGACAGGGTTTGCTCCCTTACTTCGGACGGCCCGAAGATGACAATGATACTTTTTTTGAGCTACAGCGGCAAGTGGGACATCCTTCAGGCCGCAAAGAAGATGGCACAGGAATTGATTAAGGACCCGGGACGTTCTTTTTCGGAAGAAGATTTCGGAGAGCTGCTGACTACGGCGCGCATTCCCGACCCCGACCTGATCATACGCACTTCGGGCGAGGAAAGGCTGAGCAACTATCTGCTGTGGCAGGCCGCTTATTCTGAATTCGTGTTCTCACCTGTCCTGTGGCCGGACTTCCGCAGGGATGAGTACCTCCGGGCCCTGGAGGAATACTCCCGCAGGGACAGACGTTTCGGAAAAGTCAAATAAAAGCCTTATATTTGCAACCTATTGCATTGAGATGAAGTTAGGACGTTTTTTGGCCATTCTGGCGCTTACTTTTATGTCCGCTCTTTCCTACGGTCAGGAGGGCGGCTTTCAGGTAGATTACAACCACCCCAGGAAGTTCAAGGTCGGCGGCGTTGCCGTCGAGGGTAACACCTACTACAGCGACCAGCAGATAGTGTCCGCTTCAGGACTGGTCAAAGGTATGGATGTGACCGTCCCTTCGGACGACATTTCCGCTGTGGTCCAGAGACTTTGGCTAAGGCGCTATTTCGAGGACGTGGCCGTGACCGTGGACAGCCTCTCCGCCGCCGGCGACTCGGCCTTCTTCACCATACGCATCAAGGAGCGCCCGAGGGTCTCAAGATGGTCTTTCAGCGGGGTCAAGTCTTCCGAGCGCAAGGACATCGAGGAAAGGGTCAACCTGCGAAGGGGAGGGGAGTTCTCTGAATATGTGGAAAAGACCACCTCCGACATCATCAAGCGCTACTTTGCCGAGAAGGGCTACCTGCTCTGCACCGTCGAGGCCCAGGTGAGCAAGGACACCATAGTAAAGAATGCCATCAGGGTGAATTTCGACATCAACAAGGGCGAGAAAATCAAAGTCAAGGAGATTAATTTCATAGGCAACGAAGACGTGTCGGACTTCAAGCTGGCCCGCTCGATGAAGAAGACCAAGTCCAACAAGTTCTATAACTTCTTCAGCAGCAAGAAGTTCAACGAGAAGGAGTACGTCAACGACAAAAAGAATGCAATCAGCGCCTTCAACGAGGCCGGCTACCGTGACGCAAGGCTGGTGCGCGACTCCGTGTACTATGTGGAGCCGAACAGGCTGGGAATCGACCTGGTATTCGAACAGGGCGACAAATATTACTTCAGGGACATTACCTGGACGGGCAACTCAGTCTATACTGCGGACGCCCTGAATTCAGTCCTCGCCATCAACAAGGGAGACGTCTATGATATGGTGACTATGGACAAGAGGCTCTACGGCGGCGGCAAGCAGAGCGACTACGACATCACCAAGCTCTACAGGGACAACGGTTACCTGTTCTTCAACATCACCCCTGTCGAGACCAACATCCAGAACGACTCGGTGGACGTGGAGCTGCGCATTTCTGAAGGAAAGCAGGCCACGCTCAACAATATAGTCATCAACGGCAACGACCTCACCAACGAGAAGGTAGTGCGCCGCCAGCTGTTCACCCGCCCGGGCTATCTGTTCAGCCAGAGCGACTTCGAGCGCTCGATCCGAGAGATTGCCTCGCTCGGCCAGTTCGATGCCGAAGCCATTATGGACCCCTCAAAGGGCTGGTCCATAATCCCGAACCAGAACAACAACACCGTCGACCTCATATACAACGTCACCGAGAAGCCTTCCAGCCAGCTGGAGCTCTCCGGAGGTTGGGGCGGCAACACTTTCGTCGCTACAGTCGGTCTGAGTTTCAACAACTTCTCCACGCACCGCTTCCTGGACAAGAGCGCCTGGAGGCCCGTTCCGCTCGGAGATGCGCAAAACCTTTCAATCCGCTTCCAGACGAACGGAACCTACTACACTGCCTTCTCGGCCAGCTTCACCGAGCCCTGGCTCTTCGGAAAGAAGCCTACTTCGCTCAATATAGGCGCCTACTATACCCGCCAGACCAACTCCTACCTTGCCATCAATTTCCTCAGCCACGACCGCCAGATGGAGGTTTACGGATTCTCGGCTTCGATAGGAACCCGTCTTAAGTGGCCCGACAGCTATTTCGTGCTCTATAACGGCCTCAACTGGCAGACTTATAAGCTTACCAACTGGTACTCAGGCTATTTCATCTTCGATGACGGTATCGCCAACAATATCAACTACTCCATCACCCTGGCCCGTAACTCCACCGACCAGCAGATTTACCCCCGTAGCGGTTCGGACTTCAGTTTTAGCCTCCAGATGACTCCTCCTTTCTCCCTGCTGAGAAAGTTCGATCTGGATTCCGACGGCAACCGTGTTCCCGTGGACAGCTACAAGGATGTTGACTACAGCAAGTGGAGCGCAAGAGACAGGTTCAAATGGATTGAGTACCACAAGTGGAAGTTCAACGCCGCCACCTATTCAAAACTTGTGGGCGACCTGGTGCTGATGACCCGCGCGCAGTTCGGCTACCTCGGCTACTACAACCGCAACTGGGGCTACTCTCCGTTCGAGGGCTTCCTGCTCGGAGGTGACGGTATGTCGGGCTACAATACATACGGATCCGAGATTGTTGCGATGAGAGGTTACGAGAACTACTCGCTCACCCCTTACGAGCCTTCGAGCTACAACTCTTCCGGCTACGCGTATGCCGGAAACGTATATGACAAGTTCACGGTTGAGCTTCGCTATCCTGTGATTCTCCAGCCTTCTTCCACCATCTTCGTGCTGGCCTTCGCAGAGGGCGGCAACTGCTGGTCCGACATAAGAAATTTCAATCCTTTCCAGATTAAACGCAGCGCCGGAGTCGGAGTTCGCATCTTCTTACCGATGATTGGTCTGCTCGGCGTCGACTGGGGATACGGTTTCGACAATCCTGACCCTACCAAACGCAGCCAGTTCCACTTCATGATAGGACAGCAGTTCTGATAATTTGAAAATTAATTAATTTGATAGTATGAAAAGAATTCTTTTGATTGCAGCATCACTTTTTGCAGCAGCAACATCATTCGCACAGCCCAAGTTCGCTCACGTCAACTTCAGCGAGCTCGTACAGCTCTGCCCTGAAGCAGACGAGGCCAGAGCCACTATGACCGCTTCCCAGAAGGAGGCCCAGGAGACCTTCCAGGCTATGGTCGAGGAGTATCAGAACAAGTACCAGCAGTATGAGGCCAAGGCCGCTACCTGGACCGACTCCATCCGCAAGAGCAAGGAGAAGGAGCTGACCGAGATCAACCAGAGAATCCAGGAGTTCAGCCAGAGCGTGGACGCAGAGCTCCAGCAGCAACAGCAGACCCTTATGGCTCCCATCTACCAGAAAGTAAAGGAGACCGTGGATTCCCTTGCAAAGGCAGGCGGATACATCTATGTATTTGACATCAATTCAGTCATCTATTACGACGCCACCCAGAGCCAGGATCTCAACCCCGAGGCACGCAAGGTGCTCGGAATCCCCGAGGGAAGAACTCTTGAAACCCTCCAGGCAGAACTTCAGGCACAGGCTCAAGCACAGGCGCAGTAGGCTTAAAACTGACCAATCAACCCCGTCGCACTCAGCGGCGGGGTAAAAAATTCACATAATGCAACACACAATCATTGATGCCAAGGATGTGGTCATCAGATTTGCAGGAGATTCGGGAGATGGTATGCAGCTCACCGGGTCTCTTTTTGCTGATATGTCCGCAATATATGGCAACTCCCTTTCAACTTTCCCCGATTACCCTGCAGAAATACGTGCCCCTCACGGCACCGTATCCGGCGTATCGGGCTTCCAGGTTCACATAGGCAGCGGTGAAGTCAACACTCCCGGCGATTACTGTGACCTTCTGGTGGCTATGAACCCCGCGGCTCTCAAGGCTAACGCAAAGTGGTGCAAGAGACACGCGATGATTCTGGTGGACGAAGACGCCTTCGACGCTTCAGGTCTCTCAAAGGCCGGATTCAAGACAGAGAACCCCTTCGAGGAGCTGGGCGTGGACGACAGGACCCTGCTGGTCGCTCCCATCACCACTCTCACCATTGAGAGCCTCAAGGACAGCGGAATGGACAACAAGGCCGTGCTCAAGTGCAAGAATATGTTCACTCTAGGAATGGCCTGCTACATCTACAATCGCCCCCTGGAGTACATCTTCCAGTATCTTGAGAAAAAGTTCTCCAAAAAGCACCCCGAAGTCATAGAGCCCAACAAGAAAGTGCTCAAGGACGGCTTCAACTATGCGGCCAACATCCAGCTGATAGCCAACACCTATACCGTCAAGCCTTCGGCCAATCTGAAGAAAGGAACCTACAGGAACATCACCGGCAACCAGGCCGCTGCCTGGGGACTGCTGGCAGCCAGCGAGAAGAGCGGACTGCCCCTGTTCTGCGGTTCTTACCCCATTACGCCTGCAACGGCAATACTCGAAGAACTGGCCATCCACAAGAGCCTTGGGGCAAAGACCCTTCAGGCCGAGGATGAAATCGCCGGAATATGCACTGCAATAGGCGCTTCATTTGCCGGCAATTTGGCAGTGACCACCACTTCGGGGCCCGGCCTCTCGCTTAAGAGCGAGGCTATGGGACTTGCCGTGATGGCGGAGCTCCCTCTGGTAGTGATTGATGTGCAGAGAGGAGGTCCTTCTACCGGCCTTCCCACCAAGACGGAGCAGTCTGACCTGAATCAGGCCCTGTACGGACGCAACGGCGAGTGCCCGCTTGCCGTAATCGCCGCCCACTCTCCTTCGCACTGCTTCGATGCCGCCTTCCAGGCCGCCAAAATAGCCCTCGAGCATATGACTCCCGTGGTGATGCTCTCTGAAGGCTTCCTCGGCAACGGTTCGGAGCCCTGGAGGATACCCCAGATGAAGGATTATCCGGAGATCAAGCCGCCCTTCGTGCGCGGAGTCCCTGCCGAAGGGGAGAAGTTCCATCCCTTCGAGCGCAACAGCGAGACTATGGTCCGCAACTGGGCCATCCCCGGTCAGAAGGGTTATGAACACCGTGTGGGAGGCCTTGAGAAGAACCACAACGGAGTCCTCTCTACAGACCCCCAGAACCACGAGCTGATGGTAAGCGAGAGGGCAAAGAAGATAGAGCTGATTGCGGCCGATATCCCTGAGCTCGAGATTATGGGAGACCCCTCCAACAAGAGCCTTCTGGTCGTAGGCTGGGGCGGAACTTTCGGCCATATATGGTCGGCAGTCGAGGAAATCGGCAATGTGGCTTACGCTCATTTCGACTACATCAATCCTCTTCCCCGCAACACCGAGGCCGTTCTTTCACAGTTCGGGAAGATACTCGTGTGCGAGCTCAATTCGGGGCAGTTCGCAGACTACCTCAGAGCCCGCTTCCCCAAGATGAATATATTGAAGTACAACAAGATTCAAGGTCAGCCGTTCCTTGTCAGCGAGCTGGTTGAAGCTATCAGAAAGAATATGTAGTTATGGCAAATCTTACATTCAAGGATTTCAAAAGCGACCAGGAGGTGCGCTGGTGCCCCGGTTGCGGCGACCACGCAGTGCTGGCGGCTCTTCAGAGGGCCCTTCCCAAGGTGAGCCAGGCCCTGAACTACGACAAGGAGCGCTATGTGGTGGTGTCGGGTATCGGCTGCTCTTCGCGCCTTCCTTATTATATGGATACCTACGGCTTCCACAGCATACACGGAAGGGCTACCGCCATTTCGACGGGCATCAAGGTGGCCAATCCCTGGCTTACCGTATGGCAGGCCTGCGGTGACGGCGACGCCCTGGCTATCGGAGGCAACCACTTCATCCACGCCATCAGGCGCAATATCGACATCAATATCATCCTGTTCAACAACCAGATTTACGGTCTGACCAAGGGCCAATACTCCCCGACTTCGAAGTTCGGTGCCATCACCAAGACTTCCCCTTACGGAACTGTCGAGCACCCCTTCAACCCGGGTGCATTGGTGCTCGGAGCCAAGGGCACTTTCTTTGCCCGCAGCCTTGATGTGGAGCTCAAGCTCAATGAGGAGATTATGACCGCGGCAGCCCTGCATGACGGATGTTCGGTGATGGAGATGCTTACCAACTGCGTGATTTTCAATGATGGAGCCCATAAGAATCTCTCCGACCCTGCTCTTAAGGCCGACAACACGATAGTCCTTCGTCACGGCGAAAAGATGATTTTCGGCAAGAACCGCGACAAGGGCCTGATCTATGACGGCAAGAAGATAAGGGTAGTGCATATAGGTGAGGGCGGATTCACCGAGGAGGACATCCTCGTCCACGATGCCCATACCGACAACATAGGCATACATATGGCTCTGGCCGAGATGAAGGGGCCTGATTATCCTGTGGCCCTGGGAGTCATCAGGGATGTCAAGGACATCACCTACGACGACGGAGTGCGCGACCAGGTGAAGGATGTGATGGCAAAGTCTAAGATTCACTGTGTGGATGACCTGCTCCACAGCGGCTCCACCTGGGAAGTGGAATAAGATTTTAATAACCACCAATAACACTTTTAATAATAAATAATGAAAACACAAGACATTATGGCCCGTCTCCAGGCCAAGTACCCTGGTGAGAACGAGTATCTCCAGGCGGTTCAGGAGGTTTTGGAATCAATCGAGGATGTGTACAATCAGCATCCTGAGTTTGAAAAGGCAAAAATCGTAGAAAGAATGGTCGAGCCCGACCGCATCTTCACCTTCAGGGTCACCTGGGTGGACGACCGCGGAGAGGTGCAGACCAACACCGGTTACCGTATCCAGTTCAACAGCGCCATCGGCCCCTACAAGGGAGGCTTGAGGTTCCACAGGGCAGTGTCGCCCTCTATGCTCAAGTTCCTCGGCTTCGAGCAGACCTTCAAGAATGCCCTCACCACTCTTCCTATGGGAGGAGCCAAGGGCGGATCCGACTTCGACCCCGTAGGCAAGTCCAACGACGAGATTATGCGCTTCTGCCAGGCCTTTATGCTTGAGCTCTGGAACTGCATAGGCCCCGACCAGGACATCCCTGCAGGCGATGTGGGTGTGGGCGGAAGAGAGATAGGCTATCTGTACGGAATGTACAAGAAGCTCGCCCGTCAGTACAATACCGGAGTGCTTACCGGCAAGGGTTCAACCTGGGGAGGCTCCATCCTCCGTCCCGAGGCTACCGGCTACGGTGCCTTGTACTTCCTCCAGAATATGCTCCATCGCATAGGAAAGGATGTCAAGGGATTGAGCCTTGCAGTATCAGGCTTCGGCAACGTTGCCTGGGGTGCCTGCAAGAAGGCTGTCGAGCTCGGCGCCAAGGTAGTTGCCATCTCCGGTCCTGACGGAGTCTGCGAGATTCCCGAAGGCATCACCCCCGAGATGATTGACTATATGCTCGTGATGAGGGCTTCCAACAGGAATATGGTTGAGGATATGGCTACCCGTTTCCCCGACAAGGCCCGCTTCACTGCCGGCAAGAAGGCCTGGAGCGTCAAGTGCGATGTGGCCCTTCCCTGCGCTTTCCAGAACGAGCTTTCCGAGGAGGACGCCAAGACTCTGAAGGAGAACGGCACCTGGTGCTGCTGCGAGGTGTCCAATATGGGATGCCAGCCCGGCGCCATCCACTACTTCCAGCATAACGGAGTGCTCTTCGCACCCGGAAAGGCTGTGAACGCCGGTGGAGTTGCCACCTCAGGACTGGAAATGACCCAGAACGCTTCCCATATCAGCTGGAGCGGCGAAGAAGTGGACGCAAAACTTCACTACATAATGAAGTCAATCCACGAAGCCTGCGTGAAGTACGGCACCCAGGATGATGGCAGTGTGGACTACGTCAAGGGAGCCAACATCGCCGGCTTTATGAAGGTGGCCACCGCTATGCTTGAGCAGGGAACTATCTAGGTTTCAAGAATATCCTATGGCTTGACGGCGACTTTCCTGTAGCCCAGGCGGTGCAGCTCCATCGAGGCTCCGATACGGTACAGGACGCCGTAAGTGCGCGCGAGGACATAAAAACCCAGAGCAGTCTGGGTTTCTATGCCCTCGTGGCGTATCAGGCCCAGGGCGGCTAGAGCGCAGTTCTGCAGGGTGTCGGAAATCTTTTTCGCCTCGGCCGAGTTCAGATCCAGCCCGAGCACCCCGTGAAGTATGTGCTCGTCCATATCGTCCCAGCCCCTGCGGCCGTAGTAGGAGCTGTAGCTGTCGTGGCGGTGGAAAGTCCAGTGGGAGTCCCAGTTGTGCGCTACTCCCATCCCCAGGAAGCCCGCCCAGGCTATGGCCGCTTCGCTGTAGTCGTTGAAATTCTCAACTGCATCGGCTATGTAGTCCTTGGCGTATGTGTCCCACATTTCGTCTATATCGGGGCTCTCCAGCAGCTCGTCCGAAAGCAGTTCTGCGGATGAGCACACCCTCAAAAGACCCCTCTCCAGGGTCTTCTCGTAATTGTCCAGAAGTTCTGTATTGTCCATTGCTCTATTATTGTCTGTGAACCTTTGACACTCCCTTCACCGCCCCTACGAGCGAGATTACCTTATCCAGTTCGGCGCTTGAAGGCACCAGAAGGGTGACACTGATCTTATACACTCCGCGGTCGGTGTTCTCGCTGACATTGAACGAGCGCAGCGAAACCTTGAACTGCATTATGGTGTCCATAATCTTGCCCAGCACCGGATGGTCCAGCCCTGCGGTGATTGACAGGGTGCAGAGGAATTCTCCGCTGGAGGTATTGTCCTGCCATACCACTTTCTGAATCCTGTACGGATACTTCTCCATCAGCCGAGCGGCATTCGGGCAGCTTATGCGGTGGATTTTGATGCCGTCAGTGCGGCTCACGAAACCGAACACGTCGTCGCCGAACACCGGGTTGCAGCACTTCGACAGCTTGTAGTCCAGTCCCTTGACATTCTTTGCGTTGATGACAAGGATGTCGTCGCTGCTCGAGGAGTAGCTCCTGGACGTTTTCTGTTCTCTTTCTTCCCTCTGCTCCGTTTTCTCCTTCTCTGCCTGCTTCTGGAGTATGAAGGCCTTGATCTCGTTCACATCTATCTGGTCGTCGGCTATAGCCGCCATAAAAGGCATCACGGAAGTGTACTTGTGGGCCTTCATAAACTCCGCGAGCAGCTCGTCCGGGAACTCGAGCTTCCAGTTCTTGAGCCTGCGCTCCAGGGTCTCCCTTCCGTCGGCGGCCTTCTTGCGCTCGTCCGCATCCAGCTCCTGCTTGATTTTCGTGCGGGCCTTCGAAGTGCACACCCACGCAAGCCAGTCGCGGCTCGGCCTCTGGTTTTTGCCGGTTATGATTTCCACCACGTCTCCCGTCTTGAGCTTCTCCTTTATCTGCACCGGCTTCCCGTTCACCTTGCCTCCCGTGCAGCGGCAGCCTATGTTGGAGTGTATGTTGAATGCGAAATCCAGCACCGAAGCCCCTGCGGAGAGTATTCTCAGCTCGCCGCTCGGAGTGAACACGAAAATGTCCTTCACCGGAGGAGAGGGAAGGTCTTCCGGCTGGGTGCTCAGCGGGTGCTCGAGCGACTCCCGGACAGACTTGAGCCAGTTCTCGGTGGCCGCTTCGTGGCGTATGCCCTTGTAGGCCCAGTGGGCTGCGCTTCCGTTCTCGGCTTCCATATCCATCCTCTTGGTGCGGATCTGTACTTCGAGAGTGCGCCCCTGCTTGTCCTTGACCGTGATGTGCAGGGACTCGTAGCCGTTGGGACGGGGAGTCGTAAGCCAGTCGCGAAGCCTCTTGGTGTCAGGCTCATACTCCTCAGTCACAAACGAATACACCTTCCAGCACAGGTCCTTCTCCACTACCGGGTCGTCCTCGCAGTCGATGATGAAACGTATCGCGAACACGTCGAATACCCCTTCGAAGCCCACCTTCTGGGCCTGCATCTTGCGGTAGATCGAATAGGCGCTCTTGGTGCGTATCTTCAATTTGTATTGGATGCCCGCTTCCGAGAGCTTCTTCTCCAGCGGCCGTATGAACTCCAGGGTGAGCTTCTCGCGGTCCTTCTCGGTAGCCTTGAGCTTGTTCGTGATAGTCCTGAACTGCTCCGGATCGGTGTACTTGAGGCAGATGTTGCCCATCTCGTTATTGATGTTGTACAATCCCAGCTGATGGGCCAGAGGCATATAGAGCATCATAGTCTCGAGCAGCTTCTGCTCCCTGGAACTCTTGGGAAAGATGGCGAGCGAGCGCATCACTTCCAGCCTGTCGGCAATTTTCAGCACTATGGCCCTGGGGTCGGTGGAGTACTGGACTATCAGCTTCTTGTAGTTCTCGGCTTCCAGCCTGGTGTCCTTGGGCTTGATGGTGGAGATCCTGTTCAGGGCGTCCACCAGATTCCTGATGTCCTTGGGGAAAGCGCTGATATCCACATCTTTATGAACCCTCGTAGCTTCGTGCAGATACACTGCGGCACAGCAGTCGTCGTTGAGGCCAATCTCGTCACTGACTATCTTTGCGACATTGTCCGGGTGGGTTATGAAGCTTCCGCCGTCGTACCTTGTCTCATCTTTGAGGGCTTCCAGAGCCACGCTGCGTGCTTTTTCTACTATACTGTCCATACAACTCTGCTGCGCATAAGCGAGGTGAGCATTACGCGCAAGGAACAAAAATAATAAAATATATTAAAATTGAGCCGCTTCTTACTTCTTTTCGGGACTGAGTGCCGAGCGGCTCCTGCTTACAAGTGCCACTCCGCTGAAAACCAGGATGATGGAGAGGAGCTTTATCAGATTCAGGCTGTCCATGCCTATGGCTATACTCACCGCGCAGGCAATCATAGGCTGGAGGTAGGAGTACAGGCTTACAATAGTGGGGCGTATCTTCTTCTGTCCCAGAGGGATAAGGAAATATGCCACAAAGGTCGCAAACACTATCACGAAGAGGATTTCAAGGGCGGTGGTGGTGCCTATGGCGCTGAAATCGGTCTGCATCAGGCCCTTGAAGGAGAGCGGAAGGCTCACTATGAGCGAGAAAAGGAACATCCATTTCATGAAGGTGACCACGCTGTAGCGCGAAATAAGCGGGCGGAAGATGCCCAGATAGGCGGCAAAGCTGAGGGCGTTGAGCAGCATCAGCGCAACTCCTGCCGGGCGGGTGGAGTCAACCCCGTTGTGGGCATTTGCCGAGTTGAGTATCAGCAGGATGATGCCTACAAAACTCATCGCCACCCCGGATGCTTTCTTGAAGGTGACGGGCTCTTTGAGGAAGATGGCGGCGAATATCATCGTGAAGATGGGGGCGAGGGTGCCGAGTATGGCCGAGTCGATGGAGGTGGTCATAGTGATGGCCCCGAGGAAGGTCAGCTGCGGGATGAAAAGGCCCACCATCGAGGCGAGCAGAATGAGAAGCAGGTCTCTGGGCGGGACTTTTTCCTTGGGCCGGAAAAGCGAACAGGCCCAGAACAGGGCGCTGGCGCCAATGGCCCTGAGGGTGAAAAGCACTATGGGGCTGACCGTATGGGTGGAGGCTATGTCCTTGCAGAAGATGATATTGAAGCCGAAGATAATGTATGCTCCGGCGGCTGCCAGATGTCCGGCCAATTTGTTCTTGTCCATTTTCTTACACTACTTTAACTCTTCAAGTTCTCTTGCCGCAGATCTCTCCATTCGCTTCGCTCAGTCGAGAAGATGACAAAGGGACCTTCTCTCAGTCGAGATGGCAATGCTGTCATTTCGAGCGACCGAAGGGAGTCGAGAAATCTCGGCCTCGTCGAGAGGGCAAAGTTACCTTTGAACTTTGATATAAACAAGAGTCTGCGGAATCTTGCGGGTTATCTCTTGAAAATGCGTAACTTTGCGCCGATGAAATTCCGTCTTGATTCTTCCTACACTCCGTCCGGAGACCAGCCCGAAGCCATAGAGCAGCTCTGCTCGGCTCTTCGGGAGGGGGTTGATGCGGTGACCCTGCTGGGCGTCACGGGCTCCGGCAAGACCTTCACTATGGCCAATGTCATCCAGAACCTCCAGCGCCCCGCCCTGATTCTGAGCCACAATAAGACTCTGGCCGCACAGCTGTACGGAGAATTCAAGTCTTTCTTCCCCGACAATGCCGTGGAGTATTTCGTCTCGTACTACGACTACTACCAGCCCGAGGCCTACATCCCTTCGAGCGACACCTATATCGAAAAGGACCTGAGCATCAATGACCAGATTGAGAAACTGAGGCTCTCGACGGCCAGTGCGCTGCTGTCCGGCCGCAGGGATGTGATAGTCATATCGTCGGTGTCCTGCCTGTACGGTATCGGCAACCCGGAGGACTTCCACGCCCAGACCGTGGAGGTTAAAAGAGGGGAGAGGCGAAGCCTTACGGGGCTGCTGTACCGCCTTGTGGAGGCCCTTTACAACCGCACCGAGGCCGAGTTCAAAAGGGGGACCTTCCGTGTAAGGGGCGATACGGTGGATGTGTATCTGGGAGGAGCCGACCAGGCGGTGAGAATCGAATTTTTCGGCGATGAGGTTGATTCCCTGAGCCTTATAGACCCCCAGACCGGGGCCCGGATGGATACTCTGGACGCGATAAGCATATATCCTGCGGGGAACTTCGTGACCACCAAGGAGCGGAGCGCCGCCGCGGTGTCGCAGATTCAGGACGACCTGTGCGCGCAGATGAAATACTTTGTCGAAGCGGGGCGCGAGCTGGAGGCCAAAAGGCTCAAGCAGAGGGTGGAGAACGACCTCGAGATGATAAAGGAGATGGGCTACTGTCCCGGAATCGAGAACTATTCGAGGTACTTTGACGGCCGCGGCGAGGGGCAGAGACCTTTCTGCCTGCTGGATTATTTCCCCGATGATTATATTACTTTCATAGACGAGAGCCACGTCACACTGCCCCAGGTCAGGGCGATGTACGGCGGTGACCATTCCCGGAAATCGGTGCTGATAGACTACGGCTTCCGCCTTCCCGCCGCGGCAGACAACCGTCCGCTGAAATTCGAGGAGTTCGAGGCCCTGACCCACCAGTGCGTGTATGTGAGTGCGACTCCGGCCGACTATGAGCTGGAGAAGTCAGCGGGCCTGATAGTCGAGCAGGTGGTGCGGCCTACCGGTCTGCTTGACCCTCCGATTGAAGTGCGGCCGACGGCGAACCAGGTGGATGATCTGGTTGAGGAGATACGCAAGAGGGCCGAACTCGAGGAGAGGGTGCTGGTGACTACCCTGACCAAGCGTATGGCCGAGGAGCTGGATAGCTATCTTCGCAAGATAGGCGTGAGAGTCAGATACATACACTCAGATGTCGATACGGCTGAAAGGGTGGAGATCATCGAAGATTTCAAGAACGGACTGTTCGATGTCCTGGTGGGAGTGAACCTGCTTCGCGAGGGTCTGGACATCCCTTCAGTGTCGCTCGTGGCTATACTTGATGCCGACAAGGAAGGCTTCCTGCGCACCACAAGAGCCCTCACCCAGACAGCGGGAAGAGCCGCCAGAAACGTTAACGGGCTGGTGATAATGTATGCCGACTCGGTGACTCCTTCGATGCAGGAGACCATAGACGAGACGGCCCGCCGAAGAGCCAAGCAGATGGCTTACAACGAGAAGCACGGAATTGTTCCCACCCAGATCAAGACCAAAGGCAATATACTGGTCTCCGAGCTCGTGTCGGGAAGGGACAAAGCTGTGAGCCCAAGGCTTTCCGGAGGCACTACGGGAAGGGTGAGCGCCGCCAATTCATACGACAATCCTGTCTATATTCCCAATCCTTCGGACCTCGGTCATGGAAGCATCACCGTGGGCCTGGGCCACGACTCCCACCGCTCGAAGGGCGAAGCCTTCGCTGACGGGCGCATCAGGGCCGACCTTGCCGCAGTGCTTCAGGACCCTGTCATCAGGAGTATGACCCGTCCCCAGATAGAAAAGATGATAGAGGAGGACCGCAAGATGATGAAAAAGGCCGCCGCGGAACTCGAGTTCACGCAAGCGGCCGCATATCGTGACGAGATGTGGGCTCTCCAGGAGTACCTTAAAGTCTGGAAAGACTAGCCTCCGGGGCCTATTCGTACTCCTGCCAGCTCTTGATCTTGATGTCCTGAAGGGTCTTCTCGGTGATGGCTTCCATAAATGCGGATGCCAGTCTGGAGTTCGTAATCAGGGGTATGTTGTGGTCAATGGCACCGCGGCGGATGTGGTATCCGTTGGTCAGCTCCCTCTTGGTCCTGTTCTTGGGGATGTTGATAATCAGGTCGAAACGGTGCTCGGCTATCATCTTCATCACATTCTCCTCATCCTTTCCGGTCTCATCCGGCCAGCTGACAGGTGTGGCTTCCACTCCGTTGTCGTGCAGGAACCTGGCAGTTCCGCTGGTGGCGTACAGGGTGTATCCCGCATCCTGAAGCATCCTTGCTCCGTCCAGCAGGGCGACTTTCTCCCTCACGTCCCCGCTGCTTATCATAATGCCCTTGTCCTTTGAAGGGATTTTGTAGCCCGTGGCGAGCATCGCATTGAGCAGGGCCTCGTTGTAGTCGTCGCCCAGGCACCCTACCTCTCCGGTCGAGCTCATATCCACTCCCAGCACAGGGTCGGCGTTCTGCAGACGTGCGAAACTGAACTGGCTGGCCTTGACTCCAATGCGGTCGATGTCGAACTCGCTCTTGTCCGGCATTGAGTACGGAGCGTCGAGCATTATCCTCGTGGCTGTCTCTATGAAGTTGCGTTTCAGCACTTTGGATACGAAGGGGAAGCTTCTTGATGCCCTGAGGTTGCACTCTATGACCTTTACTTCCCTTCCCTTGGCCAGGAACTGGATGTTGAAGGGGCCCGAGATGTTCAGCTCTTTGGCTATGGCCCGGCTTATCTTTTTAATCTGCCGTATGGTGGCGAACCTGATGTTCTGAGCGGGGAAGACCATAGTGGCGTCGCCCGAGTGGACTCCGGCGTATTCGATGTGCTCGCTTATGCCGTACTCCACAATCTGACCGTTGCGGGCCACGGCGTCGAACTCTATCTCGTTGGTCTCGCTCATGAAGCGGGATATGACCACAGGGTAGTCCTTGCTCACCTCGGAGGCCATTTCAAGGAACCTTACCAGCTCCTCGTCGTTGTGGCAAACGTTCATCGCGGCGCCCGAGAGCACATATGAAGGACGCACAAGCACGGGGTAACCGACCTTGCTTATGAACGAGTGTACGTCGTCCATACTGGTAAGGGCGCTCCATTCGGGCTGGTCTATGCCCAGGGAGTCGAGCATGGCGCTGAACTTGTTGCGGTTCTCGGCGCGGTCTATGCTGACTGGCGAAGTTCCGAGCACCGGGACACCCTGGCGGTACAGCTTCATTGCCAGGTTGTTGGGTATCTGTCCGCCCACGCTGACGATGACTCCGTTGGGGTTCTCCAGGTCTATCACGTCCATCACCCTTTCGTAGCTCAGCTCGTCGAAGTACAGGCGGTCGCACATATCGTAGTCGGTGGAGACAGTTTCGGGGTTGTAGTTGATCATTATGGACTTGTAGCCCAGCTTGCGCGCGGTCTGGATGGCGTTTACCGAACACCAGTCAAACTCCACCGAGCTGCCGATCCTGTAGGCTCCCGAGCCGAGTACGATTACGGATTTGTCGTTCTTGTAGTAGTTTACGTCGTGCCCCTCGGCCCCGTAGGTCATATACAGGTAATTGGTCAGGTCGGGGTTCTCGCTCGCCACGGTCTCGATTCTCTTGACTGAGGGCAATATGCCCAGGGACTTGCGCAGGGTGCGCACTTTATTGACCTGTTTTTCCATATTGTCCCTGCCCTTCAGGACGCATCTTGCAATCTGGAAGTCCGAGAATCCCATCTGCTTTGCCTTCTGAAGAGTCTCGCGGGGCAGGCTTTCGAGCGAGTCATAGCCTTTGAGGACCTGCTCGAAGTCCACTATGTTCTTCATCCTGGAGATGAACCAGGGGTCGATTTTGGTCAGCCCGCAGATCCTCTCCACGCTGTAACCGTCTTCGAGAGCCTGGGCTATCGCAAAGATTCTCAAGTCGGTAGGGTTCTCGAGCTCCTCGTCCAGGTTGTCGAAGCGGACGTGCTCGTTGCAAACGAATCCGTGCATTCCCTGGCCTATCATCCTGAGGCCTTTCTGAATCAGCTCCTCGAAGCTGCGGCCTATGGACATTATTTCGCCCACCGACTTCATGCTCGAGCCTATCTTGCGGCTGACGCCGTTGAACTTCGTGAGGTCCCAGCGGGGAATCTTGCATATAAGGTAGTCAAGCTCGGGGGCGGTATATGCTGAGTTGGGGGTGCCCATTTCACCTATCTGGTCGAGAGTGTAGCCGAGGGCAATTTTGGCGGCCACAAAGGCCAGAGGATAGCCGGTGGCCTTGGATGCCAGGGCTGACGAGCGGCTGAGGCGGGCGTTGATTTCGATGATGCGGTAGTCGTTGGTCTGCGCGTTGAAGGCGTACTGGATATTGCATTCGCCTACGATGCCGAGGTGGCGTACGCATTTGACGGCAATCTGCTGGAGCATCTCTACCTGCTCATTGCTCAGCGAGCAGGTGGGCGCCACGACTATACTTTCGCCGGTATGTATGCCCAGAGGGTCGAAGTTCTCCATCGATGCCACAGTGAAACAGTGGTCTGAAGCATCCCTGATGCATTCGAATTCAATCTCTTTCCATCCCTTGAGGCTCTCTTCGACGAGCACCTGCGGAGCGAAAGTGAAGGCTGACTCGGCTATCTCCCGGAACTCTTCTTCGGTCCTGCAGACTCCCGAACCGAGTCCTCCCAGGGCGTAGGCCGAGCGTATCATAATGGGGTAGCCTATCTGTCTTGCAGCCCGGATGGCGCTTTCAAGGTCTTCACAAGCCTGGCTTACAGGCACTTTCAGGTCGACTTTGTTGAGCTCCTTGACGAAGAGATCGCGGTCTTCGGTCTTCATGATCGCTTCCACGCTGGTGCCGAGTACCTTGACTCCGTACTCCTGCAGCACTCCTGTCCTGTAGAGCTCGGTGCCGCAGTTGAGGGCTGTCTGGCCTCCGAAGGCGAGCAGGATGCCGTCAGGCCTCTCCTTTTTGATGATTTCCGTCACGAAATGAGGGGTAACGGGCAGGAAGTAAACTTTGTCGGCGATGCCCTCCGAGGTCTGGATGGTGGCGATGTTGGGGTTGATCAGAACTGATTTGATACCTTCTTCTCGAAGCGCCTTCAGGGCCTGGGAACCGGAGTAGTCGAACTCTCCTGCCTGGCCTATCTTCAGCGCACCCGATCCGAGGACCAGGACTTTGTTGAACTTGTTCATCAGATAAAAGGGTATTGGGTTATGAATTAGTTGTCTCTAGCCTTCGATGAAGCTCCCTATCGCTTCGATGTCTTTGATGCTGAAGCTTTTCTGCTCGCCGCTCGAGAGGTTTTTGATGTTCACCGTTCCGGAGTTCTTCTCTTCCTCTCCGGTTATTGAAAGGAAGGGTATGTTCCGCCTGGTGGCGTAGTCAAACTGCTTCTTGAGCTTGCTATTGTCGGGGTATATTTCCACGCTGACGCCTTCGGACCTGAGGGCGGAGGCAAGCGGGAGGATGTATTTGACTTCATTCTCTCCCATATTGGCGAACAGGAGCTTGGTCGAGCTGCCCAGAGCCTCGGGGAACAGCCCCAGCCCCTTCATCACGTCGTAGATGCGGTCGGCGCCGAAACTGATGCCCACTCCCGACATTCCGCTCAGTCCGAAGATGCCGGTGAGGTTGTCGTATCTTCCTCCGCCGCATATGCTGCCTATCTGATAGTCAAGTGCTTTCACTTCAAATATGGCACCTGTGTAGTAGTTCAGTCCCCTTGCCAGCGAGAGGTCCAGCTCGACTTGAGTCCGGACTCCGGCGGCGCTGATGTAGCCGAATAGCTCTTCCAGCTCGTCCAGGCCCTTCAGACCCTCTTCGCAGCCTGCCATAATCTGCCTCATCGAGGCGATTTTCTCTTCAGTGCTGCCCTGCAGAAGGAGTACGGGCTCCAGAATCTCTACAGCCTGAGGGCTGAGTCCCTTTTCCAGCATCTCCTGCTTTACGGCTTCGAGCCCTATCTTGTCGAGCTTGTCTATGGCGACGGTGATGTCCACCACCTTGTCGGGGAAGCCGCAGACCTGCGCGAGTCCGCTCAGCAGCTTGCGGTTGTTGATTTTCAGGAGCACCCTGACGCCCAGCGAGCGGAACACTTCGTCCACAATCTGAACAAGTTCGAGCTCGCAAAGCTGGCTCTTTGAGCCTATTGCATCGACGTCGCACTGGTAGAACTCGCGGTACCTTCCCTTCTGGGGACGGTCAGCCCTCCATACGGGCTGAATCTGATAGCGCTTGAAGGGGAAGCAGAGCTCATTCTGGTGCTGGACCACGTACCTGGCGAAGGGCACGGTCAGGTCGTAGCGAAGACCCTTCTCGCATACCTGCGGGGTTAGCGGCCTGGAAAAGTCTGCTCCGGCAAAAGCGTCTCCGGAGTTGAGGATGCGGAACAGGAGTTTGTCCCCTTCCTCGCCGTATTTGCCCATAAGGGTGGAAAGGTTCTCCATTGCGGGAGTTTCTATCTGGGCGTAGCCGAAGCGGCCGAATATCTCTCTTATTTTCGAAAAGATGTAGTTCCTCTCTGCCGTCTCCTGCTGGGAGAAGTCTCTGGTCCCCTTTGGGATGGAAGGTTTTTGTGCCATAAGCTGTTTGATTTGATGCGCGAATTTACTACTTTTGGCCCAATAAAGCGAAAAAATGATGAAACAATTCCTCAAATCAGTGTTCGCTGTAGTGTGCGGCACTCTTGTTACCATTGTTCTGCTGTTCGTTCTTGGTTTTGCTTTCTTCGGGGCTCTTCTGAGCGCATCTTCCGCTACTCCCGCTCTTCCCAAGCAGGGTGTGCTGTGCCTCGATTTGTCGAAGACCGTGATTGCCGAGCAGACGATGGAGACCGATCCTATGAGCCTTCTTCAGGGCACTGACGCCTCCACGGTCGGAGTGCTTGATGCAGTCCGGGCTATCGAGATGGCAGAGACTGACCCTGCTGTGCAGTATATATATCTAAAGGTGGACAACAACATCTCTGAGCTCAGCGCTCTGGAGGAGCTCAGGCGCAGCCTTGCCCTTTTCCGCAGCCGTAGCGGCAAGAGCGTAATTGCCTACACCGAGTCTCCCACTACGGGCGGCTACTATCTGGCTTCGGTATCCGACAAGGTGTTTATGACCCCTCATATTGGCGCCACGACTATGCTGAGCGGCGTTTCTTCGCAGATGGTTTTCCTGGGCGATCTGCTGAGCCGTCTCGGGGTGAATGTCCAGCTCATAAGGCACGGCAAATATAAGTCTGCTGGCGAGATGTACACCCGTTCCTCTTCATCTGCTGAGAACAGGGAGCAGTATCAGAGGATGGTGGACTCGATGTGGGAGACCCTTTCCGCTTCTATCTCCGAGTCGAGGCAGATGAGCGTTGCGAGCCTGAATGATGCGATTGACGGCCTGAAGCTCGTATCTCCCCGGGACTTTGTGGATTGCGGTCTGGTGGATGCGCTTCTGACCCGCGGCGAACTTGAGTCCAAGCTGGCTGTTTATGCCGGAAAGGATGACATCAAGGATGTAAGGTATATTTCGTTCAGCGATTATGTCGCAGCAAAAAGAATCGTTTCTTCGTCCCGCGAGAAGATTGCCGTCATCTATGCCAACGGCGAGATTATGGACGGAAGGGCTGACAATGTTGTGGCCGGCGACCGTTTTGCTTCCATTATTTCGCGCGTACGTGCCGATTCTACGGTGAAGGCTGTGGTGCTCAGGGTCAATTCTCCCGGCGGAAGTGTGCTTGCTTCCGAGAAGATCAAGTGCGAGCTGGACTCCCTGAAGGCAGTTAAGCCTCTGGTGGCTTCCTACGGCTCTTATGCGGCTTCGGGAGGTTACTGGATTTCAACGGCTTGCGATAAGATTTACTCCGATGCCACGACTCTTACCGGCTCGATCGGAGTGTTCGGTCTGGTGCCTGACTTTTCTGCTCTGGCCCACGACAAGCTGCATGTCAATGTGGAGAGTGTGAATTCCAACGCCCACGGCGATATGTATGGTATGATGCGTCCGTTCGACCGCAGCGAGTATGCTTATATGCAGAGCAGCATCGAGAGTGTGTATGAGCGCTTTACCGCGATTGTGTCCGAGGCGCGTTCGCTTCCTGTGGAGACGGTTGATGCTGTGGGGCAGGGTAGGGTATGGACCGGTTCCGATGCTCTTAAGATTCATCTTGTGGATGAGATAGGTACTTTGGGCGACGCGCTTTCTTATGCCGCTTCGCTTGCGGGCAATCCTGACCTTTCGAACTGGCACGTTCAGGAGCTTCCTGCACCGAAGAGTTCGCTGGACCAGTTGCTTTCCCGTCTGCAGGGCTCGGGCGACGAGTCTGCCATGGTCAAGGCGGCAAAGGATCTGAGCGAGCCCGAGATTCTGGCCCGTATGGATATGCTGCTGAGCGTCCGCTAGGCTTCCTGTCTGTCATTTCGAGCGCAGCACGCAGTGCGGAGTCGAGAAATCTGCGATTTCTGCGAAAAATTTGGCGGATTAAAAAATAATGCCTATCTTTGCATTCCAACATCGCGGGATAGAGCAGTTGGCAGCTCGTCGGGCTCATAACCCGGAGGTCGGTGGTTCGAGTCCGCCTCCCGCTACTAAAGCCGGAAAGTCGAAAGATTTTCCGGCTTTTTCGTTTTTACTGTCTTTGTAAGCTCTTGATAATAAGCGAATTACGCGGAGCGCTTCATTTTCGACATCGGTTCGAGGAACATCCTGTTCCCTGTCCCACTTTACTCCCTCAGGGAATTGGAAAACCCGCGCTCGTGTGACCCCTCGCGCTGATAAAGCATTGACCCCCGATATTTTTTATGATTGACCCCCTATAAAGTCCTGGCCGACGGGGTCATTTTTATTTCAGTTTACTTCTTTGTTTTGGCCGCATTCATCTTTCGTATACTTTCGCCCGACAACTCAATCTGGTGTGCAGTGTGAACGATTCTGTCGAGGATGGCATCAGCTACGGTTGGATCGCCAATAGCATCGTACCAACTTGATACAGGAAGTTGAGATGTGACTATGATAGACTTGCGCCCGTGACGGTCCTCTATGATGTCCAACAGGATAGGTCTTTCCTTAGCATCGAGAGGGACAAGGAAAAGGTCGTCAAGTATGAGCAGTGGACACCGTTCTATTTTCTTCAACTCGGCATCGATTGTCCCTTTCGCTTTAGCCACCTTCAAGTTGCCCATCAGTTTTGATGCGTTTGCATAGAGGGTGCGTATTCCCTCCTTGCAAGCCTGATAACCCAATGCAGTAGCAATGAAGCTCTTTCCCGTACCTGCAGAGCCAGTTATAAACAGGTTCTGTCCCTGTTTTACGAAGTCAAGAGAAGCAAGTCTCTCCATCTGATTGCGTTCCAGCCCACGGCTGATGGTATAGTCTATCTGTTCCAGGAAGGCTTTGTATCTGAAAGATGCTCCTCTGATGAGTCGATCAATGGCTGCTGCGGAACGATAGTCCCACTCCCTCGAAAGCAACCAACTGAGGAAGGTGTCCGGAGTCATTGTTTCTGCAAAGGTGGATGACAGACTCTCCTTGAAAGCGGCGGCCATGCCGTGCAGTTTCATTCTGTTCATGAGGTCGAGAGAGACGACATTGCGGTCCTTCTCCATTATAACCGGTGCGGTTTTGTTATTTGTTTCCATTTTCTGATTTCTTTGAATTTGATTTGTTTGAGTAGTATTCGCGGCCACGGATGTTCTTGTGCTGGGCCGGAGTGGATTGTGTAACACCATCGGATTCTGTCTCTGCGGATGACATAAAGTCCACATCCTCACCATGCTCCAGTATGTCCAGAACTTCCTGGTAGCCGTATCGGCGTGACTGAGAGGCACAAGCACAAGCTGCCACCAGTCGTTCAAGCCCATACTTCTTTTCCAACGACATTATGCCACGACATATCTTGAAAGCGAGAGGAAGATACTTCTTCTCGGCTGCAACTTCCTTGAGATATACAAGCAGGATGTTGTCAACGGAAGCTGCCCGTTGAAAGATTTCGTCAAGATCTTTCTCATAACTGCCATGCCTTCCGGGAAGGTTGTGCGACGCCTTCTGTGTATAGGCATACGGTGTATCATCACGATTGTGAGTCGTGATAAGCTTGAGCCCATAGAAGATTTCCAAGGTGTCGGCATCATAGATTATGTCCACCCGCTTGCCGATGAACTCCTTAGGCATGCTGTAGTGATGCTTGTTCAAGGTCACGTAACTGTTGCGGAGAACGGTTACTGATTTTCTGGATTTCATCTGATACCGTCTCGCCGGCAACTCTTGCAAGTAGTCCTTTTCCATTTCTTCGAAAAGTTCCTTGCGGGATTCCTTTCGTCCGGACAATTTACGACGATTGAAAGAGTCGAGAGACTGGAGTATAGCTTCATTCAGGGATGAAAGATCATGGAATACCTTTCCTTCTATGTCCGCATAAACTGAACGATACATAAGTTTGACGGCATTCTCTACAAGAGCTTTGTCTTTCGGATGACGGACTCTGGCCGGATATACGGCGCAATTGTAGAACTCAGCAAAAGCGGCAAACTCTTCATTTATTATGGGTTCGTTGCGATCGCTTTTGATAACCGCAGACTTGAGATTGTCAGGAACAATGGCCATCGGAGCACCGCCATAAAAGCGCAAGGCATTTTCACAAGCAAGGATGAAGTCCTCCTTCTTTTGCGACCATACTGCTTCGCAATATGTGTATTGACTACATGGAAGAATGGCGACAAAGACCTCCACGCTGCGTACCTCTCCCGTATTTGCGTCTGTAACTTCAAGACGATCTCCGGCAAAGTCAACGTACATCTGGTCCCCAGCAGGATGCTCGACGTGACCTATAGCCTTAATCTGAAGCATATAGCGCCGCAGTAGGGTCTCGAATTGGGCATGCTTGTAACCGTCCGGGTGACTATTTGAGTATTCAGCGTACAGCGTCTTGACAAGTGTTCCCTTTCGGCTGAGACGTTTTGCATATTCAGGCAGTAACGCCTCCAGGGCCTCACGACGGGCGGATGGTACCCGTTCGCGAGTCACGCCGCCTGCAAACATCTCTTCAATACGTTCTTCTGACAGCGACAACAATTTCTCAAGCGACAGACCACTGTCTTGATACCTCCGCACATACTTTCGTACGGTGTTCCGGGATATTCCAAAGACATTGCTGATGCCTTTTATCCCCATACCCATTGCATAGCAACGGAGAATGTTCTTAATTTGTGTCATAATTTGATGTGTTTGATTTCCCGCCGGCCAGGACGGAACTCAAAACTACAACAAATTCCCCTGCCAGATTCTCTCTAGCAGGGGTCATTTTTATATCAGGTCACGGGGTCTGTCTAATTTTGGGCTACGGGGTCAAATCCTAATGGGCGCGGGGGTCACGCGAGCGCGGGTTTTCCATATGTCGCCACTAATGAGAAAGTCTGTATTGTTTGTCCTCAGCATGGCGAATTCTGGCAAACTCCAAGCGGACACATGCATGGTCAAGGGTGCCCGATGTGCAACCAAAGCCATCTGGAAAGAGACGTCATGCGCTTTTTGCGCACACAAAAGATCAAGTTTGTAGCACAAAAAACATTTGATTGGCTTGTAAACTCGGGGACATTGCGCCTGGATTTCTTTCTTCCAGATTATAGCGTAGCGATTGAATGTCAAGGAGGACAGCATTTCTTTGCTGTAGATTACTATGGAGGAGAAATAGGGCTGCAAAGCACACAGGAAAGAGATGCTCAAAAAAAGGAGTTATGCGAGAAACATGGGATTAGAGTTCTTTATTATTCTGATCTCGGGCTCGTGTATCCATATTTTGTAATTGAAGATTTCACCACTCTGCTTCACGCTATTAAGGAGAAAGGCATCATTAAGGATCGATCTCTTTGGGAAGATCCAGTGTTGTTCCCTGATTTATAGGTGTATTTCTTACTAAGCGATAGATTATTCCTTTATTTTTTATATGATTAGTATTGCTGAGTATGTTGAAAATTCTAGAAGAAAATGATGTTCGAATCGATTTGGCAAATATTGTCTCATCGAATCATAGGATATATGCCATCTTTCAGATCACAAATCTGTCCGCAGCGGAGGCAAGCCTTTCAATCAATAGCTGCCTATATAGTAATCGACAATTTAGGTATTACTCAAAGGTGACAGGGGTCTTTGACTACAGTGGCGTTTATCCGTTTGAAGCGACTGGAAATTATTCAATCCCGGCTGGTTACTTCAAAGAACTTCAGGTAATTTATGAAGGGGAAGCAATTAACAAGGGCGATGAGTTCGATGTCGTCTTTGCCTTTTTTCTTTTGAATTATAAAAAAAGCCTATATATAGGATTGCATTTTTTAGCAATTGAAGATGGTTGGGAGATTACTGCTGTACCTGTTTCCAAATTTAAGGATGATGAGTTTTATGATAGTCATAGAGATTGGAAAGTGATAGGTCATTATTCTCAAGAAAATGAGACTCAACGAAACGTAATTGAGAAGCCATATGAAAAACTTAATTCTCTTATTGGCTTGCAGTCCGTGAAGGATGAGGTTATAACTCTTGCGAACTTTGTCAAGGTTCAGAAACTTAGGGAGAGCAAGGGGATGAAGATATCTCCGATTTCATATCATTGTGTCTTTACAGGTAATCCTGGAACGGGAAAAACAACAGTAGCTAGAATTGTCGCAAGCATATATAAAGAACTAGGGATTATAAAGAAGGGGCACTTAATTGAGACTGACAGGTCTGGTTTGGTCGGCAATTATGTAGGGCACACTGCTACTAAAACGAATGCAGTAATAGACTCTGCACTGGATGGAGTATTATTTATAGACGAGGCTTATGCGTTAGCTTCCTCTGAGAGTAAGCAAGACTTTGGCCCAGAGGCAATAGCAACCCTATTGAAGCGAATGGAAGACAACCGAGATCGATTAGTTGTAATTCTAGCTGGATACTCTAAAGAGATGAAAGAATTCATCGAATCAAATTCAGGATTAAGGTCTAGATTTGTTCGGTATATTGACTTCCCGGATTATAACTCTGAAGAGCTACTCCAGATAATGATGTTAAATGTGGAAGATGGAGGGTACAAGCTTGAAGAGGCCGCTATTCCAGTATTAAAAGAAGCCTTTGATAGCATTATCAATTCTGGAGATAAAAACTATGGAAATGGTCGGTATGTGAGGAACCTATATGAGGAGTCTTTGAAGGCGCAAGCAAATAGGATTGCCGTTTTGCCAGATATCACAGATGATGATCTAACGATTATAACTATGACTGATGTTCAGATCGCTCTCTCAAAGGTTGTTTCACAAATCAAATAGATAGATTAAGCGACTAAGTCAGGGGACAAATAAACAAAAGCTAATCAATATTTATCATGAACACAAACAATTGCGTAGCATTGGATTTTGAAACAGCTACTGCCAGCAGAGGATCAGTGTATGAAATTGGTATTTATCGGTGAACAGCCTCAATAAATCGCTGGATTTCCAGTAGCCCTTCGATGAACGAGAGGTTCGAGATTCGGAGTGTTTGGTCTACTAACAAATTGAAAGTCAGTCCATCAGGGCTGACTTTCGCCGTTTATGGCAGGGCTTGCTTCGGCCACAGTTTTTCCCCTCGGGCCTGCCTGCCCCTTCCCGATTATCAGGCCCTATCTTGAATATGACTGTCGTACCCGTGTCCTTCGAGCAATTCACCTAGCAGGCCGTAGTTTAGCAATTGGCTGGCTATAAACGATATAGAAAAATGCCCTGTGTTAGGTGGCGTCAATTGTAAGCGTCTCCGCGATGACGCATCCGAGGCATAAAGAAAGCAGGGTGTTGTGCC
>CAMCGB010000012.1 GCA_945874355.1 uncultured Bacteroides sp.
TATGCTTGCGAAACTTGAGTTAGCGGAATCTGTTGCCAAGTTACGTCTCGCGGTGAACATTCCCCTGCAATGCTATGATTTTAGCAGAAAAGCGGTCCAAAATTGCTAAAATGGCTCCAAAATCGTCAAAATAGCAAAAAACAACCCTGAAATTGCTAAAATACCCTTCTCTGTCATTTCGAGTGAGCGCCCCTCCCCTTGTCATTTCGACCAAGCGAAGCCTTCTCTTTGTCATTTCGAGAGAGCGCAGCGAGTCGAGAAATCTATCCCCTACAAAGGCAGCTGCGGCATCGGGGAAGAGTTCTTCAGGGACCGCTTTAGCTCGCCTATGGCTCGTATTGCGCTTGCAAAGTCCCATTCAGAACTCTCCGCCCGCCTGCCTATGCCGCTGCCACCCCCTGAAATAGCAATCGTGCTTGTTCGAGCAAATCACGTAGCACGCCGCTTTCAGCTAATTTGATGATTATAAGCAATATAGTTAATTACCCTGTGCTAGGTGGCATCAATTTGACTCCACCTCACATAGGGCAGATTGCCACCTTGTTTATAGTCAGTGATTTAGTAAAGTACCCCGTGCGAGGTGATTTGCACGAGGGGCCGGTGACAAGCGCAGCTTCCACCTGTCATCATTTCGACCAAGGCACTTTCCTTTGTTATTCCCACCAAAGCATCTCTCTGTCATTCCGACCAAGCGCCCTCCACTGTCATTTCGAGAGAGCTTTCCCATGTCATTTCGACCATGCGAAGCGCGCGGAGAAATCTAGATAATATGCTGATTTTTATTAGATTTCTTGACTTCGCTCTAAATGACAGTTGGATTCGCTCTAAATGACAGTTGGATTCGCACAGCGTGCTTAGCTCTGAGTTTTCAGATAAGAGTCTATCGCTGCGGCGGCTTTGCGTCCGGCGCCCATTGCCAGAATCACTGTGGCTGCACCTGTCACGGCATCGCCTCCGGCAAAGACTCCCTCCCGGCTGGTCTGCCCTTGCTCGGAGCATACGAGACCGCCTCGGGGGTTGACTTCGAGACCTGGGGTTGTCTTTGCGACAAGAGGATTTGAACAGGTTCCGAGTGCCATTATCACAGTATCGGCCTCTATCTCGAATTCGGACCCTTCCACGCACACGGGACGCCTGCGGCCGCTCTGGTCCGGCTCGCCCAAGGTCATCCTGATGCATCTCAGCGCCTTTACCCAGCCCTTTTCGTCAGGGAGTATCTCAACCGGATTGGTGAGCATATCGAAGATTATTCCCTCCTCGGTTGCGTGGTGCACTTCCTCCCGCCTTGCGGGCAGCTCGGCTTCGGTGCGGCGATATACTATATGCACCTCCGCGCCAAGCCTGAGGGCTGTTCTCGCGGCATCCATAGCCACATTTCCGCCTCCTACCACGCAGACTTTCTTGCCGACAAAGATAGGTGTAGCATAATCGTCCCTGTAGGCTTTCATAAGGTTGCTGCGGGTGAGGAACTCGTTTGCAGAGAAGACTCCGCAAAGATTCTCCCCCGGGATGCCCATAAATTTCGGAAGACCGGCGCCAGTACCTATGAAGACGGCTTTGAAGCCCATCTTGTCAAGCAGGTCGTCAACGGTAAGGGTCCTTCCGATGATGACATCGGTCTCTATCTTCACCCCCATCTCCAGGAGCTTATCAATCTCGGGCCTGAGGACCTTTTCCTTGGGGAGGCGGAACTCGGGGATGCCGTACTCCAGCACTCCGCCGGCTTTGTGAAGGGCCTCGAAGATGGTCACTTTGTAGCCCCAATGGGCAAGGTCAGCCGCACAGGCAAGGCCGGCGGGGCCCGAACCGACTACAGCTACCGAAGCCTTCGACGCAGAACGGGTGGCTTCTGAAGGGTTTGAGGTGGACTTCTCGGGGTGCTCGCGCATATAGTCTGCCACGAACCTCTCGAGCTTTCCTATCGCCACGCTCTCCCCTTTCACTCCCAATATGCAGTTGCCCTCGCACTGAGTCTCCTGCGGGCATACTCTGCCGCATACTGCCGGCAGGGAAGAGTCTTCGGAGATTATGTTATAGGCCTCAGGGATGTCTCCTGCGACAACTTTTTCAATGAAATTGGGGATTTTCAGAGAGACTGGGCAGGCCTGGATGCAGCGAGGATTCTTGCAGTTCAGGCAGCGTGATGCTTCCAAACGGGCCTCTGACTCATCGAAGCCCAGACATACTTCGTCGAAATTGTGCGCTCTTTCAAGAGGGTCCTGTTCGCGCACTGCAACCCTCGGAATTCTGTTTGCCATTATTTTCCCCTCCCTATTTTGCATTTATGATTGGAGCGCTCCATCGCTTCTGTTTCCTGGGCGCGGTACTGGGCCTGACGGCGCAGGGCCTCGTCGAAATCCACTTCGCAGCCGTCGAATTCAGGGCCTTCGACACAGGCGAAACGCGTCTTTCCGCCCACGCTCACCCTGCAGGCTCCGCACATACCCGTTCCGTCAACCATCAAGGTATTGAGACTCACGGTGATAGGTATATTCAACTTCTTTGCGGTCAAGGAGGCAAATTTCATCATTATCATAGGCCCGATGGCCACGGCATGGTCATAGCTGCGGCCTTCTTCGTTGCAGAGTTTCTCAAGCCTTGCTGTCACAAGTCCGTGGAAGCCTTCGCTGCCGTCGTCGGTGCAGATGTAAAGATTGTCGCAGACCTTTGCCATTTCCTCTTTGTAGATAAGAAGCTCCGCGGTCTTGGCTCCGATTATCACATCCACCCTGGCTCCCCTTTCGTGCAGGTATTTGGCCTGGGGGTACACGGGCGCTGTACCGAGGCCGCCGCCGATAAAGACATAGCTTTTGCCCTTAAGTTCAGAAGGGTCCATATTAACAAACTCGGAAGGCAGTCCCAGGGGTCCCGCAACAGAGGCGAAGCATTCGCCCTGCTGCATCGAAAGAATCTCGGCTGTGGAGGCTCCTATCTGCTGGGTAACGATGGTAACTGTCCCTTCAGTAGCGTCGAAGTCGCTGATGGTCAGAGGAATCCTCTCTCCTTTTTCGTTAGGACGTACTATCAGGAACTGGCCGGGTCTGGCGGCTGAGGCAAGAAGAGGAGCCTCAATCTTCATTCGGCACACTGCCGCAGAGAGCATCTCTTTGGTAATAATCTCGTACTTCATAATGACTTATAAAATCTGGTCCGCGGTTACGAACTGTCTGATTTGCGGTTTAGGCCTGCGTCGGAATGAACTCCCTGTAGGCATCCTAACAAAGTTAACAAATTTATTGAGTTGCTATTGCAAATTAATACGAATAACATCATACAAATTTTCCCTTCCAGCCCTTGGAGCTCACATCAACTGTCATTTCGAGCGAAGCCGAGAAATCTATTTTATATCAAACCGTTATATAGATTTCTCCACGCGCTTCGCTTTGTCGAAATGACAGGGATGGGCGCTTGGTCGAAATGACAGGAAGGGACGCTTGGTCGAAATGACAGAGGAAGATGCGCCCTCGATATAATAGGGGAAGGCGCCCGGTCGTGATGATAGGGGAAGGCGCTCCATCGAAATGACAGAGGGCTGCAGCGGCGCTGCACGGACAAAAAAGGATGGCCCGGAAGGGTCATCCTCAGATTGTTATGCGGCCGGGGTCAAAGCCAAGGCCGAAAGTAAAGCCAAGGCCGCTGGACCGAGCCTAGAACCTGTAGCGAACGCCGAGAGCGAAACCGTTCCAGCCGAAACGGAAACCGTTCACAAGATAGAAAGCGGGCCTCCAGTCAAGGGAAATGTTGATGGGAAGCTCAGGAATCTCCATCTCAACTCCGACCATACCTACAATACCCAGGCTAAGGGAAGAAGACTCTCCGCCATTGTAAACGCCGATCTGGGCGCCGGGGCCGGCGTAGAAACCGAACATTCCGCTCTGTCCGAGGTCGAAATTGTACAGTCCGGTAAGGCTGAAACCGCCGTCTCCCCAGAATCCGAGGTCACCCTCGATAAAATTGGATCCTGCAACATAGTGTTGATATGAAAGCTCGCCACCGTAACCGGCACGAACACCAATAGCCTTAGGCTGGGCAGATGCAACGCCAACAAAAGCAAGCACTGCAAGAAGGGTAACAATTACTTTTTTCATACATGTAAATGATATAAAGGTTTATACAAGTCCGGAAAAACCGAGGAACGCCATAGCCATAATACCCGCAGTAATCAGGGCTATAGGAAGACCCCTGAAAGGCTTGGGCACACTGTTGAGGCTGAGGTGCTCGCGTATTCCGGCAAAAAGAATCATCGCAAGACCGTAACCCAGGGAAGTGGCAAGAGCATAGACAGTTGCCTGGCCCAGACCCATACCCTTCTGGGCGACACTCAAAGCCACACCGAGCACGGCGCAGTTGGTAGTAATCAAAGGCAGAAAGATACCCAGGGCCTGGTAGAGCGAAGGGCTGATCTTCTTGAGGACTATCTCCACCATCTGAACCAGGGCCGCAATCACAAGGATAAAGGCAATGGTCTGAAGATAAGCGAGATTGAAACGCACCAGAAGCAGGTTGATGAGCCAGGTCACCACAGTTGCAAGAGTGATGACGAAGCACACGGCACCCGACATACCGGTAGCGGTGGACACCTTGTTGGATACACCCAGGAAAGGGCAGACTCCCAGGAACTGGGACAGCAGGATATTATTGACGAATATCGCTGAAATGATGATTACAAAATACTCCATCTCTCTCAGTTCTTTTTGGTGAGTTTATTGAAAAGGACCATAAGATAGCCAAGCACAATGAAAGCACCCGGGGCTAGCACGAAGGCAAGGATTCCGTCGCCGGGGATAATCTTCCAGCCGAAAATGGACAGGCTGCCAAGGAGCTCGCGGACCATACCGATGACAGTGAGCGAAAGCGTGAAGCCGAGACCTATGCCTATGCCGTCAAGCGCGCTCTCCAGCACACCGTGCTTGTTGGCGAAAGCCTCTGCGCGCCCGAGCACTATACAGTTCACCACAATAAGCGGGATGAAGAGGCCGAGAGTCTGATAGACCGCAGGAGTATAAGCCTGCATAACCAGCTGAAGCAGAGTCACAAAGGTCGCAATCACCACGATATACACAGGGATATGCACCTTGTCGGGCACCACGGGAGCGAGCAGCGAAATGACTATATTGGAAAGGATGAGCACAAACATTGTGGCAAGGCCCATCTCCATACCGTTGATGGCTGAAGTGGTGGTAGCCAGAGTCGGACACATTCCGAGCACCAGCACGAAAGTCGGATTCTCCTTGAGAATGCCTCTCGAAATAAGTGATAATTTACTCATTTGTCTCCTCCTTAGTTTGTTCGTTCTGAGCCTGGACAGCCTTCACTGCCGCTACAGCCTGCTCAACTGCAAGGGTATAAGCGCGTGAAGTGATGGTCGAAGCTGTGATTGCATCCACATCGCCACCGTCCTTGCGGACTTTCAGAACTCCATTGAAGCCCTTCCACTGGTTCATAAAGCCTTCGTCGGTAGCACACTTGGCGCCAAGACCCGGAGTCTCGCTGTGGGAAAGGACAGAAGTGTTGTTGATACTCAGGTCAGAGAGCACGCCGACCATAAGGGTAAGCGGACCCCCGAAGCCCTGGACCGTGGACTTGACCGCATAGCAGGTCGAACCCTCGGCAAGGGTGCACTCATAATATACATAATTCTGGTCGCCTACGCTCACGCCGCGCTCCTCAGAGAGTTCTCCACCCTGGGGAAGCACAGCCCCGATAGACTCTTTGAGGGCCTTCTCGGCGGCTTCCTTGATAGGAGCCTCGGTGAGAGCATTCACTCCGGCAAGCAGGGCCGAGCAGACCAGACAGACAGCTCCGAGACAGAGCACCATATTACGAAGATTGGATTTTGCTGCCATAACTATTTCCTCCCGTATTTACTCTGATGGAACCACCTGTTGAGAAGCGGCACAAACATATTCATAATAAGGATAGCGAAAGACATACCCTCAGGGTAAGCGCCGAAGTAGCGTATCATCATCAGGATGAAACCGATACCTACGCCGTAAATCACGCCTCCGAGGGTGGTCATAGGAGAAGTCACGTAGTCGGTAGCCATAAAGCAGGCTCCGAGAATGACTCCACCGGTGAGCAGATTGAACAGAGGGTCGGTATAGGTAGAAGGGTCGATGAGGTAGAAAATGCCTGAGGTGACGAAGACCGTAAGGAAGATGCTAAGCGGAATCCAGGGCTTAATCACCTTGCGCACAAGCAGATAAGCAAAGCCAAGAAGCAGCGCGAGAGCGGAAATCTCTCCGGCCGAGCCTCCGATGTTCAGGAAAAGGGTCTGAAGATAATCGGTCCCTGCAACCGCCTCAACTCCCCCCTCGGCATAACGCCCGAGAAGAGTGGAACCCGAAACGGCATCGGTAGAGTGGATGAAGCCGTTGGGGATGGTCCAGTCGGTCAGATAGGTGGGGAAGGATATGAGCAGGAACACACGGCCGGCGATGGCGGGGTTGAAGATGTTCTGGCCCAGACCGCCGAAGGTGAGCTTGACTACTCCGATTGCGAAAAGAGCGCCGATGAATACAACCCACCAGGGTGTAGTGGCAGGAAGGTTCATGGCAAGCAGGACTCCGGTAACCACAGCCGAAAGGTCGGAAATGGTGCAGGGAGCCTTCATCAGGAACTTGGTCACCGCCCATTCGATGAGCACGCAGGAAGCAACGCTCACAGCGATTACAAGCAGCTCGGACCAACCATAGAAAAGTATAGACACCAGAAGTGCAGGACACAGGGCGATGACCACATCCCTCATAAGGGAGGTGGTGCTGACAGCCGAGTGGATGTGCGGTGAAGGTGAAACTAGAATATTGGACATTGTTCTCTTGTTTTCAAAGGTTCAACTACTTGCCCTGGGCGGCTTTGGCTGCGGCTGCCCTGGCGCGTATTACTCCCATAACCTGAGCCTTGGCAGGCCTGATGTAGTCCAGCAGAGGAATGTTGGCGGGACAGCTGTACAGACAGCAGCCGCACTCGATGCAGTCCTGGACGCTGGCCTTCTCAAGGCCCTCAAGGTCGCCGGCTTTGTTGAGACGGTTCAGAAGGAAAGGCTCCAGTCCCATAGGACAGGCATCCGAGCAGCGGCCGCAACGGATGCAGTTCGAAGCCGGATGACGGCGGGTGGAGCCTTCGCTCAGATAAAGGAGCGAAGATGAGCCCTTTACTGTGGCGGCATCCATATTGCTGATGGCCTTGCCCATCATAGGACCTCCGGAAACTATCTTCGCGGCACTCTCGGGAACTCCCCCTGCCACCTGTGCAATATAACTCAGGGGCATTCCTATGCGGAAGAGGTAGTTGTGCTGCTTCTCCACAGGAAGGCAGTCGCCGGTGATGGTCATAGTATTGGTGACCAGAGGCTTATTCTTCTGGACAGCCTCATACACAGCGAGGGCGGTGGCGACGTTCTGCACCACGGCTCCTACGCTTATGGGCAGGCCTCCGGACTTCACCTGACGCTTCATAACGGCGTCGATGAGCTGCTTCTCACCACCCTGGGGGTAGCGCTTCTTCATACTGAGCACCTCGATATCGGAGTAAGGAAGAGAGGCAAGGGCCTCGCTCACAGCGCTTATGGCCTCGGGCTTGTTCTCCTCGATGGCGATGACAGTGTGGCAGCCTCCGAGCACTTTCTGCATAATGGCCGCACCGACAATTATCTCCCTGGTCTTTTCAAGCAGGATGCGGTAGTCGCTGGTAAGATAGGGCTCGCACTCGGCACCGTTCAGAATCAGGCACTCGGCCTTGCTGCCCGGAGCGGGATTGAGCTTGACGTGGGTGGGGAAGGTAGCTCCGCCGAGGCCCACTATTCCGCACTGCTTGATACGCTCCAGAATCTGGGCGCGGTCAAGAGTAATGTCGGTTACAAGAGTATCGCTCAAATCGACTCCCTCAACCCATTCGTCGCCCTCAACGGCTATCTCGACGTGAGGCACCATACGTCCGGTGATGTCGGCCCTGGGGGCGATGCTCTTAACCGTGCCTGAAGCAGGAGAATGGACATAAGCCGAAATAAAGCCTGCGGGCTCGGCGATAACCTGTCCGGCAAGAACCTTGTCGCCCACATTTACGATAGGAGTGGCAGGGGCACCAAGATGCTGGGCCATAGACACATACATAGTCTGCGGAAGAGGCAGGACCTCTATTTTGCAGTCGCGTGACAGCTTGCTGTCGTGAGGATGGATGCCTCCTATGGAGAATGTTACTTTACGCATTGCCTACCTCCTTGTTCTGATTGTTGGACATAGCTTTCGGTTCGGGAGCGGCTGCTGCCACAGGTTTCGCGGCGGGAGCGGCGGCCGCAGGGGCAGGAGCCGCTGCCGGCTTCGGCTCCACCTTCTTGGGTGTGAATCCGGCTACGTGAATAGCGCCGGTCGGGCACTCGAAGTAGCACTGGCCGCAAGCCTTGCACTTTGTATAATCGATATAGCTAAGGTTATTCTCTACGGTGATGGCGCCGAACTTGCAGACCTTCACGCACTTGCCGCATCCGATGCAGGCCGCCTTGCAGGCCTTTCTGGCGACTCCGCCCTTGTCTTTGTTCATACAGCTGACATAAACCCTGCGGGTGTTCTTCGGGGTCGTGCCGGCGTTGCGCAGTTCAATTATACCCTTGGGGCAGGACTTGACGCAGGAGCCGCAGGCAGTACACTTGCTTTCGTCCACGACGGGCAGGCCGCTTTCAGGATCGAGGCTCAGGGCGCCGAACTTGCAGGCAGCCACGCAGTCGCCGCAACCCAGGCAGCCATAAGGGCAGAGGGTGTCGCCGCTATAGAGGGCAGCCTTCACCTTGCAGGAAGGAGCTCCGTCGTAGTCATTGACTCTGGGGCGGTTAGCGCAACTTCCGTTGCAGCGCACCACAGCCACCTGGGGAGCCTTTGCAGAGACCTCATACCCAAGGATGGCAGCCACCTTGGCCATCGTGTCATTGCCTCCGACAGGACAGAAATTGTTGTCGAGATTGGGAGCCTTGACAGCAGCCTCGGCAAAAGCGCGGCAACCCGCAAATCCGCAGCCGCCGCAGTTGGCACCCGGCATCACTTTCTCCACCTCATCGATTCGCGGGTCCTCCTCCACGCGGAACTTTCTCGCCACCCAGAAAAGCACCAGGGCGAGCAGAACTCCAAGCAGAGTCAGAATCGCAATAGTCCAGATAATAGTGTTCGTCATTGTTGTACCGTTTATATTATAATTCTCTTATTTCAAACTCATAACTATTGCGCAGGCGGCCTCTGAGCAGCCATATAACAAAGTAGTAAAGGGCTACGGAGCCTATGGCGGCAAGTCCGCTGAACAGCTCCGGCAAACCGGCCTCGATGCAGATGAGCAGCACTGCAATCAGGACCACCAGGGGCAGCCCGTAGGCTATCACGACAGCCTTATGACCCATACTCGCGCGCAGCAGCACATTCACTTCGTCGCCCGGCTTGAAACTGTGGTAAGGCCTGGTCGGAACCTCCACCTTTTTTACGACCGATTCGCCCAGCGAACAGAGGCTCTTGGCGTGACAGGCGCTGCAGGCGCTCTGCGAGACTATCTCGACAGTCGTCAGCTCGGGGGTCACATCAATGACCTTTCCCCGGTGCGATATGGTTTCAGATCTGCGAGAACTCATCTTCGTAAATGTCTGTAGGCAAAGCGTTGTTCAGGGCAGACTCGTGCGAGAGCTGCTCGGCGATGGCGTCAAGCGACGAGTCCATCTCCACGAAGCGGAGCTGGTCGCCCTTGTAGAGCATATCTATATCGCAGGTCTGACCGTTACGGTGCTTGGCTATGATAATCTGGGTCTTTTCCTTGTCGGCTTCATTGTCGCTCAGGCCAATGTAGTCGGGACGGTGGATGAAGATTACCATATCCGCGTCCTGCTCGATAGATCCCGACTCTCTAAGGTCCGAGAGCTGGGGCTTTCCGCCGCCTCCCTGACGGGTCACTGCCTGACGGGACAGCTGCGAGAGAGCTATGATGGGCACATTCAGCTCCTTGGCCGTGGCCTTGAGAGTCCTCGAGATGGCGGCAACCTCCTGCTCACGCATACCGCGCAGCTCGGCGGGACCCTGAATAAGCTGAAGGTAGTCTATGATTATGAGCTTCACGCCCTTGTTCTTCACCAGATTCTTGGCCTTGGTCCTGAACTCCATCAGCGGCATGCTCGGAGTGTCGTCTATATATAGAGGAGCGGCAGAGAGAGCCTTGATTTTGTCTTCGAGCTGCTGCCACTCGTAGGGTTCGAGCTTCAGGCCGCCCTTGATTTTGTCCGAAGGCAGGCCGGACTCGGAAGTGATGAGACGGTTCACCAGCTGGATAGCCGCCATCTCAAGGGAGAAGAAGGCCACCGGCATTTTATGGTCAACCGCTGCATTGCGCGCCAGGTTCAGCGAGAAGGCCGTCTTACCCACGGAAGGACGGGCGGCAAGGATGATAAGGTCAGAAGGCTGCCAGCCCATAGTGATGGTGTCCAGCGATACAAAGCCCGAGGGGACTCCGCTCAAGCCGCTGATAGCCTGCTTCTTCTCAAGGTTCTCTATAGCCTGGTTTATCAGGCTTCCGATATTCTGCACCTCGCGCCTTACGACATTCTGGACCGCGTTGTAGATCTTCGTCTCGGCATTGTCGATAAGGTCATCCATATTGACCGTGTCGTCGAAGGCGTTGTGCAGGATGTCGTAGGAGGCCGTAATGAGCTCCCTCTGGACGGTCTTCTGCTTGAGGATTTTGATGTAATACTCGATGTGGGCGGCGGAACCTACCTTCTCGGACAGGTTTGCGAGCATCACAGGCCCTCCCACCTCTTCGAGGCAGCCCTTCAGCTTGAGGGCATTGCTCACCGTGAGTATATCTACAGAAGTATGCTCGGAAACGAGGCTTACCATAGCCTCGAAAATCATCCTGTGCTTGGGGTCATAAAAGCACGAAGGGGTGAGCTCCTCCATAGCGAGGTCCACACACTCCCCTTCGAGAAGCATAGCTCCGAGCACGGCCTGCTCAACATCCAGGGCCTGAGGGGGCTTGTTGCCCATCTCCACGCCCAGAGACTCGATAATTGCCCCGTCGGAGTTCTTTTTCCTGGTTTTCTGAGCTTGCGAAGCCATCAACCCCCCTGTCTCTACTGGATATCAGGGTTTACGATAATGCGGCCGCAGTGCTCGCAGATGACGAGCTTCTTGCCGGAAGCGATATCGATAAGGCGCTGGGGGATAATGGTATGGAAACATCCTCCGCAAGCGTCTCCATAGGTGCCGTCATCCCCTTTGGGGAAGAGGGTCACTACTGCGAGATGGTTATGGGTGCTCTGCCTGATTCTCTCATAGGCGCTCAGAGTCCTCTCGTCGAGCTTGGCGCTGTATTCGCTGCGCCTTGCCTGAAGAGCCTTCTCCTCCTTTGAGGTTGACTCCACGATGGTGTCGAGCTCCTCTTTCTTTGCCAGCAGGTCGGCCTCGCGGATGGTGATGCGGTCCTGGATCCTGTCGAGGTCACGACGGCGGTCTTCGATGCTCTCCTTGCTCTCGTTAATGGTCTTCTCGGCAATGTTGCGAAGCAGCGTCAGGTTCTCAATCTCCTTGTTGATAGAGTCGAACTCGCGGCTGTTGGATATGTTTGCAAGCTGGTTCCTGTAGCCTACAGTCTGCTCGTCAAGCTCAACAATCTGAGCCTTTGCAGCCTCGATATTGGCGTTGAATCCGGCTATGAGCTCTTCAACGTGGCTGTACTTGGCTTTAAGCGACTCCACTTCCTTCTCCAGGGAGGCAACCTCTTCGGGAAGCTCTCCGCGAAGCTGGACAAGCTTGTCAATATCTATGTCGGTAGCCTGCAGGGAATAAAGGACCTTGAGCTTCTCCTGGGTGCTCTGCTCGTTGTCGGCAAAACTCTTGCGCAGGGACACGAAGGTCTCGCGCTCATCAACAGGAGTCTGCACTTTAGTTGTTTTCTTGGTGGTAGCCATATTGTTATCTTTTATTGTTTCTTTAAAGGCGTGATATACAAATTGCAAAGATAGCGTATTTTTCGGAATCTTAAAGAGATTTTTTTACTTCCACAAGGCGCTCCCTGATGCTCTTCAGGGAGTCAATCACCTTCATTTCCCTGTCCACGGAAGCCCTCTCGTCCTTAAGTGTACGCGCGGCCCCTTCCATGGTCAGGCCCTTGTCCTTGATCAGATAGTGCAGTCTTTTGAAGGTCTGAAGATCTTCCTTGGTGAAAAGGCGGTTACCCTTGGCATTGCGCGAAGGCTTGATGAACTTGGAGAAGGTGTTGGACCAAAAACGCACGAGCGAGGTCTGCTCGCCAAGTTCGGCGGCCACTTCGCCGATAGTGTAAAAGAGTTTTTCCATAACTGCTAATCCATTGATTGTTTGGTATTGAGGGCCATATAGAACATATCAGTGTACTCCACCGGTCCCAGGTCAGCAAAGAAATAGTGGACGGGGTCGAGGAGCCTTCCGTTGTAGCGGATTTCGTAGTGGAGATGGGGTGCATAGGACTTGCCGCTCATTCCGGAGCTGCCTATTATGGTCAGCGGGCTTACCTTCTGGCCTGCTTTCACGCTCACCGACTCCAGATGCGAGTAGGTGGTAGTGTACCCGCCCTGATGAGAGATTTCCACTGTCCTTCCGTTGCGCTTGGTGTTGCTTACATTCAGAACCGTCCCCGGAGCCGTAGCATATACCGGAGTGCCCCGCTGAACTAACATATCGAGACCCTCGTGATATACATAAGCTCCGTACGAAGGGTCCAGCTTTTTGCCCGTGGAAGCCCCTACTTGCGAGTAGTTTATGCCTTTGAGCGGAAGACGCAGGGGCGGAGCGGTCCATAGGCTGTCCGACAGGGTGTCGAAGATGCTTTGGAACCTCTCTTCCACACTCTGGCACAGGGCGATGAGGCTGTCTGCCTTGTGGGAGCTGCGCACCTGAAGGCTGGCCTGGGGAGTGTCCAGCAGGTCTGAGCCAGGGCGCACAAGGGTAGGAGTCTGAGCGGACGGAGCTTCGGAGTGGAAGACTTCGGAGTAGATTTGCTCGTCCTTATGCTGAAGGTAGGCGATGGACTCGCGAAGCAGCTGCTCCTTTTGCTCAAGCGAAGGGTAGATGCGCTCGTACATGCTGATTTCCGAGCGGAGACGCTCCTCGGCAGAAGTGTTGAAAAAGAGAGAGAACACCACATAACTCACCACTGCAAGGCATACAGTACCAAGCAGATACGCTAGAGTCAGAAGAATGGCTCTTCTTATGGGATGCTTTCGTTTCATCTGGTTCTGCTTCTGTTCAACAGTTCTGAAGTCGAGCTCATTTTGCCTAAGGGAGAACTCTCCACGCGCTTGTCTATCATGGCCCTGTACTCGGTTTCGGGCATATTGATGTCCATATAGTTCATCGGATTGCGCTGGGAATTCATATACAGCACCTCATAGTGCAGGTGGTAGCCGGTGGATTTGCCCGAGTTGCCTACGGTACCTATGCGGTCGCCGCGGCCGACCTTCATCCCTTCCCTGACCTCGATGGTGTTCAGGTGGGCGTAGCGGGTCTGGTAGCCGAAGCCGTGGTCGATGATGACCTCGTTGCCGTAGCCGCGGAACTGGAAACGGGCCTTGACGACAACTCCGTCACCGGTGGCATAGACAGGCGTACCCTTGGGTGCGGCAAAGTCCTGTCCCTTATGTCGGGCAGTGCCTCCGTAAACGGGGTCCTCCCGCACGCCAAAGCCGCTGGACAGACGGAAGGCCCCTTTGTGGGGCAGCAGGGGCGGTACGCTGGGCACGCAGGAAATCATATCACCCGCCTGCCGCGCAACCATCTCCACTTCGCTGAGCGCCTTGCTCTGGATGTAGGTGCGCTTCGTCAGGGCATCAATCGAGAGGATGGTGCTCCGAAGTTTCGAATTGGCCCCCAGACTGTCCAGAAGGCCGGAGGAAACGGATGCCGATTCAAGTCCGGAATTGCGGATTTGAGCGGGTATCGGAGTCAGACCGTATATGGATCGGTAGAGCTCGTCGTCCCTCTGTTCCAGACCCTTGAGAGCACTCTCATACAGGCTGAGCCTGCTGTCCATCACCTCCAGACGGGCCTCCCAGCGGGCGTGCTCGCGCCTGAGATGAGCAGTCTTGGGAAGCTGAAGATGAAGCACATCTATATAAACATAGAAGAAAAGGCCCACAAGGGAAGGGGCCAGGACGACAAGAAAAGCCATCCTGATGCGCCTTAGTATGGTTCTTCCTTTAGGGCCCATAGCTGCTCGATTAAGGTCGGGAGCTTAGAGAGTCTGCTGCTTGAGACTCTCTATATACTCGTCTATCCTGCGAAGCTCACGGGGGATGGCGATATGCTGGGGGCACTCCCTGGCGCACTTGCCACAGCCTATGCAGTGGTCTGCCTGACGATCCGGCTCTATGGACTTGTTGTAGGCGCGCAGGTAATTGCGTCTCACCCGGGCATAGTCCTCCTGCTCGCGGCTGCTGACATAAGTCCCGGCATTGACATTGTCGTTGTAGAACTTGAATATGGCAGGTATGTTAAGCCCGTAAGGACAGGGCATACAGTACTGGCAGGCGGTGCAGCGAATCAGAGGATAGCTCTCCAGCTGATCGGCAACCTCCGCGAGAAAGTTCATTTCTTCGGAGTTGAGAGGCTTGAAGGAAGAGAAGGTCTTCACATTGTCCTCAAGGTGCTCCATATAGGTCATACCGCTCAATACGCACATCACCCGGGGGAAACTGCCCACAAAACGGAAAGCCCAGGAAGAGAGCGAGCGGGAAGGTTCGCGAGCCTTCATCTTATCGGATATTGCAGCCGGAAGGTCGGCGAGCCTCCCTCCCCGGAGGGGTTCCATAATCACGATGGGGATATCCATCTCATTGAGCTTCGTGTAGAGATATTGGGCATTGGTGTTTCGGGCACCGGCGTGGGCCCAGTCCACATAATTCATCTGAATCTGGACAAAATCCCAGTGGTACTTCGAATGCAGCGCCATCAGCTCGTCAAATCCCTCGCGGGCTCCGTGGAAGGAAAAGCCAAGGTTGCGGATCCTTCCCTGCTCTCTTTCCTTGAGAAGATAGTCCATGATGCCGGTGGACGCGAACCTGCGGTCGAAATCTGCAGCAGACCCTATGGAGTGCAGCAGATAATAGTCCACATAACCGGTGTTGAATATCTCCAGGGAGCGCTGGAACATCTGACGCGAAGACTCGTAGGTCCAGTCGCCAAAATTCGAAAGTTTGGTAGCAAGCAGATATGAGCTTCTGGGGTAGCGCGACAGGGCCTCGGCGGTAGCTCTCTCGCTCTCGCCCTCAAGATACACAGGCGCCGTATCGAAATAGTTGACTCCGTGGCTTATGGCATAGTCCACCAAATCGTTGACCTTCTGCTGGTCAATCTTTTGCTTACCATCCTCGGCCTTGTAGGTAGGCCAGCGCATACAGCCGTATCCGAGAAGCGAAACGCCCTCGTAGTGACGCGCCACCTGTCCCTGTTGGGCATCAGAAGAGCCCTGGGGCGCCGGGGAGCCATTGGAAGAATTGTCGCATGCTCCAAGAGCAATGGAAGCGGCGGCAGAGGCCGCACCGACTTTAATGAATTCTCGTCTATCCATACTTTGCCGCTTATGAGTCAAGTTTATCTATATGAGAAGAAAGAGCATCGACCGTAATGGCGCTCAAAGGCCTTACAGGGCAGAGATACTCGCAGGCTCCGCAGCCTATGCACTGCTCTTCGGCAACTACAGGAATCCGTCGGCCTGTCTCTTCGCTGTTAACCATACGCACAGCCCCCACGGGACAGTGGCGTGCGCAATTGCCGCAGCCGGCCTCGCCTTTTGCGGCAAGGCAGGAAGTGTAATCGACTTTCGCCGTACCTATGCGTATATTCAGCTTTGCGCCCGTTTCCAGAGGCAGAATGGCTCCGGCCGGGCAGACCTTGCCGCACTCGTTGCACTCAGGGCGGCAGTAGCCCTTCTCGTAACCCATTACAGGCTGGAGCAGATGGCCAAGGTCCTTCGAGGGCGAAAGAACTTCGTTGGGGCAGTTGGACACGCACAGCTGACAGGCGGTGCAGCGGTCGTAGAAATGTTTCTCCCCTTTCGCTCCGAAAGGCACCAGATGACCCTTGCGGGTGGGATTGCTCTTGGGAGCGATATCTGCAATGGCTCCGTGGAGCACTTTATTGTCGGCGGCCTGAAGGGCGGCGGAGCCAAGGGCGAGGGCACCTGCCGAAAGGAAGGCTCGGCGGCTCACTCCGGAATCCTGTGCAGCGGCGGCTTCAGGCCCCTCAGTCTTTTTCTCATCAGAAACAGGATTGGCTGCTTTTTTGCGCGCAAAAGGCGGGCGGAAACGGTAGCTGATAGCTCCTTCAGAGCAGTTGTCGAGGCAGTCGAAGCACACTACGCAGCGCGAAGAGTCTATCTTATGATTCTGACCGTCAATGCAATAGGCCTTGCACTTGGAATAGCACCGTCCGCAGGCGACGCACTTAGAAGAGTCAATCACGGGGCGGAAAAGAGCGTAGCGCGACACAAGGCTCAGGGCCGAACCCACCGGGCAGACAGTATTGCACCACTCCCTGCCCCACATCCAGGCGCAGACAGAAATGAGTACGAAAGTAAGAATCGCAGTAAGAAGCAGGGCCAAAGGCACGCTGACTCCGCTGATAAGGTCAAAAGCTGTGTGGACCATCCTTCCGTAGCCGCTGTACGGGGCAAGAAGGACAAGCAGGAGCTGCAGAGAGCAGACGGCGCTCAGGACCGTAACGGCAAGCACAGTGTACCTCGCAATGCGGTGCTCCTTGCGGTAGCCATAGTGCTTGAGCGGTGATTTCTTGCTTGTCTTGGCTTTGGTACCCTTCTTCTTCGCCCTTTTGAGAGCATTGATTCTCAGCTTGTTGGCAAGGATGCCATACTGACGTCTGAGAAAAATGACCAGGTCCTGGTACACTCCCATAGGGCAGATTACCGAGCAGTACAGCCTGCCGAAGACGAAGGTCAGCAGGAGAATGAGGGCAATCGACAGGAAATTGAGTGCCAGGCAGGAAGGCAGGAACTGGAGATGGGCGAGAAAACCCCACCAATCAGTGCCTATCCCGCAGAAGAGCAGGGTGATGAGCACAAAGCAGACCACCGCCAGCGCGATTCTTAGCTTTCTTAACATAATTAGGCTTTATATTTATCTATATCTCTGAATCCCAGAAGGAAAGCCTTGACATCAAGCCTCTTCTTCCCGCTTGCCTGCACTTCCAGAAGGCTCACAGCGCGGCCATCTCCGCAGCCTATTGCAAGATAAGTCTTATGGTCAGTAAGCACCTGGCCGGGACGGCAATCCATCTCCACAACCCTGCTGGAGTAAATCTTCATCTCCACACGCTCGCCCGAGTCAGAAACCAGGGTGGCAAAAGCACCCGGATAAGGACTCAGGCCGCGGATGAGGTTGTGCACCCTGGAGGCGGGAGCGGAGAAGTCTATACGGCAGGTCTCGCGGGTCAACTTCGGAGCGCTCTTCAGCACTTCTGAACCCTGGATGAAGGAGCGCTGGACCCTTATCTGCACATTACCCTGAATCAGGGCATCGACAGTCTGGACCACCAGCTGGGAGCCCATATGCATCAGTCGGTCGTGCACATCGCCTGCCGTGTCTTCCGGACCTATGGGGCACTCTTCGCGCAGGATGATGCCTCCGGTATCGATGTTCTTGTCCAGCATGAAGGTAGTCACTCCGGTACGTTTCTCCCCGTTGATGACCGCCCAGTTTATAGGAGCCGCTCCACGATACTGGGGCAGCAGGGCGGCGTGCAGATTGAACGTACCCAGACGGGGCATAGCCCATACTTCTTCAGGAAGCATCCTGAAGGCCACCACCACAAACATATCGGCCTTGAGGGCCTTGAGCGACGCGAGGAACTCGGGGTCCTTGAGCTTAACGGGCTGGAGTACAGGCAGGCCATGACTGACGGCATACTGCTTGACTGCACTCTCGTTCATCTTCAGCCCCCTGCCGCTGGGCTTGTCGGCTACGGTAACCACTCCCACGACCTTATGGCCGGAGCGGATCAGGGCGTCGAGCGGCTCCACGGCAAACTCGGGGGTGCCCATATAAACTATCCTCACGGGGCGGAAGAAGCCCAGAACTTTGCTCTTGAGGATACGGAAACGGGTTTTGATAGTGTCCATATTGAAAATGTCATAATCCTTGACCGCCGCAATCATCAGGAAAACGCAGAAAGGCAGCAGGACAAGGGACGATATGAATGCTCCCTGGACGGCCTTTACAGCTCCGTCTGAAGCAAGTTTCGAGCCGCTCAGGTCCACCACCCAATAAAGCACAAAGAAGAGGACAGCGACAATCGCGCTCGCCCCCAGGCCCCCTTTCTTCTTATTCAGGGCCCCGATGGGCGCGCCTATGAAGAAAAGCAGGAAGCAGGCAAGTGCCTGGGCGAACTTCTTGAGCAGCTCGATATCGATGTGGCGCACATTGTAGGCCTGCTCATAGATGTCGAACTTGAGATTGTTGACCTCTGTGGCGTAGCGGCTGGCGGCGTCGTAGGCGCTCTTGTAGGTGTTGGACTTGGCGGCTACGGAGTTGTACGTCAGCAGGTCGGGATGCGAGAACGGCTCCAGACCGGGGTTACGCCTTGCAGTGTCAAGCTGAGTGAACTCCAGCAGGATGTTCATATTGCGCATCTTGTCGTAGTGAACACCCGCCTGGTCCTTAAGGTAGGCATGCAGCGAGTCGCTCTCATATTTGAGCCTTGCCACCCTTTTGGCCTTTGCCTGGTCGCCATAGCGGCTGGAGTCCGACTTCTCGAAACTATAGTTGTCCAAAGGAATGAGAAGATCCTGGCGGTCGAAGTCTATATGCCTGAGTGTAAGGGTGGTATCGGAATACCTGATAGTATTGTCCTCCTGATAGTTCGAGCCGTTGAACAGGGTAAATGTGAGATATGCCTTGTCTTCCGAAATCTTGATGAGGGAAGAGTCGGCAAAGGTCACGGCAATATTGCCCTTTTTTGCGGAATGGTCATAGACTATCACATCATAGAGCATCCCGGTCTTCTTGTTCTGGTCTTTTACCCTCAGGATATAGCCGTCAATGCCGTCGTAGAACACCCCCGAGGGGATTTTTATCTCGCTCTTGGTCTTGGAGATGTCGTCACGCAGGGTGAAAATCTTGTCGTAGGCCCGCGGCACCAGGCGGTCGCCGATAAAAAATGCGGCTACGGCTATCAGCAGCGAAGATACTATCAGCGGAAGTATGACCCTGGTGAACGGGATTCCCGAAGCCTTGACGGCCATCAGTTCGTTGTTCTCTGTCATCTGCCCCACAACCATCACGGAAGAAAGCAGGGTGGCAAGAGGCAGGGCGAGGGGCAGAATGGTGCAGACACCCCAGAAGAGGAATTCCAGGATGACTCCGAGCCCGAGACCCTTGCCTACAAGCTCGTCGATATAAACCCAGAGGAACTGGAGCATCAGGATGAAGACCACGACCAGAAGCACCGCGACAAAAGGCGCGATGAAAGACTTCAGCACAAAACGGTCGAGCTTCTTCATCCTCTGAATGACTATGCTTTAGCGGTAGCTATGAGGCATTCGAGGGCTTCTTTCAGTCCCTCGCAGTTCTTTCCTCCCGCGGTTGCAAGAGTGTTCTGTCCGCCACCGCCTCCGAGTATGAACTTGGCGGCAGGACGTATGTCCTTGCCTGCGTTCTTGCCCTTTGCAACCAGGTCGTCGGAGTACATCAGCAGCAGCTGGGGCTTTCCTTCATAGGCAAAGGCGGCAACCAGGGCCGTATTCTCCACCTCTTTCTGGATGATGAGGGCGGCATTGCGCAGCAGGGTCGGGTCTCCGCCATTCTCAACAACGTGAGTGGCCACGATGAGCTTCACTCCGTCCTCTTCCCTGGCCTTAGACATCAAAACCTTTGCCAGCTCGCCGGCCTTGTATTTGGCGAACTCCTCGGCCTGCTTCTTGAAGGCGGCATTGTCCTCGAGGAGCTTGCTGATGGCACCCTGGATGTCCTGGGCATTGTTCAGCAGGGCCTTGGCGCCGCGAATAGAAGCCTGGAGCGAAGATACATACTCCTCGGCCTGCTCTCCTGTAACGGCCTCGATACGTCTGATGCCGGCAGCAATCGCAGACTCGGAGAGGATTTTGAACAGGCCTATTTTACCTGTAGCGGGAGTGTGGCAGCCTCCGCAAAGCTCCACGCTGGGGCCGAACTTGACTACCCTCACCTTGTCGCCGTACTTCTCTCCGAACAGGGCTATGGCACCCATCTCACGGGCCTGGGCCATGCTTGCGTCGCGAGTCTCTTCAAGGGGAAGATCCTCCCTGATAAGCTGATTCACCCTCTTCTCCACTGCACAAAGCTGCTCGTCGGAGAGCTTCTCGTAGTGAGAGAAGTCGAAACGCAGGCTCTTGTCGCAAACGTAAGACCCCTTCTGCTCCACGTGTTCTCCGAGCACTTCCCTCAGCGCACGGTCCAGAAGGTGTGTGCAGCTGTGGTTCGCCTCGATGCGTGTTCTGCGCTCCGCATCCACCTTCAGGGTGAAGGTCTGGCTGCAATTCTGGGGCAGGCTCTCGGCGATATGGATGGTGAGATTGTTCTCCTTTACAGTGTTGATAATCTTTATCTGCTCTCCGTCCTCGCCTATGGCAAGTCCGGTGTCTCCGACCTCGCCGCCCATCTCTCCATAGAAGGGAGTGCGGTCGAACACGAGCTGGAGCATCTGCTTGTTCTTCTGGACTACAGTCCTATGTTTGAGCAGTTTGACGCCTTCTACAGTGACTGCGTCATAGCCCAGAAACTCCACATCCTCGCCCTCATGATATACGCTCCAGTCGCCGAAAGTGTTGGAGGTGGCGTTGCGGGCGCGGTCCTTCTGCTTGCCCAGCTCGAAAGAGAACTTCTCGAGGTCCACCTTATAACCCTTCTCGGAAGCAATGAGCTCGGTAAGGTCAATGGGGAAGCCGTAGGTGTCGTAGAGCTTGAAGGCATCCTCTCCGCTGATGACCTTGCTTTCCGCGCTCCTCTCCATACACTCGTCCATCAGTTTGATACCCCTGTCCAGAGTGCGCAGGAAGGCCATTTCCTCCTCGCGGATGACGTTCTCGATGAACTTCTGCTGCTTTGCGATCTCGGGATAGGCATCCCCCATCTCATCGACCAGGGTGGCGACAAGATTGCACAAGAAGGGCTCGCTGAGCGAAAGGAAAGTATAGCCGTAACGCACGGCGCGGCGAAGAATACGCCTTATCACATAGCCTGCCTTCACATTGGAAGGAAGCTGTCCGTCAGCGATGCTGAAGCTGATGGCACGGATGTGGTCAGCGATTACCCTCATTGCAACATCTGTCTGAGCGCTCTCGCCGTAACGGTGGCCGGAAAGCTCCCCTATTTTCGCGAGAAGGCCGGAGAAGACATCGGTGTCGTAGTTGCTGTTCTTGCCCTGGAGCACGGCGCAGAGCCTCTCGAAGCCCATTCCGGTATCGATATTCTTGGCCGGCAGACTCTCCAGGTGGCCGTCAGCCATCCTCTGGTACTGCATAAACACAAGGTTCCAGATCTCAATCACGTGGGGGTCTGACTTGTTGACCAGGTCCCTGCCGCTGAGTCCGCTCTGCTTCTTTTCCTGCTCGCTGCGGATGTCGATGTGCACCTCGGAACAGGGGCCGCAGGGGCCGGTGTCTCCCATCTCCCAGAAATTGTCGTGCTTGTTGCCCAGCAGGATATGGTCCTCGGGAAGGTGCTTGAGCCAGGCCTGGCGGGCTTCGGTGTCAAGAGTGGTCCCGTCTTCCTCAGAGCCCTCGAAAACGGTGGCGTAGAGCAGCTCGGGGTTAATCTTGTAAACTTCGGTCAGAAGCTCCCACGCCCAGTCTATGGCCTCGGTCTTGAAATAGTCTCCGAAACTCCAGTTGCCCAGCATCTCGAACATTGTATGGTGGTAGGTGTCGTGTCCTACCTCTTCGAGGTCATTATGCTTACCGCTGACCCTGAGACACTTCTGCGAGTCCGCTGCCCTTTTGTACGGAGCGCTGGCATTGCCCAGGAATATGTCTTTGAACTGGTTCATACCGGCGTTGGTGAACATAAGCGTCGGGTCGTTCTTCACCACCATAGGGGCTGAAGGCACTACGGTGTGTCCTTTTGAAGCGAAAAAGTCAAGGAACTTCTGTCTGATCTCCTTAGATGTCATATTTTGAAATTTTTATCGTCTTTTATGCAAACTGCAAAATTAACACAAATTTTTGAAGGAGTGAAAAATGCAGGAGCATAGCAGACGAAAAATGCGGCGAAAATTTTTGGAAAAATTTTCGCCGCATTTAAAAACTATATAAGAGTCTTATTTCTTCAGGCTCTTCTTTTCTGTCTTGATGACGCTCATATGGGTGGAGATCTTTTCTCCGGTCTCGGAATTGGTAAGGATCACCTCTCCCTGACCTGCCTTGAGGGCAGCTGCGGCAGCCTGGGCCTCGGGCTCATCCTCAGAGCGGGTGATTACGACTTCGCCATTCTCGTTTGCTGAGAACACGATTCTTCCTCCGTAGGTATAGCCTGAAAATGATTCAGTCTCATATGAGAAAAGGCCGTAAGTAAGACCGGCTCCATTAGGCACGCGGAACTGGATGTTGTCGTTGTCAAGGGCTACCATCTCAAGATTTCCTCCGAACAGCTTGCCGTTAAACCAGATAAGAGGAGCGATATAGCAAATTCCGATAGGATCACCGAAGTCAGCCGCAGCTATGTAGTTATCCATTCCCATAGGGAAAGCCATATAGGTAAGATTATCGTACTCCTCGCTTCTTCCGCCCTCACCTATGATGGGCCAGATATCGTTATCGTCAGTAGAGACCTCCCCGAGAAGACCGGTAAATCCGACATAAGGATTCTCTACCATAAACTCCCACTGCTCAGTGACCTCTTCAGCTTTTGCATTGGTTCCCTTTACGTCATACAATCCGGCTACATAGTTAAGCTGGGGAACAGCAATCACGTAGGCCTTTGAGACCTCACCGACCTTTCCGCCAGCGTCAACGGTCTGAATCTCGATCTGAGTGAAAAGGTACTCAGCCTTGGCGTTGATGATCCTGAGGGTAACCACAGGGGTGTCTTCAGCGGACTCTACTACCACGTCCCTATTGACGAAGCGGTAGTCTACGTTCCTCTCGCTATAGCCTTCCTCCTCTGTATCAGCTACATCCGTCACACGGATAGTAACAGGATAAGTGATATTGGAGCCCTTGACCTCAATAGGAACGTCGAAATTGGGACCGTCCTCGAGATAGAACTCGTTTACCTCTGAAGAGAAGGAAACCACTGCATCGCTGGTGATTTCTTTGCTCTTGTTGCAACTTGCGAGCAGCGCAAGGGCGGCTGCCGCGAAAGCGAATGTTTTCAATGTTTTCATAACACTACTATTATTTGTATATTCTAATTCAACTAGTATTTCACAATTCGGGTCGAGAAATCATTCTTCCCGTCAGTCACGTTGACCGTATAAACTCCGGCAGATAGCGCTCTCACATCTATTCCGGCAGGCGAGAAAGGATCTGAAGTGATTGCCTGGTCGACACACAGAGCTCCGGACTCGGAGTACAGTCTGACCTTTCCGTCGAAAGCGCCGGAAGCCCTGACATAAAGGGTTTCGCTCACCGGATTGGGATAGATGTCGAAAGTGCGGGAGCCGTCGCGTACCAGCACTGGCATAGTGCCGCTGATGTGTGCACCGAAACTGTCGGTAGCCGTAATCTCCACATTGTCAACTCCATAGGACTCAGCTTTGAAGCGAACCTGGTCGCCATTGACTTCAAAATCGCCAAGCGAGCACTTGCCTATTGTATAGACGAGAGTCTCTCCGTCGGCATCGAAGAAGAAGGACGACAGCTTGACTTTGGAGGATACTCCAAGCTCGTCAACAACTATTCCGCTCAAAGGACGCAGCAGCACAGGAGCGTTGTTACCCTGAAGGCTGACGCTGAACTCTACCGAGTGAAGCTGATCGGGCTCCTGGTCGCAAGCGACAGTAAGGGTGCACTTGAACTCGCGGGACTTCTCGTACTCTTTTTGTGCTGCGGCCTTTCCGTCCACGGTAACTACTATCCTCTTGGAGCTTTCCTGGACGACACTGAACCCGGGAATCTGGGGCGTAAGGCTAAGCCTCAGGGCGTGCCCAGTGGGGTTCTTCACTGTGAAAGCGAGATCACGAACTTGGGACACCTTGAGAGTAAGCGAATTGCCGGCTTCCGGCTCAAGCTCGTGCACCACGTCGCGGCTGCCGTCGATAGCATTGGTAGCGCTGACCATACCAGCACCCATAGGGTAGGTATTGTAGGCAAGCACCTCGTCGTTGGTGGTAGTAAGGAGCAGTTCCTTGAGCCTATCGTTGGTAAAGCCCTGTCCTCCGAGATTCGAAATAATCAGGGCGGCAACTCCGCTCACGTGCGGGCAAGCCATAGAAGTTCCCTGCATCAGACCGTACTTGCCTTCAGGCAGGGTGCTCATCACCTGGAAACCCTTGGTGTAGTCTCCGCCGGGAGCAATTATATCAGCCCAGTCACCGTAGCAGGAGTAGTAGGCACGCGCGTAGTCGGCTCCTACCGAAGTCACGGCAATAATGGGTTCATAGTCAGCAGGGTTGGTATAAGGCACGTGGTCGTTACCTGCTGCGAAGATTACCACGCCTCCCTTCATGGGAGAATCAGGCTTCTGATTCCCCTGGTTATCGCATCCGGCGTACTTGATGAAATAATCTATAGCCTCCTTAAGCGAAGCGGGTATTGTGGAATTCTTCAGGTCCTCAAGCTCGTTGCCGGTAATCTCTCCGTCACCATTGTAGTCGTAGTCATATCCCCAGCTATTCTGGGAGATGACTGCACCGTTGTCGGCAGACCATTTGATGGCATAAGGGGTATTGGCCCCAAGGCCTTTCTTGGCAGGATCGGTAGAGAATATCTGGCAGGACATAAGGCTCACTCCGGGCACTCCCCTCCTATAGTCTCCACCTGCAAGGCCGCACACTCCGATACCGTTGTTGTTCACGGCTCCAATGGTTCCCGCAACGTGGGTTCCATGGTTGTGGGGGTCTATGGTAGTACCTGAGATAAAGTCCCTTCCGTGCATACCGCTGCTTGGATCGGTCCACATATTGGCTGCAAGGTCGGGATGATTATAATCTATACCTCCGTCCACCACGGACACAATCACGTCAGAAGCGCCGGGAGTGTAGTTCTCCCACACCGAGAGGACATCCACGTCGCAGCCTGCTACCATTCCGGCCTTGGAGCCGTCGTTGATGTAGTGCCACTGCTGACCGAGCTGAGGGTCGTCAAAGGGCAGTGTCGCTACAGGCGAGGGTGCGGCGAAAGGCACTGGATACTCAAGCGAAGGACCGTCGTCAACGAGAGTGGCCTTGAGCGAGAACTCTGCGGCCTCGACCTCTGAAGCAGAAGCAAAAATAAGCTCCGCTTCTTCGACACTCACTGCCTCGGGTAGTTCTACGATATACCATTTATGGAGCCCGGCACGCCTTGTACGCTCCTCATACTCACCGGCATCGGGGAAGAGTCTGGTAAGGCTCACCGGCCTGATGAGGGCAAGAGAGGAAGAGGAAGCCTTGGTGCTTGCGCCCAGGGCCTGGACGTCGCCGTCGTAAGCCTCAATCTCTGCGGTAAAGTCAGAGTTGAACTTGACAATCATCTTGCCGGCCTCTACAATCGAAGCGTTATAGCGCTGCCCGGTGACTTTCGAAGTTATGGTACCCTCAAGCTCGGCCGGTTGCTCCTTCTGGGGAACAGACTGCTCGAGTTCAAGCGAATTACAAGCCGCGAAAGCAAGGCAGGCAAGGAGAAGAAGTGATTTTGCTGTCTTCATAACGCTCAGAAACTATATGAAAGGTTGACAAGAAGACTCCCCGAGTTCGGGTTGTCGGAAGAGCCCAAAAGATAAGAGGCTCCCAACTCAACTCCCCACAGACGCAGGCCGGCTCCAACGGAAGCGAAGCCCATTTCGGGGGAAGAAAGAACTGTAGAATAGCCTCCGGCAATATAAACTGTCTCTTTGAAGCTATACCTCAGTCCTCCGGCAAGCCTGAACAGACTGTCTGCAAGGTAGGCGCTGGCCTGGGCGTGCAGGGCCAAACGGTGGTCGGCGGCTTTAGTGCGTCCAAGGGTGTAACTCAAGCCCAATTCGGCTTTTGAAGGAAGGGAATATGAAGACGCACCGCCATAGCTGATCTTCGTTCCGAGGTTCCTAAGCGACAGTGCAGCGTCGAGGTCTTTGTAACGATACTGCAGAGCAAGGTCGGAAACTAAGGCAGAACCGGCCTGGGGAGCTCCGATATCGGAACGTACATAACCGAGATTCACTCCCAGGCTCAATGAAGGCAGCAGGGCGTAGGATGCTCCGAGCGCAAAATTCATCTCATTGGGGGTAAAACTGCCGCTTACGATGCCGTCTTCTCCGGTGAGTTCATAACTCTTGTGCATATAGTACTTGCCGAGGAAGTTGACAGCCAGGCTCTTTCCGATACGGACAAAACCTGAAGCGGCGGCATAGGAAGATGCCGAGTATGAAGGCTGCCAGAGGCCATAGGCCGCACCAACGGCAAGCTTCTTTGATGACAGGGCCGAGGAAGCGGGGTTGCTCCAGACGGAGAAAGCGCCGGCGTCCAAAGTCAGACCGCTGCCGCCAAGCGAGAGCGATTCAGCATCGGGACTGATGTCCAGAAACTGCGCCGCGCTTGAACCCTGCGCCCAGGCGGGAGCGCAGACTGCAGACAGCAGGAGGGTCAAAGTCAGTATGATGCGTTTCACTTCGATTCGTTTAAACAATAGTCAAAAAGATAAATTACATCCTCTCTCTTGTCGAGATTGAGGCGGCGCAGTTTAATTATGGATCTGATTTTATCCTTGAGCGCAGGAAAAGCCTTTTCGAAAGCGCTTCGTTTGGCCTGAACTCCTTTCCCCTTCTCACCTATCAGGTAGTAGTCATAGCTGACAGTATAGTCAACATTCACCAGATACCCGTAAGAGTGGGTGTCGGTCGTGCTGAAATCGTCGTTGCTGCTTGTCTTTGCTGACGAACTGGGAGGAAGTGCACCATATCCGCTCTCCATCTTGGGCTCGCTGAGTTTGAGTCTTTTGCGCTCACCCAAAGAGAGAGAAGGAGTCTCGCGGAGAAGACGGTAAACAACACCTTCCCTATGCAGGAACTTGTCGTTCTCCGTAAGCATATAGTCGACGTTAACTATGCTTCTGAGCTTAAGGGTGTCCCTTCCGTTGATGAAACGGACTGAGTTGTCGAAAGCGCAGACATTCAGAGTCGACTTGGTCATACTTCCGTCCTTATAAAAAACGTAGGCCTCGCTGAACTCCGGAAGGGAATATGCGGTGGCAACGCCTATTTTCGCAAGCAGATCCTCGCGCGAACTAGCCTCTATGCTTCCCTTCTGGGCATGGCATAGGGTGGCTTCTGAAATCAAAGCGAGCGAAAGGCACAAGTAACGGAACGGTTTCATACTCCAGACAGATCCTTTTATATGGTTAAAAGAGGGTGGCCCTGAAGCCTAAGCCCGAGGCCATCCTCTTCATTATTGACAGTCAGCTTTATTTCTTGGGCTGCTTGGTGATCTTGTTGTCGGTCAGCACAAACGGACCTTTGTAGTAGTAGCCTGTCGGTGCTCCATCAGGATAGGTGTACAGTCCGAGCACGAATCCGTCATATCCGTCAGGGAAGGTCCAGGTGATGGTTTTATAGTCTGCGGAAATGGTTCCGATGAACTGTCCGTCTCTCTTGAGGGAAGTCTCACCGTTCATAAAGCTACCGGCAATAGGAACTATATAGTGAGGACCGATACCGTTGAAATTATAAGCGTTAAGAGCGTTGTTCACATCACCTATTTCGAAGATGATCTTACCGTCCTCGAAGACTCCTGACATATACCCGGCAGTTTCTCCAAACATACCTGAGATGCAGGGTGCACCGCCTTCGTTGAAGATCTTCCAGGTCTCAGTATAAGCATCGGTCTCGTTGTATCCGGTGGCAGTCCAGTTGCCGCAGATACGGTCAAGCTCGCTCTTGGCGCACTTTACAAGGACAGTCTGCTGCGAAATTTTCTGGGCGTTCTCCTGAGAGACAATCTTAAGGCTGAAACGAAGCTCGTCGGCATCCTGGGGGTTGACAATCTTAACCTCGATGGTAGGCTTGCTCTCTGCAGAAGCAACGAGAATCTCCTTTGAGGTAATCATATAGTCAACATCCTCAACTGCAGCATAATCCCCGCTGTATGCCTCAACCTCAACGGTGACCTTGATAGGATATACGCTGGTCGTACCGGTAGTCACGACAGGTATATAGATGTACTCGGTACCGAGTCCGGACTCAAACTCAGCGGAAGCGAATCCGACTGCGGCGTCTCCGCTTGCCACCTCTACCTTCTGGCAGGCTGCAAAGATGCAGACAGAAGCGAGGGCGGCTGAAAGTATTCTATTGAGTTTCATAATTGTTCAAAATTATTTGGTGTAACCGTTATTCTGCTTGCACTTGGGGTTGGCGTCAGTCTCGGCTGTAGGGATAGGCCATACGAACCTGTGGTCGTCAGTGCCCTTGCTGAGGAACTCGGTGGTGTTTCCGCCGGGCTGTGAGATGACGTGATTGTTCTGGGAAGCAGTTCTGGTGATTCCCTTGCCATATCTCTTGAGGTCGCTCAGACGGAAGCCTTCTCCTACGAGCTCACGAACTCTTTCATTCTGGATCTCAGCAGGAAGGGTGCTTGCGGTGTAACTAACAGTCTTCCAATCTGCTATACGCTTGCTCTGAAGCTCGTTCATAAGGTCACTTGCCATCTGTACTCCGTTTGCGATACCTGAGTTAAGGTAAGCCTCGGCAGCTATGAGGTAAAGCTCTGCAAGACGGAAAGGCTTGGGTGCGCTCAGATAGCTGTAGTCGGTGGGACCTGTCATGAGGGCAGGGTTGCCGATGAACTTGTAGAAAATGTACAGAGGATCGGTAGTACCGCTTGAGAGAGTGATAGGGGTCTGCTTGAAGTAGACGGCCTTACGGTAGTCGTTATCTGAGTACAGATCCACGAGCCACTTCTCGGGAATATAGTCGGGTGCATAGAAATCCTTCTGAGCATTGTAGCCGATGTAGCCATAGTTGTTGGTTCCGGGCTTCTCTGAAGGAAGTGAGACAAAGCACTGCATGATGCACTCTGACTTCTGATCGTCGTTAACCCAGAGCTTGTTCAGGGCATCGACTCCGCTTACAAGAGAGTAAGTGCCTGAGTTGATGACGGTAGTTGCATCCTCGATAGCGAGTTCATAATCCTTGCAGGCAAGGGCAACGCGGGCTCTGAGAGCCTTGACGGCATCAGAAGTGACGTAATTGCTACCGGCTGCATTGGTGTAAACGGCATCGATATTCTCCTCTGCGAGCTCAAGATCTGCAAGAATCTGTGCATAAGTCTCCTTCATGGTTGAGCGTGCAGGATATTTCTCCTTGTCGGAAGTAGGCTCGTAAACGGTCACGATAGGAACTCCGAGCTCAGGAGTATTGGCTGTGGCATCGCTGTATGCAGGGCAGAACCTGTCAAGAAGGAAGGAGTAAGAGTAAGCCCTGAGGAAGTAGGCCACTGACTCATAGCCCTTGAGTCCCTCGAGCTGCTTCTCGGTCCAGGTTGCGGCGAAATCTTCGTCGGCCTCGACTCTGTCATAAACACTCTGAGCCTTCTGGATGAAGAAGTTTGCGTTTGCGATAGCTGCATAGCAAGAAGCCCACAGGCTCTCAGGATATCCGTTGGAAGCATCGAACTCCCATCTGTAGAGGTCACCGCCACGGTTGCCGAAGTCTGCAACGGCGTGGAAGAGATCCGACTGAAGCTCAGGTCCGTAGATTTTCGAGCCAACTGCCAGACTTCTGATCTGGTTGTTGAAGCCGTTTGCGAGTTTCTGGGCATCGGCATAGGACTCGAGAGCATTGTCCGGATCGATAACGCTGTACGGACGCAAATTCATATCGCAGCTTGAAAAGCCGAGAACGAGTGCGAGCGCAAATGATATCTTAAATATTTGTTTCATATTCTACTCTCTAATTAAAAGGTTAACTCAACACCGAAGGTGAACTGCTTGGAGTTAGGATATCTACCGAGCTGGAGGTTGGTATCGGCCTCAGGGTCATATCCAGTGTACTTGGTGGCGGTGAGAAGGTTTCTTCCGACTGCGAAGACTCTCAATCCCTGAAGCACTTTCTGCTTCTGGATGATGTTTCTGGGCAGTGAGTAAGATACCTGGAGATTCTTCAGACGAAGGAAAGAAGAATCCTCGAGGAGGGTGTCGTCGAACTGTCTTGCTGATGCAAGGCAAGGAACGTCGGTAATCTGACCGGGAGTTGTCCACATATTGAGGAGCTCGCTGGACACGTTGCCGTCAACTGCGAAGTTGGGGTTCATCAGGAAGTAGCGGTCGTTGTTCACGGTCCACTTGCCGGCAACCCAGGAGAACTGGGCGCCTACTGCGAGTCCCTTCCAGGCGAAGTTGAAGTTGAATCCTCCGGCCCAGGGAGCATAACGCTGCTTGCCGGTGAAGACTGCATAGTCGTCAGAGAAGTTCTTGGTTATGTTGCCATCGGCGTCGTACCACATCTGCATACCGTCGCGGGGATCTACTCCGGCGCTTCTTACATAGAAGAACTCTCCGTAAGGCATACCCTTCACGAGGTTGATACCGGTACCTGAGATTTCGAATTCGTCACGTCCGTCGAAGAGCTCAAGGATCTTGTTGGCGTTGTAGTTGAAGTTGGCTGCAACATTGAGGTAGAAGTCCTTGGGCATAGGAACGTCGAACGAGAGCTCGAAGTCCACACCACGGTTGCGCATGCTTGCAACGTTACCCCAACCGCCTGAGTGACCGGTGGTAAGTGAGTAAGGGATCTTCATCAACATGTCGCTGGTGATCTTGTTGTAGTAGTCAACGTCGATGCTGAGCATATTGAACACTCTCATCGATACTCCGACGTTGGTGCTGGCTACAACTTCCCAGGTAAGGTCGTCGTTGGCAGGATTGCCAAGACCCCAGGAAGTGGTTCCTGCGTAAGGCGCGGTGTATGCTCCCACAACACCGTAAGCGAGATAGTTGTCGATGCTGGAGTTACCGGTGGTACCGTAGCTGGCCTTGAGGGAGAGGGTGTTGATCCAATCTACATCCTTGAGCCAGTCTTCGTTCATAAGGTTCCACCTTGCGCCCACAGACCAGAAGTTGGCCCAGCGCTTGTTGCGTCCGAAGAGTGAAGAACCGTCACGACGGAAAGAAAGGTCAAGCAGATACTTGTCGGCGTCGTTGAAGCTCAGACGTGAAAAGTAAGAGTTGAAAGCCTCGTCGGACATGCTCCATGAAGGTTTATTATAGATGGTACCGTCGGTGAGGTTGTCCTGACGAAGGTCGGTGATGCCGGCGGTAGATGCGCCGAAGCTATTTGACTTGCTCCAGATGGACTCCTGTCCGAGCAGAGCGGTAAAGTTCATATCATCAAGGAAGTCGATGGTGTACTCGGCTGTATTGGTGAGGGTGAACTGATAGTATCTGGAGAAACGCTCACTTGCTTTACCTGCGCCCTCGAAGGGTCCTACAGGATTGGCCTTGCCGGATGACCTGTAGTCGTATCCATTGAGAGCTTGTACAGCCTTGAGAGTCAAGCCCTTGAAGGGAGTGATCTGCTCGTAGATGTTACCGCTGATGCGGACATAGTTGGTAGATGAAGGCTGAATTCTCTGCAGATAGTAGGTATTGTACATACCCATCTCGTCGAAGTACTCCTTCTCCTTGCCGAAGGTCAGGGTTCCGTCAGGGTTCTCGGTGTACTCGTAAGGAGTAATCCAGGGAAGCATCTGCGAAGCCATGAACATAGGGTTGTAAACGGAGTTGCTGGTGCCGGAGAATCCGGTGGTGTTGATGTCCTGATATGAGAGGTTGAGGCTGTAGCCGGTCTTGAGCCATCCGGTGAGCTGAGTGTTGAGCTTGCTCATGATGGAGACTCTGGTCATATCTGAATAAGGAGCGTTTCCTTCCTGTGAAAGGGCGCCTACGGACATATAATAATCGGTCTTTGAGGTACCACCGCTATATGTGGCATCAGCCTGCCAGGTGGGTGCGTTGCTGGGGAAGAAATAGTCGATCCAGTTGGTGTTGATGTTGTGATCGAGAGCGAACTCCTTCTGGGCGGCCCTGCCGGGCTTGTCGAGGAAGGTAGGATCCATCATCTCGTTGAAGTCGAACCACTGCTCTGAGTTCATCAGGGGAATCTGGTGGTTAACCATATTTGACACACCGAACTGTCCGCGTACGGTAACGACAGGCTTGTCGGCCACGCGGCCCTTCTTGGTGGTGATAAACACAACTCCGTTGGCTGCACGGGAACCGTAGATGGCGGTTGCAGATGCGTCCTTCATGACGGTGATGTTCTCCACGTCGTTGGCGTTGAGCATATTGAAGATGCTGGAAGGAACCGGGCTTCCGTCGAGAATGAACAAAGGTGAATTGCCGGCATTGATAGAGTTCACACCACGGATACGCATTGTAACGCTGGCGCTGGGCTCACCGGAGTTTGACCATACCTGAAGACCTGCAACCTGTCCCTGGAGGGCGTCGCCAACACTTGCTACAGGAGCATTCTGCAGAAGTTTGGAGTTTACGGTTGCGGCAGAACCGGTAATGGCGGAAATTTTCTTGGCTGAACCATAACCCATCACGATTGCATCCTGAAGCACTTCAGTGTCCTCAGTGAGCTGGATGTCGATGCGGGCGCGGCCTGCAACGGCCACTTCCTGGGTCTTGTAGCCAAGCAGCGATACTGTAAGGGTGCCGTCAGTAGGGACGGACAGAGAGTAACGGCCGTCGATGTCGGTCATCGAGTACTTGGTCGTACTGCCTTTGAGCTGTACCGCTGCACCGACAACAGGATCGCCTGTTTTGGCGTCTGTTACGGTACCGGAAACATTGACGTTCTGGGCAAAGGAAATAGCTGCCGATGCCAGAAGAGTCAAAGCTGCGATAAAGAGTTTCGCTTTTTTCATAAGCATTTACATTAATTAAACTATGTTATACTAACTACACGTTATCTATGGGCGTCCGTCAAAAAAGGGCCGCGGCCTTCATCTGCTCCTTGCACAGGGTCGGACTCTGCCGCAAACCAGGTTCGGTGATTGCACAATAAAACGGACGTTTTCGGGTGCAGTCCAAGCGCAAAAATATTAATTAATTTCAATAAATCAAAGAGGAGGGGACTTGATTTGCAGTAATTTAGTAGGGTTAAAAACAGTAAAAATTTCAATTTCGCTTACAATTTTTCAATTTTAAGCATTGATAAATTACAGATTATAACCCCTATCAAGCATTTGACCCCGAATCAGATTTTTGAAAAATTTAAAGAATTTAAGGTGTTTTCTCTTCCTGCACCCTCAGACACTTGTCCAGGGTGTTGCGGTGAACCCCATATTCCCTTGCAAGGGAGGCTTTGCTTTCCCCGGAGGCAAGGCGGTTGCGGACATTGTTTAATTCATCACATAACTTCCTGACTTTCGGGGTCATACGGGAAGGACGACCTAGTTTCACGCCGGACACCTTTTTTACTGCCAGGGCCTCTTTGGTCCTCTGGGATATCAGGTTCCGCTCTATTTCCGAGGCCAGGGCAAAGGCAAATGCTATTATTTTCGAATTGATGTCGTTCGATAGATTGAAATTATCCTTGATTGTAATGATACTTATGCCCTTGTTGGAACAGACGCTGAAGGCTGCAGGACCCGGGGCAAGCTGCTGCCGCTGCGGAGCTCCGCACATAAAAAGAGAAGAGGCCGACCATTTAGTCGACCTCTTGTAGTATCATTCAGAGTCAAAGCTCTGAAGCATTACCCAGAGCCGGGGCCCTGAGAGTCAATAGATTAGTCCCAATCCTTGTTCTGAACGTAAAGTCCGGGAACGGCGCTCATTTCAGCCTTGGGGATAGGAAGCAGGTAGCGTCCGTCCTTCACATTGCCTACGTTTACATTGGTACGATAAGCTCCGTTGGTCTTGTAAGCATCGTACTTGGCGATGGTAAGGTCCTTCCACTCACCGTAGCGAACCATATCAAACCAGCGAACACCCTCGAGATAGAGCTCAAGCTTACGCTCCCTCTTGATGTACTTCATAGCGTCAGCTGCTGAAGGAGAAGTGGGCACAAGCTCGATGCCTGCACGTGAACGGATCTTGTTCACATAAGACATAGCCTGGCTGATCTGGTTGTCCTCAACGAGAAGCTCAGCGTAGAGCAGCATCATATCTTCGTAGCGGAGGATGGGGAAGTTGATAGGCCACTGGTTCAGGGAACCGGTACCGCTACCGAGCTGGGTGTCATCGAACTGGATGCCGAGGGCAGCCCTCTTGGGCTTGGTGGCGCACCACTTGGTGTTGATACTCTGCTCGAAAGAAGAGATGGTCTTGCCGTTGTAAGCGAAGTCGGTCAGACGGTTCACATAAGCAGGGTTTCCTGCATATGCATCGTATCCGTCAATGAATGCGAAGTCAAGACCGCGGGGATCGTTGTTGGAGATGTACTCATAGCGCAGGGTAGCCTCGGGATATACAGGAGACATATCTGAACCGCTGTGGTAGCCGTCTCCTACGATGTCGAGGTTCTTGATCATAACGCCGGACTCGAAAGTAACCTTAAGACCGGTACCGAGACGGTGCTGAACACCGAAAATCTGATACTTGTTGGCTGCGGCATTGTCGGTGCAGAACTGCCTCTTCCACTCGTCGATGGTGGGTGCGAAATAAGCGCTTCCGCCGTCAACCACCTTCCTGAGGTAAGACTGGGCTTTAGCCTTGGCGCTGGCGTCGTTGTAAGGGAAGCCCTTCAGGGTCATATAAACTCTGGCAAGCAGGGCCTGGGCGGCAAGCTTGTCGGCACGACCGTCGTTGGCGATGCTGGCGTTGCTGCTGTTCTTCATTTCTGCGCGCAGGGGAAGAAGGCTCTCAGCCTGCTCGAGGTCGGGAATGACAGAAGTCTTGATGACGTCCTCGGGCTTTGACTGCTTCAGGGTCTTGGCCTCGGTAGCAGAGAGGTTGCGGTCAACGATGGGAACATTTCCGAAAGAACGGGTAAGCTCGAAATGAGCAAGAGCCCTGAGGAAAAGCACCTCACCCTTGAACTGGTTCTTGACAGCCCCATCCATCTCTACAGCGTCGATATTCGCAAGCACGGTGTTGGCGTTGTAGATGAGAGCGTACCAGCCTGCCCACAGGGATGAAAGCTCACCGGTAGCGTCGTTGATGCGGTAGAAAGATGACTCAGAGCAGGTACGGATACCGTTCGGGTCAGAGTCAACCCAGACATTGTCTGAGCGGTCCTCGGAGAAGGTGAGATACTGATAGTTCTCAACTCCCTGAAGATTGGAGTAAACACCGAGCACACCGCTTTCAAGGTGGGCAGGGGTGGTATAGAAGCCTTCCGGAGAAAGTGAACCTACCGGAGGAGTGCTTAAATCAAAAGGATTCTTTTCGCAGGAAGCTGCAAGCAGAAGAGCACCGGCTGCAAGTATGATAGTTTTAAAATTCTTCAGCATGGTATCAAAGGATTAGAAATTGATGTTAACACCGAGTGAGAAAGTGCGGGCTGAAGGGTATGCACCGTAGTCAACTCCGGTGAATCCGCTCTGGTTGGAAGCCTCAGGAGAGTATCCGAGGTAGTAGCTGTCGAGAATAAGGAGGTTCTCGATAGAAGCATATACGCGAAGTGACTGGATGAAGTTCTTGAAAGGAACGGTGTATCCGAGGGTCACGTTCTTGATGCGGAAGTAGTCGCTCTTGTAAACGAAGCGTGAGTCGATGTTGTAAGAGTGGGTGGTCAGAGGGTAAGGATGGACTCCGTCACCGGGCTCCTCCTCGCTCCACCAGGCGTTCAGCCAGTGGCGCAGAGTGTTCTGCTGGGTACCCATATGGGCACGGTCAACTGCACGACCGAAACCACCCATGATGTAACCGCCGGCCTGGGCAGTGAAGAGGATGGAAGCGTCGAAGTTCTTGTAGCTGAAGCGGTTGGTCATACCGAATACGAATCTGGGTGCAGGGTCGCCGAGCACGGTCCAGTCGTCGTTGGTAATATTGCCGTCACCGTTCTGATCTTCATACTTGGGATCTCCGGGAACCACATTCTGTCCATAGTACTTGGGAGTAAGTCCGGTCTCTGCCTTGTATGCATCGATTTCAGCCTGGCTCATCCACACACCGATGTTCTTGTGGTTGTAGAACTCATACATAGGAGCGCCGATGCGAAGGATCTGGTTCACGTTGTAGGACTGCTTGGTGTAAACGAAGTTGCCTTCTGTGGTGTCGTCACCGAGCTGGAGAACCTTGTTCTTGCTGTAAGACATATTGAATGAGGTGCTCCACTCGAAGTCCTTGGTGCTGATGTTCTCGGTGTTGAGCTCGAGCTCTATACCATTGTTGAGAACTGATCCGAGGTTATCGTAGATTGAGGTGGTACCGAAGACTGAAGGCACGGGCACGCTGTAAAGGAGGTCAGTGGTGGTCTTGGTGTACCAGTCGATGGAAGCCTGGATGCGGTTGCCTAAGAAACCGAGGTCGATGGCCACGTCGGTAGAGTGGGTCTTCTCCCAACCGAGACCGGTGTTACCGAAGGCTCCTGCATAGTAAGCGAGGTTTCCGCCGTAGGTTCCTGCGATAAGTGTTGAGTAGGCTGCCGACTCGGGGATGCCGTAGTTACCGGTCTGTCCGTAGCTGGCGCGAAGCTTGAAAGTGTTCCACCAGTCGAGGTCAGCATCCTTGAAGAAGCCTTCGTTTGCGATATTCCAACCACCTGATACTGAAGGGAACCATCCCCACTTGTTCTGTGAGCCGAAACGTGAGTAACCGTCGCGACGCAGCGAAGCGGAAATCATATAGCGGTTGTCGTAGCTGTAGGATACACGGCCGAACATTGAGAACAGCTTGGTGTTGGTCTTCTCAGTTACATTGGATGCCTTGACGGTAGGTGAAGTGGTGGAGTTGCTTCCTACGAAGGTTCCTGTAATCACATCGTTAGGCATATTGGTGTACTGCTGGTCTGTTCCGAAACCGATGTTGCCGACTTCTGAAGAAGCACCGAGCATCGCAGAAACATTGTGCTTTCCGAAGGTCCTGTCGTAGTTGGCAACAAGCTGGAGCAGAGTGTTGATTCTGTAGTCGGTAGTATGCCTTGCAGTTGACTTGCTTCCTTCGGGCAGGGTCCAGTTGCCGTTGGTCATGGTGTTGGCCGTGAAGGTGTTGGTATTGCTGTTGGCATAAGTTGCGCTGGCAGAAGCCTCAACCTGGAAGCCCTCGAAAGGATTGGCACGCAGGAATGAGCTGGCCTGCAGGCGCATAGTGTGATTATGACCGGCGGTCTCCTCATAGTACTTCTTGGGACGCATACCGGTTCCACCCCAAAGATAAGTGGTGTTGGGATAGTACTGGGTGTTGTAACCTACTCCGGGCTCTGATACAGGAGGAGAGGTGAGCACGTGGTGGGCGCGGGAATCCTTACCGTTACCCTGGCCTGCGCCGGTGTTGATAACGAATGAAGGAGCGAGGTTGAGACCCACCTTGAGCCAGTTGTTGAGCTTGCTCTCGATATTGGTGCGCAGGTTCAGTCTCTTGTAGTTTGAAGCAGGAGAAAGACCGTCCTGGTCGAGGTAGCCAAGGGAGAACATATAGTTGGTGGTATCGGTGGCACCTGAGATGCTCACGTTGTAGTTCTGCTGGGCTGCAGGAGAGTAAGCATAGCTCTGCCAGTCGAGAAGGCTGAGCTCCTCACCGTTGTCGTAATAGGTGTGGGAAGCCTGCATCTCGGGGCTGAGGTACTTGAACCAGCGGTCGTCGAAGTTGACTGCATTTCCTCCGGTTCTTTGGGGACCGGTAAGTCCGAGGTTCTTCATACGGGTGGCGTTGTCGTCAGCGATGCTTCCCTGAGGGTACATGGCAAGGTAGGTGGCGTCCATGCAGCGTACTGCGAACTCCATCCACTCTACTGCGCTGAACACATCCATCCTCTTCTCAAGGGTAGCGACACCTGCGTTGGCGGTGAAGGTTACCTTGGGAGCGCCCTTCTTACCGGTCTTGGTGGTGACGATTACTACACCGTTGGATCCGCGGGAACCGTAGATGGCGGCTGAAGCGGCGTCCTTGAGGACTTCGATGTTTGCGATATCGTTAGGGTTGAGGCCTGTCATTGAGCTCTGAGGAACTCCGTCGATAACGTAGAGAGGCTCGTTGCCGGCTGAGATGGAAGCGGCACCACGGACACGAATCTGAGGGTCTGCGCCAGGCTCTGCACTGATAACCTGGACGCTCACACCTGCGAGCTGTCCCTGAAGAGCCTGCTCTGCGCGGGCAAGGGGACGGTCCTGGATGGCCTTGCTGTCCATAGAAGCGACGGCTGAGGTCAGGTCAGTTTTCTTTACGGAACCATAACCGATGACCACTGTCTCTTCAAGCATCTTGGTATCATCTTCGAGGACTACGGTAAGTCCGGGAGCGGCAGCAACCGTCTTGGTCACGTATCCGATGCAGGAAACCTCAAGAGTGGCACCATTCTGGGCCTTGATGGTAAAGTTACCGTCGACATCGGTCATCACACCGATAACGGTACCTTTTACAATGACTGAAGCGCCGATGATGGGCTCTCCATTAGAATCAACGACCTTACCTGAAGGGTCGCCTTGTGCATAAGCAACCGCCCCCAAGAGTAAAGTCACACAAGTCAAAAGCACTGTAAGCGCCTTATGACCGAATCTGTTAAATGAACTCATTGATTGGTGATTATATAGGTTAGTGAAAAAAAATTTCCACATTAGCGTCATTAAACAAGGGGCAAAAATAAGCGAATATTTTTCAAATTGCAACTACTGCAATTCAAAAAAATGACGTTTTAAGCGCGTGAGCGGCCGATTGAGCTCAAAAAAAGCAGAAAGAAACAGATGATGGAATTGACAATCAGAAGCTCAAATCCCATACGGTATCCGCCCAGCCAGCGCTCGCTGTTGAGCGAAAGCAGCAGGCACAGCAGAGGAGAGACGACGCAGATGACGGGGACCCAGCCTTCGCGCGGACGCAATTTGGTGAACAGCCCAAGGGCAAAAATGGCAAGCAAGGGCCCGTAGGTGTAACCGGCTATGGTATAGACCGCATCGATGACGCTGCTCCCCTTGAGGGAAGAAAAAAGCAGGATGAAAACGCCCAGCACAAGGGCCCAGACGCTGTGCACGATAAGGCGGGTGCGGGCAAGACGCTTCTCGCCCTGACGGCGGTCGGCCTTGAGAAAGTCCACCGTGAAGCTGGTAGTGAGGGCGGTGAGGGCAGAGCCGCTGCTGCTGAAAGCGGAGGAGACGAGACCCAGGATGAAGGTCACGCCCACCACGGGAGGCATCAGAAGGGTTCCGTCAGCGGAGCGGCCGCAGGCTATGGTGGGGAAAAGTTCGTCGGGATTGTCGATGACTATGCCTTTGGAAGAGGCGAAAGCGTAGAGCAGCACTCCCAGGCAGAGGAAGAGGAAATTGACAGGCAGGAAGGCCGAGCCGTAGGAGAGCACATTCTTGCGGGCGTCCTTGAGGCTCTTGCAGGAGAGGTTCTTCTGCATCATATCCTGGTCCAGACCAGTCATCGCTATGGTCGTGAACATTCCCGCGAAGAACTGCTTGAAGAAGTTGCGCGAGTCGCGGACGTCGTCGAAGAAGAAAACCCTGCTCATAGGGCTGGAACTGACGGTAGAGCACAGGCCGCGGAAGTCCAGGCCCATAGACGAGCCGACAAAGAATATGCACAGAACCACGGCAGCTATCATACACAGGGTCTGGAACATATCAGCCCACACAAGAGTCTTCACTCCCCCTCTGAAAGTGTAAAGCCATACCACGAACATAGAGACAAGAACGTTCAGAGCGAACGGCACCCCCAGAGGGTCGAATACGAGCAGCTGGAGCACTGATGCGGTGAGGAACATCCTGACGCTGCAACCGAGAACCTTGGATAATATAAAGAAGAGGGCGGCTGTTTTGTAGGTATAGCCTCCGAACCGCTCCCCGATCCAGGCATACAGGCTGTTGGCATTCATCCTATAGTACAGTGGCAGAAGGACATAGGCTATAACGGCATAGCCGGCGATAAAGCCCAGAGCCATCTGAAGGTAGGAGAAGGCGGAGGCGCGGACCATTCCGGGCACAGAGATGAAGGTGACTCCGGAGATGGAGGTGCCAACCATAGCGATGGCTACCACAGGCCAGGGGGAGCGGCGTGAACCGCTGAAAAAATCGGCCCCGCTGGACCCCTTTCTGGTGCTCAGGTAGCTTATGCCAATCAGAATGGCGAAATAGACTGCTATGCTTGCGATGATCATCGGCGGCGCGAAATTACAACAATTTCTTTTATATTTGTATTTTTTGGAAGATAACAAAAATGAACGATATAATTAACGACATAGCAGGGAAAGAATATCAGGGAGGCTTTGTGACCGAAGTCGCCCAGGATTATGTGCCCAAGGGGCTGAACGAAGACATAATCCGCCTGATATCCTCCAAGAAGCAGGAACCGGAGTGGCTGCTCAGCTTCAGGCTCGACGCCTTCCGCAAATGGCAGAAGATGACGCCTCCGAACTGGGCCCATCTGAAGCTCCCCGAGATTGATTATCAGGACATTATTTACTATGCGGCCCCTATCAGGGATGAAGACCGTCCGAGCGAGATTGACCCCGCTCTTATGGAGACTTTCGATAAGCTGGGCATTCCCCTCCACGAAAGGGAGGCTCTGGCGGGAGTCAAGGGCAAAGCGAATGTGGCGGTGGATGCCGTCTTCGACTCGGTAAGCGTCAAGACCACCTTCAGCAAGACTCTCTCCGAGAAGGGCATCATCTTCTGCAGTTTTGCCGAAGCGGCGCGCGAGTACCCCGAGCTGGTAAGAAAGCACCTTGCGAGCGTAGTCCCGGTGGGCGACAACTTCTTTGCCGCACTGAACTCCGCCGTGTTCTCCGACGGTACCTTCTGCTACATCCCCAAAGGGGTCAAATGTCCTATGGAGCTGTCCAGTTATTTCCGCATAAACGCCTCAGGCACAGGCCAGTTCGAAAGGACTCTAATCGTAGCGGACGAAGACTCGCAGCTCAGCTATATGGAGGGATGTACGGCGCCTATGAGAGACTCCCACCAGCTGCACGCCGCAGTGGTGGAGATTGTGGTGGAAAAGGGCGCGGACGTAAAGTACAGCACGGTGCAGAACTGGTATCCGGGCGACGCACAGGGGCGCGGAGGCATACTTAACCTGGTCACCAAGAGAGGTTTGTGCAAGGGAGAAGGCTCCCACCTGAGCTGGACTCAGGTAGAGACGGGGTCTGCCATAACCTGGAAATATCCCAGCACCATCCTCAAGGGCGACTACTCTTCATCGGAGTTCTACAGCGTGGCTATGACCAACAACTACCAGCAGGCCGACACCGGCACCAAGATGATTCACCTCGGACGCGGGACCCGCAGCCGGATAGTGTCGAAAGGCATCTCGGCAGGCCACAGCGAGAACAGCTACCGGGGACTGGTGAATATGGCTCCGGGGGCCACTGGGGCGCGCAACTATTCACAATGCGACTCGCTTCTGATAGGCTCGCAGTGCGGCGCCCATACTTTCCCTCTGATACGCAACCGCTGCTCTTCGGCAGTGGTGGAACACGAGGCCACGACATCCAAGATCAGCGAAGATCAGCTCTTCTACTGCACCCAGAGGGGCATCAGCGAGGAGGACGCGGTAGGACTGATAGTAGGAGGATATGCCAAGGAAGTGCTCTCGAGACTGCCTATGGAGTTCGCAGTCGAAGCCCGCAAACTTCTTTCGGTATCACTTGAAGGCTCAATAGGATAGCATATGGACAAGTTTATGATACTGGATCTGGTCACTTCGATTCTCGGCCTGAGCTGCGTGCTGCTGGCCGCCCGCAAGTCGAAGTACAACTTCTGGATAGGCTATCTGTACAATATAGCCCTGTTCATTATGTTTTGGAACAGAAGCCTGTACGCCTCTCTGATGCTTCAGCCCCTGTCGCTGTTCATCAATATCATAGGCCATTACCGCTGGACCCATCCCAAGCAGGGAGAAGAGAGCGCCTCGGACAGCAAGGCCCTGAAAGTGACCTCGCTGAGCTGGCGCGGAAGGGCCTTGTGCATAAGCGCAGTTCTGGTGTTGAGCTTTGTCTGGGGATGGATTCTAAGGAGCCTCTTCCCCGCCGACCCGCATCCCTTCCTCGACACGGTGGTGACTGTGCTGATTCTGACCGCCCAGCTGCTGAGTTCGATGAAGAAATGGGACTGCTGGGTGTGCTGGATAATAGTCAATGTGGCTCAGATGGCCCTACATCTGTCTGTAGGTCACGTATTTATGCCCATTGTATGCTCGCTGTATCTGCTCAACAGCATCTGGGCTCTGGTGAATTGGGAAAAATCAATAAAGAAAGGAGAATAGAAGACTATGAACGATATACTGCTTGAAATCAAGGACCTCCACGCCAGAGTGGAAGGCAAGGAAATACTCAAGGGGGTGAACCTTACTGTAAGAAGGGGCGAAGTACATTCGATAATGGGGCCGAACGGCGCCGGAAAGAGTACTCTCGGAGCGGTGCTGACAGGACGTCCGGGCTACGAGGTGACAGAGGGAAGCGTTACTTACCAGGGGCAGGACCTGCTTGCCCTCAAGCCCGAGGAGAGGTCCTGGGCGGGCCTTTTCTTAAGTTTCCAGTACCCTGTGGAGGTGCCCGGAGTGAGCATCACCAATTTTATGAAAGCCGCAGTGAACGCCCATCGCAAGGCGGCGGGCAAGAGCGAGCTGAGCGCTGCGGAGTTCCTCAAGCTGCTCAAGGAGAAGATGGCTTTTGTGGGGATGAAGGGCGAGTTCGCCAAAAGGGAACTGAACGTGGGATTCTCGGGAGGCGAAAAGAAGCGCAACGAGATTTTTCAGATGGCCATGCTCGAGCCGACTCTCAGCATTCTGGACGAGACCGACTCGGGACTGGATGTGGATGCGCTGAAGATAGTTGCCCAGGGGGTGAACTCTCTGCGCAACGAGGATAACTCGTATCTGGTCATCACCCACTACAAAAGGCTGCTGGACTATATTGTGCCCGATGTGGTACACGTGCTCAAGGACGGGCGCATCGTCAGAACCGGCGGACGCGAACTGGTGGACATAATCGAAGAGAAAGGCTACGCCGGAATTGAATAGATGATGGACAAGGTATATATAATAGGTAAGGACAGCATCCCGGAGAGGATAAGCCTTAGTGACTCCCAGGAGTTCAGGGCCTGCTTTGTGGCTCTGGCGGGAGCGGACGCCGGGATGAGCCTGGAGATAGACATCGACGGCCGGGACTGCCTTGTGGACATAGCCGGAGTGTGCCTGTGCACCGGGGAGCAGAAAGCGTCGGTCAATGTGACCGTGCGGCACAACTGCCCGGGAAGCAGGTCTTATCAGCAGTTCCTCTCGATAGCTTCCGGAGAGTCCAGGGCATATTTCGACGGCCTTGTGTACGTAGCCCCGGGGGCAGGCGGAACAAAGGCGGAGCAGCAGAGCAGAAGCCTTCTTCTGGACTCGCGCGCCTTTGTGGAGGCCCGTCCGCAACTGGAGATCTATGCCGACGACGTGGAGTGCTCGCACGGCTGCACGTCCGGATATCTGGACGAGGACGAGCTGTTCTACCTTCGTTCGAGGGGCATCCCGGAGCAGCAGGCGAAAAAGTTCCAGATGATAGCCTTCCTCTCCCCGGTCCTCGGCAGGCTTGACGAAGAGTTGAAACAGACAATATATGATAGCCTACCCTGAAGTCAAAATCAACCTTGGGCTTAGCGTTCTGAGGCGCCGCGAGGACTCCTTCCACGAGCTTCAGACCCTGTTTGTGCCTTGCAGCGCGTTCCACGATACTCTTCAGATAGAGCCATCAGACTCCCCGCAGACCACTCTGGAGCTTGAAGGGGCATCCTGGAGTCCAAGCGAGGACTTGACTTTCAAGGCATACCGGCTGCTGAAGGAGGAGTTTGACATTCCTGCGGTCAGAATGAAGCTCTCGAAGGGCAGCCCCGTCGGAGCAGGACTTGGAGGAGGATCGAGCGATGCGGCCTGCGCGCTGAAGATGCTCTCTGAGATGTTTTCCCTTCCGCTGAGCGATGACGATCTTGCCCAGAGAGCGGCCCGGCTCGGCTCGGACTGCGCATTCTTTATCTATAACCGCCCAATGTTTGCCCGTGGCAGAGGCGAGATTCTCTCCCCCTACCCTATCGACTTGAGCGCCTACCGCCTGGAAGTCAGGATTCCGCGCGGCAGCGCCGTCAGCACCAGGGAGGCATACGCGGGAGTATTCGTAAGGGACAGCCACCCCGAGCTGAAGCTTATGCCCCTGGAACAGGCCCTGAAGCAGCCTGTCAGCGAATGGAGGGAGTGCCTTGTGAACGATTTTGAGCGCAGCGTATTCCCCCTTCACCCTGAAATTGCGGCCCTGAAGCAGGAGTTCTACGATTCGGGCGCCGTTTACGCCTCTATGTCCGGCTCGGGCAGCGCCGTATTCGCCCTTTTTGAAAAATAATGAAACAGACAGGAACATACTCCACTGAGCGGACGGGGAGCGGCGCGCGGATTGCCCGCAACTCCCTGATGCTCTATGCGCGTATGCTTCTTCTGATGCTTATCTCCCTGTTTACATCCAGGGTTGTACTTGCCGCCCTGGGCCAGACTGACTACGGACTCTACAATGCCGTGGGAGGAATGGTGGGAGTGTTCAGCTTTCTTACCGCCAGCGTCAGCGCCGCCATAAGCCGCTTCCTCTCCTTCGAACTCGGACGGGAAGATAATTCAGGCGAAAGGCTTCGGAGAGTATTTTCGACTTCCGTAGTCATTATGCTCTGTTTCAGCGTTTTGCTTATTGTCCTGGCAGAGACCCTCGGACTATGGTTCCTTCGGACCAGGATGAATCTGCCGCCTGGCAGCCTGCCCCGCTCCACCATAGTGCTGCAATGCTCGCTTGTGTGCCTGGTGCTGCAATTGCTGTCTATACCCTTCAACGCCGCCATCATCGCCCACGAGAAGATGAGCGCATTCGCCCTCATCAGCCTTCTTGAAGCCGCCCTGAAGCTTGCTGTAGCCCTGCTTTTGAAGTTCAGCGGCACGGATGCCCTCGTGCTGTACGCCATCCTTAGCGCCTGCGTCGCTCTTGCGGTGAGGCTTACTTACTCTCTATACTGCCGTTCACACTTTGCCGAGACCCGCGGAAGGCTGCGCCCCGATGCTGCCCTGTTCCGGGAGATGCTCTCATTCTCGGGCTGGAACTTTTTCGGCTCAAGCGCCTATGTACTGAATACCCAGGGGGTTACGGTGCTCATAAACATCTTTTTTACCCTTGTCCACAATGCCGCGCGGGGAGTTGCCCTGCAGATTGAGAATATGGCCAAGCAGTTCGTGAGCAATTTCCTTACGGCCATCAACCCCCAAATCACCAAGTCCTGGGCGGCTTCAGACACTGCCCGCTGCTATTCGCTGGTCTGCAAGGGGAGCAAATTCACCTTCCTTGCCATTATGGTGTTCTTCCTGCCTCTGTTTTTCGAGGCCGGGACCGCCCTGTCGATATGGCTCAAGCAGGTGCCCGAGTACAGCGACCTGTTTGTGCGGCTGACCCTCGTCGCCCTGCTCTCCGATATGTTCTCGAACCCGGTGCTGACCCTTATCCTCGCTACCGGAAAGGTCCGCTCTTATTATCTTATAACCGGGCTCACTTCCTATCTGTGTCTGCCTCTGGTCTATATCGCCTTCAAACTTGGAGCCGGCGCCGAGTGGGCATATATCTGCTTCATACTCATCTACTCCATAGTTCTGGTCGAGCGTCTCTGGATTGCTTCCCGCACGGCCGGGCTCCCGGTAAGGGAGTATCTGAAAGGCCTCAGGGGGACTCTTCTTGCCACCGCTCAGAGTTATCTTGTAAGCTTTGGCGTCCACCTGCTGCTGCCCCAGGGCGTGCTGCGCTTTATCCTTGTATGCCTCGCCGCCTGGACTTCGCTTGCACTGTTTACCGTCCTTTTTGCGCTCTCGAGCGACGAAAGGGCCTGGCTTACCCGCAAATTTGGACGCAGCAGGGTGCCTCTGCGCTGGGCCCTAGAGGACAGCTACTTCGAAGTGTTCGGCAGAAGGCCCGACCTGAAGAATCCCAAAACCTACAACGAGAAGCTCTGCGCAATGATGCTGCGCGACCGTAACCCTCTCTACCACACCCTTGTGGACAAGGCTGAAGTCAAGCGCTACGCCGCTTCGGTCATCGGGGAGCAGTACATAATCCCGACCCTCGGCGTGTGGGACAAGGTAGAGGATATCCCCTGGGAGAGCCTTCCCGGGCAGTTTGTGATCAAATGCACGCACGACAGCGGAAGCGCGGTAGTATGCGCCGACAAAAGCGCCCTTGAGCGCGGCGGGGTTTGCTCGAAACTTGCTCGAAATCTTCGCCGCGACTATTGGAAACAGTCCCGGGAGTGGGCATATAAAGGGGTGAAACCCAGAGTGATAGCAGAACAGTATCTGGGCAGCGACATAGCGGACTACAAGTTTTTCTGCTTCGGCGGTGAGCCCCGGGTGATGTTTGTCGCGACCGATAGGGCGAGCCGCAGCGAAGAGACGAAGTTCGACTTTTTCGATATGGATTTCAATCATCTCGACCTTCGCAACGGGCACCCGAATGCTTCAGTGACGCCGCCCAAACCCGAGAATTTCGAACTGATGAAAGAGCTCGCCCGCAAACTGTCCAGGGGACTGAGCCAGGTGAGGGTGGACTTTTACGAGGTGGACGGGAAGGTGTATTTCGGAGAATACACTTTCTACCATTGGAGGGGCCTTGTGCCCTTCGAACCCGAGGAGTGGGATAAAAAGATAGGAGAGTTATGGAAAGAGTAGCTATATATACCTGTATCATAGGCTCTTACGACACTCTCAAGCAGCCTTGTGAAATTTGCCCCGAGATGGATTACATCTGCTTTGTGGGACCGGGCGAGAAAACGTCCGATAGGATAGGTGTATGGGAAATCAGGGAGCTGGAGGACGTAGGCATAAAGGACCCCGGATTGCTGTCCAGATACCCCAAGATGCACCCGCATCTGCTTCTTTCCGAGTATGATGCGAGCCTGTGGATAGATGCCAACATAGAGATTGTGGACTCGAGCATCTATCGCGCGGTGCGCACCAAGCTGAGCGCCGGGGTGAAGTACAGCGGAGTGGAGCACCCGAGCAGGGACAATGCCTACGACGAAGCCATAATGTGCCGCAATATGGGATACATCTCCTACTTCCAGCTTGCCCGCATCTTCTTGTTCCTTATGACCCATGCCCAGAAGCGGCGCGGGAGTTTTCTGATGGAGAACAATCTGATATTCAGACGCCACAAAGACCCTCAGATTGTCACGATGGACAAATTGTGGTGGGACAAGGTGGTGCATCTTTGCCGCCGGGACCAGATTTCCCTCGGCTGGTGCCTGCAGAAATGCTCGGTGCGAAGGGACTATCTTCTGCCCCGGGGCCAGAGCACGCGCAACCACCCGGGATTCAGATATTTGCCTCACGAAGCCAAGGGCGGCGGCACTTGCGCGGAAAAGAAATAATTCTTATCTTTGCAGCCTGTCCCTCGGGTAGGGACTATTTGGTTTAACTTTTTAAAACAGATTACAATGGCTGTTAAAATTCGTTTACAGCGCCACGGAAAGAAGAATTTCGCATTCTTCCACATTGTAGTGGCAGACACCCGCGCACCTCGCGACGGTCGTTACATCGAGCAGATCGGCTCTTACAACCCCAACACCAACCCCGCTTCCATCAATCTTGATTTCGAGCGTGCACTTGCTTGGGTAAAGGTCGGAGCAGAGAGCTCTCCCACCGCACGCCGTATCCTCTCTTATGAGGGAGTCCTCCTTCGTCACCACCTTGACGGCGGTGTAGCCAAGGGAGCCCTCAGCCAGGCAGAGTCAGACAAGAAGTGGAGCGACTGGAAGGCTCAGCGCGACGCCAAGATTGAGGCCAAGAAGTCAAGCCTCAAGAACAGCGCCATCGAGGCTGCAAAGGCCGCAAAGGCTGCTGAGACAAAGGTTAACGAGGCCCGCGCAGAAGCTATCGCCAAGAAGGCCGCAGAGCTCGCCGCTGCCAAGGCTGCTGAGGCTCAGGCTGCAGAGAGCGCCGCTGAAGAAGCAGCACCTGCTGAGGCATAATGCTTCCTATCGGCAAGGTACTCAAGTCTGACGGCACCGACGGAGGCATCCTTCTGGGGCTTTCCGAACTGGGGCTGGAAGACATAGACCTGAAGGAACCCGTGTTCATCGCTTTTGATGGACTCGAGGTTCCTTTCTTCATTTCTTCGATTCGCGCCAAAGGCAGCACCAAGGCTGTGGTGAAGTTCTTCGACGTGGACACTCTCGCCGACGCCGAGGAGCTGGTCGGAAGGGAAGTTCTTCTGGACTGCGAGCTGGAGAGTGATGAAGAGCTGGACCTCAGCGGCTGGACGGTCAGCAACAGGGGCGACGTAATAGGCACGGTGGAGCATATGGAGCTCTTCCCAGGGAACCCCTGCATCAGCGTCGGGGGTCATCTGATACCTCTTCACGAGGACCTTATCACCTCGCTCGACGATAAGAAGAGAAAGATAGACTTCAATCTTCCGGAGGGACTGCTCGATGACTGAGGATGAGAAAATAGTCAGCATCGTAATCGTGTGCATGAACCGCACGGACAACCTCTATCCGTGCCTTGACAGCATCAGGCAGTTCAACAGCGTCGGGTGCGAGATTCTGGTAGTAGCGTATCTATTTGACAATCAGAGGCTTTTGGAGGCACAAGAGAAGTATCCCGAGGTCAGGTTCATCTCCAGCGGGCAGACCCGCGGATTCTCCGAGAACAACAACCTCGCCCTGCGACAGGCAAAGGGCCGCTACTGCTTCATCCTGAACGACGACACCCTTTTTACCTGCGATGTCCTCAAAAGGCTTGTTTCGGACATCCAGGCCCTGCCTCAGGACGCCGCCATAGTAAGTCCCAAACTTCTGAACGCCGACTTCAGCCTGCAGCTCTGCGGAAGGCCCGACTACCCCTGGTACAACTATCTGCTCCAGCAGTGGCACCTCTACAGCGAGAAGAAAGACGACACCCTGGGTAAGACTCCGGTGACGGGCAGCGTCTTCAGTACCTCCAATATCTGCGGAGCGGCCTTTCTTATCAAGACAGACGTGTTCCAGGAGCTCGGGTGGTTCGATGAGACTTACTTTTTCACACCTGAAGACATAGCCCTTTCAACCCTTGCCCGGAGCCGCGGCTACGGGGTGTATGTGGACAGCGAAGTGAGCATCATACACAAGGCCCGCACCACCGCATCGCGTCTGAGCTGCGCCGTGCGTCCCGCCGCAGTGAAAGGTTCGCTCATCTTTTTCGCTTCAGGAAGCAAAACAAAAGAAATTATTCTTAAATTGGGGGTGTGGCTTGCGGAGAGCCTGAAGCGGACGAAGGCCTATTGGGTGGCAAAAGTGCATCCAAGCCCCGAAAACAGGATAAAACACCTGACATTCAGGAACATAAGCCGTAGCATCTTCTCCTCTCTGAGCCCCAAGGAATTGTTCATCAAATATTCTAAGGACTAGCGATGGCTCATAGCATATTGACCATAGTTGTCACCTACAATGCGATGCAGTGGGTGGATAGGTGCCTTTCTAGCATCAGGAATTCTTCGCTCAACTCTGACGCCCTTGTCATAGACAATTGTTCGACCGACGGGACGGCAGATTACGTCCGCGAACGTTACCCCTGGGTGGAGCTGGTCTGCTCTTCCGGCAACCAGGGCTTCGGAGCGGCCAACAATCTCGGTCTGCGGCTTGCCCTTGAGCGCAAGTACGACTTTGTCTATCTGCTGAACCAGGACGCCTGGCTCAAAAAAGACACTCTGGCAAAGCTTGTGGACGCCTATAGGGGCGAGTACGGGGTGCTGAGTCCCCTGCAGAAAGACGCCGCCGGCAAGCTCGACAAAGGTTTCAAAAAGCACTGCGGTAAGGCCCTCAAGGTCTTGAAAGGCATAAGCGCCACGGACAAGCTGATAGTTGACGTACCCTTCGTGATGGCAGCCCACTGGCTGCTCAGCCGGGATGCCATCAAGACCGTAGGAGGCTTCAGTCCGGCTTTCAGGCAGTACGGCGAAGATGAGAACTACATCGACCGCCTGCATTATTTCGGTTTCAAGTGCGGGGTGGTTCCGGCAGCCTCCGCGGTGCACGACAGGGCTCAGAGAAAAGTGAGCAGGGATAAAAAGATAGCCCTGAAGTGCGTCAGTGCCGTGGTTGGGATGTGCAAGCCGGAAAGGGGCTTTCTTCTGAGCAGAATAATAGAACCCCTACACCTTGTGGGCATAGGGGTCAAAAACTTTTCGGCCGCGCCTTTCCGCGAGATTCCTGCCCTGAGGGCACGCTACGCTGAGCTCAAAGCCCTGCGCGCGGAATCCAGGCGAAGGGGCGCCTTCCTATAGTTCTTCCTTCAATCCTTTGGTAAAGGTCTCCACCACTTCGGCGGTAAGTCCCGTAGAGGAGAAGCCTCCGTCGTGGTAGAGGGTCTGCATAGTCACGTGACGGGTGAGGTCGGAGAAGAGGCTGACTATGTAATCAGCACAGTCCGAAGCCGTTGCATTCCCCAGAGGGGACATTTTGTCTGCATAGGCGAACATTTCCTCCATTCCTGCAATACCGCTTCCGGCAGTAGTCTTGGTAGGCGACTGGGAGATGGTGTTGACCCTGACGTGGCGCTTCTTTCCGTAGATGACGCCGAAGCTCCTTGCGATAGACTCGAGCAGAGCCTTGGCGTCGGCCATATCGTTATAGCCCTGGAAAGTCCTTTGGGCGGCGATATAGGTCAGGGCTACCACTGAGCCCCACTCCTTGAGGGCGTCTTTTGAGTAAAGCACTCCCAGGAGCTTGTGGAAGGACATCGCAGAGATGTCCAGAGTCTTGGAGAAGAAGTCGTAGTTGGTGGCCTCATAGGGCTTGTTCTTCCTGATGTTGGGAGACATTCCCACTGAGTGCAGCACGAAATCGAACTGCCCGCCAAAATGCTCCATAGCGGTGTCCACCAGATTGTTAAGGTCGTCAAGCGAGGTTGCGTCGGCCGGCACCACAATGGCATCGGTCAGTTTTGCAAGCTCGTCAATGGTGCCGAGTCTGATTGACACCGGAGTGTTGGTCAGAACGAGTTCGGCGCCCTCCTCGTGGGCTTTGAGGGCCGCTTTCCAGGCGATGGACTGGTCGTTCAGCGCGCCGAACACTATACCTTTCTTTCCTTTCAATAATCCGTAAGCCATAAACTTTTGTTTTTGAAGAAATTATTTAAGGTTTTCCTTAGGTACAAGCATAAATGACAGCTTGCCCTGACATACCAGCTTGTCCTCGACGGTGGCTTTTGCCTCAACCTGCACCAGAGGGCCCTTGCGGGCTATGGCCTTGGCCTTGACGCAAACCGTATCGCCGGGGAAGACTGAATGCTTGAACTTGACATTTTCAATTCCGGCATACATTCCGATGTTGGTTTCCAGGGCTTCCTTTCCTATAAGCAGGAAACTGGACTGAGCCATGATTTCGCACAGGATGACTCCGGGCACTACAGGGTAGCCGGGGAAATGTCCCGTGGTGAAAAATTCGTTTTCGCGGATGGTGTACTTCGACAGCACATACTCGCCTTGCATTTCCGACTCATCTACGAGCAGCATAGGTTCGCGATGAGGAAGGATGGATTTAATTTCTTCTCTGTTCATTATTTTCTATTTAGGTGGTGCAGGGTCACTCGGCCCCGCACTCGGGTGTCAATCAACCCTGCGCAGCGCTACGCAGACATTGTGGCCTCCGAATCCCAGGGAATTTGAAATTGCCACGTCCAGACTGCGTTTGCGCGCTTTGAGAGGCGTATAGTCCAGGTCGCACTCGGGATCGGGCTGCTCGAGGCCTATGGTGGGAGGCACTATGCCTTCCTTCAGGGCAAGGGCGCTGGCGATAAGTTCGGCGGCTCCTGTGGCGCCGAACATGTGACCTGTCATCGACTTGGTCGAGCTGACGGAAGCATTGTAGGCATCCTGACCGAGAGCGAGCTTGAGGGCCGTAGTCTCGGCGAGGTCATTTAGATGGGTGCCCGTTCCGTGGGCATTGACGTAAAGGTTCTCTCCGGAACGATAGCCTGCCTCATCCAAGGCATCTTTTATGGCTTTTGCGGCGGTCACTCCGTCGGGACGCGGTGCCGTGTAGTGGTGAGCGTCGCAGGTGCATCCGTAGCCGCATACTTCGGCAATTATCTCAGCCCCACGCTCTTTGGCGTGTTCATACTCTTCGAGCATCATCAAGGCGGCGCCTTCTCCCATCACGAATCCGCCGCGACGCTCGTCAAACGGTAGGCAGGCCAGGGCCGGATCGGTCTCGGTGGTGAGGGCCTTGCAGTTGGCAAATCCGCCTATGGCAAGGGGATGCAGGGCGGCCTCGCTGCCTCCTGCAAGTATAGCGTCTGCCCTGCCGTATTTGATGGCAAGGTAGGCTTCCCCTACGGAATTGGTGCCGGTGGCGCAGGCTGAAACGTGGGTGAGGCAGGGTCCCTGGGCCTTATAGCGTATGGCAATATTGCCTCCCGCTATGTTGGAAATCATCATAGGGATGAAAAGGGGCGAAATCCTGTCGGCGCCTTCGTCGAACAGAACCTTGGTCTGGTTCACGAAGGTGTTCATTCCTCCTATGCCGGAGCCAAGATAGACTCCGAACCTTTCGGCTTGGATATTCTCCCTTGACTTCAGGCCGCTTGAGCGCATCGCTTCATCGGCGGCGGCGAGGGCGAACTGGCTGTAAAGGTCGTTGCGGCGTCTCTCGGCGACAGAAAGGGAATACTTCAGAGGGTCGAAGTCCTTTACTCTTGCAGCTACGCTTATGGGCAGCTTGTACTCCTGGTAATCGGTCAGGCGGTCAATGCCGCATACTCCGGCTTTGAGATTGGCCCAGAATGTATTAACGTCATTGCCGACCGGGGAAATGACTCCCAGGCCGGTAATGACAACTCTTCTTATTTCTGACATATTGTCCTAATTCTTGTTTTGTTCACCGTAGCACGAAATTGCTACAAATTATTTGCCACGGCTTCGGGATCGGTTGTCATCCCGAGGTTTGAGGTTTGAGGTTTGAGGTTTGAGGTTTTAGATCAAGGCCAAGGGCTACTTGTACATGAATCTTCTGATGCTTCCCTTAGGAGTCTTTGCAAAAGGCTCAAAATGAAGCTCATATGAAGATACCTGAGAGTAGGCGGGCATCTTTTTGTTCAGAGCCGCGAGGTTGGCGTTCATTACCTTCGCGAGTTCATCGCTGCTCATATCGCCGGCAAGGTTCATATCCGGAACGATGAGTGCGACAAGACGCTCTCCCCTTGAGACGATAAGAGACTCTCCCACGTAAGGAAGGGCATTCAGAACTACTTCGATCTCTTCGGGGAAGATGTTCTGGCCGTTGGAAGAAAGAATCATGTTCTTGCTGCGGCCCACGATGAACAGGCTCTTTTCGCTGTCCATTGTGGCAAGGTCTCCGGTGCGGAACCATCCGTCTTCGGTGAATGCGGCCGCGGTGGCTTCGGGGTTCTTGTAATAGCCCTGGAATACGACATGACCCTTAAGCTGAATCTCTCCGGGGATAGTCTCGGGTTCGCTGGAATCGATTCTGAGATCGACAGCCTCTTCAACCCACTCTCCGCACTCTCTGAGTTTGTAGCTTCCAAGATGGCCTACGCTAATCAAAGGAGCGGTCTCGGTCATACCGTAACCGGTGATGAAAGGAAGACCGAGCTTCTCCACCAGCAGCTTCTCGAACTGCTCGGGGATGGCAGCTCCACCGGTAGCAAATACTTTGACATTTCCGCCAAGGGCCTGATCAAGAATGATTCTCAGAGCGTTGCAGAAGTCGGGATTGTTCTCGTGGTCCTCAAGCTTGGCAGCTCCGCTCTTGCTGTGGATGAACTCTCCAAGGGTGTCTTCGATGAGCTTGGTAAGCACCAGAGGAACTGAGAAGAAGAGCTCGGGCTTGTACTCCCTGAGGGCAGGTTTGAGGTTGCTCGGGATAGGAGGCAGGCCAAGCACGACGAGGTGCATTCCGTAGCACAGAGGGGCTATCATGTCGACGGTCATACCGAAGATATGCGCAAAGGGAAGAATGGTCACTGTGCACCCGCCTCTCTTGAAAGGAAGGTGAAGGGGCAGGGCGTAAACGTTCATACTGATGTTCCTGATGGAAAGCATCACTCCCTTGGGGTTTCCGGTGGAGCCGGAGGTGTACATTATGGCGCAGGTGTCATCCAGAGTACCGGCATCGTACTTGATGCCTTCGGGGGTAAGTCCCTGGGGATGAGCCTTTGCGAAAAGAGCCTCGGCATTATTATACAGGTCAGCGAAGCCGTTGCGAGAAGCGAGCAGTTCACCACTCTTGATGTCGATGGCTGCAAGAAGGGAAGGCATGGAATCGAAGTCCATCTTCTCGAAAATGGCTTTCTCGGTATAGAGTATCTTTGAATCGGAGTGATTCGTCAAGCTCATTATGTCTGATGGAGTGAAGGCGTTGAATATCTGAACGGCTACGTAGCCACCTGCCTGTGCGGCAAAGAACACGGTAGCCCAGGCTGCGCTGCTCTTGGCGTTGATGGCCACTTTGTCACCTTTGACAAGTCCTGCGGCCTTCCAAAGAAGATTCATCTTCTCGATGTCTTCTGCCAGCTGACCAAAGGTCTTCACGGGACCTTTATAGTCATTGAGGGCGGGATTGTTCCAGCACTCCTTCACGGTCTGCTCAAAGCGAAGGACGAAGTTGTCCTTTTGTTGGATGTCGTACATTGTTTGATAGTTTAATGATTAAACATTTTGCGTCGGCAAAATTAAACCAAACAATATACTCATATCAGAAAAGGAGGTCTAATTGTGGCGAAACCTCGGTTTTTGGGGCGAAATCAGAGTTTTGTGGCGAAATTTTCACCCCTTATCAAGATAAAAATCCTTCACATAGCGGGAATACTTTTCTGTCCACAGGCCGTCCCTTGTCATAGTAAGTTCTTCTGTATCAAGTTCTTTTCTTTCTGTGGCGAATTCCACAACGGCTCTTTTGGGGTTTTTCTTTTCTGTGGTGCGGATTTTCACGCATCTGAAAGGGTACAATCCGTATGAAGCGGCCCTGCGGCTAAGGTCGGTGAGGTATTCGCAGGGGACAATGACGGATAGGATGCCTTGAGGTGCGAGAAGACGCCGCGAATGTGAGAGCAGCTCATCGAAGTCCAGGCTGTCGCTGTGGCGCGCCCGGCTGACTCGCTTTTCGGGGTTGCGCAGGGAGCGGTCATAGTAGGGAGGATTGGAGAATATGTGGTCGAACTGCCCTTCAGTTCTGAACTCCTGAAGCGCGATGCAGCCGGCCTCAAGCCTGTCGCTCCAGGGCGAAGATGCGAAGTTGAGCTCCGCTTCCCGGGCCGACGGAGGGTCTATGTCTATGCCGGTAATCAGGCAGGGTTCTGCCCTGTCTTCGGTTCTCTGGGCGGCCATAAGGGCAATCACGCCTGTCCCTGTGCCGATGTCAAGAGACGTCCGGCAGGGCGTGGGGATGGTCATTATGGAGCCGAGGAGCACGGCGTCGGTGCCGACCTTGAGGGCGGAGTCGGAGTTGCGGACAGTGAAGCGCTTGAACCTAAACAAAGCGTCCATCTTTCATCACAAGGCAGCGGTCGCACAAAGAGGCGAGATGTTCGTCGTGAGTGACTATGACTATGGTCTGGCCCAGGGTGTCGCGCAGCGAGAAGAAGACTTTGTGGATTTCTTCTTTGGTGCGGGAGTCCAGGTTGCCTGTCGGTTCGTCGGCCAGAAGGACTGCCGGGGAATTGACTATGGCCCTTGCTATGGCGACCCGCTGCTGTTCGCCGCCGGAGAGTTCCGAAGGCTTGTGGTGGAGCCGGTCTTCGAGGGCAACACTGCGCAGCAGCTGTTCGGCTCTTGCTTTTGCTTCGGCTTTGCTTTTGCCTGCTATCAGGGCGGGTATCATCACGTTTTCGAGGGCGGTGAATTCGGCCAGCAGGTGGTGCGACTGGAAGACGAAGCCCACTTTGCGCGAACGGAACTCTGCCAGACGGTCGGCGCTGAGGCCTGTCACCTGCTCGCCGTCAATCTCCAGGGAGCCGCTGTCCGGGGTGAGAAGGGTCCCGAGCACCTGGAGCAGGGTGGTCTTGCCCGCTCCCGAGGCGCCGACAATAGCCACCACTTCGCCTTTTTCGGCGCTGAAGTCAACGCCTTTCAGGACCTCTAGCCCCGAATAACTCTTTTTGATATCTTTCGCTCTAATTATCATACGCAATCTCTCTTGCTGACTGGCAAAGGTAATATTTCGCTTCCGAAACATCAAATCAATGTTGACCAATCTCACGCTGCGCTCTATTGCAGAGCTGTCAGTTGCTTTAGGGGAACCGTTGATTAATGTTCACAGGTGATTGTCTAAAGAGGATTACTTAAGGGGTAAAAGTATCGGGAACCGAGCAGAAGGATGCTGTCCGATGTGGCCTGTGAGGGTGGAAAAATAGCCAAATGGTTGTAATTCTGTCAAAACAGAGTTATATTTGCAACTCTTTCGGGGTGTGGCGCAGTTGGCAGCGCATCTGGTTTGGGACCAGAGGGTCCTGTGTTCGAGTCACAGTACCCCGACAGAAGTTCAGGGAGGCCTCGCGGTCTCCCTTTTTCGGTAAGCGTCTCCGCGATGACGCATTCGAGGCACAAAGAAAGCAGGGTGTTGTGCC
>CAMCGB010000013.1 GCA_945874355.1 uncultured Bacteroides sp.
CCGGTTATGCCGGAACCGACAACAGAGACTACTGCAAGGAGAATGGGATACAGACCTCGTTCGTGAAGCGAGGAAGGCCGTTCTGCGAGGAGAAGAAGGGAAAAGACCTTGTCAGAAAGGAACTTGCCAGAGTGAGGGCGACAGCGATGGAGGGCTCGTTCGGCACACAGAAAGAGCACTACGACCTGAGGCGAGTCAAGGCCCGGACGAAGCTGACGGAAGTCCTGTACATCTTCTTCGGCATCCACACTGCAAACGTGGTGCAGCTGGCAGACAGGATAGAGCAGAGAGCACAGCTGGCGGCCTCTTGAAACGGAAATATGCACATAGAGAAGTGCTTTCAAGGCGGAACTACGCCTCTGCCATTGAGAATGGACAAATAGTCCGGCCGAAACGACCGGAATGAGATATAAAACGGAAATTTGGTTACCCGAACGCAGAAATGGATGGGATCAGTCGGCTGCTTCGGTCTAATAGAAAACATTAAACGACAATCCCTATAATAACTTTACGAATGGAAAAAATAGTTTTAGATAATATAGGTTTCTCACTTCAGCGAATGGGTGGCCTTTCTGTCGTATGGGGAGCATTATTGTCGGCACTTGAAAAAAGTGGATTGCCTTATATTTGTATGGAGTATCCATGGGATAAAACAAATGAGGTTAGACAGTCCCTATCTAATATAAAAGTTGTAATCCAAAACTCAAAATACTTGCAAGTTGAACGGTATAAAAATCCTAAAGTGAATTATAATTCGCCTTTCATTTTCCATTCATCTCATTATAGAATATGTAAAAATAAGTACGCAATAAACATTACGACAGTTCACGATTTCACATACGAGAAATATCGTAAGGGATTAGCACTATGGGTCCATTCATGGCAGAAATTTAGAGCTATCAGAAAGGCAGATGTTGTTGTATGTATTTCAGAGAATACCAAGCAGGATGTTCTTCGTTATTTACCTGATATTGATGAGAACAAAATAAGGATTATTTACAATGGGGTGTCAACAGATTATAAGGTTATTAACACGGATAAATATTCTAATCTTGGAGAGTATGTGGTTTTTGTTGGCTCTAGGCAACCATACAAGCAATTTGATTTGGTTGTGGGCGCATTGAGAAATACTCAATATAAGTTGGCAATAGTTGGGGGAAAACTAAACGAAGACGAGGAACGATTTATAAATGAAACACTAGGTAGAGACAATTATACACAATTAGGTTATCTTTCAAATTTAGAATTAAATGAATTGTATAATCAGGCTATTTGTTTAGCGTATCCATCTGCTTATGAGGGATTTGGAATACCTATTTTAGAAGCTCAGAGGGCCGGATGCCCAGTAATTGCTTACAATGCTTCTTCTATTCCTGAAGTAATAGGGCAAACTCCATTGCTTTTGAATGAATTAACAATATCAGAATTCCGATCTAAACTGGAGATTCTTAAAGATAAAGCAAGTAGAGATTTGATTATTGATGCAGGTTTGGAAAACGCCAAACGATTCTCTTGGGATAAAATGGGAGATGAATACGTGGCCTTATATAAAGAATTACTTATAAAAGCAGGAAATTATGAGTAGATTAAAAAATGATTATTCTTTGTTTGAGAAGTGTCAATTGGCATATTGGATGCTTAAATCAAAGATTATTGATAGAAAAATACGTCTATTACGATTTCCAAACATTATTCGAGGACGTAGATTTATCAATTTCGGCGAAGGTTTAACAACAGGGGTTAACTGTCGATTTGAATGTTTCCCTGGTGTCCAACCATATTCACAAAAATTAGTTTTTGGGAATAACGTTCAGCTAAATGACAATGTACACATTGTTGCTATGGATAGTGTGAATATTGGGAATAATGTCTTGATTGCTTCGCATGTTTTCATCTCAGATAACAGCCATGGCTCATATAAAGGAGAGGAGAATGATTCAAATCCTGATATCCCACCGATACAACGAGAGTATACAACAGCCCCCGTGTCTATAGGTGCTAACACATGGATAGGAGAGGGAGTTATTATTATGCCTGGAGTCACAATTGGAAAAGGATGTGTGATAGGTGCCCATAGTATAGTAAATAAGTCAATTCCAGATTATTCTATTGCTGTAGGTTCCCCTGCCAAAGTTGTTAAAGAATATGATTTTAAAGTAAATAAATGGCAAAGAGTATAACAAAAGTATTAATTACAGGAGGAGCCGGCTTTATAGGCTCTAACCTAGCCTTGAAGCTATTAGCTAAAGGTTATAAAGTTACTATTCTTGATACTCTTACAAAGCAAATACATGGAGATAATCCGGAAGAGACCTCGCCATTGTATCAGTCAATCAAGGATAAAGTGACTTTTATCAGAGGTTCAGTAATTTCACGTGAAGATTGGATGAAGGCTCTCGAAGGTCAAGAGGCGGTAATCCATTTGGCAGCTGAGACTGGTACTGGTCAGTCTATGTATGAGATTGAGAAGTATGTTGAGACCAACATTGGTGGTACAGCACTCTTGCTTGATATCCTCACGAATACAAAGCACAACGTAAAGCGTGTGTTGGTAGCAGAATCTCGCGCTATCTATGGTGAAGGTAAGTACCATTGCGAGAAATGTGGTGACGTATATCCAATGGATCGCAAGGACGAGGATATGGCTAAGGGCGACTTTGAATGTCATTGTCCAAAGTGTGGCGGTAAGGTTACACTCGTTGGCACCACTGAGGATAGCGCCATACATCCTTCTTCAGTTTATGGCATCAGCAAGCAGGTTCAAGGTCAGCTTGTTCACCTTGTTTGCCCTACCATAGGTGTTGAATCCGTATCATTCCGCTATCAGAACGTCTATGGCCCTGGTCAGTCGTTGAGCAATCCTTATACCGGTATCCTTAGTATCTTCTCTACTCGCATCAAGAATCACAACGAAATAAACATCTTCGAGGACGGTTGTGAGTCTCGTGACTTTGTGTACATTGACGATGTGGTAGATGCTACTATCCTTGGTCTTGAGGTACCTGAAGCAAATGGACGTGTATTCAACGTGGGTACTGGTGTTGCAACCGATGTGTTGACTGTAGCCAATACGCTATGCGAAAAGTACGGAATAGAAGTCCCTATAACAGTTAGCGGTAATTATCGCTTAGGCGACATCCGCCATAACTATGCAGACATAACTCTTGCCCGAAACATCTTAGGCTTCAAACCCAAATGGAGCTTCTCTCAAGGCATAGAGCAGTTCACCAACTGGGTAAATCAACAAGAGATACAAGAAGATAAATACGAAGCCTCAATCGAGGAAATGAAACGAAAAGGATTATACAAATAATGGAGAATTCGTTGAAAGGTAAAAAGATATTGTTTTTCTATACTCCATTTTTTAGCTATGAAAAAGATATCATCAAGGAGTTGGAAGAGAAGGGAGCAGAGGTATGGAGTTTTAACGAACGTCCATCGGATAATGTTTTTCTGAGAATCCTTATTCGACTAAATAAAAACCTCATAGAGACATACATATTGGACTATTATAAACAGGTAATGGATTCAGTAGCAGGGATAGACTTCGATTATGTCTTTGTGTTGAAAGCTGAGAGCTATACTCCTAGAATTGCTTCGTTTGTGAAGAATAGGTGCCCTAATTCAGTGTTTATACGTTACTTTTGGGATTCTGTGGAAAACTACAAGGATGTAGATAAAGGGTCCGTATACTTTGACAAAATCTTTACATTTGATTCCAATGATAGTATTAAGTATGGATATACATTTCTTCCATTATTCTATACACGATTGTATGAAGATATAGCAGAAGCAGATGTCTCGCCGATTTATGATGTAATGTTTGCTGGTACTGTACATAGCGATAGATATACCTTTATATCATCAATAATATCACAGGTTAATCAAATGGGAGGCTCTTGTTATAGTTGGTTCTTTTTGCCAAGTAAAATCTTGTACTATAAGATGAAAGTACAAGATAAAAAGATGAGAAAAGCTAAGATGTCGGAATTTAGTTTCGTTCCAATGTCACGTTCTAAATTGATGGATTGCTATTCGAGATCACGAATCCAATTAGATATTCAGCATCCTAAACAAACAGGCCTTACTATGCGTACAATAGAGGCACTAGGGGCGAAGAAGAAACTCATAACGACTAATCATCTTGTAAAGAATTATGATTTCTATCGCCCGGAAAATATATTAATAGTGGATAGAGAGAACCCAGTTATAGATGCAGGATTCCTCAAAAGTCAGTGGAAAGAGATACCAAATGACATATATGAAAAATATTCTTTAAGGTCATGGCTAAATACGATTTTTAAGTTATGAAGATATTAGTAACAGGAGCCAATGGATATATTGGCCGTCATGTAGTGAAAGCCCTTTTGGATAAAGGAGCGGAAGTAATTGCTTGTGATATTGTGTGCAATGATGTAGATGCGCGTGCAGAATGCCGTTCGCTCAATCTCTTTGAATTGCCTGAAGGTAATGTATGGGAGCAATTGGGCTCTCCTGATGTATGTCTCCATATGGCTTGGAGAAACGGTTTTGTGCACAATGCCCCGACTCAGATGGGTGATGTATCTGCTCATTATAACTTTATGACCGCAATGATTGATGGAGGCTTGAAGCAGCTTGCTGTTATGGGTACTATGCATGAGGTAGGCTATTGGGAAGGAGCTATTGATGAGAATACGCCTTGCAATCCTATCTCTATGTATGGCATTGCTAAGGATGCTCTTCGTAGAGCTATGATTCAATATACTGATCAGAAAGGGTGTATCCTTCAGTGGCTTCGTGCTTACTATATCTTGGGAGATGATAGAAAGAATAATTCTATCTTCTGCAAGTTGCTCAATGCAGCTGATGACGGAAAGAAAACTTTTCCATTTACAACCGGAAAGAACAAGTATGACTTTATTACAGTTGATGAGCTTGCACATTTGATTTCCGCTGTTGTTATGCAGAACGAGATAAATGGAATCATTAATGTATGCAAGGGTGAGCCAATCTCATTGGCGGAACGTGTCGAGCAGTTTATAAGGGATAATGGCCTAGATATAAAGCTTGAGTATGGTGCTTTCCCTGATAGACCTTATGATTCACCTTGTGAGTATGGTGATGCAACAAAGATTAATAAAATTTTGAAGAATATATAAATGACCAATATGAACAAATTGCTATTCACAGGATCTTCTGGCTTTTTAGGATATAATATATTACCAATTTTACATAAAGAGTATGAGACGGTTCATACTCTGGGATTGGGACAGGAGGATGATATAAAGATTAATCTTGCTAAAGAAGTACCGGCCATAAATACACATTATGATATAGTGCTGCATGCATGCGGTAAAGCTCATGTCGTGCCTCGTACTCCGGAGGAGGAGAAGGCTTTTTTTGATGTTAATTATGAGGGAACTCGAAATTTATGTACTGCTCTTGAGAAAGCTGGCGTACCCAAAGCATTAGTTTTTATTTCTACAGTTGCAGTGTATGGTTGTGAGAGCGGTGAATTAATTTCTGAAGATCATCCTTTGAATGGTGTCACTCCATATGCTAAGAGTAAGATTATGGCTGAGGAGTACTTGACCAAGTGGTGCTATGAACATGGGGTGACGCTGGGTATCCTTCGTCCTTCTCTGCTTGCGGGTAAGAATGCTCCTGGTAATCTTGGGGCGATGGTTAACGGTATTCGCAAAGGTTTTTATTTGAATATTGCCGGAGGTAAGGTGTGTAAGAGTGTTTTGATGGCAGAGGATATTGCTCGTTTGCTTCCGTTGTTGATTGAGAAGGGTGGCGTTTACAATGTGTGTGATACTAATCAACCAACATTTGGTGAGATATCTGCTTCTGTGGCTAAACAGTTAGGAAAGCGTAAACCTATCTCTATTCCTTACTGGATGGCTTGGTGTATGGCTAAGGTTGGAGACTTGCTTGGTTCTAAAGCTCCTATCAATAGTTATAAGTTGTCGAAAATGACCGAGTCTTTGACATTCTCTAATGAGAAAGCACGCAGGGAACTTGGTTGGGAACCATTGGATGTGTTGGAGAATTATAGGATTTGATTTCAAATTCTATTGCAGTTGATTTGTACCGTTTTACACATCAATTAACAGTTATCGTTAACGGTTTCGCATCGATATTATCCAAAGCAAAATACAGCATTATCTCCTATCGCCTTTATTTGAGACTTTACAAATTATTAGTTACTGAATACTATGTGGAAAGAAATTGTGATTGCTCTGTTGAGCGCACTGATTGGCACATACTTTGGGACATTCTTCTTTTCGAAAAGAGAGGAATCAAAAGTCAAAAAGGTTTGCAAGATTGCTATTCGCGCGCTAAAGATAGTTGCCAACTATTCTAAATATAATGGCAGATACGACAAGGCATGTCAAGAATTGAATGCTAAGTTAAACATTGCTGAAAAACATGCGGTGATTGTTGCGCTTCACAAACTTGGATTGCCTATTCGAATTCCTGCCAATGCGCCTTTTTGACATCAAGGAAATCCATCTGAGTAATGATGTGATAGATGGCGATCTTCTGGATGATATAAAGGTTCAGATTGAACATGGGCACTGCGACCATCTCTTCTACGAAGATCCTGATAAGTATTTCAGTGAAAATATGAGGATATATACGCTGCGGGAACTTGCTAAGAGGTTTATTGAAGACACTTTGAGCCATAGTACGTATAAGCCGGAGGAGGAAAAAATATGGTATCCAGATAATTGGCTTACGTCATACTCTTGGGGCGAAAAGAAAGCTCTCTTTGTGTTCAGAAGTCAGGTAACATCGAGCGTTTACTTCCATAATGATGGCACTCCTGACCAAGATAAGCTATCACAATTGCAAACAGAAGTCGATACAGGCCTATGGGACAACTACCTTCTTTGGGTAGCAGAAGCCTACGACAACTTATCATCCGGGACCAATCTGTCGAACAAATTTCTTCAGATGGCAAACGCACAATCAACTCAACAATCGAATGATGGCAAACACGCATAATACTGCCTGAAGCGAAGAGTAATAAAAGACAACAAAATCAATACAAGATATGCCTATTTGGATAACATATTTATTTATCGTTGCAGTGTTGATTGCGGCTGAACTGCTCTATTTCCGCATTGCGGACAGGTTCAACATCATCGACAAACCCAATGCCCGATCGTCGCATTCCAGCATCGTGCTGCGCGGCGGTGGTATCATCTTTCTCATCGGCGTGTGGGTATGGAGCGCATTTTTTGGCTTTCAATACCCTTGGATGCTGGCTGCCGTGACTCTTGCGGCCGGGATATCCTTTGTGGACGACGTGCGCTCGCTTCCTGACTCCGTCCGCCTCGTGGCACAGTTCCTCGCAATGGGACTGCTCATAATCCAGCTCTTCCTCTGCGGCCGGCAGCAGGGTTTCCTTACCGACAGTAACTTGCTGATGACCATCGTGTTCATAGTACTGGCGCTGATTGTATGCGTGGGAGCGACCAACATCTACAACTTTATGGACGGAATCAACGGTATCACCGGCGGTTATTCGCTTGCAGTGTTGGTGCCCCTGATGCTGGTGAATCTGCGGATGAAAAAGGAAAGTGGCTTGGAGTTCATTGACAGCAGTCTGCTGAACGTGGTGGCACTTGCTCTTCTGGTGTTCTGCTTTTTCAACTTTCGCCCGCGCGGGAAAGCACGTTGCTTTGCTGGCGATGTGGGCAGCGTGGGCATCGCGTTCATATTGTTATTCGCGATTGGGATGCTCATCGTGCGCACGCAGGATGTGACTTGGCTGACTCTACTGCTGGTGTACGGGGTGGACGGATGTCTCACCATAGTGCATCGCATCCTGCTGCACGAGAACCTCGGGGAGGCTCATCGCAAGCACGCATATCAGCTGATGGCTAATGAGCTGAAAATTGGGCATGTAACTGTCTCTCTCATCTATATGGCATTGCAGTTGGCTGTGAGTCTTGGCTTTATCTACTTATGCCCAAATACAACACTAGCGCACTGGCTCTATCTATTGGGAGCGCTCCTGCTGCTGTCAGTAGCCTATGTGCTTTTCAAGAAGAAATACTACCATCTGCATGAAGAGTATCTTGCTTCCTTGAAACAAAAGTAAGATCAACAAAAGACAACAATAAATGATACAGATAGACAAGCAACTCCTCTGTGATTTATTCGACAAGGCTGCGGTCAGCGAACGCAAGCGCATGAACTTCGACCTTCGCACGTCACCAGATGACGGAGGTCAGCGCATGCTGAATGCCCTCATGCCCGGAACGGTTGTTCCAATCCACCGCCACCCTCATAGTAATGAGACGGTAATCTGCCTTTCGGGTAAGCTGGTGGAAATCATATACGAGGAGGAGGACATTGCCAAGGACTTCCCGATGGGCATGGATGCTCAGGACGTGCCTTCGGGGAGGAGGTTCAAAGAGTCGGCTCGCTATATGCTCGACCCGAGCCTTGGCAACTTCGGCTGTGTAGTTCCTGCCGGTGCATGGCATACGGTGGAGGTACTGGAGCCAAGCGTCATCTTCGAGGCGAAGGATGGGAAGTATGGACAAGACGGCAGCGAGTCATTGCCAAATAAAGAAAAATAACGAGTTTCGCGTTAACAGTTACTTAGTACTATATGCAAGAAAAACTTTTCTTTGAACTTCTGCAAGTCGCATTAGATGTCCGACCACAATTGGACGTAGCACCTTCGGCACAGGAGTGGGCTAAGATGATGGGAATGGCTCGCGAGCAGGCATTGGTGGGAGTCTGCTTCGCTGGGGTGAAGAAATTGGAGAGGTCGGGACAACTTGTAAACCTACCATCGTCTCTGAAAATGCAATGGCTGGCTATGGCGATGCAAATTCAGAGACAGAATGAAGTCGTTGACCGATGCTGTTCTGAATTGAGCAACAGACTCAGGGAGTCTGGGTACGACAGCTGCCTGCTCAAAGGACAGGGATTGGCGTGTCTTTATGAGCAAGTAGGTGGATTGGGAAGTTTGCGACAGTCTGGCGATATCGACATGTGGATGCTGGCGGAGCCGGAGGTGGCATTGGATTGGGCTCGTAAGACTGGACAGCTGGAGAGTTTTGACTATCATCATGCTAATGTGCGGCTTTTTCCTGATGTGGAGGTTGAGTTGCATTACCGTCCGTCAGTCAGTCGCAATCTGATGCGCAATGCTCGTTTGCAGCATTGGTTTAGGGAGTGCGGCAAGGAACATATCGTAAATAATGAGTCCCTCGGATGTCATGTGCCTGACTGGACCTTTAATGTGGTGCTATCGCTTAACCATATTTTCTGGCATCTGATGTACGAGGGTGTAGGTCTGAGGCAGTTGATGGATTTCTACTTCGTTCTGAAATCTTGTCCTGAAAAATTCCATGTAAAGAAGAATGTCCTGGAACTTCTACGAAGGTTCCATTTGCTTCGCTTTGCGGGTGCTGTGATGTGGGTGGAACGTGAGGTGTTAGGCTTGTGTGAGGAGGATATGTTGTGTGAACCGGATGAGCGATTGGGGAGTTTGCTTCTCGATGAGATTATGAGGGCGGGCAACTTTGGACATCACGACGACCGTTTGAATGGGGCAAGGTCCGGTGGTCGGGTGAAACTTATGTGGCGGTGGATGAAACATTCAATGCGCCTATTTCGTCACTATCCAGAGGATGTGTTGTGGACCCCGGTGGGGATTGTTTATATATCCATGTGGAGAAGGGTCAGGACGTGCGTTTGAGAAGTGAGGTACATCCAAGAAATCCAACAAGGGAAAGCGCGGTCGCCCGCCTAAGCCGCAAACCGAGAATTCTTAGTACAAATTATTGAAAACTCAGATATAGAGGGGCCTCCAAAATGAAGTAGGTTATTTTTTAACAATTATTAATTGGAAATAAAAAGTAACTTGCTTACATTTGCGCCATGGATCAGAGAGGAACCATAGAGATAAGGGTTTCTGGAAGCAAAGGAAATCTTGAACTGTCTCCTGATATATATGATATCAAGGAGATAGCTCAGATATTTGACGCTGTGGAATCAATCCTCTTCTCTGGGAATAAAAAGCAGAGGCCGGATATTTCCTATTCTATTGAGAGTGGGTCGGTACGCCATGTTTTTAAGACAAGTTTCCAAACAATTGTCGCTACTTCTGCCATCCTTGCTAGTATCCTCAAGACAGGTAGTATTGATAAGCTTGACCTTCCAACGGCACGTGCCATTGAGAAACTTCAGTCGGATGCTGTCTCAAAGCATTACGAGTTTTCTATAACTACTTCCGAGTGGTATGACGGCGAATTGCGGATTACTCCTCAAACAAATTACCGGCGTTCAAGCGAAGTCTGGGTGGATGCGGAAGTATATCTATATGGCACCCTCACGGATGCAGGAGGTAAGGATAAATCCAATATACACCTGGACACAAAAGAGTATGGTCAGGTCACTATAGATTCCGACAAAGAGTATCTTAAGAATATCCGGGAGAATCTCTTATACAAAGAATTTGGTGTAAGGGCTCAAGGAAAGCAAAGTTTGGCCACTGGAGAGATTGACATGTCGTCGCTTCGGCTGATTTCATTGCAGGGATACCGCCCTATCTTTGATGAGAATTACCTTAATGGACTAATCGCAAAAGCGTCGAAGTCATGGGCTGGCGTTGATGTAGATAGTTATATGTCTGATTTGAGAGGCTATGAGCAATAAAGAGCAACCCAAAATAGCCATGCTGGATACAAGCTTCCTCATAAGGCTTTTGAAGGAAGATGATCCGCTTCATGAATCGGCCAAAGCATATTACCAACACTTTCTTGAAAACAACTTTGTACTGTACGTTTCTACTGTGGCCGTTGCAGAGTATTGTGTTAAGGGAGAATTGGACCAGCTGCCCTTTGAGTGTGTGAGGGTTGTACCGTTCAACCTTGATCATGCGGAGAAGGCTGGCAGCTATGCAAGCGCTCTCTATAAAGCGCGGGATAATGGTCAGTTCACACCAGAACAGAGACTTATTATCCCGAATGATACCAAGATATTTGCTCAGGCTTCTTCAATTGATGCATTGTATTTCGTGACGGCTGACACCAAGTCTTCCAAGGCAATGGATGTCTTGACAAAGGAAAAAGGGTTCTCCGTAGCTCACGTGGATATCCACAATCCCATCTCCACTTTCTCAGGCAGTCTGTTCTGATAAGAACAATAACTTCCAACCGGCCAACGAGGGTCGGTTTTTTTTCGAGGGAAGTGTATTACTGTTTTAGTAAACTTATACTCTATCTCTCAGACACATATCGGTTTCTGTAGGATTCCGTAAATTTGATGGACTGAAAGCAGAAACGGATGGGGTCAGTCTATACGTGCTGGGCCGGACGCCTTCCAATCATCATCAGCCTTTCAAGCTGCCGATAGGAACAACAAACACTCCATCTGGACGGCGATAGGCATATTGACCTACTCCTGTGAGCACCATCAGGAAAGCAGGAGCCTTCATCTTGCCTGTATCTATTTTGTTTGCTAGGGTCTTTAATGATTCTGCTCCCTTATCGATATTTTCTTTCCCTCCTAATTTTATCTCTATCAGCGCATACTCGCCATTTCTCAGGTGAAGGACGGCGTCACACTCCAGTCCTGACGAATCCCTGAAATGGTACAAGTCTCCTCCGAGCGAATCGGCATAGATACGCAAATCTCTCACCGCCATCGATTCGAAATACAACCCGAATGTCTTCAAGTCATTCATTAGGTCTTTCGGCCCCAGAGACAATGCTGATGTTGCAATGCTAGGGTCAATAAAATATCTCGTATCGGAGGACTGTATCGCCGTCTTGCTTCTCAGATTGGGGTTCCATGCCGGCATATCCTCCAACACGAAGAGTTTCTTCAATGCATCCACATAATCGGAAATGGTCTCATAGGTGATGGTTGCATTGTCGTTAGCCTTGATGTCTTTACACATCTTACTGAAACTGGTTGCGGTGCCTGTATTTCTGGCGTAGGACCTGAGAAGGAGTCTTGTCCGCTCGCTGCTCCTGCGAACTTTGTCAACACGATGGATATCAATCTTGTATATGGCCTCGTAATAGTCTCTGGCCTGGTCAAGGGCTATGTCTCCTTCTAGAAACGTTGCTTGAGGCCAGCCACCACGACAAACGAGAAAGGCCAGTTGTTCCAATTCCATTGAACATTCGAAAGGCTCGAATACTTGCCCGCTGAACAAGTCGGAAAGGCTTATTTTGCCAGTGCTGTCTCCTGATTCCCACAGACTCATCGGCCGCATTTTTATCAAGCCGAACCTTCCGGTCCCGCTATGCCTTCGTTTCTCCTCGTCTACTGGTACGCTGCTGCCTGTCAAGATGAACTGCCCCATCTCCCCCCCCCCTTCTGTCTACTTCACTGCGTACCATATCCCAGAGCTCGGGAAGAGTTTGCCATTCATCGATAAGCCTAGGGTTTTCTCCTTCCAGTAGTTTCTTCGGGAGAATCTGAATGGTTTCCTGGGCACTGCTCAGTTCTGCCGCATCACCCAGGTCAAGAAGCGATTTGGCAACCTGTTTCGCGGTAGTGGTCTTCCCGCACCATTTAGGGCCTTGTATCAGAACAGCACCTTTTCCCAAGAGCTTGCGTTTTAATAGTTCATCGGCAATACGATGTCTGTAAATCCTCATAAATCACATAATATATGATTGCAAAGATATCATATTTTTCAATATCGCCAACAATTATTCCGTAACTTTCGTAAAGATTATTCCGCAACTTCCCGGTGTTTTGTTCCGCAACTTTTCGTTATTGCACTGCTTATTCTCTCGCTGCTTGTACCAGATGCTTCGTGATATTCACCGCAGACTCACTATTTACGATAACCATCCCTTAATTATGCCACCTCTCATGCCGGTGCCCCTCGTGAAATTCACCGCGCGAGCCGATCGGCCTCTGAAGCCACTGTGGGGCACATTTGCTCGCGCGGTGAATATCACGAAGCTCCCGGAGGCAACAGCGAACACGAGGAAACCTATCGCGAAGCGCCTTGTCTGCTTACCACGAGCGCTTCGGTACCCATTATAATAATCCTTCATTCGGTTCTGCTGCAGAGCGTGAGGTTGTTGTGGTTGTGTATCGCTTGACGATGAAGAGGGATGTTTTAAGGAGAGACTAATGGTTCTTGAAATAAATTTGCCTTTTTGGTATTTTAATTGTTATATTTGTAAAAGTTTTGCAAATATTGGACTGAAATGGTTATTGAGATTAAATTAAGTAACTTCTTTTCTATAATGGATGAAGTGGTTTTGGATATGCGTGCAGCGAATATCCAGACCAAGAAGTCTAAGGAACTTGAGGAGAATACCTTTTCTTATCAGAATGGCAGATTGCTGAAGACCGTTGCTATTTATGGTGCTAATGCGTCTGGCAAGAGTAGTATAGTTAAGGCTATCAGGGCTTGCGTTGGTATGATTATCAATTCTCATAATCATAATGAGAATACTGTATTTCCGTTTGCCCCATTCAAGTTTGGAGGTGCGGATAAGTTAAGTAGTTTCTTTATTCGTTTCAATACAAATGGAGTTGAATATGAGTATTCTTTTCAGATGACTCAGACTCAGATTATGAAGGAGGAACTGTATTATTATCCTAATGGTCGCAGGTCAAAGGTCTTCAGTAGGGATGAGTCTTTGGGACCGGATAAGAAGAAGGTGTTTGATTTCAGGGATGCGATTGCCCGTCCTATGGATGTGGTGGCGAATACTTCTCAGAAGACTTTGTTTGTTTCGCGTGCCAGCCAGATGGGGCGTGAGGTGGCTCAGAAGGTTTTCCGTTTCTTCTATGAGAATTTTATTTTGGATTTCTATAATTATAATCCAGTCCTTTTGGGTAGATTATTAGAGGCTCATAAAGAGCAGTTGCTTAGTGTGCTACATATTGCAGATAGTGATATTGTTAATGTAAGCAGTAAGCATGAGTTGAAGCCATATACGACTGCTGTGTTTGATCCATTGAACAATAATACTATTTTATCAATGGATGATATTCAGAAGACCCAGTTGATTATAACTACTTATCATAAGAATAATCCTACTGTGCCGTTTGATTTTAATACAGAAGAGTCTGATGGTACACAGCGTTTGTTCTTTATGATGTTGACTATACTGGATATTGTGAAGAACAATAAGATTTTACTTGTGGATGAGATTGAGAGGAGTCTTCATACCAGGTTGGTGGAATATATCATAAGTCTCTTCAATCGGAGTGAGAGTGCCCAGCTTATTTATACAACACATAATACTTATTTGTTGGATAATAATAAAGTACGCAAGGATCAGGTGTATTTTACCAACAAGCGTACTGATGGATCTACAGATTTGTATTCTTTGTATGATTACAAGGATTTCAGGGATACTATGGATCTTGAAAAGGCATATCTGCAGGGGCGTTTTGATGCTGTCCCTTATATTAATGATTCACTTGGATTTTAGATTTGGCTATGGCACGTGATGTTCGTAAATCAAAAGCGAAGAAGATGCGTCCTATCTTCTTTGTGTTCTGTGAGGGTGAAACTGAGGTCGCTTATGTGAATTATTTGAAGTCCAAGTATCGCTTGCCTATACAGATTGTGCCAAAGAAGAGTGACTCTAATATTTCATGCAGATATATTGAGAATTGCAAAAGGGAGTATTTTACAACAGCCTCTGATAAGACATTTCTGATGTATGACCTTGATGTGGATGGTGTCTTAGATAAACTGACTTGTATTCCGGAGGTTACTCTTCTTGTTTCAAATCCTTGCGTAGAATTGTGGTTTTTGCTGCATAATCAAGAGTGTAAGTCTGAACTGGATTCTAAGAGGTGTATTGCTAAGTATGAATCAGTTTCGCCTGATTATAAGAAGGGAAGTTTGAATGCTTTCGATTTGCAGTTGTTCAATCAAGGTGAAGATGCCGCTATAGCTAGAGCGAAAAAATTGAATACTTCAGGTAACCCTTCTACTACAGTTTATAAATTGCTGGAAGCCCTGCGAGAAGAAAGGCGATAATATTATATATGATCTATGAGAGTTAAGGGCTTTTTTTAGGGTGTTTGGCAGTTCTGCAGTTACTTGTTCTGGTTACGTTGGGGTGGAAAGATGGGTTGTGCGAATTATAATAATGCAAATTGAGGTTATTTTGCTATGAGGAGGATGTTGTCGGCGAAGGCTGGGGCTCCGCTGCAGGACTCTTCCAAGCGTGCGCGGGAGGTGCTTCACGGGTTCTATGAGCGGTGATATTGTCTTATAGATATTGGTGATGATTTCGAGGACCAGTAGGCTAATCCACATCGTTTCCCTAATTTGTGGTGACAATATCAATTTTGGTTGTATATTTGTACAGAATACCGTTCCCTGGGCCGGGGTTGCTGGAACTGGTCAGTAGCTGGCGGCGAAGGGGAATTGATCGTATTAAGCTTGTCTGCGGGGCCTTCGGGCTCCGTTTTTTTTGTGGGGTAGGTGTATTAGTGTAATGGTGCAATGTGCAACGTGGAGGGCGTTCGCGGCGCTATTTCAGGCTGCGGATGGATTTGGCGACGTTGATGAGGTGGTCGGCGATACGTTCGCTGTTGGATGAGAGCTCGAGGTACTGGGCGCCGGCGGCAGGGGTGCACACTCCGGCATTGAGCCTTGCGATGTGATTGTCCTCCATCAGCTTGGTGAAGTCGTCTATCTGCTCCTCAATCTCGTTCGCCTCGTCCATAACTTTCAGGTCCTCAGTCTCGTAGGCTTCCATAGCCTTGCGGTACAGCTTGTGGATCAGGCCGTGCAGCGACGAAATCTCGCCCAGCGCATCCTCGGAGAAAGTCAGACCCGCAGACGACAGAGCTTCGGCGTACTCGACTATGTTCTCGGCGTAGTCTCCGATGCGCTCAATATCCCTGATGGAGCGGAAAGTGGTAGCGAGGTACAGGTGGTCCCTCTCGTTCAGACCGCTGCGGTTCGAGAGCTGCACCACAAAGTCCACAAGGGTGCGGTTGATGTAGTTAATCTCCTCCTCGGTCTTGTCGAAAACCTGCCTCTCGCCGAAGTCCAGGGTGGTGATGATCTTTATCGCGCGGTCGAAATTCATTATCGCAAGCTCGCTCATCCATATAATCTCCTTCTTGGTCTGGGCAACGGCCAGAGGGGGAGTGCGGAGCATGTTCCCGTCCACAAATTTGAGCCTCAGAGGCTCGTCATCTGCCTTCTTGGGCTCGGGGATCATCCTGCATACCAGCTTTACAAGTGCCTCATTCATAGGGAGTATCAGCACTACCGTCAGCACATTGAAGATGGTGTGGAACATCGCGAGCTGAGTCTGAGGCGCTCCGGGGAACATAGCTTCGAACAGGAAGCCGAAACCGGTGCCGGAAATCGAAAGAATGAGCGCTATGAGAAGGAAGACAACCACACCTGAGCAGTTGAACAGCAGGTGGATAAGGGCGGTGCGCTTGGCGTTGATGCCGCTGGTCATACCGGCTATGATGGCGACGGCGCAGGAGCCGATGTTCGAGCCCATAGTGAGGTAGATGCCCTGGTCGAGGCTTATGAGGCCGGTCACTACCATAGTCAGGGCGATGGAGGTCATCACCGATGAACTCTGTATGATGGCGGTCAGGATGGCACCGAGAACGACCAGCAGGATGGGGTTGCCTATGCTGGCAAGGAAGGTTTTTACGCCGTCGAGGGCCGCGAAATCCTTCATCGATGCGCTCATCAGGCTAAGTCCGACGAAGAGCATTCCGAAACCGGCGAGGATGCCGCCCCAGGTCTGGGCGCTGCTCTTTTTGGAGAACAGGAGCATGAAGGCACCGAGGCCGGCGAAGGCCGAGAAGATGATGGTGGTGGAGATGGAGTTGCCTCCTCCGAACATGCCCAGGGCCACAATCTGGGCGGTGACGGTGGTACCGATGTTCGCGCCATATATAATGGTGGCTGCCTGGCTCAGGGTGATGATGCCGGCGTTCACGAAGCCTATGGTCATCACCGAGGTGGCGCCGGAACTCTGGATGGCTGCGGTGCCGATGGTTCCTATGCCCACTCCGAGGAGTTTGCTTTTGGCTGCTTTGGAGAAAAGTTTTTTAAGCCTGCTGGAGCTGGCTGATTCGAGATTTGAACTCATCATCTGGCAGGCGATGAGGAATATTCCTATTCCTGCCAGAAGGGTAAGGATTGCAGTAATTGCGGCTGTCGTCCCCATCTGTAATTATTGATTGCGAAATTTGAGCAAAGTTAGTCAATAATTACGGAATTCTTACAATTTTGTTAAGGTTTTGTAGAGTTTACAGCTTTTTCAGGACTTTGAGGAGCTCCTGCTCGCCGCCGGGGGTGTATCCCGTGTGCGAATAGACTATCTTGCCGTCCTTGTCGATGACGAAGACCTGCGGAGTGTCCACCACATTCATCGCTCTCTTAAGGTTGCTGTTGGGGTCATAGAGCAGGGTGAACGAGTCCCACAGGTGGCCTCTGGTAAGGGCTTTGGCCCTCGCGAGGTGCCTCACGTCGTCGGTCGATACGGCGATGACCCTGAAATTGACCTCTTCCTGCCAGTCTTCCATCACTTCGCTGATGGCGTCGAGCTCCTGAATGCAGGGGTCGCAGGTCACTGCCCAGAATGAGATGATGGCGGGAGTCTTGCCGTCCACGATGCTGGAGGCTGAGATTTCCTTGCCGGCGCGGTTCTCGATTTTGACTGAAGGAATCTGCGCGAAAGCGCTTCCGCAGAGGGCTGCGAGAAGGAAAAGGGTGCTGAAAAGTCTGCAGGTTTTCATAAATAATGGTACTGGTTCGTTAAACGACTTATATCGATATTTCGCCTGCAAATTTAGAAAAAAGCCCCAAAAAGTTTGATAATAAAATTGAATTTCTTAATTTTGCGACCAATATGGTTAGTAGTTTTATCAGGAACCTACAGTTCTACACTGTTGATAGTTACTATTTTAAAACATACAAGATGAAAAAATCAATCCTTTCCCTCCTAATTGGGGGGGGTGTCATTCTGAGTCTTCTTTCAGGATGCCAGACCGAGACGATGCCTAAGACTTTCGCCTCTGTCGCCAAGGTAACGCCAGACATGATGAGTGCCGAAGTCACTCTGAGAACCCAGGGTCTGAGCGAGTATGCTTATCTGTCCTATCCTTCTTCCCAAACCCCTGTCGAGGATCCTCAGGTGATCTTCGCCACCGGTACTGTAGGGCAGCTCGTTGACGGTGACAACACCTTTGTCATCCGCGATTTTGAGCCCGAGAGCGACTACACTGTTATTTTCGCTTTCAAGAAAGGTCTGGATACCTTCTATGAGAGGAATGTCACCATCGACGTCCGCACTGCCGATTATGTAGAGGTGTTCACTGCTGTGGCCACCTATCCTGACGGACTGAAGTTCCACATCAAGGTGCCCCAGAGCGTCAAGGATGCCGGCAATGCCCTGCGTTACAACGTAGGTTCTCTTCCTTTCTACCTTAACTCCAAGTACGGCTGGTTCGCCAGCGAGGACGCCCGCTCTCTTATCGAGAACGACCAGAAGTGCACAACTGAGGACATCACCCTTCTCTATAACTCTGACAATGTTGAAATTGAGGTTGAGGATCCCTGGACCGGAGAGATGATTCCCGATATGCTTCACTCTCCCTTCGTGCCCGGAGAGCCTATAGTGTTCACTGCCGGAGAGTTTGCCCTCGGTGAGCCTGAGGACAACCCCTGGGGTATGAACAAGGCAGATTATTTCGTGCCCCTCTTTGATTATGAAGCTTACTGGGAGTATCTCGACAACCAGGGCGGCGGTTGGGGCCCTCTCGCTGTTGAGGTTGACGGCGAAGGCTTTGACGAAGACCAGTTCTGGACCGGTTATTTCACCCGCCGTTATGTGACCATTACTCCTCCCGCCGCACTTGATGCCAATGTGGATATCAAGGCCGAGATGGGTGCTGTCAAGGGAACCATCACCATCACCCCTGACAATAATGTCTATCAGTACTGCTTTATGGTCCTCGACGAGGGTACCTACCAGATGCTCCTTCCTTTTATCGACAACAACGAGGACTATCTCCAGTGGCTGGTTACCTCCTGGTTCGGTATGTATCAGGGCGCTCAGACAATGCAGGGTCCTGTGAAGGTTGACCTCAAGGAGCTCTTCTACTATGTTGAGCCTGAGACTGATTTCCACGTCCTGCTCACCGCTATGGGTGACGAGACCGGAATGACCCAGAAGTTCTATCACGAGATTTTCAGCACCACTGCCAAGACCATGCCCGCTCCTAGCGTGGAGGTTAAGGCCATCAACAATCCCAACACCTCAGAGGCTTCTCCTTACGAGGTTTGGTTCAATGTGAAGTGCACCAGCAAGAATGCTGTGTCAGTGAAGTATGCCGCCAACTACGAGAGGGAGTTTGGTATGATGATCAATAGCGGTTACACCTACGACAACCTTGTCGAGATGGGCAACAGCTTCTCTTCTGACGAAGTGGCTCTCATCAACTCCGACGAGGGTCTGAACGTGATGTATTCTTCTATGCCTGACGCTACTACCGTTCTTGCCGTGCTGGCTTACAACGAGGAGGATACCCCCAACACCATCGGTGACGGCGCGGGTTCTTCTGCCGTAGCTTCTGCCACTTCACTCCGCGAGCCTGACAAGGCTAAGGTTGAGTCTCCTCTGTTCACTGCTCTTCTCGGAGACTGGACAATGAGCGCTCCTACCCGCGGAACCAACTACTACTATGAGAATTACGATGGTGGAGTAAGGAATACCAAGGTCAGCATCAGCACCGGATTCACCTATCCCGAGACTCTTCCCGAGTCTGTATATGATACTTATAAGGAGCTCGTAGGAATGGAAAGGGAGGAGGTTGACGCCCTTTACGATGAGTTCAAGCAGGAGGTTGACGAGTTCAACGCCAAGCTCAAGGGCCAGAACCGTCTGCTTTGCCTTGGCTTCGGCTACGACTACGAGCAGTCAAGCAACCACTGGGCTACTTCTTACTTCACTCCCGACTCTGCTTTCGACCTGTTCTGCAGTAAGAGCTACAACGGATACGACAACGAGTCAATGCTCTGGGACTGCGGTCCGAAGTGGTATCTCGAGATCAAGGAGGACGGCTCTGTAGTGGCTCCTATCCATATGGGCAGAATGTACCCGATGAAGTCGACCAGCAGCAATGTTTATCTGTTTGCAGTTGACCGCAGTGAAGAGTCAAAGGGATACCTTTCTTACGGCCCTGACGCAGAGAACCTGGAGTTCCCCGTAAGCGTTTCCGAAGACAACAACACCATCATAGTCAACCCTTACAACTATTCAGGCGTTTCTTACTATGCTGAGGCTATGACTCTTACCAACTATGGCTATGCACAGTATGCCGGATATGAGATTGACGGTGTGCCTACTCTTACCAAGGGATGGACAGAGACTGCTTCCGTAAAGAGCGCAAGCAAGCCTACAGACTTCGCTCCCGAGTTCGAGCGCAACAGCCTCAAGCCTGCCGGAGCAACTCCCAAGACCAACTTCACCGCCAAGAGCAAGACAGCGTTCGGTGCAATGAAGAAGTACCAGACTGTCACTGCCAAGAAGGTTGACGTTGAGGAAGGTATGAAGAAGTACATAGAGAGCTATGCTGCAAAGCGCTAAACCTTTAATCCTTACCATAGCCGGTCTGGTGTTCTGGACTATTTCCAGTGCCCAGACCGGCATTGGTGTGTTTTCGGCGAGCCTTGAATCGAACAATATAGCCTATTTCCAGGACAGCGGGCTCGGAGTTTCAGGTCCGGACGACCGTTTCGGAGCCAATGACTATCTGAAGATGGACTATAGCAACGGCCAGTTTTCTGCCGGAATGCAGCTGGAGGCCTATCTGCCTGCGCTCTACGGCTATGAAATCGGCACCCTGGGCAATCCGAAGCAGTTTATGCTCGCTTCGAAGTATGTGCGTTGGACCAGCGACAATTTCACCGTGCATATCGGAGATATCTACGACCAGTTGGGCAACGGACTTGTGCTCCGCTCTTATGAAGACAGGCACCTGGGCTTCAACAATTCCATCGAAGGTCTGAGCGCCACGTTCGCTCCTGCCCCCTGGCTTTCCATCAAGGGGCTTGCAGGCCGTCCGAGGCTCTATTCCGACTATGCTTCGTCGTGGGTGAGGGCAGCCAATCTGTCTTTCAGCCTGGACGCTCTGCTTGGCTGGGATACTGTGCTTCTGAGTCTTGAGGGCAATTTCGTGAACCGTCACGAGGCTTTGGATGCCAATCCTGCGTATGACTTCGCTTCGAGAGGTATGACTTCGCCGGACCTGAATATGTACAGCGCCGCCCTCTCTTTCGGCTGGGATGCTCTTTCGCTGAAGGCTGAGTACGCCGCGAAGGGTAATGACCTCGCTTCTCCGAGCCTTCAGAAGGCCCATAAGGGAGCGGCCATCTATGCTGAAGCCATATATGACTACAAGGCTTTCAGCGCTTCGGCTACTTTCAGGATCATCGACCATATGGGTACGATGCTTTCGCTTGTTGCCGACGCTTCGGGCATCGGTGGAACGGGCAACAGCCTGAATTACCTACCTTCGCTCACCAGGCATTATACCTATATGCTGGCCAATCTCAATCCTTATCAGGTCAATGTGATAGGGGAGGCTGCCTTCCAGGGGGACCTGTTCTATACGCTCAGGCGTTCGAGAAGCAAGTATATGGTGCTTCACGGCAATTTCTCCAATGCCAATACCATCTCGCCCGCGCAGTGCGACGACCTCTCGAAGAGGCTTATGTGGATGGATATCAGCGCCGATGCGGAGATTCACTGGGGCCGCAAGCTCAAGACTACGTTCCTGTATTCGCGTCAGCAGTGGAATCCTTCTCACGGCTACGAGGCCGGGGATTATGTGTCCAACATTTTTGTGGCTGATGCCCAGTACCGCTTCAAGGATAATTTTGCTCTGCGCACTGAGCTTCAGTATCTTGCCTCGAAGGATTATGAGGGCAGCTGGGTGGCCGGGCTGCTTGAGCTGAGTTTCGCTCCCCGCTGGAATGTGTTTGCGAGCGAGATGTACAATGCCGGACTCACCAAGAAGCACTATTATAACTTCGGTTTCAGCTACTCCAAGGGACGCAGCCGTCTGCAGCTCAGCTACGGCCGCAACCGCGCGGGTTATGTGTGCTCTGGCGGAGTGTGCCGCTATAGTCCTGCCTATACCGGTGTGAATCTGTTACTTACAACTTCTTTCTAATTTTTGCGATGAAAACATTACGTAACTTTACAATACTTTCACTTCTCCTTTCTTTCCTCGCTCTACCCCTGTCCTGCTCCCTTACCGGGGACGGTCCTGACGAAGGTGGACCTGACGAAGGTGGTGCTGAGCTTTCGGGCGAAGTGACCCTTGAGGTGGATGAGCCTCTTATCAGGGCAGACGGCAAGTCCTGCGCAATTCTCAGCGTTAAGGTCGGCGGTGTAGCGGTGAAGGAGGGTGTCACCATTTATGACGCCACTACCAATACTCCCGTCGATGTCCCGAATCTGGAGTTTACAACCACAACTCCCGGAAAGTATTCATTCTGGGCTGCTTACAAGACCCGCCACAGCGAGACTGTGTCCATTACCGCGATTTCTGCCGCCATTCCCGTGCTGCCTTCAGACCCTGCTCCTTCGAGCACCAATTTCAGCCGTAAGGTGCTGGTTATGCAGTTTACCGGAACGAACTGCGGATTCTGCCCTTATATGGTCAATCTGCTGAGGACCTTCACCGCTAACCCTTCTAATGAGGGCAAGTGGGTGCTTGCTGCAATCCATACCTATAATTCTTCCGATCCGGCTTATACTTCTGCGCCTATCGACGGAGCTATGGGTATCAGCGGTTATCCTACTGCCGCTCTTGATCTGGACAAGACTACCAAGTGGACCAATTATTACAATTATGAGGGCTTCCAGTCTATGTTCAATAAGGAGTATGCCGCTGCAAAGGCTAAGGTCGGAATCGCTCTTTCTACCGTTCTGGACGGCAATCAGCTGGTGGTGAAGACCGGTCTGAAGGCCGCTGAGGCGGGGGATTACGGTCTTGCGCTGTGGGTGCTGGAAGACGGCATCAAGGCTAAGCAGGCCAATAATGGAGCCCAGAGCGATGAGGGGTATGATACCCATAACAATTGCGTCCGCCTGATGCTTGGGCAGAATTCCAGCAAGGACTTCTCGGGAGTCAGGGTGAGTCTTGCGAAGGGCGAGGAGGTTGAGCAGTATGCGCTGATTGACCTTAAAGACAGCTGGGTAGGTGAGAATCTGCACGTTGTGGGTATTGTGACTGCGCTGAATGCGGGTGGCGATGCTTTCACGGCGAATAATGCCGTCAATTGCCCGGTTAACTCGAGCATCGCTTACAGCTATAATAAATAGAGTTCGCTATCTACCGATTCAAAAGGGGTGTTGCGTTGCGTCGCAGCACCCCTTTTGCGGAAAAATCAGTATATTTGCATTTTGGAGTTTCGCCCGGGCGGAACCGAGTTTGCAAACACTATATTACGACGAAATGAAAAGATTTCTGCTGACCTTAACTACCCTGCTGTGCGCAGCCCTCTGCTTTGCGCAGCAGAGCATTGTATCCTGGAGCTACGACGTGCAGCCCGCTGATGACAACATCGTAAAAGTTGTCTTTACCGGCAAAATAGCCATAGGCTACCACACCTACACTCTCGCAGACGACCTCGCTCCCACTGAGGTGTTCGACGTGGTGCTCGAGGGCGCCGAGGAGGCTTCAAAGCTCTACGAAAGCCTTGAAAGCAGGCTTATTGAAGGTCATCAGGCTTATGAGGGCAAGATTCAGCTCGTCCAGGAGCTCAAACTCACTTCCGGCAAGGGCAGCTATAGCGGCACCATATACACTTCTTCCTGCAAGCAGGGGCAGTGCCGCAGCGAATATTACGATTTCAATATAGAACTCAGCGCTCCCGAGGCTGTAGCCGCTCCGGTGCAGACTGTTCAGAATCAGGGCGATAGTGGTCAGGCTTCTTCTGGCTCCAATTCTGGCAATTCGATTTGGAACCTTATTCTGGAGGCCATCCTTTGGGGCTTTGCAATGCTTCTCACTCCCTGTGTGTTCCCTATGGTTCCGATGACTGTTTCCTTCTTTATGAAGGGCAGCGGCACCCCCGCCCAGGGAAGGTTCAAGGCCAGTATGTATGGCCTGTTCATCGTGCTGCTCTATACTGTCCCGATTTCGGTCATCATACTGCTTACCAGGCTCATCGGGGGTGATGCGGTGACTGCGGACATCTTCAACTGGCTCGCTACCCACTGGCTTCCCAATATCATTTTCTTCCTGGTATTTATGGCCTTTGCGGCTTCCTTCTTCGGTGCGTTCGAGATCACTCTGCCTTCGAAGTGGACCAATGCGGCCGACAAGAATTCCGACAAGAAAGGTCTGGGTGGCATTTTCTTCCTGGCACTTACTCTGGTGCTGGTAAGTTTCAGCTGCACCGGTCCCATTGTGGGCACGGTTCTCATCAAGTCCACCCAGGGCGAGTTCTGGGCTCCTATGGTCACAATGCTCGCATTCTCAGTGGCTTTCGCCCTGCCTTTCACCCTTCTGGCCTTCTTCCCTTCGCTGCTGAAGAAGTTCAAGAAGAGCGGCGGAAACTGGCTTTCGTCGGTCAAGGTGGTGCTCGGTTTCATTGAGGTGGCCCTGGGTCTGAAGTTCCTCAGTACTGCTGACCAGACTTATCACTGGGGTATACTTGACAGGGAGGTTTACCTGGCTATATGGATTGTGGTGTTTTCGCTTATGGGCTTCTATCTGCTGGGCAAGATCCGTTTCAAGGACGAGGAGAAGGTGGAGCATATCGGAGTCACGAGGCTTGCTCTGGCTATCGGGGTGTTCTCGTTTGTGGTGTATCTCATCCCCGGAATGTGGGGCGCTCCGCTGAAGGCTCTTTCGGGCTATCTGCCGCCTATCACTACTCAGGATTTTGTGCTTTCGGGCGGGGCTGCCCCTACTGCGACCCTGACGCCTTCGCAGAGTGCGGAGAGCAGTTCGGCTAATCGTTACGGGCTTGAGCTGCCTTTGGGTCTTAGTGGGTATTTTACTCTGGATGAGGGACTTGAGGCGGCAAAGAAGGCTGGGAAGCCGCTGTTTGTGGATGTGACGGGGCACGGCTGCGTGAACTGTCGCGAGATGGAAGCGAGGGTTTGGAGCGATCCGAGGGTGCTGAAGATTCTTAGCGAGGATTATGTGATAGTTGCGCTGTACAATGACGATAAGCAGAAGCTGGATGAGAAGGATTATGTGACTGATGCACAGAGCGGTAAGGTGTATAAGGATTTGGGCAGGGCGAACTCTTATCTGGCGCGGTCGCTTTGGGGCGTGAATGCGCAGCCGAACTATATTCTGCTTTCGCCTGAGGGTGAGCAGCTTGTGCCGGTGCGCGGCTATGACCTTTCGGTCGATGGCTTCATCGCCTTTCTGCAGAGCGGCCTGGATGCCTTCAGCGCCCGCTAGGCTCTGAATCCATAATCCCGGGACGGGAATCAAGCTAAGTCAGTCCGGAATAATGGAGACTGGCATCAGAAGCGCAGGCCGAGGCCGAATTCAAGGTTGAGGCTACGGAAGCGGGTGGTGCCGAGGAAGGCTCCAAGAATGAACTGCCTGAAGTGGCAGGTGGCCCCGGCTTCAAGTACTGCGCCGCTGACGCTTAGGTCCTCGACCTTTACCCAGCTGCCTGAGATGTCCTCCCAACTGAGCATTAAAGATCCGTATCCGAGTCCTGCGCAAAGGCTGAAAGTCTCTGAAAATGAAACACTTGCCCCTGCGCTCAGCTGCCAGAGGCTACGACTCTCCTCTCCACTCAGCCAGACCTTGCCCGCCCCGCTGCTTCCGTCCGGCATGCAGCTATAGGCGCAGCTCCTAGGAGATATGAAATTGCTTGTGGCCTTCAGGTAACACCCGACAGGGAAGCCGGCCGGCGTGAATGAAAGCGCCAATGATGCTCCCGGAGCCGGCATTACACTTGCAAGGGCGAGGACATCGAAATGATATGCGGCGTCTTTCCCCTCCCTGTTCTCCATTTTAAGTTGCGCTTTCGGAGCTGGAATTGCGCTTTCGGAATAGTGTTCTGCCTCGTTTTTGAAGCTTGCACGGACCAAGGGAAGGGCGACCGTTTCCCGCGTTATCTTCATCTCTTCGCTTTGCGCGATTGTTTCCCCTTTGCCTGAATTGCCCCCGCTGCTTTGCCTTTCAGAGAGCCTGGTTTGTTCCTTGCTTTGTTCCTTGCTTTGTTCCTTGCTTTGCTCCACGCTTTGCGCTTTGTTTTGCTCCACGCTTTGCTTCGGCCCAAGCTCACTAGCCTCTTTTGCTTCAGGGGCAGGGGAGAATGCCTGAACGTAGCGCCGCTTGATGGACTCGAACCTTCGCCTCTGCTCCTCGCTCATCTGACTCTCCGCTCCGCTGAGATTGCTGCGAAGCTCCTCCAGCCTTGCAAATAGCTTGGTGACAGCCTTTTGCGGAATCTTCTCCCCGGCTTCGGAGCGCAGTTTCAGCTCTATGCACTCGTTGCAGAGCTCAGAGTAGCTGTCCAGTATTCTGTCCCAGTTTTGCTTCCGCCCGCTCTGCCCTCCGCTCATATTGTGAGCCGGGAGCAACAGCAGAACCATAAGAGAGGCGAACAGTATGAATAAACGACGCTTCATTATTTACAAATTTAATCAATTATTAGTAAATTTGTTATTCCGTTTTGCAGGTGCGAAACCAATTATGGGTTTGAATTGTTATGGGCAGCTCTCTTCCACTGATTTCCGGATTTTTCGATCCTGTTGAGCTCGGCTCCGACTCTGAGGGGCAGAGCCTCAGTCTGCTTTCGGATTCTGAGTTCAGCCCTTTCCTTCTATACCGCAGCTGCGCGAACGGGCGTCTGACAGTCCTCAAATGCCTCCGGGAGAGTTACCGGGGCAATCCTCTGTACGAAGAGCTCCTCAAAAAGGAATTCGAAATCGGCAGCATACTCAAACATCCCAATATCCGCGAATATTACTCCTACTCTACATCTGCCCAGCTGGGCAGCTGCATAGAGATGGAATGGGTGGACGGATATACCCTCGAAGAGCTTCTGGAGGAGTGCCGCGCAGACAAAGAGCTTTGCGACCGCATCGCTTCGCAGATGTTGGAAGCAGTCCGCTTTATGCACCTCAAACAGACAGTGCATCGCGACCTTAAGCCCTCGAATGTGCTTGTGACCCGTAACGGACGCAATGTGAAGCTGATAGACTTCTCGCTCTCGGACTCCGACTCCCATCTTCTGCTTAAATCCAATGCCGGGACCGCCCTTTACGCCTCGCCCGAGCAGCTGGGAGGAGGGGAGTGCGACTACCGCAGCGACATCTACTCTTTGGGAGTGATACTCTCGCAGATGTCTTCGCGCAGAAGCTACCGCGCAGCCTCCCACCGCTGCACACGCAAGGACCCCGGCAAGCGCTTTCAGGACATAGACCAGCTTTCGAAGGCGCTGCTGCAAGCTCGCATGCCCCTATGGGCTATCGCCTGTTGCATAGTTGCCTTGATAGTGGCGGCCGGCGCCTCGTTCTACTTCTTCCCGCCCTCTTCTTCCGAAGACTCAGAGCTTTCGCCCCAGACTATAGACTCGGTTTTCCGCGAGGCCACCCGCATGCTTGAGCCTTCCGCTACGCCTCTTCTGGACCCCGCTACAGAACTTCCAGAAGATTGAGGCCTCCCTGGGTGCCGGCAATGTAGGCCGGAGTGGCCTCTCCGTTCCTTTCTATTCCGCTCAGATACAAAGGATAAGCAAGCATGAAAAAGGCTGCACGGAAGCGGTCGCCCTCCTGCAGATGCGAGTTCAGGGACTCTTCCACCTGCCAGTTATCATCTCCGAGATAACTCAAAGTGACCACCCTGTCGGGCATCCATCCTATCTTCACTTTATCTCCCCTCTGAAGGGAGGCGGCGCATACGGTCTTGGTGCTGAAGAAGTTGGAGCTGAACTTCGGATTGGTCTTGAGCTCGCTTCTGAAATCCTCGAAACTGCGATAGCCTATGAATCTGGAGAGCACGTCGAGGGTGCTTTTCCTCGGCACCGGCCTCATGCTCACATAGCCGTAGAGACGCTTGAGAGTGGAGCTCGAAATCAGTTCGCCGATTTTGTTCTCAATGATGATTGACAGCGATTCGAAATCGGTGGTGGTGTAAAGTTTTCTTCCGTAAGTTTTCTCTACCACTTGTAGAAGGTAGCTCAGTTCGGGTATTATGGCAGTACTCATTGTTTGTACTTGAATTCTATTCTGTTGTCTGCAATGATGGTTTCAATTCTTTGGCCTTTGGCTACATAGACAGTCTGTAGGTTCGGAGAGTCGCTCAGGTCCAGCAGCTTGAGCGAAGGGCAGCAGGATACGTCGAGGGTGCTGAACGCGTTCAGTCCGCATATCAGGCTTTCGAGCGAAGGGGTGCCCCTGAGGTCGAGCATTTCAAGCTGGTTGCCGAAGCAGTCAAGGCTCTTGAGTTTGGAGCAGGAGCTTAAATCTAGGCTGGAGAGGGAGTTGAAGCGGCAGTTCAGACTCTCGATGCTCCCGGGAAGGCTCAGAGCCTTAAGGTGGTTATGGGTGCAGGAAAGGCTCTTAAGGGAGCTGTTGGAGCTGAGAGCAAGGGAAGTGAGGCTTCCTTTCCACACGCTTCCGTTGCACTCCAGGCTCTCGAGCGAGCTGAAATACTGCACTCCGTCGAGGGTCAGCACTTCGTCCGTGCAAATATAGATGTTCTTCACCCCGAGGGCTTCTTCGGGGCTGATTTTGCCGTCCGAGTCAGTGTCGCACAGAGTCAGGAGGTAGCTTAGGAAAACGGGGTCGCTGACAGTGATGGAACTCCCGTCAGGAGGAGGAAGCGGAGAAGGGGAGCCACCTCCCGAATTGTCGTCAGAGCCACCGGAGCCGTCAGAGCCGCCACCAGAGTTATCGCCGGAACCGTTCGAACCGCCCGAGCTTCCCGAGCTGCCCGAACCTCCCTTGGAGGGGGTCTTGAGCCTCTGGAGAGCAGAGCGGATCTCGTTCTTGCCGTTGTCAATCCTGGCGTAGAATACAATTTCACTCTCGGCGGGAAGCGCGTCCAGAAATAGCGAGAAGCTGTTCAGGCTCCGCTGGGCGCTGTAGTAAGAGAGCCGGGTCTCGTCCTTTCCGACCATAAAGCCGCTGTTGACCACTCCCTCCATCGAGCTCAGCACGGCAGTAAGGCTGATGTAAGCCCCTCTGAGCGACTCTCCGGTGCTGTAGCTGACTTCCAGGAACTCGGGCGCTACCATCTCCTCGGGAGAAGGAAGCGTCTGCTTACGGCAAGACGGTGCCGCAAGCAGACAGACTAGCAATATAAGGCCGGCTCTTTTCACAGAAGCAAAGATAATCAACTCCTTCCGTTTTCCAATCAGTTCCAGCCTTCGATGCCTCCTCCGATATTGATAATCACCTTCTCGGGGTTAGAGCTCAGGGTGATGTTCATAGTGTGGCGAACTCCTTCTTCAAAGACGAACTTGGTGCTCAGAAGGTAAGACACTCCGTTTACCACAATCTCGACCATAGGTACCTGGTTCAGAATCTTCTGGGGTACCAGGATCGCCGAGTAGCGCCCTGTTTCCCACTGGTGGGCCAGGATGGTGCCGCTAACTCCGGCGGGATTCTTTTCGATGTCCCCCGTCTCGAGGCTCAGAAGTGCTGAAGTCACAGTGTTCATAATCCTGACTTCGGCTGTCTGGGGAAGCTCTCCCTCGTAATCATCGCCTTTGACCAGGTTGATGTCGAGGCGCGAGAGCTTGTGCCTGAAGTTGAGCTTCACCGCTCCGTCGCTGCGGGTAACTCCCTTGGCCTTCGCCCACATAAGATCGCTCCGGGTGAATCCTTCCTGCCTCTGGTCCGCGAGAACATTGAAGAGCAGGTCGTCCACCGAGTTCGGCTCGCTGCAGTAGGGGTAGTAGGCGAAGACGTCGAACTTGGCTTCGTCTTTCCAGTAGATGGGAGGGGTTACGGTCCACTTGGTGCCGTCGAAAGTGGAGCTGGAGTTGTTCGCCCAGTTGCCGCTCAGCTGCAGCGGAGCCGGGATGGAGCCCTCGTACTCCACAGCGTAAACTCCGAATGAGTCCCCGGCCTCAAATGCGCTGTCGCTGGCTTTGGTCTGGGGCAGGGCGGGCTCAAAGAGCATCTGGTCCCCGATTCCGGGCTCCGCCCCGCTTTTGGTGCAGGCGAAGGCAATCAGCACTGTGGCTGCAAGGGCTCCTGCACGCGGGATGAATGATAATATAGAGTTTTTCATAACGATGTGACTATTTGATGGTTGGACGTTTACCCATAAATACCGGTTCGTGGCTGTTCTGGGCCGCAGATTTGCTGCCCATGCTGTAGCTGCCGTCTGCTTTGGTGGAGCTTATGCTTACAGTTTCGACAACGTCGTGCTCGATGAAGTCCTCGAGGCTCCAGCTTTGCCCGGCATACTCCATAATCCTCTTATAAATCTCGAAGCGGCTTATGGTGCTGAAGTAAGGAATATCGTTGTTCATACAGCTGTTCTGCTCGCTGCGGTAAACTCCCCTGGTGTGCATATATCCTCCTTCGAAGATATCCACAAATTCGGAGTACTTCTCGTGGAAGATGAAATCCCTCCAGGGCACTCCGCTCATCTTTCCGCTGAGCGAGAGGTTCTGGAACCATCCGAGCGACTGGAAGTATTGAAGCTCGAATGCGTGAGGGCAGCAAGAGCAACCGCAGGTCTGGATGAAGGCATTGTGGTAGATGTACTCGTCGCCGAGTTTGCCGAAGCCGTGGCCGCCTGCCTCGTGCTGTATGACTCCGCGGAAGTCCAGAGGATAGCCGTAGTCGCTCATAGGACAGTAGGCGATTGCACTGCCGTCATCCCACATATAGGTCACTCCGCCATAATCCTCGGTGTTCGGAATCATTATAATCAGGGTGCGGTTGATGTTGTCGTTGTTCACCGTGGGAGCCTTGCAGGCGTACTGCATCACTTCGTAGTAGTCGTCCTCGCCGTTGCGGGTGACTCCGCCGTTGGTTGCGGTGTTGAAGCGGGTCTGGACTATGTTGTTGACCGTGCCGATGCCTGATTCGGGCGATACGGGAACGGCGGTATATACATTGAAGTAGTCCTGGTAATATTTGTAAGGCTGGATATTGAAGAAATGCTTGTAGGTCTTGTCCATTGCCTCCATAAGCTTGCCTTCGCTGATGTCCCTGGCATTGAAGCCGTCGCCGAGTATGACTATGTTCACGCCGTCTCCCTTGCTTGCGCTCTGAAGGGTAATGATTTCATCTTCAGCGTATTCGTAGTCGTACTGGCTCACTGCAAGGCGGGTTTCGTAGTCCTTGCCGTCGAGCTGGAAGACAACTTCGCCGCTGCGAGTGAGTCCGTCCTGGGGCTTCTGGGCGAAGGTCAGCTGCAGAGAGGTCTTGCCCTTGCCTGAAGTCTGGCTGAGGGTTACCCACTCGGGCTGGCTCTTTACCGACCAGTAGTCGTCGGCGGTGAGCACCAGCTCGCGGGTGACGGAAGTGTTGATGGCGGTAGCCACCATAGGGCGGATGACGAGGTTGCGGTAGGCAGCTATGCGTTTGAACTCCTTCCATCCTGTAGCAATCTGATACTGAGCCTCATATCCTTCAGGAACTTCGAGCGTGAAGTTGTCCTTGGGCACTCCGTTGAAACACCCGTCCTGGACGTAGGCAGGAATCTTGCCCTTGCAGACTATGCGTCCTATGCCGAAGCAGTTCTGGAAAGCGCCGCCGTCTTCTCCCCAGCTGGGCTCATATTTGATGCTCTCGAGGCTCTCGGGGAAAACCACTCCCTCAAGCATGCGGCACTGGGCGAAGGCTCCGGCTCCGATGCTGAGCACCCCTTCGGGAATCTCGAGTGTCCCCATAAGCCTCCAGTTCCACGCGAAGGCCTTGTCCCCAATCTGGCGAACGGTCTTCGGAATAACCAGTTTACCGGAAAAATCGCAACCGCAGAAGGACTCTTTGCTTATGACTTCAAGATTCTTCGGCAAGTGTAACTCTCCCTTCAGGGCCGTATTCCTAAATGCTCCTTCTCCGATTGAAGTTATACCGTCGTGAAGAGTCAGCGTGCCGTTGAATCCGCTGCTGCCGAAAGTGTTTTCTTCGATGGTGGTAACCCCCAGGGGAATCTCAATCGAACCGACCATATTGACCATTCCGGAGAAAGCGCTTTGGCCAAGCTGCTTGAGGTTCTCGGGGAGCCTCAGCTCTCCGTATAATGAACGGCAACCTTCAAATGCTCCCCATCCTATAACTTCCAGAGACTCGGGAAGTACAAGCTCGCCTACAAAGCCGCAATCCTTGAACGGACCGTCCCAATATGAAGTATATCCTGCCATCCTTCCCAGATACTTCAGAGTGGAAGGAAGCTTCAGGGCTCCGTTCAGGTTGGTACAACTTCTGAAGGCTGCAAGTTCAATCTCTTCAACTCCTTCAGGAATAATCAGGGATCCTGTCAGCATATTGCAGTCGGAGAACGCATCTCCTTTTATCTTCTTCAACTTGTCTGGAAGGACAAGGCTTGTAAGGCTCTTTTTGTTAGTCAAGGCTCCTCCGGGGATTTCATAATCATTGTCAATGGGAGAATAGTCCTTATTTACTCCGAGGTTGCCTCCTTCACCTTTTACGAGGATAGCTTCTTTAAGATTCAAGGCAGAAAGGTCTGTCATAAGGAACCTCATCACACCGAAATCCCTCGCGGTAATGGTTCCCGTAACCTTCAGGTTTCTTACCTTGCTGACCTCCAGCCCTTTGGCTGCTATGCAGGCGTCGAGGGTACCCGGAGTGTCGACATTGACAACCACGTATTCCCTCGCGATTCCGTCGTGCGAGGTCCTGTCGTTCTCCCATACAGTGATGCTCTCGTCGCTGAGGGTGAACACGTAGTTGCCCTCGGCGCGCTTGTTGACTGTGAGAGTGAAGTTGTGCTGCTTTCCCTCCTGGTAGAGCATATCGCTGTCCTTGATGAGGTCGTAGCTGAATCCGCCCACCGTGGCGGTAATCAGTTTCTTGCCGCCGCTTACCGTCTGGGGCACTACAATTGCGCGGAAGTCTTCGCCTTCCCTGACTGGGATGATGCCGGTCGAAGGAGCTTCGGCCTCGGTCGCTCTGACCTTTCCTGTCGAGAGGTCAATAGTGGCGCTGCGCCTGGTGCTCTGAATCAGGACATCCTTGCCCAGGGTCGCCCATTCGCCCTCCTCAAAGCCTTCACCCTGCAGCAGGGAGACCCTTACTCCAGCCATTTTGTGGCTGAAATTCAGCCATATAAGCTTGTCGTCAGCGGTCTTGCCTTCGGCCTTTGCCCAAAGGAAGTCGGAGGCCTCGTAGCCCGAGAGCGAGGTGCCGCTCTTTTCGGCCCTCTGGTCCTTGCGCACTTCGAAAGGATAGGCATCGATGGACTCGGGCTTGCCTGCGGGGTAGTATCCGTAGATGTCAATAGGAGTAGTCTTGTCCTTGAAGTACACGTCGTACGAAGGAACCCAGCGGTAGGCGGGCTCGTTGAAGGTGTAGTAGAGGTTGTCGGCCCTGTTGCCCGAGAGCAGTAGCTCGCCCGGCTTGCCGTCCACCCAGTCAACTATGAACGTGCCGATTTTGTCGCCGTCAGCAAAGCCGTCCTGGCCTGCCCTGGTGGCATATTCCTGGTCGATATGGCTGCTCAGCGCGATGGGCACCTGAACATCATTTGAAATAATATCCGGCTCCAGCTCCTTCACCGCGCAGGAAGCAAGGCAGAGGGTGGCAAGCATCAGAAGTGTATATCTATATTTCATAGCTTCGTGATTTATAGTCTGTTAGTTAAGTATTCCGCCGTAGTCGGTCCCGTCGTCCTCCCATCCTCCGATGCCTACATTGATGCCTTCGGAGAGCTTGTTGACGGTCAGGGTGCAGGTCTTGCGGGAGCCGGAAGTGAAGTCGATGGTCTGGGTAAGGCTCCTTTCGATGCCGTCCACCTCGAGGGTGATAAGCTTCTGGCTCTCAATGCTCTGGGGAGCTATCAGGGCCCTGTAGGCGCTGCCGTCATAGTAGGGGACTACATCCTGCACTTCGCCCTCGGCAGAGAGCGAGCCGTCTTTCAGGTTGAGCGAGCAGGAGCATTTGATATTGTTGATTTTCACGCTTTTAAGGCTCTCTTTAAGACTCTGCTCGTCAAAGCCTTTACCGGGAAGGATGCGTATTATAATCTGGCTGGTGCGGTGGGTGGTAGTGATGCTGACCTTGTTGTCGCTCGGGCTTTGGAGCTCGCTCTTCCCCCATAGAACCTCGGCGGCCTTGAAAGCCTGCTCGCTGCTCTGGTCAGAGGGCAGGGTGAGGCTTACCGAAGCGACATTCCCGACTGAAGCCTGGTAGGGGTAGTAGCAGTAGAAATCGGCCGGAGTGGCGCTGTCTTTCCAGTAGTACTCCTTGTCGGCCTTCCACTCGTTTGTGCTCTCCTCGTAGCTGAAGAGGATATTGTCCAGGTGGTTGCCTCCGTTCTGAAGAGGAGTTGAACTCCATTCTGCACTTTCGGAAGCGCGGCCGGCGTTGACTACATACACTCCTATCGCATCGCCCGACTCGAAGCTGTCTTCGCTGACTTTGGTCACGGTAGAGGAGATACGGATAGGAATTTTAGGCTCTGGAGTGGGAGTCTTCGTCTTGTTGCAGCCTGTGCCGAGAAGGCAGGCAAGCAGAGCAAGACTTAAAGGTAGCGGTCTGTTATTCATACGTTTGGTGTTATTTTGGACGCAAATATAATTTATATCAGCTCCAAAGGCAAGTTCATTATAGTTCAAAAGCAAATTTAATTTGGAAAGGTTCAAAGATATATAAGCTTTTTGTATCTTTGCCCTTCGTATGGGTGCCGACCTTCAATTATTCGCCTTTCCGCTGTCGCTTCTGGCAGCGGCGGCTCTGGTGCTCGCCATCCTGCTGTATCCCAAAAAGTGCCCCCGAAAGCTGTCAGTGGCTGTTCTCCTCATTCTTGCTGTGCTTTTTGCGCTTCTCGGAAGTTTCAGGAAAGGAAGTTTCAGCCCGCTGTGGCTTTCGCCCTTTCTGCTTGCAGCCATTTTCCTGAGCGGACTTGCCGCGCGCGAAGCTTTCAAGGGGAAGAGACCCCTGTCTGAGAGTCTCAGCCATCTTGGGCTCTGTATTCTTCTCGGCTCTTCGTTTTTCTGCGCCCCTGATTGCACCAGGACCGCCATAGTTCTGGGCAAGGACAGTCCCAGTCATATCAGCGAGGACAGTGTCCCCCTTCCTTTCGAGCTCTGCCTGAAGGAAGTGCATACTGATTATTATGATGACGGGGCCAGCCCCAAGCAGTATACCGCCACTCTGACTCTTGACTCCAAAACCCGCACGGTGAGTGTCAATCATCCGGTGCTGCACCGTGGCTGGCTTATGTATCTGTCTGATTTTGACCGCGCTGAAGGGAGTGCTGCGCTGATTTTGCTCGTGAAGGACCCTTCCATCCCCGGAGTGCTGCTTGGTATGATTATGCTGCTCGCGGCCGCTGTCCTGAGTCTGAAGCGCAGCTGGAAGTCCCGCTGGAGCCTTGTGGTGGTGCTGCTTCTTGCCGTCATTTTCACCCTGGTTTCGGTGTCCCGCATCCGTTTCGCCACCCTTCCTCCAGCCCTTCGCAGCTTCTGGTTTGCGCCTCACCTGATGGTCTATATGCTGGCCTATGCCTGCCTTGCGCTAAGCCTGATTTGCTCTCTGGCGGGCCTTTCGGAGCGGTTCAAAAAGGCTTCCCGATTGTCCCGCGGCCTTCTTCATACCTCTTCAGCCCTTATTATTATAGGTATCATCTTCGGCTCCGTATGGGCCCAGCTCAGCTGGGGAGATTATTGGGCCTGGGATGCCAAGGAGTGCTGGGCCGCAGCGACCTGGATTTTGACTCTGTGCGCCATGCACCTGAAGCCGTCAGGGTCCCGTAAAGCTCTGATAGTCTTTATTATGCTCGCATTTGCCGCTATGCAGATGACCTGGTACGGGGTGAATTACCTGCCTTCGGCGGGCAGCAGTATGCATAGCTACAATGTGACTGATGTTCAAGATAACAATACAAATAAGATAAACCAATGAAAAGAAAAGTCCTTACCGTCTGCCTTGGAGCCCTGGTGCTTGTGGTGGCAGCAATTGCAGTGTATCGCCTCGTAATCCGCAAATCTATCCCCGAGGCTTCCCGCGAAGAGCAGGTAGCTCTGATTCTGGAGCGAAACGGCTGTCTTGTGTGCCATTCCACTGATGCCGAACTTCCTTTCTACTCGAATTTTCCCGTCATCGGCCCTCAGATGCAGGCTCACATTAGGGCGGGTGTGAGGTTTTTTGACCTTGGAGCGGAGATGGATGACATCTCTTCGATGAGCGAAGCTGCACTGAGTAAGCTCGACCACGCTGTAAGCTACTCCACTATGCCTGTGCATTCATATAGGATGGTGCATTGGGGAAGCGGCCTGAACAAGGCGGAGAAGTCCCTGATTGCTGCTTGGATAGAGGAGAAAAGGGGCTACGCCGAGCCAGTATGGCCCATAGCGAAGAGTGTTGAGTATGACGAGGCCAAGGCCGATTTGGGAGAGAGGATGTTCAATGATGCCAGGCTGTCGCTCGACGGAACCATCAGCTGCGCCACCTGCCACGTGCTGGAGAGCGGCGGCGCCGACCACGAGGACGAGAGGGTGTCTGAAGGAATATATGGCCTGAAGGGAGGAGTGAACGCCCCTACAGTGTACAATGCCGAGTACAATGCCCGTCAGTTCTGGAACGGAAGGGCCGCTGACCTGGTAGAGCAGGCTGCAGGACCCGCCACCAACCCCGTAGAGATGGGAGACCAGAGCCTGGAGGATGTGGTGTCAAGGCTTTCGAAGGATAAGGCTTTGGTCGCTGAGTTTGAGAGTCTTTATCCCGGAGTGGGACTTACAGGTGAGACTCTTTGCCACGCAATAGCCGAGTTCGAGAGGACGCTGATTACTCCTGACAGCCGTTTCGACCTTTATCTGGAGGGCGACGAAACTGCCTTGAGCGAGATTGAGAAGCAGGGTTATGAGGCCTTCAAGAAGAACTCCTGCGCCGCCTGCCATTTCGGAGCTGCGCTTGGCGGAAGGAGCTTTGAGTATGTTGACGTGTACGGGGATTATTTTGCCGACAGAACTGCCGAGATTGAGTATAACTCTGACGACGAGGGACTTAAAGGATTCACCCTCAAGGATGAAGACCTTCACCGCTTCAAGGTGCCCGTGCTTCGCAATGTGGCTCTGACTGCCCCCTATTTCCACGACGGTTCTTTCCAAAGCCTTGAGGAAGCTGTAAGGGCTATGGCCCGTTATGAGCTGGGCAAGAGCCTCAGCGGCAAGGATGTAGAGTCTATAGTAGCATTCCTTAATACCCTTACGGGAGTAAATCCTCATCTGATTGTAGAAAAATAGCCTGAACGGACTTGCGTTTTCATTTATAATCGTTAAATTTGTCCATTTATGCTTTTTATCCTATGAAACGGTTTATTGGAGTTCTATCTGTTCTGGCGCTGCTGTTCCTGATGGAGGTTCAGCTCGGCGCTCAGAACAACCAGTATAAAATCGACGACAGCTGCTATGCCATCTACCGTCAGGCTGATTCCCTGCTGGGTAAGCCTGAGGCGGATGAGTTGATCGAAAGGCTCGAGAAACAGTCCAGGGATGCCGGGGATGACAAGGCATATACTCTTGCTGCCGTTCTGAGGCTTCGCCATGCCACCCGTTTCGATGAAGAGGATCTTATTCTAGATTGTTTTGAGAAAGCAAAGCAGGTAGCCCTTGAAACCGGCTACCTGCAATATTATTTTTATCCTTATCAACTGGTAGGGACTTTCTACTTCAATAAAGGTCAGACACCTCGCGGGCTGGATTATCAGGTCCCTTTATACCAAAAAATATAGAGCTCTTCTGGGGTAATCTTATCCGGGGCTCCAAGCAGCCTGAGCATCACGGCGTCTGCGTAAAGCTTTGGGGAGTAACCTTCTACGAATTCAACAGCCCATACGCCTATGCCGAGGTTATCCATTACGCCTGCGGCAAAGGTGGAGGTCAAATTGGTTGATTGAGCTGTCATAATACTAATCGATTAACCTACAGATGTAATATTAATTTGCTTCGCTTGTTCCTGTGTTTGATTAAAATGTTTAAATTCGCATCTGATTATGGCTTCCAGGAAAGGCAAAATACTGATTGTGGACGACAACGCCGGCATACGTCAGGCGCTGCAGATATTGCTGCCCTTGCATTTTGAGCAGGTTCAGACGCTTCCTTCGCCTGTTACGCTGGTCTCGACCCTGGAGCGCTTCCGGCCCGATGTGGTGCTGCTGGATATGAATTTCAATACGGACATCAACACCGGCAATGAAGGTCTCTACTGGACCGGGGAGATCAGGCATATGATGCCCGAGGTGGAAGTTGTCCTTTTTACGGCCTATGCCGATATCGCCCTGGCAGTGGAAGGGATGAAGCGGGGCGCGTTCGATTTCATCGTCAAGCCTTGGGATAATGAGAAACTTCTCTCCACCCTCACCGCAGCCAGGGACAAGGCGCGTAAGGCTATGGGAAGAGATGCCGGAAAGGACAGTGAAAAGCCTGGGGCGATGTACTGGGGCACAAGCGAAGCGATGGCCGCTATCCGGAAGACAGTCGAAAAGATAGCCCCTACGGACGCTACAGTGCTGATTACAGGCGAGAACGGTACCGGGAAGGACGTGCTGTCCAGAGAAATCCACGCCCGGAGTCTGCGCAGCGACAGGCCCATGGTGGCAGTGGACGCCGGAGCCATTACCGAGACGCTTTTCGAGAGCGAACTGTTCGGCCATGTGAAAGGCGCTTTCACCGATGCGCACACTGACCACGTGGGTAAGTTTGAGCAGGCTGACGGCGGGACTTTGTTCCTGGATGAAATCGGCAATATTCCCCTTCATCTGCAGGCAAAGCTGTTGCGGGTGATCCAGAACCGTAGCGTGGTGCGGGTCGGAGGCAGTCAGGCTGTCCCCGTGAATATCCGCCTGATATGCGCTACCAATATGGATCTGGAGGCTCTGGTGCGGGAAGGCAGGTTCCGTGAGGATTTGTACTATAGAATCAATACTGTCCATATTGCCCTTCCGCCTCTGAGGGAGCGCCGGGAGGATATCGTTCCGCTGTCGGAGCGCTTTATAAGCCAGTTTGCCGAGAAGTATCATAGGCCGCTGACGGGCTTGGACGATTCGGCAAAGGCGGTGCTGGAAAGCGGACGGTGGGGAGGCAACATCCGGGAGCTTCAGAACTGCATCGAGAAGGCTGTCATCCTTTCCGAGGGGACTGTTCTCTCTTCCAAGGACATACAACTGGAGCAGGCCAAAGCCGTCGCTCCTTCTGCAGGTACTCTGAAGGCCATCAGCGATGCGGAGGAAGAAAGGCTGATCCGAGAGGCTGTTCTTCACAGTAATGGGAACATTTCTGCCGCCGCCAAGATGCTGGGCGTCAGCCGACCCACTCTGTACGCCAAAATGAAGAAGTACGGGCTATGAGCTTCACCGTATGGCATATCGTCGGGGCTTGCGTAATTGTGGCGCTTGTCGTGACAGTGATTGCTGTGCTGCATACCCGCCGGAAGGACATAAAGATGGTGGCCTATATGATGGATGCGCTGGAAGACGGGGAGCTGAACTTCCGATTCCAGGATAAAAACAAGTTCAACCGGACCCTGAACCGCATCCGGACCATTTTTGAGAAGCAGCGCCAGGCTCACGAGCAGGAGTCCTGGACGAAGCTGATCCGGGTGCTGACGCATGAGATTATGAATACGGTGTCGCCGATTGCCTCCCTTTCTGATGCTTTGTCCAAGTCGATGGATGAAAATGGCCACAGCGATCTGGATGTGAAGGCGGGGCTGGACACCATCTCCGACTCTTCGAAGAATCTCATCAAGTTCGTTCAGACATACCGGCAGCTCTCTGGGGTGGCAAGGCCTGTGCGCCGCGCTGTTGAGCTTCAGGAGCTGGTGGATAGGGTGATATCGCTGAACAGCGAGTATGCCGCCTCCTGCGGCGCTGTCTGTGTGTATCGGCCGGATGAGCCTGACTTGATGATCTACGCCGATGAAGCTCAGATTTCGCAAATCCTCATCAATCTTATAAAGAATGCTCTGCAGGCGGACGCGAAGCACATCTGCATCAGCGCCGCGATGGGTAAAGATGACGAGGTGATTATCCGGGTTTCGAACGACGGGGTACCCATCCCTGTCCCGGCCCAGGAACAGATATTTGTTCCGTTCTACACCACCAAGCAGGATGGTTCGGGCATCGGGCTGTCGCTCGCCAGGCAGATAATGCGCCAGCACAACGGCTCCATTGACCTTATACGCAGTGATGAGGACCGGACTGTCTTCGAGATGATTTTCAGGTAAAGTGCATCAATCCTGAATTATTCGCTTGAAAAAGTGTAGCCTATACGGCCCAGCGAATCTCCGACTACAATAACATCAGGAGGGAAGACATCCATACCACCACCAAGCGCTGGATTGAGGACGTCCCGGACGAAGAAAACCCCGGCCACACCACCCCCGAAATGCTCAAGCGCTACATCAAGGCCGACCAACTGGACGTCGTCCAGAAGCTTACTGACAAATACAACTACTTCGACTGATGCCCCATCGAGGGAGAGATGGGTGAAAAAGATTTCTCCCGAGCTCGTAATTTGAATCGGAATTTATTGTATATTTGCAGTGAATTCCGAATGGCGGAATTACATTATGCTTAGATAGAACACTTTAACGATTATCTAAAATGCCTGGATATATACAAAGAGACGTTTATCTCCAGAAACTGATTGATAGCAGAGAGAACGGTTCCGCGAAAGTGGTTACCGGTCCAAGGCGATGCGGAAAGTCCTGGCTTCTTACCCGTTTGTATAAGGATTACCTTATTGCAGACGGAGTCCCTGAGGAAGACATCATCATCGTCTCCCTTGATATGGACGATGAGAACAATCAGAGTGAGCTGGCCGATAAGGAAAAGTTGAAGGCATACCTTTACAGCAAGATTACTGACCCCAAGCGCATGTACTACGTAATGCTGGACGAAATCCAGGAAGTCAAGGGGTTTGAGAAACTGGTCAACGGGCTTAGGGGAAAAGACAATGTTGATGTCTACGTCACCGGTAGCAACGCGAAACTGCTGTCCAAAGACATCAGCACCATATTCCGTGACCGTGGCCAGGAGATCCGCTGCAATCCGTTCTCGTTCAAAGAATTCTGCACCGGGAGGGCCGAACCTTTCAGCGAACTGTGGAAAGAGTATTACACCTTTGGAGGAATGCCCGGAATGCTTCGCCTGAAGACCCCGCTTCAGAAGGCCAACTACCTGCAGGATCTTTGGAAGAAGACCTATCTCACCGACATCGTGGAACGCTACCATATCGATAAAGAAGTGGCCCTTGAGGCGATTGCCGACGAATTGTGTTCAGCCATCGGCTCTCTGACCAATCCGACCAAGATGGCCAACTCCCTGAAGAGCATCCAGAATGTCAAAATAGACGAAGAAACCGTCCAGAAGTATTTGGGCTACATCTGCGACTCCTTCCTCTTTGAAGGTTCCCGCCGGTATGACATCAAGGGGAAAGAGTATTACAAGTCCTTCAAGAAGTACTACTGCGTGGATGTGGGGCTGAGGAATGCCCGGCTGAACTTCCGCCAGCAGGAAATCACCCACATCATGGAGAACGTCATATACAACGAACTCCGCTCCAGGGACTATATGGTTGACGTGGGTTTGGTCGAAGCTCGTGAGATGAGGGATGGAAAGCAAGTCTATATCCAGTACGAAGTCGATTTCATTGTCACCAACGGCATTGACAAGTATTACATCCAGTCTGCCTACGCCTTGCCCGATGAAATCAAGAAGAACCAGGAACTGAATCCGCTCAGGAAGATTGGCGATTCTTTCCAGAAGATCGTCATCCAGGGTGACGATATCGCCACCTACACCAATGACGAAGGAATCATCTTCATGGGGCTGCACCAATTCTTGATGAATAGTGATATCCTGAAGTAATGGAGTCGGTATTTATTGCAAGATTACAGTAAATTCCGGCAACTGAGAAAACATAAACGACTTCCGTCGTCACATCAACGAGGGTGACTAAATTTTTAGTCACCCTCGTTTCCGTGGAGCATAGGAGAATCGAACTCCTGACCTTTTGAATGCCATTCAAACGCTCTACCAACTGAGCTAATACCCCGTTCGAGATTGCAAAGGTATAAACTTTTTCTTTAATCTCAAATCTTTTTGTGCTATCTTCGCATACTTTTTTCAATCGGCTGTTTTTTATGGAAAAGAAACTGGTGATATTCGATTTGGACGGTACTCTGATAGACACTATCGACGACCTCGGGACGGCGGTCAACTACGCCCTGGCCTGTAAAGGCCTTCCTGTCCATCCCATTGAAGCCTATCGCCTGATGGTGGGTGGGGGAGTGCGGAATCTGATGTATCGTGCTATGCCTGAGTCTCTTAAAGAGTCTGAGCAGGATCTGGATTCGCTTCTCGAGCTCTTTATGGGCTACTACTCGACCCATATCGCCGACCATTCCAGACCTTACCCAGGTATAGTGGAATTGCTCTCTGCCCTGAGCGCCGAAGGCCGCCTTCTGGCAGTGGCTTCGAACAAGTTCCAGTCCGGAGTGGAAAAGCTGATCAGCCACTTCTTCCCTCTCATACCCTTTGCCTCTGTGCGCGGCGGAAGGCCGGACTGCCCCCTGAAGCCGGACCCGACCATAGTGCTCCGCATAATGGAACAGGCCGGAGTGACGGCTTCGAATACCCTTATGGTGGGGGACTCGGGGACAGATATCTCGACAGCTGAAGCAGCCGGAATACGCTCTGTTGCAGTTAGTTGGGGCTTCCGTCCGGAGTGCGTGGCAAAGGCTGACTTCAGCGCCGGCAGCGCTCAGGAACTGCAGGAGGTGCTTTTGGGCTTATAGGCTGGCGGCGTCCCTGCAAAAAATTAGGCTTTGCCTTCCTGCTGCCCGCCACCCTTTATGAACAGCAGGGCGCTGAGCGGCAGGGCGATTATAGCCATAGTGGCGCTGATGGGCAGATAAATCCCGAAATTGACATACTTCGACACCAGAAAGGTCACAAGAAGCAAGCCGATGCCCATAGCCGACGAAATGAGGTAATGGGTCCTGATGTCCTTGCTGCGGCATATCGTACGGCTCAGGTTAGGTACTCCCAGGGAGATGAATCCTATAGGGCCGCAAATACTTACAGCGCTGGTTACCAGGAACATGATCATTAGAAGGCTCAAGGCTTTACGCGAAGCGCTGAGCTCGATCTGCGAGTCCATATGCCGGCTCAGATCCTTGTGGCTGACAAGGGCGTATGCCAGCCCTATTGCAAACAGAATCAGGGAAAAAGCAATATCGCCGCCTGTGACTCCCTCCATATTGAAGTTCGCCGCTCCCCAGAGGTAGTACTTTTTCATAAGCTCGCTGCTCGGGGCATTGGTGACCACAATCGTGCCCAGCGACCCGATGAAGGTGCCGAACAGGATGCCGAAGGTGATGAGGTTGCGGGTCGATACCTTAAGGGTGACGAAGTAGCAGATAAGGGTGCAGACAAGGGTGCAGATAAATGAGCCTACCGTGAGCGAACAGGCGCCGGACATAGTGGCGGCGGCGGCTCCGAGGCAGGCGGCGCTGCCCAGCCCGAGGGAGTAAACGTCCCCGAGCTGGTTGCGCCAAAGATACTGCATCTGCAGTCCTCCGACCGGGAGGGCAATTCCCGAAATCAGAACATATAGAAGACTTAGTAGCATGATGTTATGATGCTTTATTTTAAATTACTCAATTAGATTTCTCGACTTCGCACTTCGTGCTCCGCTCGAAATGACAGGGGGAGGGGCCGGAGTGAGGCGCAGCCGAACGGAGTTCCGCCGGCGGCAGTACGAAAGCTTGCATCAGTGCATCCGAGCAAATCACCTCGCACAACAACTTTTTCTAACAGGTTGATTGTTAATAAACTAGCTATTTGGCCTGTGCCAGGTGGCATCAATTTGACTTCACCTGCATCGGCCTATAAATACAACAAATTAATAACCAATATTTTAGCGAAACAGATCCTGTAAGGTGAATTGCTTGAAGCTCGGGGCCCCCGCGAACGACAGTGACGTGGGGTGAAAGCTCGGGGTCCCCGCGAGCGGCAGAGAAGCGGGGTGAAAGCGCCAGGCACTGTCCGTATCAGAACTTCAGGCCGAGGCTCAAAGCAAAACTCCTTCCCGGCATAGGGTAATCCCTGACGCACTCCCACCTGCGGTCCAAAACATTGCGCGCCACAAGCTGCAGATTCAGCTTCGCCCTGCTGCCGAGCTCAAACTCTCGTCCGGCCTTCAAATCCAGAAGCGATACGTTCCCAAGGCTCCCGTATGAATCGCAGCGCCCGGTCTTGAACTGCCAGGAAGCATCCGCATTCCACTTCCCGTACACCAGACTGACTCCCAAAGACAGGCTGTGCAGCGGAACATAGGCGAGCTGACTCAGCGAATAGTCGAATAGCGAAACCCCCGAAGTCACATCCGCGGCTTTCTGATAGGCATACCGTAAGAAAGGCTTCAAAGACGCCCTCTCCCAGTTGAACAGAGCGTAGAGCGAAACATCGGCACCTAATTCCTTCACCTTACCAATATTATAGGGCAGCCACAGATACGGGTCAGCCTCGCTCGGAGCCGACATAATCTTATCCTTCAGATCGTTATAGAACACATCTGCCTTGATTCCTCCGCTCACCCGGGAGAGCTTCCAGCGGTAGTCCAATCCAAGGTCCAGCATAATGGCATCCTCGTTCTTGAGCGACGGATTTGCATAGCCCGGGTAGAAAAGCTCGTTTAAGGTCGGACTCCTGAAAGCCCTGCGGGCAAAAGCGTTGAGGTTCAGGTTTTCGCAGATTTCGAAACTAAGTTCCGCTCCCGGGCTCAGTGCGCTGACCCTGCGGTTCTGTTCTGAAGCGTCATTGTTGCTCTGGAAGTCGTAATTCAGGCTCAGGCCCGCTTTCAGCTTCTCCAGGCTCAGGCGCAATCCGGCTCCCGCATAGGCTTCGAGCCTGGAGGCGGTGTAAAGGTTGGATTCAAGACTGCTGTAAACCGCTCCGGCGCTCACGCTGGCGCTCAAGACAGGGCTGATATAAAACAGATGGGAAGAGTTCAGCTGGGCTTCCTTCAAGTCATAATTGCTGTTCCCCCAGGAACTAAGGTACTCCATCCTGTCGGAGCTCACTTTTGCGCTTGCCTTCAGGGAGTACAGAGGAGTGAAACTCTTGTCGAGCGTGGCCTGGAGGAACATATTCCTGTCGTTCTGCCTGTCTGCAGAAGGGTAGGAGAGCGATCCAGGTGCGCCCCTGCGGCTGTCTGAATAGAAGGCCTTGAGCCTCAAATCCCCTTTTGAAAGGCTCTGGAATAGATCCACTCCCATCCTGAAGCGGCGGATGTCGTTATTCTCCCTGCGCTGGGAGTCAGCATAGGGGAAGTCTCCCTTCTCGTCCAGATAATCTGTGCTCAGCCTTGCGCTCAGGCGCCTTGAAATCTTCCACTCAAGCTTTGCCTGAGGGTTGTAGCTACTCCAGGACGCGGCCTTCAGAACGACTTCGCCCCCGAGCTTGCTATCCGTAAAAGCGGGCCTGGAGCTTTGCAGCGAGAGGCTGTTCTGCGCGTAGTCCACAACCGCCCTGTCGAAAAACAGAGGCTCGAACAGGCCTATGTCAGCCTGGCCGCTCTGAACTCCGCTCAGCTTTACGCCGTCGATGTAGATTGCGCTGTGTGCGCTTCCAAGACCCCTCAGGCTGAATGACTTAAGGCCTGCCGAACTGCCGTAGGAGTTAAGACTCAGAGTAGGGAAACTGAGGAGCACATCCTCGATGTTGTGGGTGGATGACAGAGCTACGGTGTCGCATCTTGACACGCTCAAACCTCTGTCTGCGACGACTCTGGCTGTCTGCAGAGTGTCGCCGCCGTCTGCTGGAATCATAGCCAGGACGGCAGAAAGAAATGTGAAAAGAAACATTTGTATTTTGTCTTATGGCCGCTTGACCCCGAGCGTCCGGTTTGACTTCTCCGTGGCAGGTCTTCTGACTCGTTCCGGGATGCGGGCCTTCTCGCCCCGAAGGACAATGGCATAATGAGGTGGACCCCTTCGCATCCTTTGAATGGAACCTACAGCTGCGGGCACAGTTACGGCTTTGGACCGTATTCCCTTTTCAAGAGGCCTTAAACCTCTCACCGCGGACCGGGTGCAAAGATAGAAAAAAGATGGGAAATATTTGGAAATTGAAAAATCTGTACTATTTTTGTGATATCAAAATAATATCATTATGCAAACCAATGGACAAGAAAGACCTTTTAAAGGTCTGGTAATAAGCGGCTTCGTGATGCTGCTTCTGGGAATGGCTCTCATAGCCCTGACCGTTTATGCTTTTATTCTGACCGAAAAGAATGACCTCACCCCTGTTGTGGGCATCGTCCTTATGCTTCTTACTCTCGGTTGCTTCGCGGGACTGTTCAAACTTGAGCCCAACGAGGCCAAGGTGATGGTGTTCTTCGGAGTGTACAAGGGTACCTTCCAGCGCACCGGCTTTTTCTGGGTGAATCCCTTTATGACCAAGAAGACCGTTTCGCTGAGGGTGCGCAACCTTAACCCCGAGCCTATAAAGGTTAACGACAAGAGCGGCAACCCTATATTAATAGGTATGGTGCTCGTATGGAAGCTCGAGGATAGCTATAAGGCTCTGTTCGAGATCGATACGAAGTCCTTCAGCCCCGTTTCGTCGAATCCCAAGGAGGAGGCCGTAGTAAGCGCCGGCACTAAGCTCGCCGTTGCTCTCGAGAAATTTGTAAGGGTTCAGAGCGATGCCGCCCTGAGACAGGTGGCAGGCTGCTATGCCTATGACAATCCTGAAGGAGGGGATGCCCTGTCGCTGCGCAGCAATGCCGACGAAATCAACATCAGGCTGGTCGCTTCGCTGAACGAAAGGCTCTCGATGGCCGGCATCAAGGTGCTCGAGGCCAGAATCAACTATCTGGCTTATGCTCCCGAGATTGCCGCAGTGATGCTCCGCCGCCAGCAGGCCGACGCCATAATATCTGCCCGCGAGAAGATAGTACAGGGCGCAGTCGGAATGGTCAAGATGGCTCTCGATAGCCTTAAAGATGAGGGAGTTGTGGATCTGGACGAGGAGCGCAAGGCGGCAATGGTCAGCAACCTGCTGGTAGTCCTGTGCGGAGACCAGCCCGCCCAGCCTGTAGTAAACTCCGGCACCTTATATTAATTTGGAGCAAACTGCACTATGGCGAAAGAAAAGGACAACTCTACGAAGAGCTTCGTGCTCAGGGTGGATGCCGAAACTATGGCAGAGCTGGAAAAATGGGCAGCGGACGAGTTCCGCAGCATCAACGGCCAGCTCCAATGGATCATCGCCGAAGCCCTGAAGCGGAGCGGCAGGCGCAAAAAGCAGCCTTGAGGGGCTACTGCTGCTCGCCTATGAGGATTTTGTAGTCCTCAAGCGAACGGGTAATCACCTCCTTGGCCACCTCCGAGCCGTAAGTGCTTATGAATTTCATCCTCTGGGAACTCTCCCCGGGGATGTCTTTGTATGTGGTGAAGTAGTGCACCAGGCGGCGAATGATGCTCAGGGGAAGCTCGTCGATGTCCTTGTAGTTGCCATAGACGGCGTCGTTTTTGAGCACAGCGATAATCTTGTCGTCGGCCTGGTCGTGGTCCAGCAGCCTGAGTCCGCCGATAGGCCTTGCCGTGACCAGAATGTCGCCGTGGGTGACGTCCTTCTCGGTCAGCACGCATATATCCAGGGGGTCGTGGTCACCGGAGATGTCGAAACGGGCGAGGGCGGCGTTTGTGAGTTCGGCCATCTTTGCGTCGCAGTAGGTCCTGGGTATGAATCCGTACAGCGAGGGAACTATGTTCGAGAACTTCTGGGGCCTGTCCAGCGAAAGGTAGCCTGTCTGCTTGTCAACTTCGTATTTGACTGTGTCCGTCGGGACTATTTCTATGAATGCCCTCACTTCTTCGGGGACATTGCTTCCCGGGCTGATACCGTGCCAGGGATGGGCCTTGTGTGTGCTGTTTTCTTTCATAGTGCAAACATATTAAAAAATCTCTATCGTTAGCCATTAATTGACCCATAATCACCCTATGAGTGAAGAAATGATAAGGGAGATAATAAAATTATTTAATAATACAGAAAAATTTTCTAATATTTTTCAAATTATTTTTGCTTTTACCGAAAATTGTGTATCTTTGTCCTCGGAAATGAAACAACTCACTCCGGTTACCGGAGACATCTAACCAACAATAATTAGCCTTCTATAAGGTAATACACTACTAACTAACCGTAAAGCCTCGCTGTGACAGCGAGGCTTTTTCGTGGTTCGTCCAGAGAAGACTTACTGCTTTTCCAAAAGCTCGGGCCTCAGGGCCCTGGTACGCTCGAGCGCCTGCTCTTCCTGCCAGGCCTGGATGAGCTTAGGATTGCCGCTCAGTAGCACTTCGGGCACCTTCCAGCCGTTGAACTCGGCGGGGCGGGTATAGACAGGAGGGGAGAGCAGCGAGTCCTGGAAGCAGTCCGAAAGGGCGGAGGTGCTGTCGGTCAGGACTCCCGGGATGAGCCTGACGATAGAGTCCGAGAGCAGGGCCGCGGGAATCTCTCCGCCGCTGACGACATAGTCCCCGACCGAAATCTCCCTTGTGATCAGATGCTCCCTGATGCGGTGGTCTATGCCCTTGTAGTGGCCGCAGAGTATGATGATGTTCTCCTTCAGGGAGAGCTCGTTGGAGATGGCCTGGTTGAGCCTCTGCCCGTCAGGCGACATATATATGACCTCGTCGTAGTCGCGCTCGGACTTCAGCTCCTCAATCATACGGAAGACTGGCTCTATGGTCAGCACCATGCCCGCGTCCGGGCCGAAGCTATAGTCGTCCACATTCTTGCGCTTTCCAAGCCCGTATTTGCGCAGATTGTGTACATAAATTTCCACCAGGCCTTTCTTTCTGGCCCTGCCTACAATGGAGTGCGAGAGGGGACTGTCGAGCAGCTCTGGAACAACCGTAAGTATGTCAATTCTCATAATAGTACAAAAGTAACAATTTTATTCGTATATTTGTGATTTGAACATATAAACAACTCTAGAATATGAGCGAAAACATTTTTCCCGCCGAGCCCGTCCAGGGCACCGCGGATGTAGTTGAAGAGAATTATTCTGCAAAAAGCATCTCTGAGCTTTCCGACCTTTTCGTCGCTCTCCGCGCCGGCGAGGATGCGATGACCCGCTACAAGGAGGCGGAGGCCATCAAGTCGGCTTTCTACCGTCTGATAGCCAGGATGAGAATCGAGAACGAAGGCTCTCCCGTTGACCCCCAGGCCCAGGAGGCCCTCGAGAATGCGGAGCAGAATTTCAAGGCTATGTATGCCGATTACAAAAAGGACAGGGCAGAGTACAACCGTGCCCAGGACGAGATGCGTGAAGCAAATCTCGCCGCCAAGAAGGCCATCATCGAGGAGCTGAAGGCTCTGACCGAGGGGCAGGACGACGTCAGCTCCTGCTTCCCCGCTTTCCGCGAGCTCCAGAACCGCTGGAAGGAGGCCGGTCCCGTGCCTGCGCAGTCCTATAGAGATATAAATGACTCATACCAGTTCCAGGTCGAGAAGTTCTACGATATGATAAAGATCAACCGCGACCTGCGCGACCTTGATTTCCGCAAGAACCTGGAAGTCAAGATTGCCCTCTGCGAGCAGGCAGAGGCTCTTTCGCAGCGCGATGATGTGGTCGAGGCTTTCAAGGAGCTCCAGAAGTACCACGAGCAGTGGAAGGAGTACGGTCCCGTGAGCAAGGAGTACCGCGAAGACATCTGGAACCGCTTCAAGGCTGCAACAGCCGTGGTGAACAAGAAGTATCAGGCTCATTTCGAGTCGCTTAAGGGTGAGTATGAGCAGAATCTCGAGAAGAAGAGGGCCATCTGCGAAAAGGCTGAGGAGCTGCTCAGGCAGGAAATAGGCAGCACCGCCGAGTGGAATGAGGCCGGAAAGCAGATGGACGAGCTGCTCGCCGAGTGGAAGACCATAGGATACGCCACCAAGAAGGAGAACCAGAAGATATATGAGCGCTTCCGCGCCGCCTGCGACACCTTCTATGCACGCAAGAGGGAGTACTACACCGCCGTCAAGGACACTATGAACGAGAATGTGTCCCGCAAGATAAGTCTCATCGAGCAGGCTGAGGCCCTGAAGGACAGCACCGACTGGAAAAAGACCACCGACCAGTTCATCTCCCTGCAGAAGCAGTGGAAGGAGATCGGTTATGTGCCCCGCAAGAAGGCAGACCAGCTGTGGAAGAGGTTCCGCGCCGCCTGCGACGCTTTCTTCGAGAACAGGGACGAGAACGCTCCCAAGGAGAATGATATCTACTCCAACCTCAAGGCCAAGAAGCGTCTGATAGACGAGATTCTTGCTTATGAGAGCGTCGAGGACGAGGCCGCAAATGCCGACAAGATGCGCGCCTTCGCCGACAGGTGGAACGAGATAGGCCATGTGCCCTATAAGGAGAAGGACAATATCATCGAAGCCTACAGGGCCGCCATGAACAAGAAGTTCCCGCTCTTCTCAAAGCAGAGGCAGCAGCGCCAGGATGGCGGAAAGCGCAGCCCTAAAGATGCTCTGATAGCCCGCTATAATGCTCTCCAGCAGGATATTACCACTTATGAGAACAATATCGGATTCTTCTCTGCATCCAAGTCCAGCGCACCGCTGATCAAGCAGATGCAGGAGAAGATCGAGCAGAGCAAGAGGCAGCTCAAGGAGCTTGAGGAGAAGATCCGCAATTTTGAGGAGGACGAGCAGTAATGGATAAGAATTCAGTTATCGGCTTTGTCCTCATCGCTCTGGTGTTCATAGGGTTCTCGGTTTTCGAGAACAACAGGGCCCGCAAGTGGGCCGAATACAATGCCCAGCAGGACTCCATCGCCCTTGCCCAGAAGATTGCCGTGCAGGACAGCCTTGCCGCGCTGCAGCCCGCCGTGCAGTCTGAAGGAGAGTCATTCGCCGCTCCGCTCCAGAGCGCAGTCTATAAGGATTCCCTCATCGAGAGGGCATACAGGGCTGAGGGCAGCATCGTCGCTCTTGAGAACGAAAAAATCAGAATAGAGTTCAATACTAAGGGAGCCCAGCCCCATTCCGCCCTCCTGAAGGAGTACAAGGCTTATGGCGGGGATTCCCTTTATCTGTTCCGCGGGGGCGATGCCGAGTATTCGTTCAGCATCTATGCCGGCCAGTACCTGCACACCAAAGACCTTAACTTCGAGCTTGCCTACAAGGATGAAAGCAGCGTGGTATTCCGTCTGCCTTTCAGCTCGGGAGGCTACATCGAGCAGAAGTACACCCTCAGCGGGGACGGTTATACCCTCAATGATGAGCTTTCGTTCAGCGGAATGTCTTCGTTCATCCCCCGCAATGTCAATGTGATTGACCTTGACTTCAATGTGTGCGTGCCCAGAATGGAGAAAGGCTACAAAAACGAGAGCCAGTACTCCAAGCTGGACTACTACTTCGAGGGTGACAAGAAGCCCGAGGAGATAGGCCGCGGAAGAAGCTCGGGCAAGAGAGTGGATTCGAAGCTGAGCTGGTTCGCTTTCCAGCAGCAGTTCTTCTCCACCATACTCCGCGCTCCGGACCAGTTCGCTTCCGGCGAGTTGGGCATCAATTTCCGCCCCGAAGGCAACCCTGAGGGAGTGCTGATGGATTGCAGCGCGAAGATGCGGGCCGACCTTCCGACCGGCGAGAATGTGACCGTTCCCTTCGAGTTCTACTTCGGCCCTAACCATTTCAAGACCCTCAAGGCTTTCGACCATAAGTACGAGAAGATTATCCCTCTGGGAGGCTGGCTGGTAGCCTGGTTTACCCGCTACGCCATCATCCCGATGTTCGACTTCTTCTCCCGATTCATCAATAACTTCGGTCTGATTATTCTGCTTATGACCTTGGTTATCAAGCTGGTAGTCTTCCCTCTGACCTACAAGTCCTTCGCTTCGTCGGCCAAGATGGCGGCCCTTAAGCCCGAGATTGACAAGATCAACGCGAAGTACCCCAACAGCGACAACCAGCAGGAGATGCTCAAGAAGCAGCAGGCTACGATGAACCTCTACAAGCGGGCGGGTGTCAGTCCGATGGGAGGCTGTCTGCCGCAGTTGCTGACCTTCCCTATACTTTGGGCGATGTTCCGCTTCTTCCCTGCTTCCATCGAGCTCAGGCAGCAGCCTTTCCTGTGGTGCGACGACTTGAGCGCCTATGACTCGATAGTATCCTTCGGCTTCAGGATTCCTCTGCTCGGCGACCATATCTCGCTGTTCGCCCTGCTGATGGCTGTGACTATGTGGCTGTACTCCAAGTTCACCATGTCCTCCCAGCCGAATGCCGACGATCCTTCGGCCGCAACGATGAGGTTCATGACACTGTGGATGATGCCTATAATGATGTTCTTCGTCTGCAACAGCCTCTCCGCCGCGTTGAGCTACTATTATCTGCTTTCTCAGGTGATCTCAATCATCACTACCCTGATTATCCGCAAGAGCATCAATCAGGAAGCCATACTCGAAAAGGTGAGGGCGAGCGAAGGCAAGCCTCTGCCCAAGAGCAAGTGGCAGCAAAGGCTCGAAGAGGCCCAGAGGCTTCAGGAGCAGCAGCTCAAGGAGCAGAGAAGAAAGCAGGGCAGAAGATAGCCCCCATAGAGAAATGATAGAAGAGAATCTTAACAATATCAGAAAGGAACTGCCGCCGGAAGTAAAGCTGGTGGCAGTTTCCAAATTCCATCCGCTGGAAAACATTCTGGAGGCTTACCGCGCCGGTCAGAGAGTCTTTGCCGAGAGCCGTCCCCAGGAACTTCAGAAGAAGGTGGAGCAGCTCGGCGCCCTTGAGGAAGGGAAGGACATCAGCTGGCATTTCATAGGCCACCTGCAGACCAACAAACTCAAGATGGTGCTTCCCTATGTGGATATGGTGCAGTCGGTGGACAGTCTTAACCTCTTGAGTCAGATAGACTCCTGGGCCCTGAAGAATCCGCTTCCTGACGGCAGGCCGCGCAAGATAAGGGTGCTGCTCGAGCTGCATATAGCCTCGGAGCAGACTAAACAGGGCTTCGTGGAGGAGGAGATTCTGGACATACTGTTCCGCCACGAGCTGTTCAAAGGCGTGGAGTTCTGCGGGCTGATGGGTATGGCCACGAATACTGATAATGAGGAAGATATCAGCTCTGACTTCGCGCGCATCAGTTCCTTTATGGAGTATCTGCAGGACTTGTTCTCCGAGCTGGAGGAGTTTCGGGAGCTGTCGATAGGTATGTCGGACGACTGGAAAATAGCTCTTCGCTACGGCGCCACTATGGTAAGGATAGGCAGCGCCATATTTGGCCCCAGGCAGCCTTAATCGAAGGCGAGCGAAGAGTATCTTCTGATGTAGAACTGGTCTATAGTGCCGTTGCCGTCAAGGCTGACTATAAATTGCACAATCTTGGCAATCTCCTCAGGCTGAATGAGTTCTGACGAGTCGATGTCGGGCCTCATCTTGGTGACCATCTCTGTTGCCACTCCTCCCGGAGAGATGAGGTGCACCCTTATGCCGAAAGGCTGGACTTCTTTTGCAAACACCTTGGTAAATCCGGTCAGCGCGTGCTTGGATGAGGAATAGACGCTCTGGTTGGCGTATCCCTTGAATCCTACCACCGAAGCGATGTTGATGACAATGGGCTTGCCGGACTGCTTCAGATAGGGGAGAGCCGCCTGGCAGATGAAGAACGGGGCCTTGGCGTTTACGGTGAATATCCTGTCCCAGTCTTCAGGGCTTACTTCGGTGAAGTTTCCCGCCTGCGACAGTCCTGCGCAGTTGACCAGAAGGTCCAACCCTCCGAATGCCCCGACGGTGCGTTCTATAATTCCGGTCCAACTTTTTTCCTCGCTCAGGTCTGCCTGAATTATTTCTGCCCTGACGCCTTTTGCGCTGCATTCTTTCTGTACGCTTTCAAGGGCAGGGGCTTCCCTTCCCACCAGCGAGAGCTCATATCCGAGCGAAGCGAGCTCCAGGGCGATGGCCTTGCCTATTCCTCTTGAGGCTCCTGTAATCAGTGCTGTCATATCTTTATTTTAGTTTTTCCATACACCCTATCATTGCGGCGGCGACCCTTTCCGATGCGCCCCGGCCTCCGAGCGAAGAACGTATTTGGGCATAGGATTGCTTCATTTCCTGCCTGTACTCCTCGTCCCAGCAGAGTCTCTCAAGCTCTGAAACTACGCTGCCGGCATTGAAGTCGTCCTGAATCAATTCCTTGAATACCAGCTTGTCCAGGCACAGGTTGCCCAGCGAGATGTACTTGATGTGGTCCGTCACGCGGAGTATATATTTGGCGGCGAAGAAGGTCAGGGCGGATGTGTTCCAGCCCACTACCTGAGGGGTCCCTATCAGGGCTGCTTCAAGCGAAGCCGTGCCTGAATTGATGACGGCGGCACGGGCTCCCTTCAGGACGTCATAAGTCCTGCCGAAAACTATTTCCACATTGCTTCTCCCCTGTATATAAGGAGCGTACTGCTCCGGCGAGGCTCCGGGGGCTGCCGCGATTACATATCGCAGGCCCGAACTTGCCCTCGATGTGCCCATAAGGTCCACCACCTGCATACATACAGGCATCATACGCGAGATTTCTGCGGCTCTCGAGCCCGCGAGTATGGCTACATAGTCGCCTTCGCTGTGGCCTTCAAGCTCTTTGTAGCTATGGTTGTCCACCGCATCCAGCAGGGGATTGCCTTTATATATAAAGGGGATTCCCCGGCTGCGGAAATAGTCCAGCTCGAAGGGGAATACGGGGAAAAGCATATCCACATACTTTTTCAGCTTCCTGTTCCTGCCTTCGCGCGAAGCCCAGGTTTTGGGGGCGATGTAGTAGAAGACCTTTATGCCTTTTTCGTGACAGAAGCGGGCTATCTTCATATTGAATCCGGGGTAGTCGATGAGGATTACCGCATCGGGCCGGAACGAAAGTATGTCTTTCTTGCACTCGGACAGCCGTCCGAGGAGCTTCCCTGCCTTGGAGAGCACTTCGGTCAGGCCCATCACCGCTCCATCCCGGTAGTCGTGCACCAGAGTGTGCTCCCGGGCTTCCTGAGCGCTCTGCTCCATCTTTTCTCCGCCCCAGAAGCGCAGGCGGCAGTCGCTGTCCAGGGCGGCGAGACCCTTGATGAGGTTGCTCCCGTGAAGGTCTCCCGAGGCTTCTCCCGCTATAAGGTAATATCGCATAGGCGTTCTATTTCGCTGTAGTCAGTGTTGTCGATGTTCCCGGGCACTATCGTTATCCACCCCTGGGCAAGCAGGTGATGGTCAGCAGGATAGCTGTTCTGGGGGTTGTCCGTGAAGTCGCCCGCCATCACGACCAGCTCTTCGCCCTGCTCCTCTGCCCTGCGGGCGTAGAGAAGGTCTTCTTCGCTGCTCTTCCTCCCAAGGGAGTCAAGAAACTCGAAGTAAGGACGGTACTCCCTTTCCCAATGGGCGAGGCCCATATGGCAGACCTTCACCCCTTTGACTTCTTCTGCTTTGATGGCGGGAAAGTTGATGTTGTAGAAGAGTCCTGTCTTCGGCTGCATTCTTTCGAGCAGGAAGTCGAGTATGCGCGGAAGGAAAGTGCGCACCACTCCGAAGTCGGCGTCCGCCTCGAAACTGTCCAGGCTCACTCCTATGGAGGGGATGAGGTTCACTGCTCCTTCCATTGCGGCTCCGATGGTGCCGGAGTATATGGCTGCGGTGGCCGCGTTGCTTCCGTGGTTGATGCCGCTCACCACAAGGTCGGGCATCTCGGGGTGGAAGATGTTGTCTATTCCGTATTTGATGCAGCTGGCGGGCGTCCCGTCAAGGTACCACCACCTCTGTCCCTGCCTGTCTTCCAGTCTTTTGACTCCTATGGGTTTGAGCCCCATCGTGACAGCCATCGACATTCCGCTCTGCCCCCTTTTGGGCGCAACTACGGTCACGTCCCCGTAGGCTGACATAATTTCGCACAGGGTCTGCAGCCCTTTGGATGTGTATGAGTCGTCGTTTGTTATGAGAATCTGCCTTCTTGATTTCATTTCGGGAGTATTGAAGAATTAACTGATATGAATTTGTACAAAGATAATGTATTTTAATTGAAATTTTTTGTAAATTTGCACCGCGAATTAGAGCTAGTAGTATTAAACTTTTTAACAATTTTATATTAAACAACAATGGTAAAACTTGGTATTAACGGATTTGGTCGTATCGGCCGTATGGTTTTCCGTGCCGCAGTTGAGAATTTCTCAAATGACATCGAGGTTGTAGGTATCAATGACCTTCTCGATCCTGAGTATCTCGCTTACATGCTCAAGTACGATTCAGTACACGGAGCTTTCAAGGGTGAAGTTTCTGTAGAGGACGGCGCTCTGGTTGTAAATGGCAAGAAGATCCGCATCACAGCCGAGATGGATCCTGCAAACCTCAAGTGGAATGAGGTAGGAGCTGAGGTCGTAGTTGAGTCTACCGGCTTCTTCCTTACCGACGAGTCTGCCCGCA
>CAMCGB010000014.1 GCA_945874355.1 uncultured Bacteroides sp.
CTTGCAGCGCAAGCACTTATCTCCGCAAAAAGGCCCTCCGGCATCGCCGGAAGGCTAAAGGCGGCTTCAGCCGCCGTGGTGGAGCGTCAGCGAGATTTCCGCAAGGAAATCGAAGCAGCGGAGCCACCGGTCTAAGCGAAGCGAAGGCCGCTTGCCCCTGAAAGGGGCTGTCAGCGAAGCTGACTGGGGTTAGAAAAATAGTGCTTGCAGCGCAAGCACTTATCTCCGCAAAAAGGCCCTCCGGCATCGCCGGAAGGCCTTTTTGTGGAGATGGAGGGACTCGAACCCTCGTCCAAACACCGCTCCAAACAGCTTTCTACACGCTTATTCTTTCTTTGATTGTCGGAAGCGCAATGCCGAAAGACAGGCTCAGCGCAACTTATCCTCTGAAAACTTAGGAAGGACTGGAGGAGGCCTCCTTCCGCATCCGGTTTTGATGATACCCCTTGATCCAGACTGAACCGGCCTAAAGCTGGAGGGATATACGTCGGTTCAGCAGCCTAGGCTGAAGCGATTAATGCTCAATCTCTTGGAGACTAGCAAGCGTATGAGTAGTTGTAGTTGCCAGTTATGGCTTGAAGACTGGGATTAACGGGCCAGCCATCTACGCCCGACGTGCTTACTGTCCGAGGTCAATGCTGTCAAAACCAAAACATCCCCATTCAGAAAGTATCAGTCACAGACCTGAACGACATCCACGGCTCCGCTGAAATCGAATACAAACCTGTGCTCCGAACTGACAAGCGTAACCTTGATGTCATAGGTACTGTCATCATTTTCTACTACAAAAATTGTTCCGCTCTCCACATTATAATACTTCGTCTCTTTGTCCCAAATCAGTCTCATCGTCACCGTTGAGCCTTCCAGGGCGCTGAACTCCCCGCAGGGAATCACAGAATCTGAATTCAAAAGCGAAACTTCATCCGCTACGAACCCGGTAAGACTCACAGCTCCGAAACTTGTCAGATTGAAGTCAGAATCTGTCTGACCTTTTGTCAGAACGAGCTGATAGCTGTGCGAACTCTCCCCCTTCGAAGTCAGCGAAACGTATGCGTGGTCCGAATCGACATCCATATTCACAACCCCGACGCTCTCCATTGAGCAGGAAAGAGACAGGATCATAGACGAAAGAAGCGCTATAAAAGTAGTATATCTCATATCATCGCAAATCATCTGAAAGATGCAAAAGGAGGGAAAAATGTCGCATAAACGAAAAAAAATTAAAAAAAGTGAAAAAAATTTTGGTAGTATAAAAAAAAATAGTACCTTTGTGAACGCAAACGAAACGCACCCAAGCGCAGAGTTGAACGGGAGCTTAGCTCAGTTGGTTCAGAGCGTCTGCCTTACAAGCAGAGGGTCGGGGGTTCGACTCCCTCAGCTCCCACAAAAGACTCTAAGTATTTTTACTTGGAGTCTTTTTTTATACTCAAGCTCCAGCCTATTAAACCGATATGATAGAGAACGCTCTCCCATACGTTGTTTCTGTAGTTAGAGACCCGGTGATGTACGATATGTGCGTCGGAAGGAATCCTTTCTTTGACTCTTTTGAGCGCATAGCTTTCGACAACAACAAAGACAATCTCAGCATCCCCTATCGATACAATTCTTTTCTGGATTCGCTCCCTGAGGCTTATCAGGGTTGGATAGTCTTCTGCCACGAAGACTGGAAATGCGAAGAAGACCTCTCCCTCATACTGCCCGGTCTCGACAGGGACAAAATCTACGGCCCCATAGGAGTTTTCATCCAGCACCGCCTCTTCCGGGACTACATAATAGCTGTCGGCAAAATCAAGATGTGCGACAAAAACGGCAGAAGGCTTGTCACCGCCGGACGGCACTGTCCCAAAAGCGGAAGGGTCGACTGCCTGGACTGCCAGTGCGTAATCGTACACTCATCCCTGATAAGAAAATACAAGCTCAGATTCGATGAGAACCTGAGCTTTGACATGTATGTGGAAGATTTTTGTGCCTCAGCCCACGAGAACTTTGGAATCATCACCGAAGTTGTCCCCATCCGTTGCATCCATTTCTCATACGGAGTATTGGGCGAGTCTTTCCGCAAGGCTCTGGAGTATGTTCAGCAGAAGTTTAAGAACGCCCGTAAAGGCTACATCACCCCTGTCGGCTACAAGTGCACATTCGGCTACAGGCAGAAAGGCCCTCTTCACCACACTCATTTCCCAAGACTCGCCCTGAAGCTGAACGGGAAGCACAACAAGCGCAACCTCTAATCCACTTTCGGGAGTTTCGAAAGGCTCTGCCCGATCATCTCATCGGTGGGGACTGTATCGCTCATCACGCCGTCATTGAACTGCTCGTAGGCCTTGAGGTCGAAATATCCTGTACCGGTAAGACCGAAGACTATGGTCTTGCTCTCCCCCGTCTGCTTGCAGAGCAGCGCTTCGTCGATTGCCGCCCTTATAGCGTGGCTGCTCTCCGGCGCAGGAAGCGTTCCTTCTACACGGGCAAACAGCTCAGCCGCCTCGAAAACACTGGTCTGCTCCACCGCACGGGCCTCCATCAGACCGTCATGATATAGCTGCGAGAGTATGGTGCTCATCCCGTGGAAGCGCAGTCCGCCCGCATGACTAGACGAAGGAATGAATTGACTTCCAAGCGTATACATCTTCGCAAGAGGACAAATCATACCCGTATCGGCAAAGTCGTAGGCAAACTTGCCGCGGGTAAAGCTCGGACAGGAAGCAGGTTCGACTGCTATAATCCGGTATTGCTGCTCGCCACGCAGCATTTCCCCCACGAATGGACTGATCAGGCCTCCGAGGTTCGATCCGCCGCCTGCGCAACCGATGATGATATCGGGCTTGATGGAGTATTTGTCCAGCGCAGCTTTGGTCTCAAGCCCTATAACAGTCTGATGCAGAAGCACCTGGTTCAGCACCGAACCAAGAACATACCTGTAGCCAGGACTGCTTACTGCCGTCTCGACGGCTTCGGAAATGGCGCAGCCCAGACTTCCCGTCGTACCGGGAAACTCCTCGAGGATTTTTCGTCCGACTGCAGTACTTGTGCTGGGCGAAGGGGTGACCGACGCTCCGTAGGTGCGCATCACTTCCCTTCGGAAAGGCTTCTGCTCATAAGAGCACTTGACCATAAAGACTTTGCAGTCAAGCCCGAAATAAGCGCAGGCCATACTGAGGGCGGTTCCCCACTGGCCGGCGCCGGTCTCTGTGGTGACACCCTTCAGCCCCTGCTTCTTTGCGTAGTAGGCCTGGGCTATTGCCGAGTTGAGCTTGTGGCTGCCTGAAGTATTGTTGCCCTCGAATTTGTAATAGATATGGGCCGGAGTATCAAGCGCCTTCTCGAGAAAATAAGCCCTCACGAGGGGCGAAGGGCGGTACATCTTATAGAAATCCCTGATTTCCTGGGGGATATCAAAGTAGGGAGTGTCGTTGTCGAGTTCCTGGCGGCAGAGCTCATCGCAGAACACGCCGCTCAGCTCCTGGAAGCTCATAGGCTCGAGGGTGGCAGGATTGAGAAGGGGTGCGGGCTTGTTTTTCATATCGGCACGCACGTTATACCACTGGCGGGGAATCTCTTCTTCGCTGAGATAGATTTTGTAGGGAATCTTTTTGTCCATATTATAAAGTATTAGTAGTTGAATACAAAAGAAAAGGCCCTGTCGTAGCAACGGCAGGACCCTAAGAAACACAACAACGGGCTTACCCTCTACGACTTTTCAGCTGTAAAAGGGGCCACCACCAAGAGTTGTTGCTTGAATATCTCATATCTCAATTTTCGCAAGGATACATTATCTAATACTATCAAACTTGTACAGGTTGCGAAACTTTCGAAGGCTCCCGCACAATTATCAACGTTACCCATCTCCTAAATCCTCTTCCTCGGGAAGAGGACTTTCTTTCGGCCTAAAGGCCTTAAAATTTGTTGTTTCGCTTAGCGAAAATTATAACACTATCTCAATTTTCGCAAGGATACATTAGGTTACGAAACTTTCGCAAGGATACTTTCTTGTTTCCGGGTGCCAATTTAGTGTATTGTATCGAAAAAGCAAAGGAAAAAGCCAAATAATTAGAGTTCGCCCAGCACTTTTTCCATTTCTACGCTCCTGGAGCCCTTTATAAGTATAGTGTAGCCTGCAAGAGGGTTGGAATGCAGGTAGGACGCAAGATCGGCAGAAGAGTCAAAGCAGCGGAAAGTCACGTCTTTGTCCCCAGATGCCATCCCGCCGCTCTCAAGTGCGGCCAGGGCATTGCGGAATTCTTCGCCGACAAGCCAGGCGTCGATACCGAGGGAGCGCAGGGTGCAAAGCACCCGCTCGTGCTCCTCGAGGGAGCACGCTCCAAGCTCGCGCATCTGTCCCAGAAGCGCGAGCTTGCGCTCCCCCGCCCCTGCGCCATTCCCCGCGTTCTCCTCCGCACTCTCCCCCGCGCTTGCTTGCGGGCTCATATTGCTGAAACTCTGCAGGGCCGCCGCCATAGACGAAGGATTGGCGTTGTATGCGTCCACAATCAGGGTATTGCGCTCAGTCCTGAGCATCTGCGAGCGCTTGTTATTGGGACAGAACTCCTCTACAGCCTCGCAGGCCGCCTCGAAATCCACCCCGAAATACTCTCCGACACAAAGAGCCGCCAGCACATTCGCGGCATTATACTCCCCGAAAAGCTGCGTAGAGATAACCCTCCCCTTCAGCTTCAGACGGAGATTGGGGTTCTGCGCATCGCCCTTCAGAATCTCCGCCCCCTGGTACTTAAGTCCATAGCCGAAACAGTGGCAACTCTGCTTTGAACTCAGGGAGCGAAGCAGCTCATCGTCCTCATTCACGAAAATCAGCGAGCCCGGCTTCGAGCCCAAATAGCGGTAAAGCTCATTCTTTGCCGCGACCACTCCCTCAAACGAGCCGAAACCCTGGATATGGGCCACTCCTATATTGGTAATAAGACCGTAGTCCGGCCTGCACACTTCCACCAGCCGGGTGATGTCGTCGGGATGGTTCGCCCCCATCTCGATCACGGCTATACTGGTGTCCGGCCTAATCTTCAGCAGCGACAGGGGCACGCCGATATCGTTGTTCAGATTGCCCTCGGTCGCAACTACCCTGTACTTTTTGGAGAGCACCAGCGAGATAAGGTTCTTGGTGGTGGTCTTTCCGTTGGTACCGGTAAGGCCTATCACCTTCAGCTGTCCGTCCGCAACTTGAGTACGGTGATACACCGCAAGGCTCTGCAGCGCGGCAAAGCTGTCTTCCACAAGCACAACTCCGCTATGGCCCGCAAGCGCAGGGTCGTCCACCACAGCGGCCGCCGCTCCCTTCTCCAGGGCGCTCAGGGCATAGTCGTTGCCGTTGAAATTTTCGCCCTTCAGAGCGAAAAACATATCTCCGCTCTTCACCCTGCGGCTGTCAGTGCACACAGAGTAATCGCAGCTCTGATACAGAGAATACAAATCCTGAATATTCATCTCCTGAATCCGTTTACTTCACTCCTGTAGATCCGAAGCCGCCCGTTGCGCGCCCGCTCTCGGAAAGCTCCTCAACTTCTTCCCACTCGATGGTCTCGTGCCTAGAAAGCACCAGCTGGGCTATCCTTTCGCCCTTGAGGACGGTAAAGGCTTCAGAGCTGAGATTGACCAGAATGACCTTCACCTCCCCGCGGTAGTCAGCATCGATGGTCCCGGGAGAATTGAGCACCGTCACTCCCTTCTTTGCGGCCAGACCGCTGCGAGGCCTCACCTGCACTTCGTAGCCTGCAGGGATTTCAAGATACAGCCCCGTAGGCACAAGGGCCCTCTGGAGAGGCTCCAGAACAATGGGCTCGTCGTTGTCAGCCCTCACATCCATCCCTGCCGACAGCGACGTTGCATACTGGGGCAGAGGATTCGAACTTTTACAGAGTACTTTTACTATCATACGGCTCAAGTTTCGCAACTGAACAATAAACAATCATTTACGGGCAAAATGGTAGAGCAGCGCCGCCACAAAAGCAAACAGCACATTCGGAATCCACAGCGCGATTGCCGGCGGGAGAGTGTCGGTATAGACGAACATCTCGCTGAAGCGAAGGAACAATATATAGCTGAAAGCCAAGGCTATACCTATACCTATATTCCATCCTATGCCTCCCCTCTTCTTGCGGGAAGAAAGGGCGACACCCATAATTGTCAGTATGATGGTCGAGAAGGGCAAAGCCAGGCGGCGGTGCTTTTCGATGTTGGCATACATAGCCGTACTGTCTCCCCTCATTGCCTGAGTCTCAATCAGATCCATCAACTCTCCCCACTGCAGCGTCTCGACCGTATTCTCGTTATTGAACAGGTCTTTGAGCTGCAGGGCTATCGTGGTGTCGATCTGGTCCCTGAACTCCACCTTGTCCTCAATTCCTTCGGAAAAGTTGCGCACGAACACCCTCTTAAGTTTCCAGCCACTGGTCTGCTCATCCCAGACGGCCGTTTCGGCGCTGACCTTCTTTACCAGACGGTTGTCCTTAACATCCTCGATTGTAAACTTGTAGGCGGTGTTGTTCCACTTGCTGAACGACTCTATATACACATACTGGCCTTCCGAAATCTGAAAGTGGATGTTGCGCAGTTTGAAGTTCGCCTGGTTCGCCACATATTTCTGCTCGAACTCGACCCTGGTCACATTGGACTTCGGGATGATGTACATATTCAATCCGAGTGTCAGCAGAGCTATCAGACCGGCAGTCACGACATAGGGAACCATCATCCGCTGGTAGCTCACTCCACCCGAGAGAATGGCTATTATCTCCGAGTCCGCGGCCATCCTGGAGGTGAAGAAAATCACCGTAATGAACACGAACAGAGGGGAAAACATATTCACGAAGTAAGGTATGAAGTTCAGGTAGTAGTTGAATACGATTTCCTTCAGGGGCGCCTCGTTCTTGACGAAATCGTCTATCTTTTCGGAGATGTCGAAGATGATGACTATTCCGATGATAAGAAGCATCGAAAGGAAGAAGGTCAGGATGAACTTCTTCGAGATATACCAGTCTATTTTCCTGATTCCAAGCATCGTCCTAGAGTCGTGTACTGATTTTCGCTACAGTCGTTGTTTTCCAGCTGGAGAAGTCACCCGCCTGTATATGGAGCCTGGCCTGGCGCACGAGTTCCAGATAGAACGCGAGGTTATGCTCGCTCGCTATCATCCCGGCAAACATCTCCTTGCTCACGAACAGGTGATGGAGGTAGGCCTTGGAATAGGCCGAATCCACAAAGGAAGTGCCCTTTTCGTCCAGGGGCGAGAAGTCGCTTCCCCACTTGGCGTTTTTCATATTCATAATGCCGTCGAAAGTGAAAAGCATACCGTTGCGGGCATTGCGGGTGGGCATCACGCAGTCGAACATATCCACTCCCCGGCTGATGGCTTCAAGAATGTTGGCAGGGGTGCCCACGCCCATAAGGTAGCGCGCCTTGTCCTGGGGTATGATGGGATTCAGCAGCTCCAGCACACTGTACATCTGCTCGGTGCTCTCCCCCACAGCAAGACCGCCTATGGCAATTCCCACCCGGGCGTATTCGAGGGCGTGCTCTGCTGCCCTTTTTCGCAGCTCGGGATACACGCAGCCCTGGATGATGGGGAAGAAGGTCTGCTCGTAGCCGTACAAAGGCTCTGTCTGCGAGAATCTGGCGGAGAATCTCTCCAGCCAGCGCTGGGTGAGACCGAGCGATTTGGCGGCATACTCTTCGGTGGCATCCCCCGGGCAGCACTCGTCCAGAGCCATCATTATGTCGGCTCCTATAATCCTCTGGGTATCAACATTGTTCTCCGGAGTGAACATATGACGCGAGCCGTCGATATGGGACTGGAAACGGCAGCCCTCCTCAGTAAGCTTGCGGATAGAGGTAAGGGAGAATATCTGGAATCCGCCGCTGTCGGTAAGTATGGGGCGGTCCCAGGACTCGAAGCGGTGAAGGCCGCCCGCGCGGGAAAGGGTCTCCAGCCCCGGCCTGAGGTAGAGATGATAAGTGTTGCCCAGGATAATCTCGGCTCCTATGTCTTCCTTGAGGTCACGATGATATACTCCCTTCACGGAGCCTACCGTCCCCACAGGCATGAATATGGGGGTATGAATCTCTCCGTGGTCCGTATATAAAGTTCCGCATCTAGCGCCAGATTGCGGATCAGAGGCAGTCTTTACAAACTTCATTTTACAAATTTACAAAAAAACTCCTATTTTTGTCTTCTCAATAGTAATTCAACACAAAATGGCCAACAACAATTCCAATATCAGCCTAAGGCTGATCATTATGAACTTCCTGGAATTCGCAGTGTGGGGAGCCTACCTCACCTCGATGGGAAGTTTCCTCGCCAAGTCAGGCTTCGGTGACAAGATATGGCTCTTCTATGCCACCCAGGGCTTTGTCTCAATCTTTATGCCCGCCCTTATGGGAATCGTAGCGGACAAATGGCTGCCCGCCCAGAAAGTGCTTTCTCTCTGCCAGGCCCTCTCCGGAGTTTCTATGCTCGGAGCAGGACTCTATGCGATGAATGCCGGAGCCGGGATTGACTTTGCGACATTCTACGCCCTGTACACCATCAGCATCGCCTTCTTCATGCCTACCATAGCCATCTCGAATTCAGTGGCTTACACAGCGCTTGAACTGAATGGCAAGGACACTGTAAAGTCCTATCCCCCCATCAGGGTGTTCGGCACCGTGGGTTTCATCTGCACAATGCTTGCAGTCAATTTCATCAAGGGAGCGGACGGAGTGCAGTTCCAGCATAGCTATAACCAGTTCATCCTTTCAGGCGCCCTGGGCCTTATCCTGGCAGCCTACGCCCTGACCCTTCCCAACTGCCCCTGCAAGCCCAAGAGCGAGACAGTCCAGACTTTTGCCGAGGCTACCGGCCTTAACGCCTTCTCGCTTTTCAGCAAAGGCCAGTTTGCAATCTTCTTCATCTTCTCGATGCTGCTCGGCGCCGCCCTCCAGATAACCAACGGCTACGCCAATACCTTCATCACCTCGTTCCAGGACAACCCCGCCTTTGCAGGCACCTGGGGAGCCAACAACGCCAACGCCCTGATTTCCATCAGCCAGGTTTCCGAGACCCTCTGCATACTCCTCATCCCCTTCTTTATGAAGAAGTTCGGCATCAAGATAGTGATGCTCATCGCTATGTTCGCGTGGGTGTTCCGCTTCGGCCTGTTCGGCCTCGGCAACCCCGGCGACAGGGTATGGATGTTCATCATAAGCTGCCTTGTCTATGGAGTGGCCTTTGACTTCTTCAACATCTCAGGCTCCCTGTATGTGAACGATAATGTAGATAAGGATATGCGATCATCAGCCCAGGGTCTGTTTATGCTGATGACCAACGGACTCGGTGCTTCGATTGGCACCTGGGCCGCCGGCCTTGTGGTGAACCACTTCGTGTACAACGCCGCCACTCCCGACTGGAGCACAGCCTGGTACATCTTCGCCGCCTACTCCCTTGTAGTCGGAGTCCTGTTCATGATTCTGTTCAGGAATCCGAACAAAGTCAAAAAGTAATTATATTCTGCAAACACGAAAAAGACCGCCCCGGTTGGAGCGGTCTTTTTCGTTCAGGAAGTATCCTACTCGGCATCAAGGCCAAGGTCGCGAACTCCCTTGAGGTCCTTGAGGGCAAGATATCCGACGTAGTCCTCACCGATATAGATACCGTCATATATATCATAAAGCCCGTATGACAGATACATATCCTCGTCACAATCAACAGGCTTGAGGCTGTAGCCATCCACAATCTCGAACGAAATGCTGCCGCTGGTCAGCACCTTGCCCTTACGGTCAGTAAGAATAGGAGCAACCAGATACTGCTTCTTCTCGCCGTCCACGGGCCTCTCTATACCCATGCAGGAGTTGGCACCGTGGTCTCCGCTGCCAAGGTTCAGAGTCATCACAGCCTTATCGCCATCCATAGTGGTGGTAGCGTGGAATGAAGTGATTCGTCCTCCATCATTGGTGATGCCGAGAATACCGGTAAGGAAGGTCCATCCGCCAAAAGTGGGGAATACCGTTGTTGACCATTTCTCGCTATACTCGTCCTTTTTTGCCCCGTCCAGACCATAGAAATCTCCGCTGATGATGAAGTCGCCCTCAGACATCCTCAGATTGTCGTCAGCTCCGAGCACCACTACACGAGCGGTCTCTCCCACCTGTGCCTGATTGTCCACAGAAGAGATTTCAACCACAGCGCTGAGCTTTGACTGCTCGGCAAAGCCGGAGATTACAAGGGTAGCCTTATCAGAAGAGTTGTTAAGTATAAGACTCTTGTTATCAATAGTATAAGCCTCACCCTCAACACTCAGGCCATCTCCCTCCACTGCTTTGAAAGTGATTGTAAGAGGATAAGCGACATTCTCACCGCTTACCGTCACCGGGATCTCCACTGAATTCTTGGCGGTGCCGGTCAGCACCCACACGGTCTGATCTTCAAACTCCACTACAGTGTCAACCGCAGGCTCTGACTTGTTGCAGGCAGACAGCAGAGAAAGTGAAGCGGCGGCAACTGCCACAAAATAGGAAAATTTTTTCATAAATAGTTAATTATTAAGGTAATACAATATTCATATCAAGTTCTTTCCCAAACTCAGGAAGCGGAAGGGTGGAGAAATCCACAAAGTCCGAAGTCTCGTTGCTCACTCCGCAAGCCTTACTCTGCGGCTCGGGAAGATGGCTTAAATCGAAACTTACGAAACTCTCGTAGTCATACTCCCATTCCGACCCGAAAGCTACAGTCATAGCTCTCTTATAGATTGCCTCTCTTGAAGGAGGGTTGAAGCCGTGCTGATTGGTCCTCATCATACTGTCGTCAGTAGGCCTCCAGGCTCCCTTCCAATAAGTGCAGGCGCCCTCATACACCCCGAGGACTTCGCCGTAACTGTCAGGAGCCGAATACCTTTCGTCCGACAGGAGCCTTGCCCACGGAACCTCTGTCCGGGAAGAAGTCAAAGAGACATTCTTCGCCCAACCGTATTCGCTCTGAAGCGAAAGCACCTGATTGTACACGCTGGGAGAAATAGTCCCGTAGGACTCATAGGCATACTCGTCATAGAGCTTCGCAAAGCCGTGTCCTATGGCTTCGTGGACAAGAACCGAACGGAAGCGCTCTGAACCCAAACCATCCACAACAGGACAGAACACAAGCCCAAACTCTCCAAGACCCGAGTAGCCGAAGCCTGTGGTTCCGGCATAGCGGTTCGAATTAAGGATTACAACGGCCAGGGTCTGACTTACTTTCTCAATCGACGCAAGCTCCCTTACTTCATACACATACTCCATCACCTTGTTCTCGTCGCCTGTGATTCTGGACGATCCGTCGGTAGGGAGAGAACAGCTGAAAGCGGTGCTGTAATCGCTGCCGAAAGCGTTGTGCTTCGACACGGCCGTAACCATCCACACATCGAAATAGTCCCTCAATCCTTTGACGGGCTGCTCGCTGAAGAGGTTCTCCATCGCATTCTCCATCACGCTTCTATAGTAGCCAGAAGCTATGTCCACATCGGCAAAGCCGTCACCCATAAGCACAATAGGCACACCCGCTCCAATGCTATGGCTCTGAAGGAGCTCCACCTTGCGGTCAGCAGAATAATCGGTGCTGGTATCCACGGGAACGCCTTCCTGGGTAATAGTGACAAGATCCGAAGAAATCAGAGTATTAAACTCAGCATCAACCACTTCGATATAGAACTCAGCCACCCTCTCATCGTGGGTCGTATTCTCGAGCACTTCAAGCACATACTCGAACGATTCGAGCGACTTCACATTGGCATCCTTAACCGGCTTTATCCAGTCCTTGACATTCTCCGTATAAGTATAGAGCACAAGCCTTCCCTCTACATTGGTCTTGAAGCCTATATGCACCTGCTCTCCTTTACGGGAGATTTTGAAATCGGTCTTGTCCAGAAGCAGCACCTCGGCAGGCAGTTGCCTGACTGGAAGAGAGTTGACGGCCGAAGCGGAGTGGAAATTGAGAGTACATTCCTGCTCCTGCCCGCTGACATTGCTGAGCTTGCTCATAAGCATCACTTCAGTCTTCCCGGGATTGCCGCTCATAGGGAACACGCCCAGCCACGAGGCGTCGAAATCCACGCTCCAGCTCTCTGTGCTCTCTACAATGATGGCTTCGCGGCTGTTTCTGGGCCCTTGAAGCACGACCGCTCCTTCGGGGAGCCTGATCTCAGGATTTGCAGATGAAGGGCCGTTCTTGCTGCAGGATACTGACGCTGCCAGAGCAATCAGCGTCATCAGCAGTGCTGATACTGGATTATTGTGAAAAATTCTCATCTCGTTATTTGCTTATTGCCTTGAATTCCAAGGTCTTGACTTCAGTTGTAATAATTCCGTTCTTATCCAGGCCAAAAACCATAGCCACATAGTCGCCTCCGGCATAAACGTGTGACTGGTCGGCCAGGGCTACGGCTACGCTGCTGACAGTTGCGCTGCCCTTGCGGGTGTAGCCGGACTCATCCCAATTATTGATACCGTGCAGGAGCTCATAATTGCGGACAAGGTTCGAAGCCGTATTGAAAGGCTTGCCCATATCGGTGCTTGATTTGGGATAGAATATCACCATATAGTTGTCAGTAGCGGAAGAAGGGGTCACCTTCAGGTGCACATCCACCTCTCTGCTGCCCTGCAGCATTGTCTGGCTCTCAACCGAAGCGCTGAAAGAGCAGGAGCTCTGAGGCCGCCACTCCGGAGCGACGAAGAGCCGCTTTGTGAATCCGCTCACTTTCACAGGGTTGGCTTCATCTCCGGTGTACTCTGTCTTATAGGCATAGAAGATATACTCCGTCCCGGTCGAGAGGCTCCTGGAGGTAAAAGTTTTCACTTTCTGCTCGGAGCAGGACTTCATATACTCGTACCAGGGCATAGGTATGCTCCACACTTCCTTGATATGCTTGTAGTAGCCGAAGTCGTAATCCTCGACGAATTCGAGGTCGGTCTTGTATTTCTTGTACTTCGAAGACTCGATGACCGCGCACTGGTAGAGCATCGAATTGTCCGAAGGCACCACCTTGAAATCCGCAGAACGATAGGTCAAGTTGGTCATACTCAGCGTGAAAGGTCCGCTACTGGTCTTCAGGCTGGCGCTCACCTGCTCGCTTGGAGTATAGGCCGAATCCGAGCTCAAGGCACGGAGCGTCAGAGTGTATTTGACTCCGCTGTATAGCTGCAGGGATCCCTCGGCGACAAACAGCACACCAGTTTCTGCGGTCTGGCCCGAAGCGATTGGAGTCTTCTCGTCGTCCGAGCTAAAAAGCGAATACTCGTACGAGTCAGCATTCTCAACCCCGAGCCAAGAAAAAGCCAGGGTATAGGGGCTGTCGAGAAGTTCCTCAGCCTGAATGAACTGAGGAGAGGAAAGCTGTCCGCCGCCAACCTTCGAACAGGCGGACATAATAAAAACGGCTGCCATAAATAGCAGCCGTACAAATTTCGAATGTAATTTCTGCATTATTGTTCTACTCTACTATCTCATACAAATATAATCAATAAGCGAGTAATTACAAAAAACAACGCACAGTCTTATCTGCGGCGTTTTTTCGAATGTTTTCCGTGCTTCTTTGAAGTAAGCCTTACAACAACGGCAACAATCAGCAGGACAACTATGGCTCCAATCACTACATATGTCCATACAGAAGCGCTGTCGCCCTTGACCCTTGACCACATCTTCAGAAGAGCCTCGGTCCTATCGCCGTTGTCGTGAAGCACTCCGCAGCGCTCAATCACGCTCTTGTCGGGATACATCACGGGATTAAGGCACACCGATGTAGCTTCAGGTCCGAAAAAGTAGCTGGCGTCAAGCGGCTCCCACTCCTCAGAGTCGGCCATAGCCTCGAGAATCTGCTCCCCTCCTATCGCGCTCACATATCCGATCACGTCCATATTGCGCACGGCGTTCTCTGGTTTGCACATAAAGTTGATGAAGTACCTTGCTGCCTTGACATTCTTTGCATATTTGGGGATTACCCAGCCGTCGTACCACACTGTACTTCCCTCTTCGGGCACAGAGTAGCGGAGCTCAACTCCCATCTCGGCAGACTCGTCGATGGCCCACTGGGCGTCACCGCTCCACGAGAAATTGATCCAGGCGCGCTCCTTGGTCATCTGCTCCTTTCCGAAATCGGCCTCCCAGCCGGCAATGGCATCCTTGAAGCTGTAGAGGTAATCCTCCACCAGTGCGATGGACTCGTCTGAAGCATCGAAAGTGATGGTCTTGAGGTCTTTGCTGCCTGAAGCAATCTCATCCTTGTTCAGAGCCACCAGCAGAGTGGTGTAGATGTCGCGGAATGCATCCTTCATCAGAATCTTGCCTGCGAACTTGGGGTTGCGCAGAGCCTCCCAGGTAGAAGCCTCCTCGTCGGAGACGAATTTGGGATTATAGATAAGGCCGGTCGAACCCCACATATAAGGCACGGCATAGTCATTGGCGTTGCGTCCGTGACCTTCGATATTGTCGAAGCACTCAATAGAATAGGGAGAAAGGTTGCCCAGGTAGTTGGGAGTAGAACCGAAGTCCTTGTCGATGGGAAGGAGCAGGTCCTTCAGCAGCATCCTCTCGATGATATAGTCCGAAGGGCATACCACATCGTAATCCTCGTGACCGAGCTCGATTTTCGAGAGCATGGTCTCGTTGATATCGAAAGTCTGGTATATAATCTCGACCTTTTCTCCGGTCTGCTCCTCATACCACTCTTCGAATTCACCTATGAGGTCTTCGTCTATATAATCAGCCCAGTTGTAAACCTTCAGGATGTGGGCACGGTCCTGGGAGCAGCCGCAGAGAAGAAGTGTAGCGGCAAACAAGGTCAATAAAACTCTTTTCATTTTGTCGGTTTTACAGGTTTATTTCAAGTTTTGTTTTTTCTCGGCTCTGAATTGCCGGATGTTAATAAAAAGCAAAAGCAGAAGCACGCACAGGAACATAATGGTAATCAGGGGCCTGAACTCGGGGGTCAGACCTCCCTTGCGCGCGTCAGTATAGATATAGGTGGAAAGGGTGTCCAGTCCGACCGTGCCTCTGGTAAAGAAGGTCACGGCAAAGTCGTCCAGCGACATAGTGAACGCCAGCACAAAGCCGGAAATCATACCCGGACGGAGCTGGGGTATAAGCACCTTCCGAAGAGCCTGCCCTGGGGTCGCTCCCAGGTCCAGCGCCGCTTCGTAGATATTGGGATTCATCTGAGTCAGCTTGGGCAGCACACTCAGCACCACATAAGGGGTACAGAATGAGATATGGGCCAGAACCACAGTCACATAGCCCTGACTGATGTGCAGGAACACAAAGAGCAGGAAGAGCGACACACCGGTGATGATGTCGGGGTTGATCATCGGGATGTTGTTCAGGAAACTGATCACCTGACGCTTGCGTCCCCGCATATTGTGAATTCCTATCGCAGCCACAGTACCCAGCAGGGTGGATATTCCGGCTGCTATAAGAGCTATGAGAAGGGTGTTTTCCACGGCACGCATCAGACTGCCCGTGCCCTGCATCGACCCGGTGAACAGATTCTGGTACAGCTGGGTGGAGAAACCGGTCCAGTTGCCCAGGACCTTGCTCTCGGTGAAAGAGAACACTGCTATAAAGAGGATAGGCGCATACAGGAGTATGAGCAGAATCCAGATGTAGCACTTTGCAAGAATCTTTTTCATCATACCATTCCTCCCTCAACTTCTTTGTCCTTACCCTGGAACATAGTGGTTATACCTATGATAATCAGCATCATAAGCGACAGCGCGGCACCATAGTTCCACATCGAGGAGTTGATATTCTCCTGAATGATGGTTCCGAACAGCTTGATTTTGTTGTTAGTAAGGAACTCCGATATGGCAAAGGTGCTGACCGTAGGCATAAAAACCATAAGCACACCGCTGGCAACACCCGGCATCGAAAGAGGCAGCACCACCTTCCAGAATACCTTCCATGGAGTCGCACCCAGATCCTGGGCGGCCTCGGCATAGGACTTGTCCATCTTGTTGAGCACATTGTAGATGGGGTATATCATAAAGGGAAGATAGTCGTACACCATACCGTAGAGCAGGGTCCCCTTGCCGAGAGTGACACCGAGCATATTGAAAAGTTCGGTGGTGGCAAGGGTACGCATCAGGGCATTGATCCACATCGGTAGGATGAACAGTACTATGGTCACAGCGCTGCGGTTGTATTCCTTATTGGCCAGAACCCACGCAGCGGGATAACCCAAAAGTATGCATATCAAGGTGTTCTCGACCGCAACCTCAAGCGACAGGGCGAAGGTGCCCAGAGCGTCGGAGTCGGAGAAGAACTTGGTGATATTGCTCAGAGTGAAGTGGCCGCTTCCGTCCTGGAAGGCATACACCATAACCAGAATCAGAGGCAGGGCGACAAAGAGCAGCAGAAAGATAAAATACGGCAGAGCCCAGGAACTTCTTTTGTTCATTTCACTTCCAAAGCTTACTGTTGCAGTTCACAAAGATGTATATCTTCCTTGGCAATGTTCACTCCCACAAGATCTCCCTTGTCCCATATATCATTGGTATCCACCCATATATGCTCCCCTTCGGAAGTCAGAACAGTCAGGTGGTAGTGGTCACCCTTATAAAGCAGGAAATGTACTTCTCCATCGATTGTACCATCTTCCTGATGGTCTGTCAGGTCCACTTTATCAAAGGCTACCCGGGCAAGAACCTTGGTCCCGGCAGGGAAGCGCGTCTGCTCTTCGGTCTCGAAGGTCTCGGACAGGAAACTTACGTGAGTCGAGTCCACGACAGTAGCTTCGAAACTGTTGCAGCTCCTTTCCTTTTTCATTACCTGGATGTCGGAAGGCCTTATGAGAAGACCCACAGTGGAGCCCGGCTCGAAGGCATTGTAGTCCTGAATCATCAGTTCGTAACCCTTGTCGGTGTCGACGAACATCTCGTAATGCACACCTTTGAAGGTGCAGGACTTTACAGTGGCGCTGAACTGAGCACCCTCGAGTTTGTTCATTATGTAGATGTCCTCGGGACGGATCACCACGTCCACATCCACATTCTGTCCGAATCCCTCGTCAACGCAGTCGAAGCAGTGCCCCACGAACTCCACCTTCCTATCCTCTATCATCTTTCCGTTCAGGATGTTGGACTCTCCGATGAAGTCCGCTACGAAGGAGTTTTTGGGCTCGTTATAGATGTCCGTCGGAGTGCCTATCTGCTGGATCTTTCCCTCATTCATTACAATGATGGTGTCCGACAGGGTAAGGGCTTCCTCCTGATCGTGAGTCACATAGATGAAGGTTATGCCGAGCTCCCGGTGCATCTCCTTTAGCTCTATCTGCATATCCTTTCTCATCTTCAGGTCCAGAGCGGCAAGAGGCTCGTCCAGAAGCAGAATCTTGGGCTGGTTCACAAGAGCCCGCGCTATGGCAACTCTCTGCTGCTGTCCGCCGGAGAGAGACTCCACGTCACGGTCCTCGTAATCGGTCATACTCACCATCTTGAGCACTTTCCTGACCCTCTTGTCGATTTCTTCGGAAGGCAGCTTCTGAAGCTTCAGACCGAAGGCGATGTTGTCATAGACATCCAGATGGGGAAAGAGCGCATAACGCTGAAATACGGTGTTGAACGGACGTCTGTAGGGAGGAATCTCGCTGATGTCCTTCCCGTCCAGAAGAATATCCCCCTCGTCGGGAGAAAGGAAGCCTGCAATAAGGCGCAGGGTTGTGGTCTTACCGCAGCCGGAAGGTCCCAGAAGAGTCACAAACTCTCCTTTTCGCACATAGAAACTGATGTCGTCAAGAACCTTCTTACCCGAATACGACTTGCTGACGTGATTCAGGGATATGATGTTTTCTGATGTTACTGACATTTTCCTCCAATTACCAGAGTCTGAAGCTGAATTCGTACTTGGCGCCTATCATAAGGCTGAAACTGTCCAGCAGGGAGTCATAGCCTGCAGCGGCGTGAAGCCTCAGGTCCTGGCTGTCTTTCAGCGGATAGTATTGGGCAATTGCCGCGAGCTTGTAGTGTCTGGGAAGAATACCATTCTTGTCCTTATCCATCTGAGTGTAACGCAGCTGCACATCAAAGCTATCGCTGGGAGCATACTGCAGCCTGAAGGCATAGGAGAATCCCTTTGCAAGGCGATACTCGGAGTCGGTGTCATAGTAGCCTGAATTGTTGAAGCAATCCCAGGTGAAAGTCCAGTCGGAGTAGTAATACTGCTGGCCGATGGCTACGACATGGTCGAAATCACCCTTGTCGTACTGCATTGCGGAGTAGCTGCATTTGAAAGACGCGTAGTCGTACTCGGCGTTCCAGCCCAGAGAGTAACTCCAAAGCCCGCTGCTGAAAGGATGCTCTCCATAGGGAGACGATACCATCTGGAGGGAGAAACTGTTTGTTTCCGAAGGCAGGGTGTAGATGATTTTTCCACCCCATTGATAAGAGGCAAGTCCGTCGTAGAAAGATGAAGTGGAGGCATAATAGGCATCCCAGTCCCAATCATCACACTCGAATCCGCCTGTGTTGATGAAGTCTTTTCCTAGTCTGAAGGTCCAGTTTCCGAACGAGAAATCGGCGTAACAATAGTCCAGCCAGTTGATTTCGTCCGATCGTCCGAGGTTCTGCCAAGGCCATTTGTAGCCTTCTTCATTGAGCCAGTGGTTGCAGATGAACCAGGAGAAATTCTCCGATGCGGCCCCCTCGAATGTTGTACAAAGAATTGAATTGCCAAAGTCGAAACCCATCTCGGCCTCACCGAGGCTGTAGGTAGGGTTCAGGTCAAGGCGTGAAACAAGTTTCACCTCGGCATAACTACCGAGATTGTCAGCCTCTTGCGAGTGCGCAAGAAAGCAGGGCAGCAAAGCTGCAATCAAAGAAAGTAGTTTTTTCATTTCCTAACATAAAAAAGAATTTTGTTAAACTAGGCTGCGAAGATAATTAAAAATCTCAATATATTTGCAAGCGCTTCCGCAAGAATGTGGATGCAGACAGATATATGAAAAGATACGATTTCGACACAGTGATTGACAGGCGTGGCTCAGCCAGCCTGAAAGTAGACGGACTGAATAAAAGATACGGCAGAGATGACCTTATGGCCATGTGGGTTGCCGATATGGACTTTGCCACCCCGGACTTCATCATAGATGCTCTCAGAAAGAGGCTGGACCACCCCATACTCGGATACTCCCTCACCGGCGACGACTACTTTGACATCATCTCCGCCTGGGTGGAAGATCTGCACGGATGGAAGGTCGATTCCTCATTCTTCCGTTACATCCCGGGTATCGTCAAAGGCATAGGCTTCGCCGAGCGCTGTTTCCTCTCCGAGGGCGACAAAGTCATCATCCAGCCTCCCGTATACCACCCCTTCAGACTCGTCACCCAGGCTTGCGGCTTCGAGGTGGTCAACAACCCGCTCATCCCCGTGTATGACTCAGAAGGCTTCCTGAAGACCTATCATATGGACCTGGACGGTCTGGAAAGGCTCATCGACAGCAGGACCAGAATGCTGATACTCAGCAACCCCCACAACCCTTGCGGAGTCTGCTTCCCGAAAGAAGAACTGCAAGCGCTCGCTGAAATATGCAACCGCCACGGCATTATCGTCATATCGGACGAAATCCACTCCGAGATGGTATTCTCACCCCGCACCCACATCCCCTTCGCCTCTGTCAGCCCCGAGGCCGCAGAGTGCAGTATTACTTTTATGGCCCCTTCGAAGACCTTCAACATCGCAGGCGTCGTAAGTTCATACTGCATAGCTCTCAATCAGGCTCTGAGGGAAAAGTTCTTCAATTATCTTGAAGCCAATGAGATAGATGACCCGAGTCTCTTCTCGGTCATCGCTACGCGTGCCGCCTACACTCCTGAAGGCAGACAGTGGAGGGACGAAATGCTCACCTACGTCAAGCTCAACGCCCTCTTCACCTGCGACTGGTGCAAAAAGCATCTCCCGCAGATTCACCCCGTGCTACCCGAAGCCTCCTTCCTTGTATGGCTGGACTGCCGCAAACTCGAATTGGAGCAAAAGGAGCTGGTGGACCTGTTCATAAATAAAGCCCATCTGGCTCTGAACGACGGAGAGATGTTCGGAGCAGAAGGCAAGGGTTATATGCGCCTCAACATAGGCTGCCCGAGAAGGGTGCTCTCCCAGGCGCTTGAACAGCTCAAAGCCGCTGTGGACAGCCTCGAGGCAGAATAAAAAAAAGAATTGATGAATTTTTTTACAAATTGGCGCAAATAAATTTGGCATTTCAGAAATAATTGCTACCTTTGCATTCCCGAAAGGGAAATGGTGCTGTAGCTCAGGTGGTAGAGCAATGGACTGAAAATCCATGTGTCGCCGGTTCAACTCCTGCCAGCACCACAAAAGCCAAGTCGAACGACTTGGCTTTTTTCGTTTGCAAACTGCTACTGTGCGGCGGCGGTGATATGGAAGCAATGCTCCTTCTTTTCGTACTTCACCAGACAGGTGCCCATCTTCTTGCGGTCCCGAAGCACCTCCCCGAGCACCTTGGTCAGCTCATAAGGCTGCATAAAAGCCTCGGACTCATCCTCGCTGTAATAGCGGGTGTAGGTGATGTCGAAAGTGGTCCCGTAGCAGTGCGCAGAATTGTCGGTCGCATTCGGATTACCGCTGCGCCGAAGCCGTTTAACATCCTCCTCGGTACGCAGGATTGAAGACACAATCAGCTTATAGTCAAGCAGATTCTTCGAGCGCAGCGAATCGCTGAAAGCCTTCGATATAGCCATCAGCTCATCTGCCGCACCCCGGGTAAGATAGGGCACCGAATAACGCAGGTCATCAACTATATAATAGTCCGTATCCGTAATCTCCACAAGCCCCGGAAGCGAGTTGACCTCCTCCCTGGTCTGGGGCACCAGACTCAGCCCCACGCTCTTGGCAAGCGACACATGCGCATCGTTCAGGTCGGCAAACAGTTTAGAATACGACAACCTCGGACCATAATAAATAACTTCCCTGGCTTCTCTTTCTCCTGTCCCGTCCACATCATCTGCAGCCGCTTGAGTTTCTGCAATATCCTCCTGCAGCAGGTCGGAACCGAAAGGAGCTTGTTCCTCCTTCAGGGAAGCGTCTTCCTGCACGGTCTCCTGCTGGACGGAAGAGTCCTTCTGCGTGTCTAAAGAACCGCATCCGCGAAAACAGAGACTTCCCGCAAGGAATCCGAGCAGGAAGTCTACAATTATCAAAATCAGGCCTTTATGACTTTTTTTCATACTTTATCACAGGCTGCCTTGCCGCCGCGGTCTCATCCGGACGACCTATGGGAGTATTGTGAGGTGCGCTATGCAGAAGCTCGGGGTTCTCCTTTGCCTCGCGCGCTATCACCCTCATCACTTCGATAAATTCGTCTATGGTCTGACGGCTCTCGGTTTCTGTGGGCTCTATCATTATCGCCTGGTGGAAAAGCAGGGGGAAATAGATGGTAGGAGCGTGGAAACCGTAGTCGAGCAGGCGCTTGGCCACATCCAGGGTAGTGACCCCATTGCTCTCCTTCAGACCATCGAACACAAACTCGTGCTTGCATACTGACTCGATGGGCAGCTTGTAGCAATCCTTGAGCGACTCTTTCACATAATTGGCATTCAAGGTGGCAAGCTTACCGGCCATACGGATATTCTCCTTTCCGAGCATCAGAATATAAGCCAGGGCCCTTGCCATCACGGCGAAGTTGCCGTGGAAGCCGCTCACCTTCGGAACGGGCAGGAAAGGAACCAGCTTCTCGCACACTCCTACAGGGCCGCTTCCCGGACCGCCTCCTCCGTGGGGAGTAGAGAAAGTCTTGTGGAGATTGAGGTGCATGATGTCAAAGCCCATATCTCCGGGGCGCACTACACCCAGAAGAGGATTCATATTCGCACCGTCGTAGTACAGAAGGCCGCCGCAGCCGTGAACCAGGGAGGCAATCTGGGTAATCTGACGCTCAAACAGTCCGAGGGTATTGGGATTGGTCATCATGATACCGGCAATGTCGTCGCCAAGAAGCGGCTTGAGAGACTCCACGTCCACCAGCCCGTCCTCCCCGGACTTCACCACCACAATTTCCAGCCCGCAGACTGCTGCCGAAGCAGGATTGGTGCCGTGGGCGCTGTCGGGAACTATCACCTTTGTGCGTTTCACATCTCCCCTGCTCTTGTGATACTCCCTCATCAGCATCAGACCGGTAAGCTCTCCGTGAGCTCCGGCGCAGGGCAGGAAGGTGAAATGCTTCATACCGGTAATGGCAGCAAGGCAGGAGTCGAGGGTATCTACCAGCTCCCTGGCACCCTTTACAGTATCCTCACTCTGAAGAGGATGAAGCGAAGCGAATACCTTGTTGGAAGCAATCTCCTCGTTGATCTTCGGATTGTACTTCATCGTGCAGGAGCCCAGAGGATAGAATCCGGTATCGACGCCGAAATTCATCTGGCTGAGCATAGTATAGTGGCGCACCACGTCAGGCTCGCTCACTTCAGGAAGGTTGAGAGGACTCTGGCGCCATATCTTGCCTTCCTTAGGCAGGCTCACCTCACTCTGGGGCAGGCTGAAACCCACGCGGGAGGGAACAGAAAGTTCAAATATAAGTTTGTCGTAGTATTTCATATCCCTTCCTCCTATAAAGCACGAACTATCGAAATCACTTCATCCACCTCGGCGGCGCTGCGTCTTTCGGTGACGCAGAAAGTCACATAGCCCTCTTCGGTCTGCAGGGCGGCGAAGTATCCGGCGTCCTGGAGGGCCTTCTGAAGGGCGGGCACGTCGCACAGAGGCTTGAGCACGAACTCCTTGATGAACTCTCCGTCATATACTTTCTCGAATTTTCCGCTCGCAAGCAGTCCTTCATACAGGCGGTGGCTCAGGCCATAGCAGAGCTCATTGACCCTTCTCAGGCCCTTGGGACCCATAAGAGAAAGGTACACCGTACACCAGAGAGCCATCAGCGACTGGTTGGAACATATGTTGGAAGTGGCCTTCTCGCGGCGTATATGCTGCTCGCGCGCCTGGAGGGTCAGAACGTAGCATCTGCGTCCCTGCGCATCGACAGTCTGGCCCACTATTCTTCCCGGCATCTTGCGCATCAGCTCCTGAGTGCAGGCCATGAAGCCCACATAGGGTCCTCCGTAGTTAAGAGGGATTCCCAGGCTCTGGCCGTCTCCGACAGCTATGTCGGCACCCCATTCGGCGGGACTCTTCACCACTGCAAGGGCGGAAGGGTCGCAGTACTCCACGAGCAGGGCCTTCATCGAATGAACCAGGTCGGCTAGTCCGCTGTGATCCTCGATTATGCCATAGCGGTTCACAGAAGGCACTATGACTCCGGCAAGATCGGCTACCCCTTCGGCCACATCCTCAGCAATGCTCTCGCTGACAACCACATTCACGCCCGAATATGAAGCGTAGGTCCTTATCACGTCGAGAACGGAGGGCAGCAGGCTGGCCGAAACGATGACAGTGTTCTTTTTCTTCGAAGCGGCGACACACATCCTCACCGCTTCGGCTGCGGCCGTGGGGCCGTCGTACATCGAAGCATTGGCGCAGGGCAGGCCGGTAAGATTGCTTATCATAGTCTGCCACTCGAATATATAGCGCAGGGTACCCTGCGAAATCTCGCACTGATAGGGAGTGTAGGCGGTAAGGAACTCGCTTCGGGAAGTGATATAGGGAATCACCGAAGGCACATAATGGTCATAGGCTCCCTGGCCCACCATCACCTTGAGCGAACTGTTCTTCGCAGCGAGGGATTCGAAATAGTCACGAACCTGCTGCTCGCTCATTGCCGAGGGCAGGTCATATTCACCCTTGAAGAAACACTCACCGGGAACATCGGAATAGAGCTCGTCCAGAGACCCTACCCCTATCCTTTCGAGCATAAGGGCGATATCTTCCGGAGTGTGCGGAAAATAACAGAAATCTGCCATCTTGGAAGCCTTATTTTGCGAACTCAGAATATTTTGCAGCGTTCATCATAGCGTCCAGCTCGCTCTTATCGCTCATCTCAATCTTGACAATCCAGGCAGCATAAGCGTCCTCATTGATGAGCTCGGGGCTGTCTTCGAGAGCGTCATTGCGGGCAATCACCTTGCCTGAAACCGGAGTTATCACCTCGCTGGAGGTCTTCACGCTCTCAAGAGCGCCGAAATCGTCACCGGCATTGAACTCGTCGTCAACATCGGGCATATCCACATAAGTGATGTCTCCCATCTCGCTCTGTGCGAAATCGGTCACACCTATGATAGCCACATTGCCGTCAACTTTCACCCATTCGTGAGACTCGCTGTAAAGGAGTCCTTCAACTACTTTGCTCATAATCTGTTTATTTGTTATTTCTTATACTTGGTCTGATAAAATCTCTTCTTGACAACCTTGCCTTCGAACACCCTCTTGCGTATGCGTATCATAAGAGTGGTGCCGAGAGCCGCGTATGCACTGTCCACAAGGGCGAAGCACAGGCTCTTGTCCAGCGAAATGGAATGATAGCCGGTGGTCACCTCACCTACGACGGTGCCGTCCGGAAGCTCCACAGGATAATGGGCGCGGGGCACAGCGCTATCAGAGAGTTCTATGCCCACAAGCTTGCGGCTGACTCCTGCTGCCTTCTGCGCGGCAAGAGCCTCCTTTCCGATGAACTCGCTCTTGTCCAGCTTGCAGAACATCGAGAGCCCGGCCATCACAGGTGAAATCTCTGCGGTCAGCTCGTCTCCGTACAGGGGAAGTCCGGCCTCGAAGCGGAGAGTGTCCCTGCAGCCCAGGCCGCAAGGCTTCACTCCGGCCTTGAGCAGCTCGTCCCAATAGCGGCAGACAGTAGCAGCAGATGCATAAATCTCAAATCCGTCCTCTCCTGTATATCCGGTGCGGCTGATGATAACCCTCTCGCCCTGAACGGACTCGTTAAGGAACTCGTAGAAGCCCAGGGAAGAAGCAGAGGCAAATCCGAGCGCTCCGGTAACGGCCTTCTCGGCTTCGGGTCCCTGAACCGCAATCTGGCCCCAGGAGTCGGAAGCGTTGACTATCTTCACATCGAAACCTTCGCAATTGGACTTCATCCACTCATAGTCCTTCTCTATGTTGGCGGCATTGACCACCAGCAGGTACTCGTCAGGAGCGAACTCCTTATAGACCAGAAGGTCGTCCACAGTGCCTCCGTCGGGGTAGAGCATCATTCCGTAGAGAATCTTTCCGTCAGGCATTGAACTTACATCATTGGTGAAGATGTGGTTCACGAAGCGTGCCGCATCCTTTCCGCTGATGAACACCTCTCCCATATGGGACACGTCAAACATTCCTGCCTTTGTGCGGACGGCATTGTGCTCGTCGATGATTCCGCTGTACTGTATGGGCATATCAAAACCCGCAAAAGGGCTCATCTTTGCACCCAGCTCCACGTGCCGGTCGTGCAGACAAGTCATTTTCAACTGATTATCCATATTTTAGGGTATTTATTTCAGAATCTCCAAATCTTTCTTGAGAATCATCTTCGGCTCCATCATGGCCACTTTCTGAAAGAGGATGAAACGGTTGGCCGGCGAAAGATGCACCTTGTCCTCGTGCTTGCCCTTGCGCCACCACTTGTAGAATCCGACAGGATCGTTCTCAAAAGGAATCTTGGCAACGATGCCGTTGGTATAGCCGGGATAGTCTATCACCATCTTGAGCCCCATGAAACGCTTGTAGTACTCGGGATCGGCCCTTCTGAGCTTGCTGACGAGGGGGTTGAGCACCTCGAAAGTATCCACCTGGAGAACCTTGTCCCTGACTATCATTTTATGGATACGCACCGGATCGACATTCAGCCAGACACCCATCTTGAGAGTCACGGGACCCTCTTCAGTGTCAAGCGTCAGCTCGTCCATAGAGTAATAGACCTTGGAGGGGTCCAGAGCAGCAGATTGTACTTCCGAAAGCATTTACATGAATTTTAGCAAATATAGTCATTTTTCGGAAGAAAACCTTACTTTTGTCCAAGATATCCAAAAATCAGGTGCAGTGAAGGCAGTACAGTCCGATTATTCATTCATTGAGTCCAGCAGGCGCTATTGTGCACCGGAAAGTGCCGACAGAATACGGCAGGACCTCAGGGGCAAACCCCGGGAAGCAGTGCATATGCTCGGGAGCGGGGACTACCACTATGTGTCCCTTTTCAGGGCCGAGAGTTTCCGCCAGGACTTCTATCTGATTCTGTTTGATAACCATAGCGACGACCAGGCCGAGGCTTTCTGCGAAGAACTCCTAAGCTGCGGAGGCTGGGTCAGAAGGGTAAGGAGTCTGGACCGCTGCAAGGGCGACGTCTGGATTCGCACCGTCAGGGATGCCGGCAGGCTCGACAGCATTCCCGACGCTTCCGCCGTTTTCCTGTCCATCGACCTTGACGTCCTCTCGCCCCTCTGGGCCGACACCGACTGGGACCAGGGCGAGATGAGCCTTAGTGAACTGCTCTCAGAGGTGCAGGGTATCGCCTCCCGCTTCCGCCTTCTCGGAGCGGACATATGCGGGCGCAGCCCGTCCAGTCTTGAGGAAGACAGCCCCTTGAACGAAAAGGCCAGGGAAAGCCTTATGCAGATATTCGACCGCTTATAGCAAAGGAGAGGCCAGACGCGCGAGGGACTCGGCGAAACGCTTGCGCCAGGGCCTTGAATTCCAAGACTTTTCATCCACCAAAGTACACAGTTCCTGATCCTGAAGGAAGGCATCCCTCGTGCGGACTGCCATATCGGAATCATAGATGAAAGCATTGATCTCGAAATCCTGCTCGTAGCTTCTGAAATCCACATTGGTGGAGCCTATGGTGCAGACTTTGTCATCGCTCACTATGGCCTTCGAGTGCATATAGCCCGTGTTATAGAAATACACTTTCACTCCCGAATGTATCACTTCCTTTACATACGAGCGCGAAGCCAGGGGCGGAACAATGCCCTTGTCGCCCCTGTAGGGAATCATCAGGCGGACATCCACTCCCGCAAGGGCGGCATTCCTCAGGGCGAAAAGCACAGGCTCGGTAGGAATCAGGTACGGACTCTGGATATAGATATATTCCCTGCTCTGGGCTATCATCTGGACTATGGCCTGCATTATCACCCTGTACTCGTCCATAGGCCCCGACGAGGCCACCTGCACGAGCGCCTCTCCCGCCGGAGCAACTTTCGGGAAATATCGGCTGTCGGCCAGGTGCTCCTTCGTGGAGAACTGCCAGTCCATCAGGAAGCACACCTGGGCTTCAAGCGCGGCAGGGCCTTCAATCCGAAGGTGCGTATCCCTCCATTTTCCGCCCCTGATACCCGTAGAATAGCGCTCGGCCAGATTCATTCCTCCGAGATATGCGACCCTTCCGTCCACAACTACAATCTTGCGGTGATTGCGGTAATTGGTGTCGTAAGAGATGAAAGGCAGCCTGATCTTAAGGAAAGGCTGCACCTTGATGCCCTGACGGCGCAGGCGCTTGAAGAAAGCGCGGCGGGACAGATTGGCGGCATCGTCGTACTGAAGCCTGACCTCCACTCCCCGGGAGGCCTTCAGCGCCAGCTCCTTTTCCAGGGCGCGACCTACCGCATCATCTTCAATCTTGAAAAACTCGATGTGTATATGGTCTTTTGCCGAGCGTATGTCCTCAAGCATATCCGCGAACATGGCGTCGAACTCAGTATAGTTCTTCAGGGCATTGCCTTTGAGCGGGATAGACTGGTTGGAGAAACGCAGAAGATTCTGAAGGTCCTTGTACTCTCCCTGCGGGTTGTCTATCGCAAGGTCGGCATTCACCTGCTCGTAAGACTTGAAATCCTTGAGGTCCTCATCCTTTACGAGCCTTCTCTTGCGGTTGTCCGTGCCGAAAAAGAGGTAGAGCACAAGACCCGCCACCGGAAGGAACACGAGCACCATTATCCAGGCAAGGGTCTTGACCGGATGGCGGTTCTCCCCTATCAGAACAATGATTACCCCTAAAAGGGCAAGAAGCAGGAATAGTCCGAACCAGTTGCTCATACAGACTTTCAATCGTTCTTGGTATCCTTTTTCGGGTCAATCTTCGAATAGTACCGTGCATCGAAGTAAAAGTTGCCCAGATAGATTATCAGAAGCAGGACAATAATCGCAATCGCAACGATGTCCAGCACCCCGAGCTCAAGGGTCAGGGAAGCAATCCGAAGATTGAGACAAAGATTGGCAAGAGGCTTTATGAATATGAGCAAAGTATTGACTATAATAATTATAAGCCTGAATTCAGTGGGGCCCATCTTGGCATATGTCAGTTTGAACTCGCCTCTCAAATGGGCATTGATGCTCACATTCAGGGTAAGCAGCAGATAGAGAACAAGAATACCGAGGGCAAGCGAAGGGTGCTTCATGAAAGGGGAAAGTCCTGCGCCGATGAACATCAGGCTCTCGTTGATTCCGTCGAGCGTATGGTCCAGATAGTAGCCGTAAACGGGTCTTTGGGTATTGCGCACCCTGGCGAGGGTACCGTCCAGCGAATCCCCGTACCAGTTGACGAGAAGGCCGAAACTGGACAGCCAAAGGAAGTTGATGTTGATATTTGAGAGGATGAAACCCGCAGCGATTATGAGCGCACCTATAAAGCCTATGAATGTAAGCATATCAGAAGTGACCCATTTTGGTTGACGCTCGGCAAGGTAAACCAGGGCTTTCTTTTCAGCCGCGTTGAGAATGGATGTCTGTATCCTCGTAGCCTGTTTGATTTCCATATCAATAGTTTTGATTACAAGTAACAATTAAATGTAATAAACACGAAATTACTACATTTTTTGTTAAAATATACAAAATTTAAGCCCCGGATATTCGAAAGCGACAAAGTGTCAAATAATCGGACATTTTAGCCATAATTATATTATATTTGTAATTTACGGCTCGAAATGAGCATTTCACCGGAATGACATCTGAACATAGCGAATGGCTTATTGAATATGGATAATCTGGACCGGATAAAGGAGAGGATAGAGTACCTCCGCAAGACTTTGGACGAGAGCAACCGCCGCTATTATGTGGACAATGCTCCCGTCATGTCCGATTTCGAGTTCGACACGCTTCTCAGGGAGCTTGCCGACCTTGAGGACGAATATCCTCAGTTCAAAAGCTCAGACTCCCCCACAATGCATGTGGGCTCGGACCTTGGAGGAGCGTCCGATTCTTCCGCTGAAGCCTCCCAGCGAAGGGGCTTTGTGCAGCGAGAGCACCGCTACCCCATGCTTTCGCTCGCCAACACTTACTCCATCTCCGAAGTGGAGGAGTTCGCCGCCAGGGCCGACAGGGCGATGGGAGGTACAGTGTTCTCATATTGTTGCGAACTCAAGTTCGACGGCACCGCCATATGCCTGCGCTACCATAAAGGCAAGCTCGTAATGGCGCTCACCCGCGGAGACGGCGCCAAGGGCGATGATGTCACAGAAAACGCCCTCAAAATCAGCAATATACCTCACACCCTCAAAGGAGACTATCCCGAAGATGTAGAGATAAGGGGCGAAATACTGATGCCTTATGCCGCCTTTGACGCGCTGAACGAGGACAAAATCCTGAACGAGGAGACTCCCTTTGCCAATCCGCGCAATGCTGCGGCAGGCTCCCTCAAGCTCGCCGACAGCGCCCAGGTCGCAAGCCGCGGACTGCAGTGCGTACTGTATCACATCCCCGCCGAGTCGGTCAGTTTCGACTCCCACTCGCAGGCTATGGAAAAGGCACGCAGCTGGGGTCTTCCCGTCTCTGACAAAATGGCACTGTGTCACAATATTGACGAAATCAAGGCCTACATAGACTACTGGGATGTGAACCGCAAAAGCCTCCCCTATCCTACGGACGGAATAGTCATCAAAATCAACGAACTCTCCAGCCAGCGCTCTCTCGGGGCCACAGCCAAATCACCCCGCTGGGCAGTGGCTTACAAGTTCCAGGCTGAAAGGGCCCTCACAAAAATACTCAGCATTGACTACCAGGTGGGAAGGACCGGAGCCGTGACCCCGGTGGCGAACCTCGAGAGCGTGCTTCTGAGCGGCACCGTAGTAAAAAGGGCGACGCTGAACAACGCCGACCTTATGCAGCAGATGGACATACGTCAGGGCGACAGCGTATATGTCGAAAAGGGAGGCGAGATAATCCCGAAAATCACCGCAGTAGAGCTCTCCCTGCGTCCCAAGGACAGCACTCCCGCCGAGTTTCCTACTGTCTGTCCCGACTGCGGAAGCGCTCTCGTAAAGGCCGAAGACGAAGCCAAATGGTTCTGTCCCAATTCCAAAAGCTGCCCTACACAGATTAAGGGCAGGCTGATTCACTTCTGCTCGCGCAACGCTATGGACATCCTTGCCGGGGAAGCCACCATCAGCCAGCTGTACGACACGGGCCTCGTCCGCACCCCATCCGACCTCTACAAGCTCAAAAGCCTGCAGCTCATAGGCCTTGAAGGCTGGCAGGAGAAGTCCGCCCTGAACTTCATAAACAGCATAAAAGCCTCGAAAGAAGTACCCTTCGAAAGAGTCCTTTTCGCCATAGGGATACGTTTCGTCGGGCAGGCCACAGCCAAAACCCTAGCCCGCCGCTTCGGCTCGATGGATGCGCTCCAAAAAGCTGATGTCCAAGAGCTTACAAGTGTTCAGGACATAGGACTTACAACAGCCCAATCCATTTTCAACTTCCTGCGGGACCCCGATAACGCCGCAGAGATCAGCTCCCTTTGCAACGCCGGACTGAGGATGAGCTGCGATGTAGCGGCCGCCCGCAAGTCAAACGCCCTCGAAGGCAAAACGATAGTCATAAGCGGCACCTTCTCCATAAGCCGTGACGCTATGAAAGAACTCATAGAAGCCCATTCGGGGAAGAACAGTTCCTCCCTGAGCCGCAGCACTTCATTTCTACTTGCCGGCAACAAAAGCGGTCCGGAAAAGCTGAAAAAGTGCCGGGAATTGGGCATTGAGGTCCTTAGCGAAGAGCAGTTCCGCGCCCTTCTTCCCGACCACGGACAGAGCGCAGGCCCCATAATTGAAGAACCGAGTCTGTTCTGAAGCAAGATACGCGCATGAAGAAACCCGGTCACATGATTACTGACCTGTTCAACGACAGGATATGGACTCTGGACACCTCGCAGAGTCCAAAGTCCTATGCGCGTCTGGTGCGTTTCGTCAAACTGGTCAGAATCACGGCGGGCTCGTTCGCGAACAACAATATGGGCTTCCAGTGCATAGCTCTCAGCTATTTCGTGCTGATGTCCCTGATTCCTTTCGTGGGCCTGCTGTTCGCTGTCACCGGAGGTCTCGGGCTGGGCGACGAAAATATAAGCGAGTTTTTGTACCGTGTATTCCCTGCAAACCCGGAATTCGTAGACCTGCTTGCCGAAAAGGCGGTAAACATCATCAACCAGGCAAAGGGCGGAGGCACCGGACTGGTGTCTGCAATAATGTTCCTCTGGACCATCGTCTGGCTGATGTTCCAGGTCGAAAGGGTGTTCAACAACGCCTGGAACATACGCAAGATACCCCGCAAAATCTACAAGCGTTTCGGCTTCTACCTGATGGTGCTCATACTGCTGCCTTTCCTGGTTGTGATATTCGGTACCGGAATCACCTACTATACCAACCTCCCCAACCTCTTCGGCCTGGACCTTTCGAACCTCAGGTTCCTTACCAAGCTGCTGGGCTACGTAGGCTTCTATTTCATCACCGTTCTCACCCTTGCCGCGATGTACACCTTCATCCCCGCCACCAAGGTGAGTTTCCGCCTCGCTTTCAAGGCTGCGCTGGTGTCCGGATTCGCTTTTATGGTGTTCCAGTATCTGTACCTCAACACCCAGGTGATAGTAGGCCGCCTGAGCAGCGTGTACGGGGTCATAGCTGCAATTCCCCTGTTTTTGATCTGGCTGAATTTCAGCTGGCAGATAATACTTTACGGAGCCGAACTTACCTACGGCTTCCATAACGAAAAGATATACAAGACCCAGAAATGGGAAAGTTGAGTTAGGATTATGAGTTTTTCAGAGTTTACATCGGAAGACAGCAAAGTGATTCAGGAAGAGCACGACAAGCTCATAACTGTGACCCGGGACAGATGCCGCACACCGGAGGAGCTCGCAACGGTCGAGAAAGCGTTCGATTTTGCCAATCAGGCCCACAAGAATGTACGCAGACGTTCCGGAGAGCCCTATATACTTCACCCTATTGCGGTGGCGAAAATCGTCGTGTCTGAAATCGGCCTCGGATGCAAGTCCATCTGCGCGGCCCTGCTGCACGACGTGGTCGAGGACACTGCCTACACCGTGGACGACATACGCAACCTGTTCGGCGACAAGATAGCTTCGCTGGTGGACGGTCTCACCAAAATCAAGACCGTGCTGGACAACGAAGACCGCAAAGGTGCAGGAGTCTCGACTGAAAGCCTTCAGGCAGAGAACTTCAAGAGAATCCTTCTCACCCTCAACGACGACGTGAGGGTCGTGCTCATCAAGCTTGCGGACCGCCTTCACAACTGCCGCACCATAGAATTCATGCCGGAGCACAAGAGGGACAAGATTCTCTCCGAGACTATGTTCCTTTTCATCCCTCTCGCCCACAGGCTGGGCCTCTACGGCATCAAATCCGAAATGGAAAATATCTGGCTGCGCTTCAAGGAGCCGCAGGAGTACAAGGAAATCTCCGAGCGCATACTTTCCAACACTGCCAAAAGGGAGACAGACATAAACGACTTCATCGCCCCCATAGACGACTCGCTACAGAAACTGGGCTTCAAGTTCACCATCAAAAAGAGAATCAAGACGCCTTACTCCATCTGGTACAAGATGCACACCAAGAATGTGCCTTTCGAGCAGATCTATGACCTCTACGCAGTGAGGATAATCTTCGAGCCCAACGAGGAGAGCCTTCTTTCGGAAAGGAGCCAGGCGTATTTGATATACTCCACAATATCAACCCTTTACAGCGAAAATGTAACGAGGCGCCGGGACTGGATTTCCCACCCCAAGAACAATGGTTACGAGGCACTCCACTGCACCCTGATGAGCCACGCCGGAGTATGGATTGAAGTCCAGATACGCTCCCGCCGTATGGATGACATAGCCGAAAAGGGCATCGCCGCCCACTGGGCCTACAAAAAAGACGGGTACATCTCCGAGAACGATTCCGAGATGGACAAATGGCTGGCCAAGGTGCAGGACATACTTATGAGCAACGACGTCAGCGCCCTGGAGCTGCTGGACATCATCCACAAGGACCTGGTGAGCTCGGAGATAGTGGTCTTCACACCCAAAGGGGAGCAGAAATCCATAACCAACGGAGCCAGTGCCCTGGACTTCGCCTATATGCTCCACACCCACATAGGCAGCAAGGCCATAGCCGCAAAAGTGAATATGAAGCTGGTGCCCCTCTCCCAGACCCTCAAGAGCGGAGACCAGGTGGAAATCATCACCGCCAGCTCCGCCACCCCCAAGATAGAATGGCTACAGTTCGCCCAGACCCGCTACGCGCGCAACTGCATCATAGACTATTTCCGCAACGAAAAGGGCAGCATAGCCGCCAAGGGAGAGCAGATCTTCGAGGAGAGGCTCAAGCTGATGGGCGTCAAGAACGGCAATGATGTCAGACGCAAGTTCATGACTTACTGCCAGATAAAAGAAGTGGAGGAGCTCTATTTCAGAGTCGGGCTGGGAATACTCGGTCCCGAAGAGTTCAAGAACATCCTCCAGGAAAACGACTTCTCGAGCGGAGAGAAGAAAAAGTTCGTAATCAAGGAAGAGTCGGCCGGCAAAATCAAATATGTACTCGCAAGCTGCTGCAATCCCATCCCGGGTGACCCCGTAATCGGCTTCTTCGCTGACGAAGAGACTATCGTAGTCCACAAGAAGTCCTGCGAACAGGCCGAGCGTCTCGCCAGCCGCTACGGCAACCGGATGGTGGTACCCCAATGGAACTCCGCCGGGGAGGAATTCCCCATCAGGATATCCCTCAAGGGGATAGACCGCGTGGGCCTTTTGAACGACATTACAGGATTGATATCCAAGACTTTGGGCATCAATATGCGAAAGCTCCAGCTGGGCGCGGACCACGGAGTGTTCGAAGGCTACATTGAGCTGCTGGTAAAGGATAAGCGCCTGCTCGAGAACATGCTCGAAGAGCTGCGTAAGATCAGCGGTATCCAGGATGTAATACGCACTGATATATGAGAAGTATGAAAAGATTCCTTCCCCTGCTTCTCACCCTTGCCGCCCTGCTGCTGCCGGTGATGCTGACGACCCATTCCTGCGCCAACACCACCCAGGCTCCCTCGGGCGGGGACAAGGACACCATCCCGCCTTACATCATCGACATAAAACCCCTGCCCGGAGCCACCGGAGTGAGCGTTGAAGGGACGAAGCTCGAGTTCACCTTCAACGAATATGTCTCCATAAAAAGCGCCGCCAACATCCTCCTGTCTCCCCCGCAGAAAAAGATGCCCAAGTCCAAGCTGAAGGGCAAGACCCTGTATGTCAGCTTCGAGGAGCCGCTCAAGCCCAACACCACCTATGCCCTTAGCTTCACCGATGCCATTGCCGACGTGAACGAGGGGAATATGTTCGCCGGCTACACCTATGTCTTCTCGACCGGCGAAAAGATTGACTCAATGATGATTACGGGAACGGTGGTAAACAGCTCGTCGCTCGCTCCGGTCAAGGGTGCCACCGTCCTGCTCCACAAGGACCACAGCGACTCGGCCATCTTCAAGAGCCTTCCGTACGCGGCCGCCAAGACCGACGACTGGGGCTTCTTCGTGATGCCCTTCATTCAGGACACCCTATACCGCCTGTACGCCATAAAGGACGAGAACAACGACAAGCTTTTCGATCCGGAGAGCGATATGGTCGCCTTCATAGACAGCCTCATAAGACCCGTTATGACAGCCTCCGACACTGTAAGGGAGATTCTCCGCTACGACATGAAGGACACTCTCGCCTGTCAGGAAAGAAAGAGCGAGTATGAGCTGTCACTGTTCAAGGAAACGCCTTCGAAGCAATATGTCAAAGACAAGGTCAGGACGTCGGAACGCAGCGCCTACATCTCGTTCCTTGCTCCCGACGCCATCATCGACACCCTGTCCATAGAGGGCTACCGCGCCTCCCAGATAATCAGCCAGTTCAACCTCAAGAGGGACAGTCTGGAGCTGTGGGTGAATTCCAGAAGGAACTACCCCGACACGATGAAAATCAGCCTGACTTACCACAAGACCGACTCGCTGGGACAGCTGCGGAGCACGAAAGAGAATCTCAAACTGCCTCTCCCCAAGGACAAGAGGACATTCTCGAAGACCTCGCGCAAAAGCATCACCCGCGCCGACACCACCTGCGCCCTGACCCTTACGGCAGATCCCAAGACCGTGGAGCAGGACGGATTTACCATCGAATTCCGCAACCCCATCATCTACGAGAAGTTCGACTCTCTTCAGTTTTATTCCATCTCTCCCCGCCAGACCGAAGAGAAACTCTCTTTCACCGTCGAGAGGGACAGCCTGAACCTTAGAGTCTATACCATAAGACCTGTAAAGGAGCTTCGCAGCGGCTACGAATATCACCTCAAACTCCCCTACAGGGCCTTCAGGGACATAAACGGCTACTACTCCGACAGCACTGAAGTAAAGTGCAGCCTGCCGACGGACGAGAGCCTGAGCACCTTGACGCTGGAACTGAGCGGGGTGGACCAGAAATACATCATAGACCTTATGGGCGAAAAGAGGGACAAAGTGCTGAGAAGCTACGTGGTGGATTCCGACAAGAGCCTTGTCTTCCCCTACCTGAGCAAAGGCAAATACAGCATACGCATCACCTCCGACGAGAACCGCAACTCCCTGGTGGACACAGGCTCGGTGCTTGAGCACAGGCAGAGCGAAAAGCTGCTGTTCCTCACTTTCGGGGACAAGAAGTATCTGGAAATCCCCGAGGGCAGCGAAGTCAACCAGAGAGTCAATCTCAAAGAACTGTTCAGGAAATGAAACGATTTGCCATCATATTGAGCCTTTTGTGCCTGCTCTTCCCATCGGCCCCGGCCCTGGCGCAGCAGGATGAAGTCAGCTCGGCCAAGGCCCTTATCAATGACTACTCGATGATAGGAGTCAATTACGGAGTAGGCCTGTCCACCTGTTACTTCAACCCGAGCAGGATGAACACGGAGATGGTCTTCTCGCCCAACTACCTCTCCATCACCTACACCAAGCACAGCAAGATGTTCGGTGCCTATCCCTACTTCGCGCTTGTAGTCGGCCTTGAAACCGGCTCTTCGGGCTACAAGTTTGTCCCCGACAAGACCAGCGGCTATCTGGATTCGGTGGATGGCGCCAACGAGTGCCGCATCAGGCTGTTCAATGTCCCGGCAATGATGCAGATCCACTACGACGTTGACCCTTTGAAACTGATGCTCAATGTGGGTCTGTACGGAGGCTGGCGCAGCAGCATCGAAAGAAGCGGCGAGGGACTGGAGAAAGAGTGGGAGAACAATTGGAGGGACTACGAGCGCAGGATAGATTACGGACTGCAGGGCGGTGTCGGATTCGCCCTTATGTTCTACCCCGTGGAAATCCATTTCAATTGCGGCATAAGGTGGTCGTGGTCAAGCCTTAACGAGCCCGACTACTACAGCCGTTACTATTACCGTTACACCTACCCCATCGACATCACGGCAAGTGTGGGACTTCACTTCCAGCTGGGCAGGAGAAGAGGCAGGTCAAGAGCGGAAATCAAAAAGGAAGCATACGAATATGTATATGGAAAGACTGAAGACAACCCTGGTGAAGATAGGTGAGAGTGTGGTGATAGGAGGCGGCGCGGATATAGTGGTGCAGAGTATGTGCAACACCCATACCGACGACGAAAAGGCCACATTCGAGCAGTGCCTGAGGCTCGAAAAGGCTGGGGCGCAGATGGTCAGAATCACAGTGCCCTCGCTTAAGGACGTGGAGCATATCAGGAACATAAGGGCTATGCTGCGCGACAGCGGAAGCGGCCTGCCTCTGGTAGCCGACGTGCACTTCTCTTCGCAGATTGCCCTTGAAGTGGCTCCCCACGTGGAAAAGGTCAGGATCAATCCCGGCAATTTCGCCTCTGACCACAGCCTCGCCCGGGAGCGGTTCAAAGCCCTTTTGGAAGTATGCAAAAAGCACGGAACCGCCATCAGGATAGGTCTCAACCACGGTTCTCTCGGCTCCTACATCACCGACCGTTACGGCAACACCCCCCAGGCGATGGCAATAGCCGCAATGGAATGGGTAAGGATGTGCCGCGAGCAGGACTTCCACAACGTAGTCGTGTCGCTGAAGGCAAGCAACACTCTTGTAATGACTGAGGCATACAGACTTCTAGCCGGGATGATGGCAGAAGAGGGAGAAATATTCCCGCTGCACCTCGGAGTGACTGAAGCCGGAGGAGGCCTGAGCGGAAGAATCAAGTCCTGCGTCGGGATAGCTTCCCTCCTGCAGGAAGGCATAGGTGACACGCTGAGGGTATCGCTCACCGAAGAGCCCGAAGCCGAGATACCTGTGGCCCGCTACCTTGCCGACTTCGCGGGACAGCCTTCCGACGGACTCACTCCCCTCTCTTACGGTCTGGACAAGACTATGCTCGCCTCGCTCGATGCCGCCGTAAAATGGGGGCCCAAGCTGCTCAAACGGGAGATTGACTCAATAAGCGAAGAAGAAGTGAAGGACGGGAACCTGAGGGAAGAGATTATGCAGGCGGCCCGAAGACGCTTTTACAAACCCGAGTACATAGCCTGTCCGGGATGCGGAAGAACTATGTACGACCTTCAGGGGACCTTCGAGAAAGTCAAACAAAGAACCTCCCACCTGAAGGGTATGGTGATTGCCGTGATGGGATGTATAGTCAACGGTCCGGGAGAGATGGCTGACGCCGACTGGGGCTATGTGGGCGAAGGCAAGGGTATGGTGTCAATCTACAGGAAAGGCAAGAGCGTACTGCGCCACGTGAGCGAGGACGAAGCAATCGACAAACTGCTGGAACTCATCGAACAGGACTCTAGGGAGTCTATTCGACAAACAGAAGCAGGCCTTTAAGATACTCTCCTTCAGGGTGATAGATATTTACAGGGTGGTCACAGCCCTGAGTCAGGCGGGCGAGAATCCGCACATTGCGGCCCGTCTGCGCGGCTGCCGAGAAGACAGTATTGGCAAAAGTAATCTTATCCACCACCTGGGAGCAGCTGAAGGTAAACACCAGACCGCCAGGAGCGACTTTCGAAATGGCGGCGGCATTGAGCCTCTGATATGCCCTCAAGGCATTCTTCAAAGCACCGCGGTGCTTGGCAAAAGCAGGCGGATCCACTATAATCAGGTCATACTTCCCCTCAGGAACTGAGCCGAGGTAGTCTATGGCATCGGTACAGATGTTCTCAAATTCAGCCCCCTCGGGAGCATTGAGAAGCATATTCTTCTGGACCATATCCACTGCCCGTGCCGAAGAGTCAACCGAATCCACGCTCAAAGCGCCCTGGTTGACGGCATAAACGCTGAATCCTCCGGTATAGCAGAACAGATTGAGTACCTTCCGCCCTTTGGCGTACTTGCCGACAAGGGCCCTGTTGTCCCTCTGGTCAAGGAAGAACCCTGTCTTCTGCCCCTCTTCCCAATTGACATTGAACAGATTGGAGTTTTCCTTCACGACTATGGAGGGAGAATTGAAATCCTCGCGACGGTAGAGATATCCGTCCACAAGCTCGAGCCCCGCCTTGAAGGGAGCTGTGCCCGAACTCTTGTCATAAACGGCCTTGAGACTGTCCCCGAAAATGCGCACAAGCGCCTGGCAAATGTTCTTTTTGGAGCGGAACATACCCACAGAATGGGCCTGCATCACACAGACTCCGTCATACCAGTCGATGATAAGCCCGGGAAGGGAATCGCCTTCGCCGTGGACCAGACGCCAGCAGGTGGTGCACTCGCAGGGATATAGCCCCGCCGCCTTGCGTACCTCAAGGGCGCGGGAAATGGAATTGTACCAGAAATCAGGACTCAAGGGGTCTTCGTCAAACGACAGCACCCGCACCGCAATCGAGCCGATCTGATAATGCCCGCAGGCCAGATACTCACCCTCATTCGAATACACGCTGACCACATCCCCTTCGGCGGGATTGCCTTGAATCTGCGCTATAGCTCCGCTGAACACCCAGGGGTGAAAGCGGCGCAGGGACTCATCCCTGCCCTTCTTCAACACTACTCTTATCATTTCTTATCTTGCTGCAAAGCTTTATCATCAACCCTCTTCGGGTGTTTTTTCCTGGGACGTCTTTTCTTTTTGGGCGCAGGGTTCTGAACACCCGTCTCCTTCGCGCCTTCGCTTTTCTTTTTTTCCTGCACCTGCAAAGAAGGCTGATTCTGGACAGGATTCAACTGCTCCTGGGTCAGGGGATGCTTCTCGCTTGAGCAGAGCTTGCGGTACATCTCGGTGCATATCCAGGCGTCAGTTGCCGCATACATCTTCTGGGCCTCGGAGAGCTCGTCCGCCTCCCAGTTGGAAAGCTGCTGGGTTTTTGAAATTTTGCACCCCAGTATGATTGCAGCCATCTTCTTCACGCTCTTGTCCCTGATTCCCCACTCCCAGGCTATCTTCTGCAGGTCCACAAAAGCTTTGGGGGTAAACTTGCGGTATATCTGCAGGCCGCGGATGTCATCGTGGACAGCGGCCCCGACCTTGATTATCGATGGATTGGAAAGGATGGAGCACATCAGGCGCCTCATACCCAGCTTGTTGACCCTGAAAAGGAAAGCCTTGTCCTTGCCCGAGAGCTGAAGCAGCGCGACATTGTTGTGAGGATGGCCGGGAGCGAAAACCGGCTTGGTCTCGGTGTCGAAACCGATGACCTTCTGGGTCATAAGATAAGCAATGGCGGCAGCATACTCCAATCCCGGAGAGTCAATCACTTTGATCTCCCCGGGGAAAGAGCCCAGCGGCATCTTTTCTATCTCTTCTGCCTGTATGCTAATTTTGAACATAGTTTCCTGAAATCATTATCAAGGAGGGACCTGAGCCTTCAAGCGGAGCGGAAGCGGTATAATATATTCCACTCGGCCTGGAGATATTGTGGGTGAAAAGGTTACGGCTCCTCAGAGAGTCATACAGCCTTCTTGCCAGCACTTCGGAAGATACTATCAGCACAAAGTCGTCCGAGAGCATCTTGCCGTAGGTCATCGAGCTTTCATTCAGCACAGAAAGCATATCTGCCAGCTCGTTCTTCAGACGGGGAACGTCTATCGAAAGGTCATCGACGATTATGCAGTCCAGAGGCTTGGTCGAAACGGAGGCATAGGAAGCCACGAGGTGATGCATCAGCGAATCCGAGGCATCAGAAGGGAGAGTATAGCACTTGGAAGCGGTCGCCCCGCGCGAAGCAGTGTAGTGCGCGAATACCTGTGCATAGCTGTCCAGGGCGCAGACAGTGCTGTCAACAATAATCCCGGCATTGATCTCCTTGCGGCCCAGTCTCCCGAAAGCCTGGTCCAAAGAGAGGGCCAGCGGCGAGAAGAGCATCACTGCCGAAGAAGACGCATTGAGCAGAGTGTCGATGTCCTGATACCCGTCCTTTAGGAAAGACGGGTCGCACAGGACCAGGGCTTTTGAAGCTGCTCTGCGCCCAAGTCCGTCAAGGTCGTAAGGGCTAACGTGATAAACCGTGTCGAGAAGGGCAAGAGACACTTTCACAAGAGTCTCCCTTTGACGCATAAGCGAGAGGCTGTCTTGGCTCTGCTCCGCCACTACGGGGACAAACGAGAAACTCTCGCCCGCAAAATCAGGCAATCCGTCGCTCTCAGTTCTGCCGTCGACATTATCCCTGACGTCATAGTTCAGATAAAGCTCATAATACTTCTCGAGCAGTCCTTCGTTGCCGATAAAACTGATCTCGCCCTGAATTGAAGCGTTGCTTCCGGCGCGCAGCAGATTCATCTGCGCAGGATACTCGTTCTGAAGTATCTGACGGGTATAAAGACAAATGTCGGCATTATCCGGTTTCTTCCTTGAACAGCCGCCCAGAATACACAGGCAGGAAAGGAGCACACACAAAGCCCAGGAGCGAAGAGTCATAACTTGGCGAAATAATAAACGATATTCTTCAAAATGTAAAATACCACTGCGCAAAGCACGATTGCAGACCAGTGCACCCTGAAGGCCAGAATGACAACGGCGCACACAAGCAGCAGGAGCACATACAGCAGCCTCTTGAGCTTCAATACCTTAGTATCGTCACGATGGAACTTGAATGAGAACATCGGAAGCTCGCACACAAGAAGAAAGCTCAAAACAGCGCTCAACAGCGGGATGAACACAGGTCCTGCGGCCCAGATGGCAAGAAAAGAATCAGGACTTGCACACACAAAAAGGCAGAGCGAAGCGCAAAGCAGGGCGCAGGCCGGCGTAGGGAGTCCCAGGAACGAAGAGCCCTGACGCTCATCCACATTGAACTTGGCCAGTCTCAAAGCGCTGAACAGGCTGATTATCAGTGGAATATAGCACCACACCGTCTCGCCGAACGAGCAGCTTCTCATCAGCGAATACAACATCACGGACGGAAGCACCCCGAAGCTCACCATATCGCAGAGCGAATCAAGCTCCTTGCCCATATCGGAATAGGCACCCAGCGCACGTGCGGCAAGGCCGTCCATAAAATCAAAGACCGCAGCCGCAATCATCAGATAGAAAGCGAGGTCAAAACGGGCCTTGAACGCAAAAATTACCCCGATGATACCGCATACAAGGTTCATCGAGGTAATCGCATTGGGAATATATTTCTTGATAGACATTATTTTATGCCGAGCTTCTTCTTCAAGTCCTTGGTAAGGGCGGACTTGTGGACCATAATGTCCATACTCTGGGCCTTTACGAAGTTTTCGGTCACATACCATATTCCTTCATATTTGCCGGTCTTGCCCCAGGAGTTCTTTACCATATAGTACTTGTTGCCGTTCTGGTCCTTGGCGATGCCGAAGATATGCATACCGTGGTCGTCGGTAATGGTCTTGTTGTCGTATTCCTTCATACGGCTCTCCTGGCTCACCTCTTTCTCCACGAACACCACCGGAGCGCTCTTTGCATCCTGCTCCTTGCCTACCCATCTCTCCTGATCGGAACCTGCGGCCTTGGGAGCAGTGGTATCAAGATAGATTCCCAGACCGTTGCGGGTGAATCCCGGATGAGAAACATCGGCGCCCCAGGCTGCGGTGTACCCGTTCTCGAGGGCATTGTCCAGAACCTCCATAAACACGTCCAGAGGCACATTGTAGATATTGTCCCATCTCCAGTTGTCGCAAACCTCAAGGGGTACCCAGGAGTAAAAAGGCTGGTGGCCGAACGAGCCGAGGGTGATATAGTCCTCAGGGACAATCTTCATCGCATCCCTGTAAGTGTAAGGATTGTACTCCTTTCCGTTCACTGTGAAAGTCTCGGGGCACTCTCCCAGATACTCGTCAAGTATAGCCTGGAAACCTCTCTGCCAAGCGGTGGTGAGGGTTCTGTTGGGGTTCTTTGCAACTGCACTGACATAAGCCTTGAGGACAGCGTCCAGCTCGCTCTGGGCGGGAAGGGCAGTGCCGTAATTCATTCCTGTCATCTCGCTGTTGGGCACGATACCGTAGTCCTTGATGACGTGCAGCACATCGTCTGCCTCGCTGCCGGCGCCGAAGGTAAGATTGCCGTCAAGCCTTACGAACTTCACTGCCCTGTCCATATAGGAGTGGGAAACCACGAAGAACTCGGAGAAATCGGGATAATCCTTCTCATCTTTGATGCCGGCAAGCCTGATGGCCTCGGACTCGAAGAAACTGATGGTCGAATAAGCCCAGCAGGTCCCGCTGCTAGCCTGGTTCTTGATGGAGGTGATGGGGTTGGCCTTCACGGTTGTAAAGGTGAGGTCATACTCGGGTGTAGAGGGCTTGGACTGTGCAAGCGCTGCGGCGGCAACAAGGGCGAGAGCCGCAGAAATGAATACTCTTCTCATTATGTCAACAAATTTAAATTTCAAAAATTGACCATTTCAACAAAGTTAAATAATAATAACGAAATAAAAAAGAAGCCGACCCGAAGGCCGGCTTCTCAGAGCTAAAAAACTTCAGGGTCTTATTTTGTGATGACCTTGGCCATCTCAAGAACCTTGTTTGAGTAACCCCACTCGTTGTCGTACCATGCGCAAACCTTAACGAAGGTAGGATCGAGCTGGATACCTGCCTT
>CAMCGB010000015.1 GCA_945874355.1 uncultured Bacteroides sp.
CTAATTTTTAAGGATTTATGACTTTTTAGTACAAAATGCGGCAAAAGTCAGAATGCTTGCACTGGCAGTGCTTGAAGACGAGTAGGTTGATTGACCGGTAATTAAAAACTTCCCGGCTGCTGCAATGGTGGCCGGGATTTTTGTGTTATATTTGCGTTGAAACTAATAACGTGATTTCAATTATGGCAAACAAGGCGTTTGGCAGATCTTCTCCAATTTGTCTGCTTCTTCCTGCAACTTGGAAGGATTGTGAGCCTTAAGATTCTCAAGGTTCTGCAGTTTCCATCTGACAGACGGGTAGTTCTGGAAATATGCAAACTCGAATTTATCCCAGTCCGGCTCCGCACGTTCAAAGCTGAGCAGGAACGCTTTATCATCGGGCGTCAGGATAGCATTTACGTCCTTGATGAGTTTTGTCCTGGTCTCTTCAAACTCCCCGTACGTAAAAGGAATGTCTGTCATTCCGTCAAACTGATTCACGAGTGCATCCCTCTGGTCGATGAGGTTCGGCGCAAGCATCTCATGTATTGGTCTGTCACTGCTCAGAAGACAGAACAGGAGTCCTTCTCTCGTTTCTTCAAAAGGAAACTCCATATACTTCACGTCAAACATATCTCTTGGATGCTGGCGTGACAGGGCGGCTGCAATCTTGCCGCCATAAAGCAAAGTCATCGGGACAATATCGGTCTCGCAATACAGGCCGAACTCCTCCTGTGCTTTGTCGCAGACCGGCATTCTTACCACATCTCCACCAATGATTCCCCTTTTTGCCTGATTCACCTCAATCTTGATCTGGTATCCCTGGTATTCGCAAAGCAGTTTGCAGATATCCGGCTTCGCAACGATGTGCATCCCTCGGAATGCCTTACGCGCTTTGGTCGCAATGGAATCAAGATGCGCGTTGATGCTTTTCAGGCTGGTTGCCCTGTCTTCGAGAGGGATATACGTCAAATCTATGTCCACCGAATATCGAGGCAGGTCCCGGACGAAGAGATTGATTGCCGAACCGCCGTGAACGGCGAACACACCTTCATCTGTAACAAGGGGGATTATCCTCAAGAGGATTTCAACTTTGCGTGCGTATTCCTTATTCATAGTCTGCAAGTTCTGCTGGAATTGTTATCTGGTATTTACTTATGTATCTGCCGTTTTCGGCAAACAAGTGCTTCCCTGTACCGAGGTTTATCTTTGAAAGGTCAAGAGCCTTGAACCATTGATGGCCTGCTTTCTCCGCCATATAGAGGAATAGGCGCTTCACCTTTACGGATGAGCAGCACTCAAGAAGTTTCTGCACAAGTTTCGGACGGAGTGTTGTGAGCATTTCCATCACATAGTACAGGTCGAGCAGGGCGAACTGGGACGGAGCCAGATGCAGGCACTCCATAAATGCCATTTCCGGCCCGGATATCAGCAGCTGGTGTCCTTGATAGTCGAGAGTCTCCAACCCTTGCTCACAGGCAAATATGGAGGTCGTGAAAGACTTTACAGTCATATCCCACTCCAGATCCGTCATCCAGGATGGAAGCCTCTGCTCCCTTGAAGTGAACAGATAAGCCTGAGGCTTGCCGATTGCCACGAAATGCGAATAACCCCGCAGATCAAGTGCAGATGTCGCCCCGACGTGGCAGGATTTCTTCAGTTGGGCATTGTATGAGGCAACGGCTGCATATAATGTCGGCGAGCTGCCTTCCAGTTTATATACACCTTGCGCTACTCTCTCCAGCCAGCCGCTCCGCACATACAATGACTGTTCCTTCCTGTCTATGCCATTATCGGCAAGCCAGGACGAGAAATACAGGGAATTCTGTGGCGTTGAACTCAGTATTTGTTTTATTTTGGTGGCCATAGCGGTAAAAACTACCGCAAATATAAACAAAAATTAACAAACTGAAGATAAGTCTGTATAAATTGCAGTAGGAGGATAAACCTGATGACATCATTCAAACCGCTACAAATTGTAACGGTTTCAAAATCCTTTTTGTACCTTTGCCCCTTGAGGTCTGATGCCAGACTTCATTTGTTAACACCTGGGCGGTTCCCTCTTCGTGAGAGAATCGCCCTTTATTTATGGAAATCTCCCCGAAGACCTCCGTGCAGCTATCGGCATCAAAAATTTTGTCCCCGGGATGCCGCCTTTCAAATTAGGGGGACAAACGGGGGACAAAAATGAAATACAAAAAAGGTTATTTGTTTAATATACAATAAGTTATTAAGTTCATCTAAATCCTGCATCGGGAAGGCACGATGAGGCCAATATTTCAGTAAAGGAAGGCGTTTCACCTTAACATTGTCCATCACATATTCTTTTTCCCCGGCCTTATATGTCCGTACCGTTAAACCCGATATCGAAGATAGCCAGTTCTTGAACGGGGATGCACCCCACATTACAATTTTGGGGAAATTTGAAGGATAGTGTATGACCCTTACATCATATCCCATTTTTATCCATTCCCTTGCAAAATAGTGAACTACAGCAGTGTTCTCTTTCTCAAGGTCGGGAGCTGTATAAAGATTGGTTAAAACAAGAATACTTTTCATTCTGCTATCCTCCTCATTATTGCATCCAATTCACGCTTTGCTGTAATATTCCAATCAAATTCAGGCTTCAAAGCTTGTTCAATGTGAGCTGCGGCCTGAAGGTAAGCTACAACCTTATCGGCAAACTTGTTTACAAATTGAGGGTCATTGAGGTCAACGCAGTTATCCTCACCTATTGCCTCCGGAATTCCACCGGCAAGCGATCCGACTACGTTGCAGCCGCAAGCCAAAGCCTCAATAATACTCAAAGGAAGTCCTTCATTTTTGCTCGGGAGAATGAGCACATCAGATGCATTCAGAAAATCAGGCATCGCTTCCGGTTCCTGATTTCCCCACAACCGCACAGGCAGGTCTTTTACCATCCTCTTAACTTTGCTGAAATACTTGCCTCCACCTATCATCCAACATTCCACATCCTCCAATTTGTTTACAATCGACCTGAATATCAATGGAATTGTGAGAATATTCTTGACGGCAAAAAAGTTCCCTGCAAAAACTACCACTTTCTTGCCCTCTACATTATATTTCTTTCTCAGCCTGGAGCGTTCTTTATCAGGATATCTTCTGAATCTTGTGTTGCAGCCGTTATACAGCACCTGCTTGTTCCCTTTGGTTGTAATCCGTCCAGAGGTATTCAGAAGGGCTTTGCTGACAAAGAAATTGATGTCCGCATCTTCAATAATTGCTTTTGCAGTATTGAATGCTGACGGATAGTTGAACGGTCTAGAATGAATATCGGATCCGTGCCAGGTTACGGAATATCCCGTATCTTTCTTTTGCAATCATTGACAATTCTCCGCACTCACTAGAATGGGCAATGATGAAGTCGTAGCCGTTTAGGTTTCTTACAAGCTTCCGATTGTGAAGTTTCTTAAAATACCCACCCCCACCTTTCAGTGTGACATTCATCACATAATCAAACAGAGAGAATCTGCACCAATCAACTTCTATCCGAACCCCTTCAATCTCCAATTCATTTGGCCGTGCATATTTCCGGGTATGACAAAGTAACCTGACTATCCAAGGTCTGTAAGTGGAAAGAAGGAGCATATCCACTTCATAATCACAGATTTCTTTAAGCTGTTTTGTCCTGTCCAGAACAGCGTTAAAAAGCCCCCTGCGTTCATATATATTGCCTGTTGCAAGTACAAGTATTCTTTTTCCCATTTTCAATAAAGACATTCAGCCCAAGGGGCCCTGCAAATTTAGCAAAGATATTAAAAATCAGAGGAATTGGAGAATATTCCGCAACTTTTGGCTTTGGGCAAACAAAAGAGGCTGACTGAAGTTCCTTCTACCGGACATTCAGTCAGCCACCTTTATATAGTACTAACGACTACAGATTCTCGCTGTGGGAGAGCAGATAGTTCTCCGCCTCCACGCTCCAGAGTCCCTGGTGAGCCTTGCAGATGCGGTCCAGCTCAGCGTAAACAGGGTTCGTCTCACCCTTCTTGCCGAAATCGGCAATAGCGGTCAGAGGCATATCGATGTGGGTGTAGATAAGCTTCTTTCCGCCCGGAACAGAAGGCAGGTTGAGGGTTGTCTCGATGACAGCGTTCAGACCTCCGATGTGGGTCACCAGACCTGCAGGGTCCATACCCTTGCCCATCAGATGCAGAGCCTCTTTCATATCATCGGTATTGCCGCCGCTCGTGCCAACTACGTGAGTAGAAGCATAGTGGACATTGTAGAAATTGAAGGGAGCCTTGAAGTCGGACCTTCCGGGACCTGAGAAGAAGTTCAGGCAGCCGTCGAAGCCGAGGATGGCATCGGCCTGCTCAACAACGGCAGGAACAGGAGCCATAACCACAACCTCGTCGTAGCCGTCGCCTCCGGTAAGCTCGCGCAGAGTCTCCACAGGATTCTCCACTGCGCCGGTGTTCACATACCTGAGGTCAATTCCCCTTGAGGCGGCGAACTCCTTGGTATAGAGCATTGCGGCGCGGTTCAGACGGGTCTGGTCGATATCGGTCACCACGAACAGTGAAGGATGCCTGTCCTCGCGGTGCAGCACATAATTGATGCAGGCCAGTCCCATAGGTCCTACACCTGCCAGGAGAGCCATCTTGCCTCCGTCCTTAATCTCCATAGAGTGCACATAAGAGCCCGGAGTGGTGTGATAGCAGGCGTGCATTGCGCCGATAACGCAGCTCAGGGGCTCGCTAAGGCTTGCGGGGTAGAATCCCTCTCCCTTGTAGGGCAGCAGGCAGCCCTGCTCCATAACCTCGGCGGGGATAACTACATAAGTGGCATCGCCTCCGATGTACTTGTAGGAATAGCCGGGAGCTGAAAGCACTCCTACAGGGCCTCCCTCGTAGGTGAGAGCGGGCTGGATGGAGAACTTGTCGCCGGGCTTGAACTCAGATTGCCACTTCTTTCCCACCTCCACAATCTCTCCTGCGAACTCGTGACCTATGATTACAGGATTCTCAGCCACGTCGTCGGGCACTCTCTTGTGCTCGTTTCCCTGATGCGCGGCCTTGTATGAGGACATACAGATGCTGTCGCTCACAACTTTTGCCAGGATTTCGTCTTCCTTGATCTGCGGCAGTTCAAACTCCTCGAGTCTGAGGTCATCTTTGCCGTAAAGTCTTACTGCTTTAGTTAACATTGGTATTTGCTTTTATTGTTGATTATTAGTTCTTTACAGGGGCGGCGGGAGTCCCGGGGAGTGCCTTGTAGCTCTTCATCTCCTCCTTGAGCACTTCCACTGCTTTCTCCAGCTGTGCGTCCTTTCCGAGCCAATCCTCGAAGGGATTGATATCCACATCTATATCGGGATCCACTCCGTGACCTTCGATAATCCATTCGCCCTCAGTCGAGTACGAAGTGAAGAACGGAGTTCTCATATCCTGCCCGTCCACAAAGCTCTTGGAGCCGGAGATGCCTACAATACCTCCCCACGAGCGCTTTCCTATCAGCTTGCCGAGGCCCAGCTGACGGAAGCCGTACGGGAAGAGGTCGCCGTCCGAAGAGGAGTACTTGTCTATCAGGCAGACCTTCGGACCGTAGAACGCTTCGTTGGGAACGGTCTGGTTTATGCCGTTGCGGTGCATATTCATACGGTAAACTTCCCTCTGGAGCCTTTCCAGAATCATAGGCGACACATTGCCGCCACCGTTCATACGGTCGTCGATGATAAGGGCCTTCTTATCCAGCTGGGTGTAGAAGAGCTTCGTGAACATATCCAGTCCTTCAGTGCTCATATCGGGGATATGGATATAGCCTATCTCGCCTCCGGAGAGCTTGTCCACCTTCTCGATATTGGTCTGAACCCATTCATAATAAGCCAGATTCGACTCGTCCTCTATGGGTTTCACATACACAGTGCGCTTGTTCTTGCCGTTCGCGTTCTCTGCAATCACAAGGCTTACGGTCTTGCCTGCCTTGCCAACCAGAGCCTGCAGGGGGTCCTTGAGCTCGGAGCTGGGAGTGCCGTTCACCTCAAGCAGATACTCTCCCACCTTGGCCTCTACTCCCGGCTCAGTCAGAGGAGAACGCAGGCTTTCGTCCCAGTTGGCGCCCCTCCAGATCTTCTCGATTCTGAAGGCTCCGCTCTTGCTGTCCTTGCTGAACTGTGCGCCGAGGAGACCAGTCTTGATGCGGGGTATCTCGGGGCTTTCGCCGGAAGTGATGTAGGCGTGGCCCACATTCAGCTCACCCAGCATCTCTCCTATCAGGTAGGTAAGGTCGTCGCGATGCTTTACGTAAGGCAGCATCTCGGCATATTTGTCGTGCACGTGGTTCCAGTCGGCTCCGTGCATATTTTCGACATAGAAATTGTCCCTGGTGATTCTCCAGCTCTCGTCGAAAATCTGAGCCCACTCAGCCTCGTGGTCAATAATCATATCCATTTCCTGGACAGGAACGCTTCCGCTCTTAGGGGCGGCAGAACCGAACGAAGCGACCTTATATCCGCCGCCTTCGGTCCTTACGAGAGCCTTCTTGTGGTCAGGGGTGAAGGCAACAGGAGTTGCTGCAGGACTGTCGGAGACTTTCAGAGTCTTGAGGTCCAGCACTTTAAGTCCGTTCTGGCCTCCTCTTGCTCCGGCTGCGGGGCGGGCTGCAGAGAAGGAGTTGAAGTAGAGCTTGTCGCCGTCAGCGAGTACCAGACGATAGCTGCCTGCTTCCAGAGGAAGGGCGCTGATTCTTTGCTGCAGTCCGTCCAGGTCCACCTTGACGCTGACAGCTTCTTTCCTGCTTTCAGGAGCTTTGCCCTTGGCGTTCTTGTCCGAAGGCTTCGCTTCGCTTGCTGCTGCCTTTACCGCTTCGGCCTTCGGGCTATATTCGTCCGAATTGAGTTTCAGAGGGTTAGGGGTGTCTTTCGAGAGCGGAAGCACGAACACAAGGCTGCTCACGTTGTAGGCTGCGTTCCATTCCACTGCCGAGTACTGGCTGCGGAACTCTCTGGCGGAAGTGAAGAAGAGGTACTTGCCGTCGGTCGAGAAGAGGGGTGAGTAGCTGTCGTACCAGCGGTCGGTGACCTGATAGCTCTTGCGCGCCTGAATGTCAAACAGGAACACTGCTGAAACGTTGTTGCCCAGCGAAGTGGAATATGCTGCCCATTTCCCGTCCGGGCTGAGCTGGAATGAGCGTATGCCGCTGGTGTTGTTGACAAGTATCCTGTCGAGCTTGCCGCTCTCCACGTCCAGCTCATAGATGTCCCTTTTCTCGGTTCCGAAGTACAGCTTGCTTCCGTCGGGGCTGAACTGAAGTCCCTGGGGATATCCGTTGGGGAAAGAGGTGCGCGCTGCAGATGAGCGCATATCTGAAGAGGGCGCGGTATAAATCTGATACTCTCCGCCAAGGTCCGAAATCCAGGCGACAGTCTTGCCGTCGGGGCTCCATACTGCCTCCCTTTCGTGCGATTGGGGAGAAAGTGAAATATTGTAAACGGGTCCGTTCTCAGCGGGGAGGGAGAAAATCTCGCCCCTTGCTACGCACAGAACCCTGCTGCCGTCGGGAGAAAGACTGAAACTCTCGGGACGCAGATTGCCGCTGCGGTACTCGCTGCGGGAGTAGATATTGTCGTCGGCAAGGGTGATGTCCACCTTCTCGGCCCTGCGGCTGCCCACATCGTAGCGGTAGATGTATCCTCCGTTTTCGAAAACTATGTAATTCTTTGAGTATGAGGGGAATTTGCAGTCATATTCGCTGAAGTCAGTAAGCTTCTCGGTCTGCTTTGTGCGGGTGTTGTAAACAAACAGGTTCATAGTCCTGTCGCGGTCCGAGAGATAGTAGATTTCATCCCCTATCCACATAGGGAATATGTCCTGCGCGTCGTTGTCGGTAATCTTCTCGAGCTTGGTAGTGCCTACGGTGTTGACCCAGATGTCGTCAGCCTGGCCTCCGCGATAGTACTTCCAGGTTCTGAACTCCCTGAACATCCTGTTGAGGGCGAGCTTCTTCCCGTCGGGGGAGTAGGAGCAGAAACCTCCTTCGGTGGTGGGTATGAACTCCGGGGTGCCTCCGTCCTTGTCCACAAGGCAGAGTCGGCCGCGGAGCCCGCTGAAACAGTACTGCTTGCTGCGGTAAATGACCTTTTTTCCGTCCGGAGTCCAGCCCATAACAATATTGTTAGGGCCCATTCTCTCTCCGACCTTGTCCCTTGCGACCAGTGCCGAATAGGTCAATCTGCTGGGCTCTCCGCCCTCGATGGGCATAGTATAGACCTCTGTGTTGCCGTCGTATTGGGCGGTGAAGGCAATGGTTTTCCCGTCGGGTGAAATCCTGGGGAAGCACTCGTAACCCACGTCAGAAGTGAGTTTTACGGCCTTTCCGCCGTCGATATCGACACTGTAAAGGTTGCCTGCGTAACAGAAAACTATTTTGTTATCGCTAACGGCGGGGAATCTCAGGAGCCTTGCCTGCTCGGCTTTGGCTCCGACAACGGCCATAGCTCCGGCAAAGAGCAGCGAAATGGCCTTTTTTAAAGATAGAGTCATACCAGAATCAGTTTATCCTAGCAAATATAATAAAAAAAGTGAGGATGTCATAGCGGCACCCTCACTATCAAATATTCCGGCTCAATTATGCGAGCATTACCTGACCTCCGGTCACAGGTATGGCCTGTCCCGTCTCTCCGGTCTGCTCGATGGCATAAAGTATAGCCTTGGTCACATCTTCAGGGTTGCAACCCTTGCGCATCGGAACCTGGCTGAGGTAGTACTCCTTCACGTCCTCCACAGTCTTTGCTCCGGGCACCTTGCCGGCTGCCAGATACTGCACGAAGAGGCCGTTCACGGGGTTGCTCCAAAGCGGTCCGTCGTAGAAGTTGCCGGGGCATATTGAGTTGACTTTCACTCTGAAAGGAGCCAGCTCAAGGGCGAAGCTCTGGGTGAGTCCTATGCCTCCGAACTTGCCTCCCGCGTATGCGAAGTTGGCCTTCGAACCCCTCAGACCCGACTTGGAGTTCACCTGGATGATGTCGGCGAAAGCCTCGGGGTCGTATGCGGTCTGGATCTTCATCACGTGTGAAGCCACCTTGGCGCAGAAGAAGTAGGCCTTGTAGTTGATGTTGGTGACGAACTCGAAGTTTTCGGGAGTCATTGCCTCAAGGCCGCCTGCGCGAAGAACTCCGGCATTCGATACGAACACGTCCAGGCCGCCGAAGTTGAGCACTGTCTGCCTGATCAGGTTGCCCAGGCTCTCCATATCGGCCACATTGGTCTTGACGAAGATGGCCCTGTTGCTCTTGGCGCTGAGGTTGAAGTTGTCAGCGGTCTGCTGTCCCACCGTTTCGTTGAGGTCGGCCACAACGATATTTGCTCCTTCCTTGAAAAGGTTGCGGGCAATTCCCTCGCCGAAGCCCTGTGCGGCACCGGTCACGATGATGGTCTTGCCTTCAACTCTTCCGCGTCCGGCGCTTGCGCTCACCTTGCGGCGGTAGTTCTCCACCTCCCAGTTGTCGATGAAGCTTATCTGGCGGCGGTTCATGGGGTGCACTCCGCCGAAGCGCAGGGCGTAGGCGGCAATCTTCACCGCATCCGTGAATACATCGCTGATGATGCCGGCGTTCTTGTCGCTGTCGCCGCAGGCGATAAGTCCCAGTCCCTTGGCAAGCAGCACCTTGGGGCAGTAACCCTTGCGGGCAATGTAGCTCTCTATCTTCTTCTCGGCGCTCTTGAGGAAGTCCTCCTCGCAGCAGTCGCCAAGGTACAGGTACTCGCTCTTGCAGTAAACGATTCCGTCAGGGGTGAAGGGAGTCATTATAGCCTGCACGCTCTCCTTGCTCTCAAGGAAAGACTCAAGCAGGGCGTTGTTGCTCACTCTCAAGGTCTTGAGACCCCTTCCACTGCGGCTGAGGATAGCCCTAAGGGCAGGCACTTTCTCGCTTGCGCACCCGCACACGGCCTTCTCGCCCAAATCAAGGCTTCCTGCAGCCTGCTCGAGCTTGGAAAGCACTTCGGTGTAAATCTGCTCTACCCTTTCAGTGCTGTCGGCGCCCACGAAAATGCCGTGGTTCTGGAGGAAGATGACCTCAGGCTCCTTGCCGTTAGCCTTCTTGTAGGCTTTGATTTTGTCGTAAACCTTCTTGAAAAGGGTGTATCCGGGGTCGGTATAAGGGATGTAGAGGGCCTCGGGGAAGAGCTCGGCGCATTTTGACTCGGCATTCACTGAGCACATCAGGCCTCCCACAAGGGTGGGGTGAAGATGCACTACGAAAGCGGCCTGCAGGCAGTTGTGCAGCGAGGTCTCCACTGAAGGACGCCTGCCCTCGGTGATGCACGCGGCGGCAAGGTCCTTTTTAACCTGCTCCTCTCTCAGAGCGGTCTCGGTGCTGTATTTCTTCTCTCCCATAGGGTTCAGCGCGCTGCGGTCCAGCACGGCGAATCCGCTCTCGTCAATTGTTGCGAGGGCGTGTCCGCTGGCCTTGATCCACAGTTTCTCACTGTCCTTGTAGGAAGTGTTTCCGCCGCCGGCTATCACATAACGGGGGTCAGAGCCGTACTTGCGGGATATTGCTATCAAAGATTCTATCGGATTCATTACTGGGCTATTGTTTTAAGGATTAACTCTTCTCCCTGCTCGGCGGGAAGCCTGTGCTGGTGGGCTGCGATTGCGCAGGCGCCCTTCCAGTTGATTGCTTTGAGAGTCTCGGAGAGCTCGGCGCTGTCAGAGGTGCGCAGCTTTATAGGCTCGAGAGCGGGAGTGTTGTGCTCGCTTCCGAAGCTTACGATGAAACCCTCGTCGCACAGGTATGAAGCATATTGCTCAAGCACCTTGGTGGTGTTGCGTGTGGTGATGAACTCGCAGGAGCGTATTCCTCTCTTTTTGAGCGTGTCAGCGCATTTCTGCAGATCGCCTTCGAAATCGGTGAAGTTACCCTTCGCGTCATCGGCAAGGAAAGGATAGGTGGGTATTCCGCCTGCGGCCTCGATGATTCTCTGGACAGTCTCCATAGGAAGGAAAGCCTTGGGGTCCTCGGGCACGAAAGCCGCTCCGCCGCTCTTGAGAAGACGGCTGCGGATCTCGTTCTCCACTGCGGCCACATTGCCCTGGTCGCTCTTCAGCGCCACTCCGCCGAAAATCCTTTCGTACAGTTCTGCGCGGCAGCTTTCGCATCCGGCGTGAGCCTCCACGGCGAGCCTGAGGGCCTTGGCAAGATGCCTCTCGCGGATCGAGCCGCGGGTCAGGGTGTCGCGAACCTCGCTGAAGGAGATTCTGAACCCGGCCTTAACGGCGTCCAGATGGTCGTTGAGCTTGGAGCACATTTTTTCGACCTGCAGGTTGGACTCTGCCTTCACGTCGGCGAGCATCTGTGCCTCCTTTCCGCTCAGGCTTACGGGGTAGTCAAGCCCTTTTCCGCTCAGGTACGTTCTTCCGGGGTTGTTGGGGTCGTTTACCCTTACGCCTGCGGCCTGGTCTTCAACATTGAGGGAGATGAACTCTATATTGAATAAAGGGAAGAGGCGGCGTTTGCCGCACTCTTCACTCCATTCCCTATAACCGTCCAGACTATAAAAGTCGTTGATTCCTACTACCTTGACTCCTTCCGCAAGGGCCATATCGAGGGCCTGGGGGATGCTGTCGAAAGCACTGAAGGAGTACGGGGTGTGGAGATGGGCGTTTACATCGGTCATAGCTCTGTCGGATTAGATTCCCTTCTTGGCCCTGAGTACCTGCTGGGCAGAAGTCATATTGCTTACAGGAACATAGTCCTTCAGAGGAACAATCTTCTCGTTGATGGCATCCAGGAACCACTCGGGTTGAGGGAAGAATGCCTCCTCAAGCTCGTGGCAAGGGGTAATCCAGTTGCGTGAGCCGAGCACAACGGGTGCCGCGTCGAGATAGTCGAATGCCATATCGGTAATGTTGGCGGCAAGGTCGTTGAGGAACGAGCCTCTTGCAGAAGCGTCGCCGGCGATGATAATGCGTCCGGTCTTCTTCACGCTCTCGAGCACCTTCTCGTAGTTGAAAGGAACGAGGGAGCGGGCGTCGATAACCTCAGCCTCCATTCCGTACTTCTCCTTGAGCATATCGGCTGCCTTGAGGGCCCTGTACAGGGTGGCGCCGATGGTGAGGAAGGTCACGTCCTTTCCGACTCTCTTCACGTCAGGCTCTCCGAGAGGAATCTCGTAGTATCCTTCGGGAACTCCGCCTTCGTGGAACATCTCGCCCATATCGTAGATCCTCTGGCTCTCGAAGAAGATGACAGGGTCGGTGCCCTGAAGGGCGGCGTTCATAAGACCCTTGGCATCGTAAGGAGTAACAGGGAATACAACCTTCAGACCCGGGATGTGGGTGCAGAGGCTGGTCCAGTCCTGAGAGTGCTGGGCGCCGTACTTCGAACCTACAGAAACTCTTACAACGACAGGCATCTTGAGGATATTGCCGCTCATTGCCTGCCACTTGGGAAGCTGGTTGAATATCTCGTCGCCGCAGCATCCGAGGAAGTCGCAGTACATGATTTCAGGTATGACTCTACCGCCACACATTGCGTAACCGATTGAGGTTCCGATGATTGCAGCCTCGGCGATAGGAGAGTTGAAAAGGCGGTGGTAAGGAAGGGCCTCGGTAAGTCCGCGATATACGGCGAAGGCTCCGCCCCACTCACGGTTCTCCTCACCGTAAGCTATCAGGCTGGCGTCCTTGTAGAAGCGGTCCACAACAGCCTCGAAGATACCGTCGCGGATGTTGAAGGTCTTCATCTTGCTGACGGGCTTGCCGTTCTTGTCAAGATAGAATCTCTCCTTGCCGGCAATCTGCTTGACTCTGGGGTTTTCCTCAAGAGGCATAAGCACGTCGGGCTTGGCATCTGAAAGCGAATCGATGCTCTGGTTTGAGAACATCATGTCGCCGAGCAGCTCGTTGTCCTTGACAAGGTCCATACGGGGTGAAAGCTCAGGGTCGATGGCGAGCTTGTAGCAGTCGAAGATCACTGCCTTTACGTCCTTCTGAATCTGCTCCAGGGCGGCCTCGTCTGCAAGACCTGCCTCGATGAGCTTCTTGCCGTATGCTACGATGCAATCTTCCTTCTCCCAGGCTTCGATCTCCTCCTTTGTACGATAAGAAGACTGGTCGCTGGGGGAGTGTCCGCTGTAGCGGTAGGTAACTACGTCCAGAAGAGCCGGTCCGAGCTTCTGCTCCAGAAGAGCCTTCTTGCGGCGGAATGCGTCGATGACGGCGAGAGGGTTGTATCCGTCCACTCTCTCGGCGTGCATTGCGTCAGGTTTGAAGCCTGCGCCGAGTCTGGCGGGGAAGGTATATCCCATAGTCTCTCCCTTGGTCTGTCCACCCATTGCGTACTGGTTGTCCATCACGTTGAACAGCACGGGGAGTCCGCCCTTCATATCGCCCTCCCAGAGGGTGTTGAACTGGTCCATTGATGCGAAGGTCATACCCTCGAGCACCGGTCCGCGGGCCATGGCTCCGTCGCCGAGGTTGGCAACCACGATACCCTTCTTGCGGTTGACTTTCTTATAGAGTGCGGCTCCGACTGCAATCGAGCCGGATCCTCCTACGATGGCGTTGTTGGGGTAGATGCCGAAGGGGGTGAAGAAGGTGTGCATAGATCCGCCCAGACCCTTGTTGAATCCGGTGGTGCGGGCGAAGATCTCTGCCATTGCTCCGTAGAGCAGGAACCTGATTCCCAGCTCTTTGGTGCTGCCCTTGAAATCTTTTTTGGCAACGGCTACGGTGGCGCCGTCCCAGAACTCGTTCATCACCTTCTCGAGCTCCTCGTCAGAGAGAATCTGGATGGAGCGCAGTCCCTTTGCGAGAATCTCGCCGTGGGAGCGGTGCGATCCGAAGATGAAGTCGTCAGTGTCGAGAGCGTAGGCCATACCCACTGCGGCGGCCTCCTGGCCTGCTGAAAGGTGGGCGGGACCGGGGTTGTTGTACTCGACTCCGTTGTAGCCTCCGGTGGTCTTGACCAGATTGAGCATGGTCTCGAACTCACGGATTACGAACATGTCGTGGTAGATGCGGAGCAGGTCTTCCTTGGTGAAGTTGCCCTCTGCCAACTCATCCTTGATGGATTTGTTGTATTGCATCACGGGAACTTCGGGGAAGACAATCTTGTGCTCTTTCGGACGAAGTGTCTCGTTGGGATCGATGTAGATTGATTTTGGCATTTGTTTATGGTGTTTGAGTTTTTACTTGAGGGTAAATGCGGTCTCTTTGATGATTTCTGAAACGGTAGGGTGGGGGAATACCACTTCCTTGAGCTGCTCTACAGTCATCTCGGTCTCTATGGCCATGCAGGCGCTGTGGATGATTTCAGAGCAGGGGTTGCCGAGCATATGCACGCCCAGAACCTCGTGGTACTTCTCTCCGACGATGATCTTGCACAGACCGTCGCCCTTCTCGTTCTCGGCAACGAACCTTCCGGAGTATGCCATAGGAAGCTTGATGACCTTGTAGGGCTTTCCGCTGGCCTTTGCCTGCTCCTCGGTAAGACCCACTCCTGCAACTTCAGGGTTGGTGTAAACGATGCCGGGGATGGCGTCGTAGCGCATATGGTCCTCCTTGCCGAGGATGTTGTTCACGGCCACCTCGCCTTCGCGGCTGGCGGTGTGTGCGAGCATTGAGAATCCGGTCACATCGCCTGCTGCATATACATTGGGGATATTGGTCCTCATCCGGCTGTCAACCTTGATTCCGCAAGGCTTTCCGCCACGGTTGAGCAGCATCTCCACTCCGAGGCTCTCAAGTCCGTAGCCGTCCAGATTGGCCCTTCTTCCTACAGATACGAGTATCTTGTCGCCCTGTGCGCGGCAAACCTTTCCGTCGGGGTCCTCATATACGACACTGTTGCCCTCGATGCCCGTAACCTTGCAGCGCAGGCAGAACTCGATGCCTCTCTTGGCATAGGTCTTCTGGAGCATTGAGCTGATCTCGTCGTCCAGGGGTCCGAGTATCTTGGGGAGCATCTCGATGACGGTCACCTTGGTGCCCAGAGTGCTGAAGAAGGCGGCGAACTCCATTCCGATTACGCCTCCGCCGATGACTACGAGCTCCTTGGGCTGCTCCTTGAGCTCCAGAATCTCGCGGTTGGTGACAATCACGTCGCCGGCTTCCTTGAGTCCGGGGAACGGAGGCACTGCGGCCTCGCTGCCGGTGCAAATCAGAAGGTTGCGGGCCTGGTAGTCAGCCTCGCCTGCCGAGATGGCAACGCCTTCCGAAGAGCGTCCCTTTATTGTGGCGTGGGATGCGACAACTTCAATCTTGCCGGCCTTCATGGCGGCCTTCACTCCGCCGACGAGCTTCTTTACTACCTTGTTCTTCCTGTCCATAATCTCGCCGAAATTGAAGGCGGGATTCTCCACGTGAACTCCGTAGTCTGCTCCGTGCAGGGCGTAATTGTAAACCTTTGCACTGTAGAGCAGGGTCTTGGTAGGGATGCAGCCTTCGTTGAGGCACACTCCGCCCAGGGATTTCTGTTCAAAAAGGACCACTTTGAGTCCTGCAGCAGCGGCTCTCTCTGCGGCAACATATCCGCCGGGGCCTCCACCAAGTATCGCTAAATCGTACATTTTATTGATTATTAGAATTCTACGTCAAGATTTTCAATTTCTGTGGCAACCTGCTTGAGGAACCTTGTAGCCTCTCCGCCGTCGATGGCCCTGTGGTCATAGGTAAGGCTCAGGCCTACATAGGGAACGAAGGCATACACTCCGCTTCCGAGGTCCTTGGGTCTGGGAACTATGGTGCCCACTCCGAGGATGGCGCTCTGGGGAACATTGATGATCGGGGTGAACCACTCAACTCCGTAGCCTCCCAGGTTCGAAACGGTGAATGAAGCAGCCTCGCTTGAAAGAAGGTCGGGGTTGATGCAGCCCTTCTTGCACTCGTCGGCGACTTTCTTGAGGCTCTTGCTCAGGCCTACGATGTTCAGGTTCTCGGCGCTCTTGACTGCGGGAACCATAAGTCCCCTTTCGGTATCAACAGCCAGTCCGAGGTTGACAGTATTGAAGATGCGCATAGCGTCGCCCAGGCAGTGGGAGTTCACAGAAGGGAACTTCTTGAGAGCCTTGATGACAGCGTAGCAGATGAAGTCGTTGATGGTGATGTTGGCATCGATCCTGCCCTCCTCGAGAGCCTTCTTTGCCTTCTTGCGCAGAGCCTGGAGCTTGCGGGCGTCGGCTCCGAGCATATGGGTGAGCTGGGCTGAGTTCTGAAGGGAGTTGTACATGCTCTTTGCAATGAGCTTGCGCATATTCGACATCTTCTCGACCTTGAACTCTTCTCCCTCTCCTGCGATTTCGCTGTGGTTAGGCTGCCATACTTTCAGATCGGACCCCTTCACCATTCCGCCAAGTCCGCTTCCGCTCGCAGGAGCGCTCATTCCGCCTGCTGCGCACATAGCCTTTGCAAGTCCGCTCTTGGCGGCTCCCTGGGCGGCAACGACGTCTCTTTCTATGATTCTGCCGTGAGGGCCGGTGCCTGCCACCTGTGCGGTATCGACACCCTTGCTGTCAGCGAGTTTGCGGGCTCTGGGCGATACGGGGGCGCCATCCTTAACTTCTGCGGCGGGAACTGCCCCGGCGCCGCTCTGCTGCTCTGCTGCTGCCTCTGCTGCGGCGGGGGCGCTTTCGGCCTCTCCTGCTGCTGCGGCAGCTCCGTCGGGAGCGAACTCCGCGAAGCTCTCGCCCTCATTTCCGATGACCATCACATTGGTCAGCACGGGTATTTCATCATTGTCATTGAAAAAGCACGCGAGCACGGTGCCTTCCACTTTAGACTCCTCCTCAAAAGAAGCTTTGTCGGTCTCGTAGCTGAACAGCACGTCTCCGACTGCGACTTTGTCTCCAACTTTCTTCTTGAATTCGGTCACGATACAACTCTCAACCGACTGGCCCTGCTTGGGCATGATTACGACGTTAGCCATTTGTGTTATTGTTTTATTTGGGTTTACAAAGTTACTATTTTTTGCGATAATTATAGCCTGCTGTTTCAAGCACTTTTTCCTCGTGGCTCTCAAGGTCAGAGAGAAAACGGGCGTAGTCCAGATTCTGCGGCGCGCACCACTGGATCTCCGAGAGGGCGAGCATCCGTGGCAGGAGCATATACTCTAGATGGCTCTCTTCGCTTATGTACTCGGTCCATAGATTTGCCTGCACTCCCTTGATTCTGCCCTGGGCTTCGGGGGCTATACCCTCGAAGGGGTCGAACGAGTAAACGGTTTCAAGGCCTACATAGCCGCCTATGCACAGGGGCTCCGAAGCGCTGTCGCGGCTCTGGCAGTAGTCGAAATAGAAGTGGCTGTTCGGAGTCATAATCACATCGAAGCCCTTTGCGGCGGCCTGTTTTGCCCCGGCAGTGCCCCTCCAGGACATCACTGTGGCGCCCGGCGCGAGCTCTCCTTCCAGAATCTCGTCCCATCCTATAATCTTTTTGCCCTTCGAAGCGAGGAAGGTCTGGATTCTTGCGGTGACATAGTTCTGAAGGTACTGCTCAGCGCTGTAGCCGTTCTTGTCAGAAAGGCCGAGGGCGGCAATCCTGGCCTGGCAGTCGGGACATTTCTCCCACTCTTCCTTCGGGCACTCGTCTCCTCCTATGTGGATGTACTCGCCCGGGAAAAGCTCGCATACCTCCGAAAGCACAGCCTCAAGGAACTCGAATGTGCTCTCCTTCCCGACGCACAGCACCTGGGGTGACACTCCCCATTTGGTCCAGGCCTGGTATGGCCCGCCGCTGCATCCCAGATATGGGTAGGCGCTCAGCGCCGCGAGCATATGGCCCGGAAGGTCAATCTCCGGAATCACCTCAATTCCGAGGGATGCGGCATATTGGACTACCTCCCTCACTTCCTGCTGGGAGTAGCTTCCACCGTAGCGGATTCCGTCGTTCGAGGAGAAGTCCTTGCCTATCATAGTCCCTTCCCTGTATGCTCCTTTCTGGGTCAGGAGGGGATAGGAGTTGATTTCCAGCCTCCAGCCCTGATCGTCCGTAAGGTGCCAGTGGAAGCGGTTCAGCTTGAACATCGCCATCACATCCAGATAGCGCTTGATCTCCCTGACGCTCCAGAAATGCCTTGAGCAGTCCAGATGCATGCCCCTGTACTCGAAGCGGGGCTTGTCTTCTATCAGGCAGCAGGGCAGGTTGAATTTCTCTCCGCTCCCGGCCTTGGTCCCATAGACTGAAGCGGGTAGAAGCTGCTTCAGGGTCTGAAGCGCATAGAGGAATCCGTTCAGCGAGGCGGCCTTTACGAGAGCCATCGAGGAGCTAATGTCAAGGATGTATTCTTCTTTCTGCAAAGAATTGTCACACAGGAAGATAAGACCCTTTGCGGAACCTTGTGAGACTGCCTGGCCGAGCCCTATGGGAGTCGATACCGAAGCGGATTTGCCGCTCAGCAGGGACACCCTTGCGCTGAAGCGCTTCACCGCGTCTATGCTTGCGGCGTCCATCGCGGGGTCGCACTTTACTGCGGCGCCCGCGAGGCGGAAAGTACCCTTTCGCGGGGTCATCGATTCCGGGCGGGGCACTATGCTTTGTGCGCTGAGAAAGGACAGGGAGATGAACAGAGCGATGAGGATGGTTGTAAGTCTTTTCATAAGACGTTGCAAGTGTTTTCAATAAATTCTAAATCAATATATAATCAGACCGAGAACAGCCGCACTCAAAAGCAGCGCCACCGGGCCCATTTTTTTAGTGTATCCCAGGATGAACGCCACGACAAACAGAACCCAGGCTTTCCAGTCCGGGAAATTCGTCTCTATCAGTGAAAGTTCCGGAAGCGCAGAGCCGCTGAAATCCACATTGATGATCAGAGACAGGCAGGCTGCGGCAATCAGGCCGGCGACAACGGGTTTGAGCGCCTTCATAGTGCCCAGGAACACGGGGTTCTCGTGGAAGCGGTTGAACAGCGTCACGATGACCAGGAAGACCAAAAACGAGGGCAGCACGATTGCAAGCGTGGTGGCAGCGGAGCCCAGGATAGAAACGGCGTTCGAAAAGCCGGCGTTATGCATAACCTCGAAGCCCACATAAGTCGCGCAGTTGATGCCTATGGGGCCCGGAGTGGTCTGGGATATGGCCACTATGTTGGTGAAACCCTCTTCGGTAAGCCAGGCGTGTTCGGTGACGACCCTGGCCTGGATTAGGGAAATCATCGCCCCGCCTCCTCCGAAGTTGAACAGACCGATGACAAAGAAAGTATAGAACAAGGTCCAAAGAAGACTAAGCATTGTCCTTTCCTCCTTTTTTCATTTGAATGGCCCCGATTCCTGAAGCAAGACACAAAGTGATGATTATGAACCATATAGGGGAGAGTTTAAGAAATACTATACCTATAATGGTCACAAAGCAGAGCGCAATGGTCCACCAGGAACGGCAGCCCGAGCGGAACATGTTCACGGCAGGGACGAGTATCAGCGACACGGCAACGGGTCGCACAGCCTGGAAAATCTTGGCTACAATCACATTCTCCTGAATGTCAGTGAACAGCATCGCAATCAGAAGGATGATGATAAATGACGGAAGTGTGGCTCCTATGGTGGCCACGATGCTGCCCTTAATGCCGTAGAGTTTATGGCCGGTGTAGATTGCCAGGTTGACGGCCAGCAGGCCCGGAGCACTCTGCGCGAGAACTATCATATCTTCCATCTCCTCCTTGGAGAGGAGGTTTCGCTTGGTCAGTTCGCTCTCCACAAGAGGCAGCATTGCATAACCTCCCCCTATGGTGAACGCTCCCATTTTGGTGAAAATCAGGAACAGTTCCAGCAGTTTGCTTTTCTCTTTCATCGGCCGGTCTCCTTTTCGAGAGAGGATATGACTCCGCCAAGCTGCTCTCCCAGAGAAGTATTGTAGCCCTGGGAGAAATACACTATCCTTCCGAAACTGTCGCAAAGCGCAATTACGGGCCGCCCGCTGCGCTCCGATTCCATTCCCCGAAGCAGCATCTTCTCCACTTTTCCTTCGGGGTCGCTTCCGTACACGGCGTTCTGCAGGGCATCAACCCGCATCGATCCCAGCACCACCACTTTGCGTCCCCACTGGTTCAGGCTTCCGCTGATAGCTTCCAGCTGCCTTCTCGCGTGCACATTGGGCTCTCCGCTGCTGTCAGAGATGCAAATCAGGAAATAACCCCTTCCGGTAGCGGATAGCAGCGACTGTTCTTTCTCTGCCCCTTCGGCAAGGAAGTTCATTTCGGGGTCCATATTGCCTATGACCTGGGGCGCGGAGTCAGAGCTGCGCAGCACCAGAGGCACCACCGTTGTCACTCCTTCCTTTATATTGACAGTCTGGACGTGGGCGTTCACGCTTCCGTCAGCAAGTCTCATTCCGCTCACTATCATATAATATCCTTCCGGAAGAGCGATGTTGTAGTCTCCCTCCTTCAAATCATCCAGCTCCATAAGGCGGGTTCCGTCTTCCGAGAGCTCCGAAATGGAGAAATGAGTGTAGTACTTGGGCGTTTTCACCGGGCAGCTGCCCTGGATGTAGTTGAGGCTGAGCGTTCCTGTCCTGCGAAGAGTCGGAGTGCTGGAGTCCAGGTCCACATCCACCCACACGCCGTCGTCATTACGGTACTGAAGCTTGCCGTCAACCGGGTTTATGCGCGAGGGGATGTCCAGGGAGCGGCACAGGGCCACAAACAGGATGTCGCGCGACTTGGTGTCGGACTCCCTTGCCTTCCAGCTGGCTGCGGGAGGTATTCTCAGACCCTGGGGGTTGCGCGAGTCGGAGAGCCTTATGCTATCGCGAAGGAAAGCGGTAATCTCTTCCACGCTGCGGATCCCGGCCTTCGGGGCCTCGGTGCGGAGCAGCTGCCTGAAAGGTATAAGGGCCTCCCGCTCGATACGGGGCGAGACGATATAAGGGTCGGTGCTAGTCTGCTCGAAATGTGCATCTTCCAGGACCTCATCGCTCACGTCAATAAGGTCTTTCTCGCTCAGATACAGCCCCACGGCATTCTTTCTGGGGTGAGGATGCGACGCCCGTATGCTGTCTTCCTGAATGAGTCTGCGCGCGTTAAGCTCTTTCTGAGCTTCGCTGGAGCGGTCCTCAAGGGGGTTCTCCACAGGCGGTACAATGGTAAGGTCCAGGCTGAACTCCTGCCCCAAGCGCTTGTCGAGCACTACGCTGTTATCCTTCCCGCGGCAGGTGGCGATTCCGAAAAGGGAGTCCTTGCTTGCCAATATCACCATATCGCCTATTCCCGTGTCGAGGGCGGCCTGTCCGTCGTGGCCGCTCAGGTAGGAAGCTACCCTGTAGAACTCGGCATAATTGTAGATTCCGAAGTCCACCCTTGCCCCTTCGACCTTGTTGCCTTCGCGGTCAAGGACTGTGACCACCGTCCTTTCAGAGGGGATATATCCCTTGATTACATTTATTTCGGTGTATGCGTCGGTGCGTTTGATGACATCCTCGCCGCCGTTGTAATTCTTGCCGTAAACTTTGGTGTGCAGGAGCATTGCGCGCGATACCGGGGCGTTGAACCAGGCAAGGTCCAGCACGCTCTCCGGCTCGCAGGCTCCCATAAAGTGCCACTTTCCGTCCACCCAGACCTCAACCCAGGCGTGGTTGTCGTCGGTGTGTGCCCAGCGTGGAGTATAAACCTGCCTTGCGGGAATGCCCGCGGCCCTGAGAGCCGCTACTGCGAGCACCGATTCCTCTCCGCAGCGTCCAAGGCCCGAGGTGATGGTGGCGACGGGACCAAGAGTCCTCGCGTCGGAGGGTTTGTAGGTAGCCTGCTCGTGGCACCAGTGGTTAATTTCCAGCGCCGCCTGCTCCAGGCTCATCCCCTTCACCCTGCGACACAGCGTGTCGGCGTAAAGGGTGCGGAAATCGTCCAGGTTCTCGTTGTTGACCCTTAGCGGAAGCACGAAATGCATCCACTCCCTGTCGGGTATGCCCCAATCCATTTCTTGCCTGACTTCCAGGCTCTTGCGCACGTTCGCCTCCCAATAGGAGCGCGGGTACACCAGGCTATCTCCGAGCGGCATTGACTCGTAAAGAAAGTCCAGGCACTCCTTCTCGCCTACACGGGAGCAGGACAGAAGGGCTGCCGCCGTGCTGATGACCAATATGATTCTTCTTATACTCATAGTCTTATATATTTGCTCTGCAGAGCCTTGTGCCGTGGAATTCCACAGCTCCGGTCTCACTTGACAAAATCTCCAGCTGAGCTTCGTCCACGGCTCCGGCCGCCAGTATGATAATTCTTCCGCCGGAGCTGGTTACAAGCTGCGCGAGCCTTTCCTTGCCTTCCAGCGCCGAAGGCTCCCCTCCGGAAGTCAGTATCCTGTCGCAGCCAAGGGCCACTATGTCTTCCAGAGCGCTGAACTGGTCCCTGCAGCAGTCAAATGCGCGGTGGAAAGTGACGCTCATCTTCCGATTCGAATTATGGGCAACTTCCATAAGTGCCTTCATAGCAGGTATATCTACATCCCCTTCCGCAGTCAGGGCGCCTATAACTACTCCCGCTGCTCCTGCCTCCAGGCTCTGCCTGATGCTCTCTTTCATCGTCTCCAGCTCTTCAGAGGTATAGACAAAATCCCCTCCCCGGGCCCTTATCAGGACGTGAACCTTTATGGGAAGAGCGCAGCACTCCCGCACAAGATCTGCCGAAGGAGTCACTCCGCCGCACGAAAGGTCTTCGCACAGCTCAACCCTGTCGGCCCCGTTTTCCCGGGCTTCTTTGACCTCTGCGAAACTGGTGCAGCAGCGCTCCCTGACGAATTTGTCCATTGCTTACTTATTGAATGTCAGCTTGATGATACGGTCGGGGCCTTCTCCCTCCTTTATGGCCGGAACGCTGAGGCTATATGCTCCCTTGCGTCCCTCGAAAGACAGGGTCTCCCCGCTGTTCAGAAGGCTTGCGCTTTTTAGCTTTCTACCTTCAAGAGAGAAACTTACCTTTTCGGCCTCCCTGTTCAGCACGTGTACATATATAATATTGTCCCTGCTTGTGGACACGCCCCATTCTTCATCCTGTATGGGCCCTGCCTGGGTGCCATAAATGCTCTCGCCGTACCTGGCTAGCCATTCTCCCATTGCAAGCAGACGCTCCGCGGCCTGCTCGGGTATGCTTCCGTCCGGCCTCGGCCCTACGTTCAGCAGCAGGTTCGCCCCCTTTGCGGCAGTCCTTACCAGATACTCAATCAGGAAATCCACGCTCTTGTAGTCGGTGTCCTTTATGCGGTAGCCCCAGCTGCGGTTCATCGTCTGGCAGGTCTCAAGCGGGAGGGGAGAAATCTCCTGCCCGGAGAGTCCGTATTCGTTGAATCCCGGGATGTCCCTCTCGAAAATCTGGATGTCCTCGCCTTCAAAAGGCAGCAGGTGGTGGTTGTTGCCTATCAGGCAGCCGCTCTGAAGGGAGTGTATCAGCTTGTATTGCTCCTCTAGATTCCAAATCCCGGGCTGCTCTTCCCTCGGGCGGTCGTCGCGGTCCCACACTCCGTCGAACCAGATTGCCCTGACGGGGCCGTAGTTGGTGAGCAGCTCTGTCAGCTGGGCGTTCACAAAGTCCATATAGTGCCTCCAGTCGCCCTGTACGCCTTCAGGCCTTCCGGTTCCGAGCCCTGTGCGGCCCCTGGGGTAGTAGTCCGTCCTTCCCCAGTCCAGATGGGAGTAGTACAGATGCAGGCTAAGTCCCTCATCCTGACACGCTTGCGAGAGCTCTGCGATGACATCCCTTCCGAAAGGGGTCGCGTCCACAATATTGTAGTCGCTCTGCGCAGTGTGGAACATCGAGAACCCGTCGTGGTGGCGGGTGGTGACGGTTATGTATCCGGCTCCCGATTTTTTGAACAGTTCAGCCCACTCCGAAGCATTGAAGCGCGACGGATAGAAGCCTGCGGCAAGACGGGGATATTCCTGATAGTTGAGGTCCTCGTTCTGCATCACCCATTCTCCGTGCCCGAGCATCGAATAGATGCCCCAGTGGATGAATATTCCGAAGCGCTCTCGGGAAAAGTCTTCGCGGTTCTTGATGTTCTCCGCGCTCGGCGTGTATGCACCTGCGGAAGTGTCTGCGGTCTGGGCCCCGGCGCTGATAAGCGTGACAAGAATCAGCGACGAGAGGATGGCAAGATGTTTTGCTCTCATTTGAAGTTTCTTTTTGACAGACTACAAAGTTAGCAAACTTAGCAGGCAAGAAAAAGCAAAATATCCCCTCTTTTTTGTATTTTTGAAAAAAACCGCAAAATGAACTACAAATATCATTTATCTTTCCTGCTTGCGCTCATCGGATTTGCCGCAATCCCCGCATCAGGTCTGGACTACAAATTCAATTTCGGACCTTCATCTCCAGAAGGGTATGTAAGCGTCTTGTCTTCAGACATTTATTCTCCCGAAAAGGGCTACGGATTCGAGCCCGGCTCAAATCCCCAGTATGTGGAGCGTTCTTCCAAAGCAAGGCTTTCCTCCTGCTTTGTCACTTCGGATGCGGTTCTGACTTTCAGCGTTGCCCTTCCCGAAGGCGATTACCGGGTGAAGCTGACTCTCGGCGACGAGAAGGGAGAGTCTTCCACAACAGTCAAATCCGAAGTCAGGCGCCTTGCCCTTGAAAATGTCAGCACCCGCAAATCTGAAATAACCCAGGTCTGCTTCAACGTGAACGTGCGCACGCCATCTCTTTCCAAAGGGAATACTATAAAGTTGAATACCAGGGAGATGGATTATCGGACAGGAAGCCTTCTCACCTACACCTGGGACGATAAGCTCACCCTTTCATTCTATGGAGCGGAGCCTAAAGTCTGCGCAGTCGAAATCGAGCCTCTGGCTTCGGGCGTGGCGAGAGTATTCATAATAGGGGACTCTACTGTTACAGACCAGAAGTCAGGCGGAACCTGGGGCCAGTATCTGCCGGTATGGATGGGAGAAGGGGCAGTGGTCAGCAACCACGCGGAGAGCGGGATGACAATCAAGGGATTCCGTTTCTCGAGACGTTGGGACAAGATAATGGAGAGCTGCCGCGAGGGAGATTATCTGCTCATCCAGCTGGGCACCAACGACGAGAAGTCCAAGGGCCACGACCCTATGTGGGATGAGGATGACCGCTCGGGAGATTGGGTGCGCACCCATTCCGATGCTTCTACGGATTATGTCTGGGGGCTTGCCACAATGGCCCTGGAGGCAAAGCGCCACGGGATGATACCGGTCATAGTCTCTCCGATGACAAAGATAGACCGCCGCAGCGCGAAGGCAACGGAGCTGATGACCCCTTACGGACAGAATGCCTCAAAGGCGGCCGAACTCGCTGATTGCCAGTTTATTGACTTATGGAGCATCAGCCGCAGCCTGATAGAGGCCCTTGGAGGGGATGCCCTGCTGATGTATGCCGACGGCACCCATACCGACAATTATGGCGCCTATCTGTTCTCCCTTGCCATTGCCAATGCCCTCAAGTCCGGGGTCATGTCCTCCGAAGGGCTGATAAGGGACGACCTGCCTTCTTTTGATGCCCGGAATCCCCATCCTCTGCCCTCTGAGTTCAGCTGCCCGCTGGAGCCCAAACCCAATACACACCCCGGCTCGGAAGCATATAAGAACGGCCAGACCCGCTTCGGCCCGCTTTAGCCCTCCCCCTGCCCCCTTCCGTCATTTCGAGCGTAGCCCGAAGGGCGGAGATTTGTCTTATTCATTTGAGCATAGCGGTCAGCGGTGGCTTTCTGAGAGGCATATCCACCCCCGGAGAGTGTAGGGGGAGGGGCCCGTTGGCAGCAAGTTATCGCGAAGCGATGACGCAGATGACGATGGGAGGGGCCGGAGAGAGGCGAAGCCGAACGGAGTCCTCTCAGAAGCCACCACTGACCGCTGCGCAGCTACAAGAACAAAAAAAGAGGATGACCCTTTCCGGTCACCCTCTTTAAAATATGCAAAGCTCCCGTTAGAGATTCGGATTGCACTTCTTCCAATCCTCCACTGCAGGGATGATGCCCAGAGAAATAATCTCGTCACGCATCTTGCAGAGGTGCTCGTATGAAGCCTGAAGGTCAGCCATCTCGGTAGCCGTACCCTGGGGATCGGTGAAATGAACACCGCTAGCATCGATAACAGAAGGCATAGCCATCATAACATTCTGGAACTGGGCATTGTTCACATAGCAGCCTGCAGGCCAGGTGAACTTCTCTCCTCCCATAGCAGCCTCAATCATCTTGACAGCGTTGTATGCAGGGCTCTGGAATGAGCTGCGTCCGCGGAGCTTGATGATGTTGGATCCGCCCTGGATGGTATTGTGCTTAATCTCGGCCCACCTCTCCTCGCTCAGGCTCTTCTCAGCAAGAGGAGTACCGTCGATCAGGGCCTTTGAAGCGAACACTGCCATAGCCTCTCCGTGGCCTCCGTAAGTGTAGGCTCCGGTGACCTTGCTCTGCTGAACACCGAACTCGGCGGCGAGAGCCTCCTGCAGACGGGTTGAATCAAGAGCTGCGAGGGTGGTAACGCACTCGGGCTTAAGTCCTGAGTGGAGCAGCACTACCAGACCGGTAAGGTCGGCGGGGTTGAAGATGACCACAATGTGCTTAACATCGGGGCAGTAGGTCTTCACGTTCTTTCCGAAGTCCTCGGCAATCTGGCAGTTGCCCTTGAGAAGGTCCTCGCGGGTCATACCCTCCTTGCGGGGTGCGCCGCCTGAAGAGATGATGTATTTTGCGTCCTTGAAAGCTACTGCAGGATCAGTGGTCCAGGTGATGTTTGCACCCTCGAATGCACAGTGATCCATCTCAGCAACTACTCCCTTCAGACCGGGCTCATATACGTCATACAAGCAGATGTTGGGAGTCAATTTCAGCATCAGAGCTGTCTGGGCCATATTGGAGCCGATCATTCCGGCGGCACCTACAATGACCAATTTTTCGTCAGTGATATAGTTCATTTTAGCCATAAAATTAATGTATTCAAACAAATTGACGCAAATATACAAATAAATCATTATCTTTGCGCCGTTATAAACTATTTATGGCACTATATCTTACAAAGGATCTTGACGACGACTACCACTCGCGACTGGGAGTCTGGCAAATTACCGAGTCCGAAGAGGAACTCCGAAACTTATGCTCCGTCCCCTCGGACGAGCTGGAAGAAATCTCATACATCAGAAACGCTTCCCTGCGCAAGCAGAAGCTGGCTGTGCGTGCCCTGCTGGACACTCTCTTTGAGGAGAAGGTCTATCTGAGCCACCACGACAACGGCAAGCCCTACATCGAGAATTCATCCATCAACCTGAGCATCACCCACACGGCGAAGTATGTCGCCGTCATCTATAACGATACCGAAGAGGTCGGCATCGACTGCGAGTCTCTGGACAGGGACTTCTCGGCAGTTGAGAAGAAAGCCCTCTCAGAAGAGGAAATCGAAGACCTGGATGAGGACAAGAGGAACGAGCAGCTGGCCATCTATTGGTGCGCCAAGGAAGCAGTGTTCAAAAAAATGTCCCAGCACAATGTCGATTTTGCAGAGCAGATAGAAATTGACGATTTCCGCCTCAAAGGTGAGGGAGAGCTGGATGCCACTTTCATCCACAAGGACGGCTTCGAAGAGGAGTTCGAGCTCCAGTATATGACCTTCGACCGTCACGTGCTCGTCTGGGTGGCCGGTTGATTTCCTATCTTGGTCTTAGCCAAAGCTGAGGGTCCTGCGGCTCTTTCTGTTTCCATACCTGGAAGTGAAGCTGGGTCTGGGAGTCGATTGGTGCCACATTTCCGAGGACCGTTCCCGTCTTGACCTTGTCGCCGGACTTTACCCGGACATCGGCGAGCTTGCAGTAGAAGGTGAAATAGCCTCCGTGCTGCACCAGTACGCACATATTGTAGCCCGGCATCACCACAATGCTCTTGACCACTCCGTCGAAGACGGCTTTCACCTCCTGCCCGTCGTTGAGGGCGATATTGATGCCGTTGTTGAAAGGCATCACAAGAGAAGTATATACGGGATGCTTGTGCCTTCCGAACTTCTCCACAACAGGACCTTCTGCCGGCCAGGGGAGTTTCCCCTTGTTCTGCTCGAACTCTCCGCTCAGCTTGTAGTCTATAGGCTCCGCCGCCTTTTTCTTGCCTTGTCCGCTGCCGGAGGGACTGCTGGATTTCAGCTGCTCGGCTATCAGCCTTTCAATCTCCCTGTTGAGGCTTTCAACCTGCTTGCGCTTTGTGCTCAGCTCCTTCTCGTAGCGGCTCTTGTCCTTTTTTAGTTGGGCGACCACCTTGTCCGAGCGTTTCTCGTCTGCGGACAGTTTTTCGAGTTCCTTGCGCCTGCTGTCCCTCAAGTCCTCGGCCCTTTTCTTCATCGCCTCCAGTTCCGTGAGCCTTTTCTGCATCTCCTCCCTCGAAAGCTTTATTTCTTCCGAGCGGGCCGAAATGGTTGAAGACAGGGACCTCAGATAAGCGTAGCGCCTGGATGCCTGGGGGATGGATCCGCTGGTCAGAAGATACACATACCACATTCTGGTGTCTCGGTTGCGATATGCCCCGCGAAGCAGCCTCTGGAACTGAAGGTTAAGCGTGTCGAGCCGGGCTTCGAGAGTCTTTATCTGCTTGCGGGAGCGGAGTATGCTGTCCTGAATCACCTTCAGCTCCCTCTCGCTGTCGTTCACCAGCTCCCTGCGGTTGCTCAGCTGCTTGCGTATCAGGGTCAGCTCGTTCAGCGCGCCTTTGCTCTTTTTCGAATTGTCGTCGAGCTGCTTCTGTATCAGGGCAATCTCCTTTTCCAGCCTCTCCTTGCGGCTGCGGCTCTCGTTCACGTCCTGAGCCCGCACGGAGAAGAGGCAAATGCACCCTGCAAACAGGCACAGGGCCAGCCTGCATAAAGTGCGATGTGAGGAATTGCCGCTTGTCATTTGCCCTTTTTCTGCTTTTCCAGCATACGGTAGTATTGCGCGAGTTCAGTCTCTCCGAGCTTTTCCAGTACGCTCGCATAATGGCCCAATATCACTTCCGACTCCTTGCCCCCGTAAATCATAGCCCTTTTGAAGTGCGGCTTTGCCTGCTCGTCCCTGCCCATCAGGTGAAGTATCCATCCCAGGGTGTCCAGGAAGGTGGCGTTGTCTCCTTCCAGCTCCACTGCCCTGGTGCTCATTTTCAGGGCTTTGCCCAGCTGTCTTCCCTGCTCGCAGAGTATATATGCGTAGTTGTTCAGGACCGATGCATTGTCCTCATCGAGCTTCAGTACCTGCGAATATGCCTTGATGCTCTTCTTCTCGTCCCCTATGGCGTTGTACACATCCCCCTTTATCGTAAGGGCCTTTACCATACCCTCCTTATCCTGGGATGCGAGGGCGGCCGAGTACATTGTGTCGCACTGGCTCAGAATCCCATCGTAATCCTCTACTATATACTTAAAGCTGACTTTCAGCATCCTGACCTCTGAATCGGCGGGGTAGAGGGACAGATAGCAGTCTATCAGCGACTCAAGCCTGGAGCCCGCCACCCAGTAGAACTCCTGGTCCATCGCTTCCATCAGGCTCGTAAGGTACTGAGCCTTGCTTTCCCGCTCAAAACCGCTGTTGGAAACATAGTTTCTGGCCACCTGGAAGAAGGCCGCATAGTTCTTTGTCAGCCTGTAGGTCTCCATCTTCCCCAGCCAGGCGCTCTCGAAGGCGGGGTCCAGCTCCAGAGCCCTGTCGTAGTACTGCACCGCAAGCGAATCCCTGCCCTGGCGCAGCTTCAGGTCGGCTACGAGGGTGTTGAGATAAGGGGTATTGTACATCCCCGGATTCATCCTGAGCAGCTTCTCGCCGTAGGTCGCCATCATCGTGCTGTTGCGCGTTGCGGCGTAGAGCGAAGTCAGGGCGCTTACGTACCACTCGTTGGCAGTGTCGGCAAGGTGGGCCCCCAGCAGGTTTTCCTCGGCCTTGTCCATATTCCCCAGGTAGGACTCGCACAGCCCAAGGTAGTACATCACGGCGTCGTCGGTGGGGTCCTCTTCCTTGAGGGCGCGGAAACGCTCGGCGGCCGAAGCGAACTGCCCGTCCGTGTACAGGCTCACCGCGTCAAGCAGCCTTGCGGTCCTAAGGTCTTTTTCGTCCGCAGACGTTTCTCCTGCGCTTTGGGCGAAGGAAAAAGTTGCAAGAGCCAGACAGAAAACAGCGGATATAAGTATTTTGTGAATTTTCATAATAAACATAAAGGCGAAGTACTTTCGTGCCCCGAACACAAAAATATGCAATTTGTAATAAAAAATGCCTACTTTAGCAACTATAAATTCATTGAAAATGCAACTTTTCGGGAACAAGAAGCATCTTGATACTCGGGAAGCGGATTGGATTGAAGGCGCAAAAAGAGGCGAGCGTCGTTCGCAAAAGGCTATCTATGATATGCTTTCGGCGAAGATGATGGCCGTCTGTATGCGCTATATGGGCGACAAAGATAGTGCCGAAGATGTGCTTCAGGACGGATTTGTGACCCTTTTTTCCAAGATTGACAGTTATTCGGGGGCGGGGTCCTTCGAAGGCTGGGCCCGCAAGATCTTTGTCAACACTGCGCTGATGAGTCTGAGGAAGAAGGACGCCCTCAAGGACTCGGAGGATGTGGATGCTGCGAGGGGCATAGTCTCCGAAGAGCCTTCTGCTATACAAAAGATTGGATATAAGGACCTTATCGCTATGATTGCGGCTCTTCCTCCGGGCTTCAGGACCGTGTTCAATATGTATGTCCTGGAGGGATACTCCCACAAGGAGATAGCCAAGGAGCTCGGGATATCCGAGACCACCTCCCGCTCGCAGCTGCAGCGTGCACGACTGCTTTTGCAGTCAAAGATCAAAGAAAGATATTAAGATGCAGGATAACAACATAAATGATTTCGACCTTGAGTTGAGGTCTGCTCTTGAAGGAGCGCAGATTAAGCCTGGCAGGCGTGTCTGGAGGGGAGTTGCTTCCTCTCTAGATGCTTTGTCGTCCGCTCCTGCGCCTGTACGCAGGCACCCTCTGCTCTGGGTTCCTGCCCTTTCGCTCGCGGCCGCCTGCCTTGCTGCGGCTCTTGTGCTGTTCGGGACTTTTGACCGCAGCGAGCCTGTACGTCTGATTGAACATAAGGCATATACGCTTGCCGATATGGCTTCGGGAGAGCCTTCGGCTCTTTTGGCCCAGGCCCGGGAGTTCCCTGCCGCCCGCCCTCTTGCGAGTGCGCAGCGTCCCGCTCCCGCCCCTTCAGAAGAAGTAGATGTCTACGACATTGACGCCTCCGATTCTCCCGCCCCGGAGTGCACTCAGGAGCAGGCTTCCGAGTCTGAGAGAGCGAAAGCAGTGAAAGCTCCTGCTCCAGAGCGCAGCGCCATCCCCGACAGGGACAACCCTTTCATCCTGGACGAATACACTTCCGATATCATAAAGCGCCGCGCCCGTCCCACCGTCTATGCAAAGGGAAGCCTGACCGGCAACGATTCAGATATTACCAGACATTCTCCTCTGAACAATCTCGCTCCGGGCTCCGAGAGCGCCGGCATCAGCGAGCTCGGTGCCTCTTCCTATGGGGTGCCCTTTTCTGTGGGAGTCGGTGTGCGTTTCCCTATTACCCGGCGTCTGTCTATAGGCACAGGCCTTGACTACACCCTTCTTACCCGTTCATTTACAGGCAAATACACGCCTCCCGGGGAGTTTACCTTAGGCGGCTCATCCCAAGAGGCCGGTGATGTGACCCATTCGCTTCACTATCTGGGCGTTCCGGTCGATTTGTTCTTTGATTTTCTGACCAGCGAGCGCCTCAAGCTCTACGTGCGCGCCGGAGGAGAGGCCGAATACTGTCTGCTGAACCGATACACCCTTCACTCAAGCCCGGACATAGTCACCAGCTATCCGGTCAAGAAGCTGCAGTACTCCATTGGTGCTGGTTTCGGGGTTGAGTTCGCTCTCGGAGAGCACCTCGGCCTGTACATCGATCCCGGGTTCAGGTACTATTTCTATTGCAACCAGCCCAAGAGCGTGAGGACTGAAAGACCTATGCTTGTCAACTTCGACGTCGGTCTCCGTTTCAGTTTCTAACCTCGAATTGCCGCTTTTATAGGCGGCTTTTTCTGTTTTTTATCTTTTTTTTCTGTTTTTTAATTGCAGTCAAGCGCTTTTTGTGTTCCTTTGCGTCCAAAAGAACTTGACTATGAGACTATGTTTACCCGACTCCCCGCTTTGGCGCCGCTGCCTGCTGGCCTTTGCCGCCTGCGCCCTTCTTTCCTGCTCTTTTTTGAGCGAATCCTTCTCGCTCGGTCGCGGCAGAAACACCCTTGAACGCAAGGAGCCCGAAGCGTCCCTGCCCGACACCACAGTGCTTTTGGCTGCAGCGCTTTTCCCCTCGGAGGGCGAGGCTGAGATTGCCCTGTACGAGTTTGACGGCAAGGATTTCAATCTCACCCGCACATTCTCTCCTTCGGCCTATCCCGGGCTCGATGTGCATACGGGCAACTTTCACATCTGGAACGGAGGACTGCTCTTCCAGACCTTCAAAGAAGGCAGAACAGAAGTCTATCTGTCGGGCGAGAAACTGGTCTCGTTTGGCGGGAAGGAAACCCTGCTCGGCATTGTGGACAGCCCTGACGGCCTATATACCCTCAGCACCTCGGGAAGCGGCTTCTCGTTGCGCAGGGACGGAGAGGCCATTCTGGTAAACGGCTCAGGTGAAGTGTTCGGTTCGCTCGACGATGTGTCCTACCCCGATTCGGGAGCCCTGATTGAAGACAGGGGTTCGATAAGTTTCTGCTATAGCAGGGATGAGGACGATTTGCAGTACATTTACCGGGTGACGGACGGAATGGAGTCCACCCCGAGCATACACATTGATTACAATAGAGTGGTGGATGCCAAGATGATAAATTCTGTTTTTCACTATGCTCTCACTCTTGTGGGAGGAAGGCCGATGCAGGACCAGAGACTGTGGCGCGCCCCGGACGGGGGCATTGCCGTGAGCGGATATTATCTTCCGGAAGATATGCCCAAAGGGCGGAGCCTGGTGTACCTGGGAGATGCGACCAATCCTAAAACCCTTGTGGTCGGTGAGTTCCGTGGGACTGTATGCTACTCGCCTCAAGGCAGTTACGCCGTGTCGGGCTATTCTTCTTCGGCAGTGCGGGTTTCATACCTCCCGCCTTCTTCAGAGCGCAGTGAGAAGCGCTATCCCGGGTTTTTCCTTGAGAGCGAAGCCTGCCTTTATTTTGAGGATGGCCTTCTTCTCTGTGCAATGAGCAGCTCCGACAGCTCTTCTGTCTGCGTTTTGAGCTGCGACGGACCGGACTTTACGGAGCATACGATTCCCCTCCCTGTGCCTTCGCTCGGCTTATGTGCGGGTCTGAGGGTCAATCGTCCCAGGTGATTATCCTCGAAAGGTCGTCCTGCACCGAAATGCTCACGTACAGAGTGTCGTCAGGAAGGAGAGTGCCGATGTTTTCGGGCCACTCCATCAGGCACAGGCAACCGCTGTCCAGATAGTCGTACAGGCCTATGTCCAGAGCTTCTTCATCTTTTGTAATGCGGTAGAAATCAAAATGATAAATGCTTTCATCCGTGCCCTTGCATACATATTCGTTCACGATGGAAAAGGTGGGGGAGGCCACTTCGGCCCCATCCACCCCCAAGGCCTCGCAAACAGCCTTTATGAAGGTGGTCTTGCCCGCTCCCATCGGGGCCTTGAAAGCTATCAGATTGTGCCCGGAAGTCTGCTCGATAAACTCCTGTGCAGCCCTTCCCAGCTCCTGGACAGAATTAATTTCAATCTTCTTTTTCATAATCAGATAAGAACATACAAATATAGTAAAATATGCTCACAAGAATTAAAGCCGCCAAATGCATAGGCATCGATGCCGTAGAAGTTGTGGTCGAAGTGGATATAGGCCCGGGGATTGGAATTCATCTCGTGGGGCTTGCCGATGTGGCGGTAAAGGAAAGCCTCCTCAGGATCATCACCTCACTTATGTCTATGGACTTCAAAGTTCCGGGCAAGAAAATCGTCATCAACCTGGCCCCCGCAGACCTTCGCAAGAGCGGAAGTGGCTATGACCTGCCTATAGCCGTTGGTATGCTGGTGGCTTCGGGCCAGCTGGAACCCTGCGCTCTGGAGGATTTTCTGATTATGGGAGAACTGGCCCTGGACGGGAGTGTAAGGGGTGTGAACGGAGCCCTGCCCTATGCTTCGATGGCAAGGGACCTTGGGCTCAAGGCAGTAATCCTGCCTCTTGACTCGGCCCTTGAAGCTATAGAGCTCTCCGGAATAGAGGTCTATGGCGTGAAAGACCTCAAGGAGGTGCTCTCGATTCTTTCCTGCCCGTCCTGCCGCCAGGACTATCTGGCCGCCAGGCGAAGCTCGGAAGTGGCTCAGACTGAAGCGCAAGTCCTCTCCCAAATCCCTGATTTCAAGGATATTATAGGTCAGCAGGCGGCTAAGCGCGGACTTGAGATAGCCGCGGCCGGAGGCCATAATGTGATGATGATAGGTGCGCCGGGATCGGGGAAGAGTTCGCTTGCCAAGGCGCTTGCCGGGATACTTCCGCCAATGAGCGAGCAGGAGGCCCTTCTTACGAGCAAGGTTTACTCTGTTTACGGTGCGGGTGGATCGCGGCAGAGAGGCCTTATCCGCGTGCGACCTTTCCGCGCGCCCCACCACACGGCCTCTCTTACCTCTATGATAGGGGGCGGAAGCGCCGACAATATTGTGCCGGGAGAAGTGTCGCTCTCCTGCAACGGGGTTTTGTTCCTCGATGAGTTCGCCGAGCTGCCGAGAAATGTGACAGAAGCGCTCCGGGGCCCGATGGAAGACCGCAAGGTGGTGATCAGCCGTCTCAAGAACAGCGTCGAATTCCCTTCTTCCTTTATGCTTGTGGCGGCGTCGAACCCCTGTCCCTGCGGCTATTGGGGCGAGGGCGACAGATGCCGTTGCGCTCCTTCGCGGCGCGAAAGCTATCTGATGCGCCTCTCCGGACCCATACTTGACCGCATAGATGTCCAGCTGTGGCTTCATCCGGTGAGCGTAAGTGAGCTGTCGGTCTTCCGCAGGGCGGAGAGCAGCGCTGAGGTATCCCGCAGAGTCGCCGCCGCCCGGCGCATCCAGCAGCTGCGTTTCCTTTCGGAGGACATCTCCACCAATGCCCAGATGAGCAATACCCTTATAGAAAAGTACTGCCCCTTGAGCCCCGAGTGCCGCTCGGCCCTGAACTCCCTGGTCGAGAAGGCTTCGCTCTCAATGCGCTCTTACTTCAGGATCATAAAGCTCGCAAGAACCATCGCTGACCTTCAGCAGGCGGCCCAGGGAGGTGATGCTCCGCAATCGAAGCCCATAGAAAAGGGGCATATTCTTGAGGCCGCGGGACTCAGAATGTTGGATAAAATCGTCTGATGGCCTGGTAAAACAGGCAAAAAGGAGCGGAAAAACAGGGAAAAACAACTTTTTTGAGAAAAATTATGAAAAAAGTGCAAAAAAATTTGGTGGGAATAAAAAAGTAATATATCTTTGCAATCCCTTTCCGACAGGCAGGGGCAAGTTCATTGATAATACTGAAAGATAAGTACAAGCAAGTACCGAGAAACAATAAAAACGAGAGCGTTAATTTCTTTAGAA
>CAMCGB010000016.1 GCA_945874355.1 uncultured Bacteroides sp.
TGATTAAGCGGTCAAAATCACTCTTTTTTGTTTTAGTATGAATAATTCAGGTTAGGTGGCGCTCCATTCCTGACACTGCTGCACCTATGCAGGCAGTGTGCTCCGACGGAGAGTATCTGTATTTCGTTTTTACAGAAGCTGAGCTAAGCAGCACTGAGGACCTTCTGAAAAAGTATCTGATTGAAAAGTGCTCTGTCAGACTCTCTCCTGATGATAATCCCATCATCGTAAAAGTAAAATTCGCGTTATAAGTATAGATGCTGAGCGGGGGTAGTGAAAAGAAACTGTGTGTTGCAGTCATCGGACTGTTGGCGTTTTCTGCTGCTGCCCGGGCCCAGTCCCTCACTTTGGAGGAGGTGATTGCCCAGGCCAGGCAGCGCTCGGTGGCTGCCCTCTCGGCGCGCAGTGAGTTTGTCTCGGATTATTGGGCCTGGCGCTCATATCAGGCAAGCCGCCTTCCTTCCCTGTCGCTGTACGGCAATGTCGGGAACTTCGACCGCTCCCTTCGCCTGCTTCAGAATTATGAGACAGGAGAGCTTCAGTACACCTCCAACTTCAATATGCAGAACAGCATAGGCTTGCGCGCCCGTCAGAATATCACATTGACGGGCGGCACGCTCTATCTGTATTCTGACCTGAGCCGTCTTGACCAGTTCGGCTCGTTTGCCGGTCATTCCTGGTACACCCAGCCTCTTTCCTTGACCTACAATCAGCCCCTGTTTGCCTACAACCAGTACAAATGGGACAAAAGAATTGCCCCCAAGGAGTACGAAAAAGCCCAGCGCAAGTATCTTGAGTCTATGGAGGAGGTCACCCTTACCGCGGTGGGCCTCTACTACGGAGTGATGCTGGCGAAGATGGTTTACGACAATGCTCTGCAAAACTACGACAATACCTTGACGATGCTCCAGGTCGCCAGGCGCAGGCTCACAATCGGCAGCGTGACCCGCGACGAATGCCTTCAGCTGGAATTGCGGAGCCTGAACGACAGTCTTGCCATCAATGAGAGTAAAGTCTCTTTGCAGGAGCTGAGAATGCAGCTGAATTCGCTTCTCGGCTATGACGAATCCTTTGAGCTTGACCCGGTTATAGACGAGTCTCTCCCCGATATCGTGATGGATTATGATTTCGTGCTTGCAAAGTGCGAAGAGAATTCGTCCTTTTATCTGCAGAATTCTATCAACATCCTCAATGCTGACTCTGCCATTGAAAAAGCCAAGGCCGACAGGGGTATCACAATGCAGTTGAATGCTACATTCGGATTGTCCAACACTTCGCAAGAGTTGTCGCAGACCTATAAAAATATCCTGGACCAGGAAGTTGTCGGCTTGAGTTTTTCAATCCCGATATTTGACTGGGGTCTGGGCAAAGGGAAGGTTCGCAAAGCGGAAGCATCCGCGGAAGTTGTAAAGGCCGAGGTGCGACAGGCAGAAAACGACAAGCGTATCAGCCTGTTCACCGCCGTAGAGCAGTTCAATAATCAGCGGCAGCTGTGCAGCGTATCAAGAAGGGCCAGCAGAATAGCTTCAGAACGCTACGGTCTTGTGATGGACAACTTCCGCGGAGGAAAGGCCAGCGTAACGGACTTGAACACTGCGCGCTCCGAAAGCGACCAGGCTTTGAGCAAGTATATCGGTGATTTGCGCGACTATTGGACTTATTACTATACACTTCGCAAACTGACCCTTTATGACTTCATAAAGGGCGAGGATATAAGTGTTTCTTTCGATGAACTCCTGGATTGACTCTTGAGATATGGACAGAAAGTACGGACGACTGATTGCACTGGGATGCTCTCTTGCCTTGATGTGCGCCTGCACAGGGAGGAGCGGCGACCTGCTTGAAGATGATACCAAGGCCGAATGGGCGCCGCAGACCAATATTGTGGAAGTGATGGAACTGAAGCGGGGCGATTTTCCGATGCAGCTGATATCCAACGGCCGCCTGGAAGCGACGCGCAGGGCAAGCCTTGGATTCGCAGAGTCCGGAATCATCCGCTCCGTCAGGTTCAGCAACGGTGACTGGATAGAGAAAGGAGCAGTGATAGCTACCCTTGACAACAGCTCCCAGTCAATAGCCCTGGAGTCGGCAGGACTTTCGAAAGAAAAAGCCCGCCTGGAGTATCTTGATGTGCTTGCCGGTCTGGGTTATTCCGTGTCTGAAAAGGACTTGCCATCCGTGCCGGACTCCGTGCGTGCGCTCTGCTCGCTCCGCTCCGGTTACAGCGCTGCCCAAATCGAGTTCCGCCGGGCCGAGGCCGCTCTGGAAGGCACAATCATCAGGGCCCCTTTCAGCGGTAAGGTCGCGGATATATCTGCCAAGCAATACGAGAGAGCAGGTACTGAACCGTTTTGCACGCTGATAGACGACAGCTCGTTTGAAGTGACTTTCTCCGCCCTGGAGTCGGAATGCGCTTTCTTGAATAAAGGTCAGACGGTGAAGCTCAGTCTGTTCTCAGACCCCGGCAAAGAAGTAAAAGGCTACATCAGCTCCATCAACCCCACCATCGACAGGAACGGACAGATAGCGGTCAGCGCCAAAGTGCGCGGGGACGCTTCCCTTATCGACGGCATGAATGTGAAAGTCATTGTCCAGAAGAATCTCCCCGGGAAACTGGTAGTGCCCAAAAGAGCCGTAGTCATTAGAGACCAGCTGGAGGTCCTCTTCCGTTACAGGGACGGGAAGGCCGAATGGGTATATGTCAACACCCTTGAAGCCAACAGTGACAGCTACGTAGTCGAAGCGAATACTGACCGTGGAGCAGTTCTGAATGAAGGGGATATGATTATAGTCTCCGGCAACCTCAATCTTGCAGACGGTTCGACGGTTACTGTCAAAGAGAAGTAGAGTATGCTCAATAAACTGCTGGATAGGACGGTCTCTGTCACAATGATTGTGCTGCTGCTTCTGGTGCTCGGCGTCGTAAGCATCAGAAGTCTTCCTGTGGGACTGATTCCGGACATTGACATCCCGCAGATAAGCGTGCAGATTACCGCTCCCGATATGTCGGCCCGCGAGATTGATGAAGTCGCAGTTAAGCCTCTGCGTCAGAGTCTGATGCAGATAGACAAGCTCAAAGGGGTCCATTCTGAATCAAAAGACGGGAGCGCCGTCATCACCTTGAGCTTCGATGAGGGGCAGAATGCCGATTTCTTCTATGTGGAAGTGAATGAGAAGGTTGACAGGGCGATGGGCTCCCTTCCCCGTATGGAGCGCCCGAAAGTGTTCAAAGCCAGCGCAACCGACATCCCGGCCTTCTTCATCAGCGTTACTCTCAAGGAAGGAGGGGATTTCCTTCAGCTGAGCTCATTTGTCAGAGATGTGATTTCCAGGCGCATTGAGCAGTTGGACGAAGTGGCGATGGTCGATATTACCGCTTGCCTGGGGAGCGAGATACTCGTAGTCCCCGATCAGGATAAACTTCAGCGTCTTGGAATAGGCTTGACCGAGTTCCAGTCTTATGTCAATTCTGCAAATGTCAATCTGTCCAACCTGACTATTCGGGATGACGAGTACCATTATAATGTACGTTTCCAGTCGTTCGCCGCAAGTGCAGAGGACATTGCGGAGGTATGTTTCAAGGTGGGAGACAGGGTCCTGCGGATAAAGGATGTGGCAACGGTCCGCGAGCAGGCCGCTCCCCGCACCGGTCTTGCCCTAAGTGGGGAGAAAGAAGCCGTCGTACTTGCGGTCATCAAGCAGAGCGAAGCCAGGATGGCAGACCTCAAGAAAGCAATCGCCCTCCAATTGGACTCCTTCAGCGAGGATTATCCCCAGATGGACTTCAGCCTCACCCGCGACCAGACTGAGCTTCTGGAGTACTCAATCAACAACCTCCTACTCAATATCGCCCTTGCCATCCTGCTCGTATGCATAGTGATAATCTTTTTTATGAAAGACTTCCGCTCGGCTTTCCTGGTGGCATTGAGCATCCCTGTGTCGCTAGTAATCTCATTCTTTATATTCAAGCTTATAGGTCTGACAATCAATATTATATCTCTGTCCGGCCTGCTCCTGGGAGTCGGCATGATGGTGGATAATTCCATAGTCCTTGTAGATAACATCACAGCCAGATGGCAGAGGGGAGATGCTTTGCGGACTGCGGTCGTCGAGGGTACTTCCGAGATGACAGGAGCGATGCTCAGCTCAGTATTGACTACTTGTGCGGTGTTCGTGCCCCTTGTCTTCCTGAACGGTCTGGCCGGAGCTATGTTCTTCGATCAGGCGGTCTCAATCAGCGTGGTCCTTCTGGTAGCATACGCTGTCACGGTAATCGTTCTGCCCGTTTATTATTGGGCGCTTTACCGGCGTCGCGATTGCTTCAAGCCGGTGAAGCTGCTCAACTCTTTGAAATTCGGGAGGTTGAAGAGCATATATGACTCCATTACGGACCGCTTCCTGTCCAATTCCTGGATAGTCTGGGCGGCTCCCTTGTTGAGCATAATCATTATCGTTTTATGCTACAGTGGCCTCAGACGCGAGAAGCTGCCACCCATCACATACACCGATGCCATCCTCAATATTGACTGGAACGAGCACCTTTCGCTCGAAGCAAACAGTCAGCGCGTACTTGACCTGCAGAACCTGGTGTCAGGGGAGTGCACCCAATTCACCTCCCTGGTAGGAACTCAGCAGTTCGCGCTGCGCCACAGCCCTGACCTTTCCTCCGGCGAAGCTTCGCTATATTTCAAGTGCCCGGATGAAAAGAGCCTGAAGGCAGTAAAGGGCGAGCAGGACTCGTATGTCAAGGCCTGTTTCCCTCGTGCTGTATGCTCTTTCAGCGCCTCGGGAAATATTTTTGATATGGTGTTCTCCTCGAAAGAGCCCCAGCTCCTTGTGCATCTGCGCCCGACCGGGCCTCAAGGTCTGCAGGTACAGGAACTCGAGTCGTTTCTGGATATATTGAGGGACCAGACTATCTGTCCGGAAATAGCCCAACCCGCACTAAAGGAAGATGTCCTGTTTGTCTCCGATCCTGAACTTATGACCCTGTATGGGGTAGGGATGGGCGATTTGACTGCTGCTCTGAGGAATTCTCTCAACGCCAATACTTTATTCGTTCTTACCAGGGGCAACAGAAGCGTCCCCGTCGTTCTGGGCAATGATGTAAAAGAACTCTCGGAGCTTCTGGGGCGCACTATGATAGAGGCGAGATTGGATGGCAAGAGGGTAGATATCCCTGCAAGCGCCCTGATGCGGCAGTCTTTCGAGAGGGATTTCAAGACCATTGTCTCATCGGACGAGGGGAACTACTACCCTGTAGAGTTCAATGTCAAAGCCGGAAAAGTGCCCGAACTCATGGCTTCGATCAAGAGGATTGCCGGCCGTGACGGCCGCTTTGATGTCAGCTTCAGCGGCGCCTATTTCTCCAACAAGGCCCTTGTGCGCCAGATGTCGATGATTCTCCTGCTCGCCTTGCTGCTTCTCTTCCTGATTCTGGCCTCTCAGTTCGAGTCCCTTATTCAGCCCCTGATTATCCTGTCGGAAATCATCATAGACATTGCCGCCTGTATGTTGGTCCTGCTGATTACGAATGTCAGCATCAACATAATGTCCCTGATTGGACTTGTAGTGGTCTCAGGTATTGTGATAAACGACTCGATTCTGAAAATCGATACCATCAACCGTCTGGTCCGAAGCGGCGCTCCACTTGCGGCGGCTATACACGAAGCCGGTCACAGACGCCTGAAAGCAATCCTGATGACCACCATCACCACTGTTCTTGCTGTCGCACCCTTCCTTGGCAGAGGAAATATGGGCAGCGACCTGCAGTTCCCGATGGCGCTCGTCGTGATTGTGGGAATGACTGTCGGCACCCTGGTCAGCTTGTTCTACGTCCCTGCTTTCTACTCGTTGGTCTATAAGAAGCGGCGTCCCTGACTTTGACTGCAAATACGGGCAGATAGAGAACCAGCGCGAAGAAAGAGAACAGCAAGCCGCTGATGGTTCCGATTGAGAAGGGGAACCAGAACACCTCGGAGGGACCGTCGAAAAGGAAAGGCACCAGACCGAGAACGGTTGAAAGAATTGTAAGGCTGATAGGCCATATTTTGCGGTTGAATGCCTTGCAGTACCGGCGGACGGCATTCCCTTTTGTTACGCTGCCGCTTTTCCACTCGGAGAGAAGGTAAATGCCGGCGTTGACCGTTATTCCGCTCAACATTACGAAAGCGGCGAATCCGCCCTTGTCAAATACGAAATCCGACAGGCCGAAAGTGAGAAATACTCCTATGAAAGAGATGGGCACCATCAGTATTACGGCAAGCGGCATCCTGAGCGAATTGAAGAATGTGGCGCACACGACAAATATCAGGGCAATCACCAGCAGAATCAGGCCGGCATACTTGTCCTGATTGTCATAGAACCATCCCGAGGAAGCTGAACTTGCGGTGAATCCCAGGGGGAGCACGGAAGTGTTCATATACTCAACGGCGTCATCGGCGGCCATGCGTGAGAGCTGGTAAGGGCCTAGAAAATCGTATCGTACACTTATCTTATATGCCTGATTTTCTTTTTGTACCGGCAGTTCCGACCTGCTCTTGTTTATCGATCCTACTTCCGGAAGTTTGGTCCGGATCAAGGCCTGTCCGGAGGGAACTTCTATGCCGGCATTCCGGACACTCCAGGCATCAAAGCTTTCCTTGTTCGAGGATTCGAGCCGTACTCTCACATACTCTCCGTCCTGCTCTTTTCTCATCAGTTGAGAGTCATACAGCTGGGACAAAAGTGCAGAGTGGTATTCGTACGGGCTTATCCCTAGGGCTGACATTTTCTCAAAGTCATACTGGATGCTGAACTCTGTATTGGGACTGTCCCAGTATCCGCTGCCCCATATTTCCGGCGAGCTGACACGCCTGTTTCTGCCCAGATAATCTACCAGGGTCCCGCAATATTTCAGCAACTCCTCATAATTATACCCCGAAAGGTCAATCCGGTTGGACCGGTAATCCGATACGATGTTGTTGTTGAAATAATTCTCATCCAGCCCGCTTACTGTCCAGTTGGCGCCTCCAAGGTTGGACGCCATCGATATTATTTCGCTCTTGATTGCGGACGGGACCGTAGTGTTCTCGTACTCGGGTTTGAACGATATGCTGATCAGGGCGTTGTCGTACGAAGATATACGGGTGGTGAACACTTCAATTTCTTCAAAACTGGTGAGATAATTCTCCATCTCCTTTATCACCTCATTGAGCTGATGCACGGTGCACCCCTCCGGCAGACCGGCCTTGACGCTCAAGTTGGGGCGGGTGGGCTCCCGGTAGAAGTCCGCCCTGGACAGCGCCTTATGGAACAGATAGAAACTGCTTCCTGCTATCTTGTCGATTGTGGCCCGGTGGTCCGAATATGCCTTCCATCCCTTTGCTTTTTCCTGTGGAATCAGGCAGGTAGGGATTCCGAAAGCAAGAATCAGCACAAGTACATACACCCATTTATGCCTTGCTCCCCAGGCTATATAAGATGAATATATGCTGTTCCAGCGTGCTGTCCTGCGCAATAGTTTGTCCTTTCTTGCCTGTTCTAATCTGTCCTTTACCGGCAGGTAGTCAAGCAGGGCCGGTACGAATAAGTACGATACCAGCAGGGACACTCCCAGATTGATGATGATGACCAGGGAGAAATCTGCCAGGTTCGCCCTTTCGCTGTCGGGAAGAAGGAAAATGACCGACAGCGCAACCACTGTAGTCAGAACCGCTGTCAGCAGAGAGGGGAATACGCTGCGCGAACGGTTTCTGGTATAGTGGTCAATCATAACGATGCTGTTGTCTATGACTATCCCCAGCGATACGGTTATCCCGGCCAATGTGTAGATATGGATATTGACCCCGAGCAAAAGATATAATGAGATGGAAATCAATATGTTGACCAGTAGGGTCAGGAATATCACAAGCAGGTATCTCCAAGAACGGCCGGCCAACAGGACAAACAGTAGCAGTATGGCCAGGCAGAGCAAAGTCCTGGAGATGATCTTGTTCAACTCTTTCGAGATATATTCAGAATAGTCGTAGCCTACCGAAATTCCTATCTCTTCCGGCATATCAGCTGTCAGGGACGAGAGTTTTTCTTTCACCGCATTGACCACAGTGATGAGGTTCGCGTCAGATGATGCTTCTACCGTCAGGTTCAGCACATTGAGAGCGTTGATGCGATAGTATGAATCGGGGAGTGCCTCCTGGTAGCGGAATGTCGCCAGGTCTCCCAAATGGACAATCCGCCCATCGACATTCCTGACCGGGATTGCTGCCATATCGGAAGATGAAGCATTGCGGATTTTCACGCTCACAGTATTGTCGCCGTCCTTGCATACTCCGATATCCTCCTCTTTGTAATAATCAAGTATAGAAGAGCTTATCATATCTGCCGATATTCCGAGCGATGAAGCTATATCGGCATCGTATGTGATAACCCATTCGTAGGGGGTTTGCCCGTGGAAGCTGACGGAGTTTACCCCGTCAATAGTGGACAGGGGATGCAGAAGTCCGTCTTCAATATACTTTGCTATCCGCTGTGAAGGAAGAGAACTGCGGACGTTGAATGTGATTGCAGCCTGGGGGTTCTCTCCTTTCTCGTTTATCGAGATGCTTGGATATGAGCAGGCTTCAGGAAGTCTGGAGTAGATGTTCCGGATTAGCGATGCCGCTTCAAAACGTACTGCCTGCATGTCGGACTTCCCAGGGAGCTTGACGCTTATTCTCCCATAACCGGCTCCGGAGTATGAGCTGATGCCCGAGCATAAGCTCAAGGTGGAAAGTACCCCTTCAAGTTTTGAGGTGGCTTCTGCCTCCACGATGCGCGCCGAGGCGCCGGGGTACGAAAACGAAACCGTCAGGCTCTTGGAAGAAGTCGGGGGAGTGTACTGCACCTTGAGCATCGAAACGCAGGCAATGCCAACCACCGATGCCACCGCCATTATCAGCAGCACCGAAAAAGAAGATATGCCCTTGCGCCCTTGCATTAATTCTGCGAGTATATGAGGACTTTTTTCTGCGACCTATAATGCGGTTCTTAAGTTTCTCCGGCAACTTGTTGGAGTGTTTCAGTTGTCTCAAAGTTTGCGGATGAGCGATAGGCCGTCGCGAAGAGGCAACATCACCGTCTCCACTCCCGGGTCCTCGGCCACACTGCGGTTGAACTCCAGAAGGCCCTGTGTCTGGGCGTCCGAGGGCACACTCTCGGCATACACCTTCCCGTCCCAGAGAACATCGTCCGCCACTATCAGCCCTCCCGGCCTCAAAAGAGGCATCAGCAGCTCGTAATACTTGCAGTACTCCCTCTTGTTGGCATCCATAAACACAAAGTCGTACTCCCTACCCGGTTCGCCGGCGAGCCTTCCCAGCGTCTCGCAGGCATCCCCCAGATGAAGCCTGATCCGGCCGCTTACGCCGGCCTTATCCCAACCTTCCCTCATCAGCTCCTCCAGCTCGTCGTTTATTTCCAGCGCGTCCACAATGCAGCCCTCCCCTCCGCCAAGCGCAAGGCAGACGGTGGAATAGCCTGTAAATGAGCCAATTTCGAGTATGCGCTTCGCCCCGGTAAGGCTGACTAGCATCTTTAGAAGCTCCCCCTGCACAGGACCCGAAAGCATACGCGGAAAATTGGTGCGGATGTGGGTCTGCTTCTGGATCCACTCCAGCGCAGGTGACGGAAGAGTTGAATGCTCCCTGAGGTATTTATCTAGAGAAGACTCCATTGCGCTTTTCTATCTGTTTGATTTCTGAAGCCTTGAACTCCGCATCCTGCGCGCTCTTGAAGCGTGCTTTCTTATAGTAGAGCAGCTGGTGGGTGCAGCAGTCGATAATAATTTTGTAGCAGTATTCGCCGCTCTCGGGACTCCCGGGAGCTATGACCACAGCTGCCGCAGTTCCGCTCCTGCCTTCAAGATAGGCCTGCTCCGCCTGCTCCCCGCTCAGAATCAGAGTCCCTTCGGGCATTTTCTCGCTATTGTAAACATTCAGCTCCGCGTAGGCCGCCTGGTCCGAAGCCATCGCCCTTTCTGTAAAGTCCTGAATGATATCTATGAAGGCGCCCATATAGACGGGCTTCCTGGCGAAAAACAGGGATTCGGTGTTCGCAATAGGCACCCTGACTATCTCGAAAGGCTTCTTGAGATTGTCCTGCTCATCATCTTTCCCTCCTTTGCTCAGGATGATGAAGGCTACTCCGGAATCCTGGGCCAGGCGTATGAAATAGAGATTGTTGTCCTTATTTAGCTTCCCGTACTCTTCTTCCGTGCAGAACTCATAGGGGGAGAGCCTCCAGCGACTGGTGATTTCCTCCCTGAAAGTGGACTCGAGGATGGAGTTTCCCGATGTGACCACCTTTACGGTCCTTGCAGGGAAGTCTTCGAGCCTGGCTTTGCGGGTGTAAAGCTTGCCTTGGGCAAAAGAAGTGCCGCTCAGCCCCAATAGGAGAGTCAGGCACAGAAGGGTTTTGATGATAATTTCTTTGCAGTGTTTCATAATTTCAAAGTTACGAATATTTAGTTAAATTTGTATTCTGTGATGATTATGTTTCGCATGCGAAACTACAATATTTTGAGGCCTTATGGCCGAAAGTAAGTCCTCTTCCCGAGGAAGAGGATTTAGGTGATGGGTAACGTTTTAATTTGTGCGTGAGGTTAAGTAAGTTTGCAACCCTGCACAAAGCTTACAATAACGATTAATGTTTTTTGCAAACTTACGTATGTCAGATTATATCGTATCAGCCAGAAAGTACCGCCCCGACAGCTTCGCTTCGCTCGTCGGGCAGGACAATATCGCCCGAATGCTGAAGAACTCCATACGCCGCGGCACCCTTGCCCATGCGTACCTGTTCTGCGGCCCCAGAGGTGTAGGCAAAACCAGTGCCGCCCGCATATTCGCCAAGACCATCAACTGCTCCAATCCCGGAGCCGACCTGGAGCCTTGCGGGGAGTGCGAGTCCTGCCGTTCCTTCGCCGAGGGCCGCTCATATTGCATCCACGAGCTCGACGCCGCATCGAACAACGGCATCGAGGACATCAAGACCCTGATAGACCAGGTGCAGATTCCGCCCCAGACCGGACGCTATTCGGTCTTCATCATAGATGAGGTCCATATGCTCTCGCAGGCCGCCTTCAACGCCTTCCTCAAAACCCTTGAGGAGCCCCCTGCACACGCCATCTTCATCCTGGCCACCACCGAGAAGCACAAGATACTGCCGACCATCATGAGCCGCTGCCAGACTTATGACTTCAACCGTATCAGTATCAAGGATATAGTTTCCAACCTTTCTTACATTGCAGAAAAGGAAGGCATCAGGGTCGATGAGGAAAGCCTGCATATCATAGCCCTCAAGGCCGACGGCGCGATGAGGGATGCGCTAACGATTTTCGACCAGACCGTGGCTTTCTGTGGAGATGACATCAAGGCCGAAGATGTGCGCCGCAACCTCAATGTGCTCGACTACGAGTACTGCTTCTCGCTTGTGGACAGTTTCCTCGCCGGCGATTGGGCTGCTGCCCTCTCCATTTTTGACGCTGTGCTGTCCAAGGGCTTCAATGCCCAGTACTTCATATCTGCGCTCGGAAGTCACCTGAGGGACCTTCTGGTCTGCTCTTCCTCTTCGCTTGAGGCTCTGGTGGATTATCCCGCGAGCCTTGCCAGTCGCTATGCCGGGCAGGCTTCCCGCTGCAGCGTCAAGTTCCTTTATGATGCCTTGAGCGTGTGCTCGCAGTGCGAGGCCCAGTATAGGACGAGCGTCAACCAGAGGCTGCATGTGGAGTACTGCCTGATGAAGATGGCTTTCCTGGTGAAAGCTCCTTCTTCGACTCCTGCGGTTCAGGGCGCTCCCGCCGCTTCGGCCGCTCCGGCTCCGGTGAGTGCTCCAGTCCCGGCTGCTGCATCAGCTGCTCCCACTCCGGTTGCGGCAAACCCCGCTCCCGCTGTTGCGTCAGCTCCCGCTGCCCCGGCGCCTGCTGAAGTTGCCCCGGCGCCTGCCGCTGCCCCTGTAGCCCCGGTTGCGCCTAAGGCCCCCGCTTCGCCTTCTGAAGCCTCCGCCCCTTCGCAGACAGCGCCTTCTGCACCATCGCCCGCCGCCCCTTCGCAGGCTCCCGCTCCGGCTCCGACTGCCGCCGCAAGCCCCGCTCCCCGAGCCAGAAAGAGCGCCTCCAGCCTCTCTCTCAGCTCCCTGATGTCCGACGACGAGCCCAGCCTCGAGCCCGTGCCGCAGAATGAGGCCGCAGCCGCCCCCGCCGAAGCTCTGAGCGAGGAAAAGCTGCGCGAAAGCTGGAACACACTCGCCTCAAAGCAGGGAACAATGCCCCGCCTTGCCAACGCCCTCGCCTCGGCCTCCCTCGAGTTCGACTTCGACGCACCCAAGCCCGTAGTCCGCTTCTCAGTCACCAACGAGGCCCAGAAGAAATGGATAGAAGAGAGGATACTCCGCAACCTCGAAGCCGATTACTGCGCCCTGTGCAAGGCTCCTGTAAGGCTCGAAGTGTTCGTCTCCCCGCAGGAGGAGCAGAAAGACCTCAAATATATGCCTTCGGAGAAAGCCGAAGACCTTATGCGCCAGAACGAGAATGTGAAGGACCTCGTGAAGGAGCTTAACCTCGATATAAAGTAACCGTTATGAAGCTCTACTGCGAGAACCTTGTCAAAAAATACGGGATGCGCACTGTCGTAAAGGGCGTGTCCATGGAAGTCAATCAGGGAGAGATAGTCGGATTTCTCGGGCCCAACGGCGCGGGCAAGACCACCAGTTTCTATATGATTACGGGCCAGATAGTGCCCAACGACGGCAAGGTCTTCCTCGACGACGAGGAAATCACTTCCCTGCCTATGTACAAGCGGGCCCAGAAGGGCATAGGCTATCTTCCCCAGGACGCGTCCGTGTTCCGCAAGATGTCGGTCGAGGACAATATCGTCTCCGTTATGGAGATGAAGGGCATACCCCGCGCCGAGAGGCTGGAGCGTACCGAAGCCCTCATCGACGAGTTTAACCTCTCCAAAGTCCGCAAATCCCTTGGAATTCAGCTCTCCGGAGGTGAAAGACGCCGTTGCGAAATCGCCCGTGCGCTGGCCATTGACCCTAAGTTCATACTTCTGGACGAGCCTTTCGCAGGTGTGGACCCGATTGCGGTCGAGGACATCCAGTACATCATCGCGAAGCTCAAATACCGCAACATAGGCGTAATCATCACCGACCACAATGTGGGTGAAACCCTCGCCATCACCGACCGCGCCTACCTCCTCTACGAAGGCTCGATACTCCAGGAAGGCACCCCGAAGCAGCTCTCCGAAGACGAAGACGTAAGGACCAAGTACCTTGGCTCCGGCTTCGTGCTTAAGCGCTCAGTATCAGTCGAAAGGGCAATGGCAGAACATCTAAAGTCTCTTGAAAATCAACAATGACAGTACCCGATATCATCATAGCAGTCGACGGCTACTCTTCCACCGGCAAGAGCAGCCTGGCCAAACAGATTGCCCGCTCCCTGGGATTCACTTACCTCGACTCGGGAGCCCTTTACAGGGGAGTGACCCTGTTCGCCCAGAGGGAAGGCTATATCAGCCCTGACAACACTGTCAGCGACTCTCTTCAGGCGGCCCTTGACTCTCTCCAACTCTTTTTCGGCGAGGGGAACCATTGCTTTATGGACGGCGAAGACGTTGAGGAGCAGATCCGCTCGATGAGTGTCTCTTCGCAGGTAAGTCCCATAGCGGCAGTGCCTTACGTAAGGGAATGGGTGGATTGCAGGCTGCATTCCCTCTCCTTTTCAGGCAGGGTGGTGATGGACGGACGCGACATAGGCACCACCGTTTTCCCCAACGCTGAAGTGAAGATCTTTATGACCGCTTCGGACAGCGTAAGGGCCAAAAGGCGCTACGATGAGCTCGTCTCCAAAGGCCAGAAGGCCGATCTGACTGAGGTGCTGGAGAATCTCAGGCAGAGGGACTGGATAGATTCCCACCGCGAGACTTCTCCCCTGCGCAGAGCCGAAGACGCCTTCGTGCTGGACAATTCTGAAATGACAATGGAGGAGGAGCTCTGCTGGGTCAGGGGCCTTATCCAGGGTAAATTCGGCATTCTGGAATGAAGGTGGAGATAGACCCCGGCTCGGGTTTCTGCGGAGGAGTCATCAGGGCTATCCGCACCTGCGAGGAGTATCTTTCCTCCGGCGCAGGCCCCCTCTTCTCAAAAGGCGCCATAGTCCATAACGAGGAGGAGATGGACCGCCTCTCCGCGCTCGGCCTCAAGACCATCGACAGCCTGTACGACCTTCAGACCGATGAAGGGCAGGGGAGGACTGTCCTGTTCAGGGCTCACGGAGAGCCGCCCAAGGTCTATGCAAAGGCCCGGGAGATGGGGCTCGAAGTTATAGACTGCACCTGCCCTGTGGTACTTGCCCTTCAGAAAGCCATCAGAAATGCCTACGCCCAAGTCTCCCCCACGGGAGGAAGCCTTGCGATATTCGGGAAAAAAGGCCACCCCGAAGTCCTGGGCCTGGTGGGCCAGCTCGACGCTCCCATCCCCGTGTTCCAGAGCCTTGAGCAGGCAAAGGAGATGGTAGGCTCGGGTGCCTTGAGGCTGGACAGGGACCTTGAACTTTTCTCTCAGACCACTATGAGCCCCAGCGAGTACGACCAGGTGTGCACCTACCTGTCTTCGAATATGCAGAACGGCGCCACTCTGAACATCCACAACACCATCTGCTCGCAGGTAGCCACCCGCCATCAGAAGCTCGTCCAGTTCGCTTCGCTTCACGATGTGATTGTATTTGTCTCAGGCTTCGAGAGTTCCAACGGCAAGGTGCTCTACGAACTCTGCCGCGGAGTGAATCCTTCCAGCTACCACATCAGCTCCTGCTCCGAGCTCCGCAGAGAATGGTTCAGCCCCGCTGAAAGCGTAGGAGTGTGCGGCGCCACCTCCACTCCCAAGTGGCTGCTGGAACAGGTGGCCGAAAAGATTCTCTCTTTTTAGTCCCGGAAATAATTGCTAACTTCGTACTCTGAATGTTTTTCGAAACATGCGAAACTTGAGAAGAGTATGAAACAGCAGACAAAAGCCATCCATTCCGCCTTCCGCCACCCGGATGCATACGGGTCCATCGCAATGCCGGTATATCACACGGCAGCCTATCAGTTCCCCGACGCCGCCTCAATGGTGGAGTCTTTCAGCGGCCGCAGCGGCGAGCCGGATTACAGTAGGGTCACCAATCCTACAGTCACATATTTCGAGGAGAGGGTAGCCGCCCTTACCGGGGCCGAGAGTGTTGTGGCCTACACTTCAGGAATGGCCGCCATCAGCAACTTCTTCTTTGCCGTCTCTTCCAAGGGGCGCAATATCGTCACTTCGCCCCATATGTTCGGCAATACTTTCGATTTGATCTCCCGTACCCTCGAGCGTTTCGGAGTAGGGGTCAAGGTGGTGGACCTGACTGATATAGATGCAGTTGAGAAGGCTGTGGATGAGCATACCTGCTGCATCTTCCTTGAAATAGTGACCAACCCTCAGCTCGAGGTTGCAGACCTTCGCGCCCTGGGCAAAATCACCCGCCGCTGGGGTATCCCCCTTGCCGCCGACACCACCTTCATCCCCTTCACCGAGTTTGACGCCGAAGCTCTCGGAGTGGATTTCCAGCTCGTCTCTTCGACCAAATACCTTTCCGGCGGAGCCACCTGCCTTGGAGGCCTGAACATCGACTACGGCCATTTTCCCGATGTCACAAAGTCTCTCAAGACCGAGCTGCTCTTCAATCTCGGAGCCTATATGACCCCTCACGCAGCATATATGCAAACTCTTGGTCTTGAGAACCTTGACGCCCGCTATCGCTTGCAGGCGGCCAATTCCCTCGAGCTTGCCCGCAGGCTGGAGACAGTGCCGCAGATAAAGAAAGTGGGCTACATAGGCCTCGAGAGCAACCCCTTCCACCAGCTCGCCCAAAGCCAGTTCGGGCCCAGCGGAGGCGCTATGATAACCATAGACCTTGAGAGCGAGCAGAAGTGCTATGACTTCCTGAACTCCCTGCGTCTCATCCTCAGGGCGACCAACCTGTTCGACAACAAGTCGCTGGCCATCCATCCCTATTCGACCATCTTCGTCAACTTCACCCCTGAGCAGAAGGCCGCGATGGATGTGCTCCCTACCACAATCAGGCTGAGCGTCGGGCTGGAAGATGTGGATGATATATTCGAAGACATAGTCCAGGCCCTGGGCTAAACCCTGATTCGTATGCTTATAGTTATTGAAGGACTGGACGGGGCAGGGAAGTCCACCCAGGTCAAAAAGATGAAAAAATACCTCTGCGCAACCCTTGGAGAGTATGACTATATCCACTTCCCACGTTATGACGCCCCTGTATATGGGGACTTGATAAGCCGTTATCTCAGAGGCTCTTTCGGCTCTATGGACTCGGTCCATCCCCAGCTTGTGGCCCTGCTCTTCGCTGAAGACAGGCACGGCGCCGCCCCGCAGCTCCGCTCTGCGCTCGAAAGCGGACGCACAGTGCTTCTGGACCGCTATGTGTACTCGAACATAGCCTATCAGTGCGCCAAACTTCCCTCACAGGACGAAAGGACCGCCCTTCGCGACTGGATCATGAAGACCGAGTACGGGGATTTCAACCTGCCGAAGCCCGACCTGAACATCTTCCTGGATGTTCCCATCTGCTTTGTGCGCGAGTCCCTGAGCGGCCACAGAAGCGGCTCCGACAGGCAGTATCTCGAAGGAAATGAGGATATTCACGAGTCTGACCTTGACTTCCAGATCCGCGTGAGGGATATGTATCGCGCCCAGGCAGAGATGGATCCGGACTTCATAACACTGGACTGCTCGGACGAGTTCGGCGCTATGCTCCCGCCCGATGAAATTTTCGAAAAAATCAAAAAAGTATATGAGAGTCATAAGTAAAATTGCAGCCTTCATCCTCGGGTCGGTGTTCTTCCTGTCCGGTATCCTCAAGTTGATGGATCCGCTGGGGACTTCGCTGATTGTGAGCAGCTACCTTAGCTTCCTGCACCTTAGTTTCCTGCAGTTCGCCTCGGGTCTGCTTGCCTGCATCTTCCCGCTTGTCGAGTGCATACTCGGCTCGGCTATGATTCTCGGAGTGTTCCGCAAGCCTACAGGTATAGCGGTTCTTGCCCTTCAGGTTTTCTTTACGCTCCTCACCCTGCTGCTTGTCATTTTCAATCCCCAGATGGATTGCGGCTGCTTCGGGGAGGCGATTCATCTTACTCATACCCAGAGCTTTATAAAGAATCTCATTCTGCTTGCCCTCTGGGCCCTGGCCTTCCTTCCGCTCCGAAAGGAAACCCCGGCGCCGCGAAAGAGCAAGTTTATCGGTTTCGCGCTGGTAGGCGTGTCAGTACTGCTTTTCCTTCTCTATTCTTCCCTTTCCCTTCCTCTTATCGATTTCACCCCTTTAAAGAGCGGAGTGGAGCTCTACTCGGAAAGTGAGTTTGACGGGGAGGATTTCGATTTCGCCGCGATAGAGAGTCCCACAGGGGAGGAGATTTCGGTGATGGACAGCCAGGGAGAATATGCGGACAGCGTCCTGACAGAGGGGAAGGTGCTTGCCATCTCGGTCTATGAGCTCAGTAAAGTCAAGCCCAAGACCTGGCAGAAGATTTCTTCTCTTGTCAGTGAGGCCTCGTCGCTTGGCTACTCTCCCGTCCTTCTGCTCTCGAGCTCCGTAGCTCAGGCTCAGAGTGCGGTGAGTGACAACCTGCTCGGAATCAGTTACTTCTGCGACAAGAAGACCCTTATGACCCTCAACCGCTCCAATGCCGGAGTGAGCTATATCAGCGACGGACTGATCACTGCCAAGTGGTCGCGTCACTCCCTTCCCGACTCTCAGGATTTGGAGAGCATTGCGGCAGAAGATGCGGCCGATGTCATCCTGTCCCGCAGCCAGCCTGCTTCGCTTAAGCTCCAGTGCTTCCTTTTATATGTATTTGCAGTAATGCTCCTTTTATAATATGGTGGACAATATCAGCATAATGGCGATTGTGAACCTGACTCCCGACTCGTTCTGGGCTCCGAGCAGGGTCAGTGCCGACAAGGCTCTCGGGCGTATCGAAGAGCTTTGCAGTCAGGGAGCCGATATTATAGATATAGGAGCAGTATCGACCCGTCCGGGAGCGGCAGATGTGGATGTCGAGACCGAATGGAGCCGTCTGGAACCCGTGCTCAAGGCTCTGGGAGGGAACCATATACCCATCTCGATTGACACTACGAGCAGCGAAATTGTCTCTAGGGCATATTCCGTCATAGGGCCGTTTATCGTCAATGACATCTCTGCAGGCGAAGATGACCCCGCCATGCTCCCTCTCGCAGGACGGCTCAAACTCAGCTATGTAGCTATGCACAAAAGGGGTAACCCCAGGACTATGGACTCTCGCTGCGATTACGAAGGCGGCGTGGTGGCTTCGCTTCTTTCCTACTTCGACGCCTTTGCGCTCAAGGCAGCTGAATACGGGATAGAGGATTGGATTTTGGACCCGGGCCTGGGCTTTGCGAAGACCGTTGAGCAGAACTGGGAGATTCTCCGGGGGCTCTCTGAGTTCAAGCGCTTTCAGCGGCCTATTTTGATTGGCGCCGCAGACAAGCGTTTCACCAAAGGGGACACTCCGAAGGCCCATCGGCTTGCCGCCAGTAACGGTGCGGACATACTCCGCGTGCACGATGTTGTAAATATTTTCTGATTTTTTCCTTTTACCTCTTGACTCGTACCTAAGGGCATATATTATCTTCGCGGCATAACAATTCAAACTGCGCACTTGAATATGTCAATCAACAAAATGAAAATCGGGGAGTTCTCCCGTCTTTGCCGCGTTAGTGTCAGAGCCCTTCGCCACTACGAGAAGATAGGTCTGGTGGTGCCGGAGATTATAGACCGCTCAACGGGCTACCGCTACTACTCGGTGGGCCAAATGCAGAAGATGGCCGCCGTAAAGAGCTTCCAGTCAATGGGATTCAGCCTTTCGGAGATAAAGGAGCTGTACGAAGACAGCACCCATATCCCGTCGATCCCTGCGCTGGAAGAGAAGCTGCAGCGGTGCCGGCTAGAGCTGTCTGAGCTGCAGGCCCGCCTGGAAAAGCTTCAGGCGGTGGTACTCTCCTACAAACAGAAAGAAACAATGGAAAAAATCAGTTTTACTTCCCTTCCTTCGGTTACGGTTGCATCATACCGTGCAGTTATCCCCAGCTACGAAGAGCTCGGAAGGCTCTGCGTTGAGGTTATCGCTCCCGAATTGGCCCGCCTGGGCTGCGAATGTCCTGAGCCCGGCTACTGCTTCTCCATCGAGCACGGCGGCTACAAGGCTGAAAATGTGGATATTGAGTACTGCGAACAGGTGAAAGAAGCCCGTAAGGACTCCAATCTTCTCAAGTTCAAGACCCTTCCTGAGGTGGAAACGGCCGCCTGCCTTAAGTATTATGGGCCCTATAGCGGTCTGTATCAGGCTTATATTGAGCTGTTTGAGTATCTGGAGAAGGAGCAGTGGAAGATTGTGGGGCAGCCCCGCGCAAGCTATGTGGACGGAATCTGGAACGAGGAGGACCCCCAGAAGTGGCTCACAATCATCCAGGTGCCTGTCGAGAAGGCCTAAAGGCTGCGCCCGCTTTTAGATGTAGCCTCTTTTTTTCAGGAACAGGGTGCAAAGCAGGGTCATCGAGGCGGCATATACTGCTTCGGAGGCCCAGCTGGCCGCAAGTCCTGAGCGCATAAGCGCGATCACCACAGTGCAGTAGAGTACATACACCACCAGCGCTCCCATCTCCAGGAAGAAAGCGGCGCGGGTGTCTCCGGTGCCTGCAACTGCTTGAAACAGAATGTGGGCCGGTATGGTCAGAAGGTAAGAGGCGCAGAGCACCCAGAGTCCCGGAATCGCTACTTCTATGATGTCCTGTATGTCGGTGTAGAGGCCCAGGATGAGCCTTGGGCACAGGCAGAAAAACAGCAGCACAGGTATCAGCACCGCATAGGACAGCTTGAGAACTTTCCCGATAAGGGGTCTCACGCTGTCCTTTCTGCCTTGGCCCAGAAGGTTGCTTATGAGCGAGCAGCCTGTTGAGGCGAAGGCCGAGAGCACCATCCATATCAGTCCGGAGGTGCTTCGCAGGATGTTCGATGCGGCTATGGCTTTCTGTCCGGTGTGCTCGATGAAGATGAAAAAAATCAGCCAGGTGAAGATGGAGAAGAAACTCTGTATCATTGTCCAGAGCGATACTTTCAGGATGGAGCGCAGCATCCCGGGCTCGAAGCGGCAGGGGGTGTCCAGGCCGTAGGCTTTGATTTCCTTACGGTGCGAGGTGGCTATGATGAGGTAGAGCAGCGACACTCCTTCGGCAAGGGTTGAACCCAGCGCTGCGCCCCTGATGCCCATTGGTTCGAGGCCCAGTTTTCCGAATATCAGTACCCAGTTGAAGGCGATGTTGGAGATAACCATCACAACGGAACTCATACTCAGGATTCTGGTGTGCGTGCTTCCTACATAGAAGGCTCTGTATGCGCAGCCGCAGAAGGCGAGTACCAGCCCGGGAGCCCTCCATGTGAGATAGCTGTCAGCCTGGAAGCTGATGTCTTCGGAGCTGAGCATCGCGCCCAGCACCACAGGGGACAGGAACTCTGACAGAATGCAAAGCAGTCCCGATAGGGCAACAAGGAAGTAGAGTGCGTGCCAGAATACCTTGCCGGCTTTGCGGTAGTCTTTCTCTCCGTTGCTGTGTCCTATCATAATCTGGGCACCTATGCTGAATCCGAAGCCCAGCATATATAGCACCATATAGTACACGCCGGCGACAGCGCTTGCTCCCAGCTCAAGCTCTCCCACCCTTCCGAGGAAGACGGTGTCGGTCATTCCTATCAGCTGCTCCATCACGAGGCTGATAAGTATCGGGTACGACACCTTCCATATTTCTTTGTAACTGTACTGCTGCATAATTGAGGATGCGAAGATAGCTTTTTTCTGCCTATCGCCAAAATAGGCCACCCCGAGGGGCAGCCTTTATCTTGTCATTTCGACTGAGGCCGAAGCCTTCTTGTCATTTCGACCGAGGCCGAAGGCCGAGCGGAGAAATCTAATACTTATTGAGAGGCACTCCGGCGGTCATCTGGCTGACCTTCTTCTTCACCTGCTCCAGCACGGCTGCGTGCTCGGCGAGGCTCTGCTTCTGCTCCTCGGTAGGAACATCGGCCTTCTTGAGACTCAGGGCCTCGATGTGCCTGTCGCAGGAAGTGAGCACTTCATCAATCAGGGCTACGATATCGGTCATATCCTTCTCTACGAAACCTCTGGAAGTGATGGCTGGCGTTCCGACCCTGATGCCTGAAGTGTGGAAAGGAGTCCTGCTGTCGAACGGAACCATATTCTTGTTCAGGGTGATGCCGGCCTTTTCGAGCTGAGTCTCAGCGATTCTTCCGGTCACTCCCTCGAACTTGCCCCTGAGGTCAACGAGCATAAGGTGGTTGTCGGTGCCGCCGCTGACTATCTTGTAACCCCTTGCGAGGAACTCGGCGCACATAGCCTTGGCATTGGCGAGAACCTGCTTCTGGTACTCCACATACTCGGGCTGCATAGCCTCGAAGAAAGACACTGCCTTGGCCGCAATCACGTGCTCGAGCGGACCGCCCTGCACTCCGGGGAACACCATCGAATCCAGCACCTGGCTCATCATCTTGACTGCGCCCTTCGGTGTAGTCCTTCCCTGAGGATCCTCGAAGTCCTTGCCTATCAGTATGATACCTCCTCTGGGCCCGCGCAGGGTCTTGTGAGTTGTGGAGGTCACGATGTGTGCGTACTGAACAGGATTCTTGAGCAGACCTGCGGCAATGATTCCTGCCGTGTGGGCCATATCCACCCAGAGGATTGCTCCCACTTTGTCGGCTATCTGCCTCATCCTCTCATAATCCCACTCGCGGGAGTAGGCTGAAGCTCCGCCGATGATCAGTTTGGGACGGCACTCCAGAGCCTTGCGCTCCATCTCGTCATAGTCCACCAGCCCGGTCTCGGGGTTCAGCCCGTAGGCAACGGCGTGGTAGAGAAGACCGGAGGCGTTGACGGGCGAGCCGTGGGTGAGGTGGCCTCCCTGGCTCAGGTCCAGACCCATAAAGGTGTCTCCGGGCTTGAGAACTGCCATCTCTACTGCCATATTGGCCTGGGCTCCGCTATGAGGCTGGACATTCGCCCACTCGGCGCCGTAGATGGTCTTGATGCGGTCGATGGCGAGCTGCTCTATCTGGTCCACGACTTCGCACCCTCCGTAGTACCTCTTCCCGGGGTAGCCCTCTGCATACTTGTTGGTGCAGATAGACCCCATAGCTTTGAGTACTTCGTCCGTTACATAGTTTTCGGAGGCAATAAGTTCAAGACCAGACTCCTGGCGCTCCCTTTCCTTCTTGATCAGATCGGAAATAAGAATATCCTGCTTCATACGTTTATGGTTTGTTGACAAATGATTGTGTCGTTATCAGATTACAAATATAGGAAAAATGTAATTACCTTTGTCGATATGAATGACAGAAAACTGCTTAATATGGAACTTGGCCGCATAAGGCCTGAAGAATATGCATCCCTGCCGCTCTCGGGGCTGGTTGTGGTGCTGGACAATGTGCGAAGCGCCTACAATGTGGGCAGCATTTTCCGCACCTGCGACGCCTTTAAGGTGGACCTGCTGTGCCTCTGCGGCATCTGCGCCGTCCCGCCTTCGGCAGAAATCCACAAAACAGCCATCGGGGCCGAGCTGAGCGTGCCCTGGAAAAAGTACGCCTCCACCATGGATGCCATCTCGTCCCTAAAGCAGCAGGGCTATAGGATAATCAGCGTCGAGCAGACCTGCAATGCCCTCAGCCTGGAGCAGTTCACTCCGGGCGAAGGCGAAAAATACGCCCTGGTCTTCGGCAACGAGGTTGACGGTGTGGACCAGAGCGTAGTTGATGAGTCAGACGTGAGTCTTGAAATCCCCCAGTGGGGCAGCAAGCACTCCCTCAATGTGTCGGTCAGCGCCGGGGTTGTGCTTTGGCAGATGGTTTGCCGCCGGCCTCACCGCCCGCGCCGCTGAACACCAGAAGCTCGCCCTGGTCTTCGCTTATCCAAACCACCTCGTCCCCTGCGCCTCCGAGTATGTCTGCGCACAGCAGGGGCTTTTTCATAACTCCTTCAGCCTTAAGCAGAACTATGGTCTTCTCCGCTTCATAGTCCCACTTGAGGATGGAGTCTTCACCGAGCAGTTCCGCCAGAGGGTCATCGTCCCAGTTCAGGACTCCCAGGCACGCGGAAGGCTGGCTTGAGCTTATCAGCTTGCCGTCTGCAGCCCTTCTGATTCCTTTGAGCGGCCCGTCATAATCTTTCTTTACAGGGGCAGAAGGCCTGGCGGGACCTCTTCCCGGAGCTGCCGGAGTCTGTATCGCCACCGCATCGGCAACCCAGCACTCGGCCCCTTTGTGCCTCGGGTCTATGTCTGCCGCGAGAACCATGCTCACTTTCTCTCCTTCTCCCGCCTTCCATAGCACCTTGCCGCTGAGAGGGTCATACATCGCCATAGCGCACTCTCCCTTCCACAGCGCAAGAGCTGAAGTGGCCTCGTGCGAGCCGAACACCTCCAAGCCTTTTCTTTTGGGGTCAAGGTCAGATACCTGGAAATAATCTCCGTACAGCAGGCCTGAAGCGCTCAGAGGGCTGCCGTCTTGGTCGAGCACGGCTGAACCCAGGCATATTTCATCCTTCCCGTCGCCGTCCACATCGCAAGCGAGGACCATAGTGCTTCCGCTGGCCGCTGCCTTCCCGCTGCCTTTGAGTGAAGAGTCGAACAGCCAGAGCATCTTCAGCTCCTTTCCGTCCCAGCTCCAGGCACTTGCCGCGGTCCTGGCCCTTCCGCCCCTTACGAACACAGCCGCCTTGCCCTTGTCCTGCAGAGTGGCGGCGCAGGCAGTGAACCTGTCGGAATTCACCCCGTTGGGGTCGCTCCCGCCTATGCCTCCCCAGCTGTCCAAAGGATAGCGCAGCGGAAGTAACTTGCTGCTTGCCAGCTCTTTGCCGCTGCTTCCCTCAAATACGCTTATAAACTCCGGCCCCACGACTATGCGCGAGTAAGTCGCCGATGCTTCGTCCATACTCCTCCAGTCGGCCCTCGGGTTCCCCAGCACCCTGCCGGTCCCGTCAACCGTTCCATCTGCGCTGCGGCAAACAAGTTCTGCTTTCCCGTCCCCGTCCAGGTCCTCCACCACCAGCGCCGGCCCTTCTTTGGTGGACCGTATATTATGCCCCAGGTCCAGCCTCCACATCAGGGTCCCGTCAGCCTTGTAGGCATCAATCAAAGTATTGCCGCAGAGACCCTTGCTCTCAATGCTTCTGGCGTTGGAAGGCTCCCAGCGCAGGATGAACTCCAGCTCTGAATCCCCGTCCAGGTCCGCCGCCAGGCACTCGGCCGCACGGTAGGAATATCTCTCCGACTCGTCTCCGGGGTTATACCTGTCCGTGGCTCCATAGTTCCTTTCTCCTACTCTGAAAACACTCCTTTCGGAAGGCCTCCGAACTTTGACGCGAAGCGCCGGATCCTGCCCTGCAGCGCTGAGGCTCAGCGAGATAAGGCAGAGCGATGCCGCTAAATAGTATGCTGTCCTTTTCATTTCTTAGTGCTGTTTTCGATTTCCTTGAACCTTTCCACCATATCGAAGCTCGTGTGGGGCGGCTGGTTGTAAGCCACATTCTGCCAGGCAATTGCCATTCTGTACATCCTGTCGCTCATAAGGGTAGGCATCCTGTTTATGGCAGGAATGTCGCTCATATATATCCTCAGCTCGCTCCCGTCCCTGCTTGCCCAGATTATTTCCTCTCTCCAGTCGCCGAAGATGTCGCCGCTCACGCAGGGGTTGGATTTGCTGCCGTTGTTCGCCACCACCCCTTCCGCGCTCATCAGCACATCGGTGCTCTCCGTCTCCGGGTTCCATTTGCTGACCTGCGTGCGGTCCAGAAGCTCATAGTAAGGGTCTGAATCCCAGAATATTATGAAATTGGTCGAAGAAGGTATGTTGCGGCTTATCACTTCCCCGGTGTCGCCCCTTCTTAGTCCTCCCCAGGGAGCCCTGTCTGCCGTAGCCGTAGCCCAGCACTCCGCTCCCGGGAATCTCGGGTCGATGTCTGCGGCAACTCCGCGCCCTATGTCTTCGCCCGGTGCCGCGGTCCAGAGTATCTCTCCTGTGGCCGCGTCGTACATCGCCATTCCCGGGGTGCCGAACTGGACGGTATTCTCTTCGTTCTCGTGCACTCCGAAGACCTCAAGTCCCGGCCGTGAAGGCACGAGGTCGCCGGCGTGAAGGGCGTCCCCGTGGCGCAACTTGGTGGTGTACAGCCCGTTGCCGTCGTGGTCCACGCTCATCGCTCCTACACACACCTCGTCAAATCCGTCGCCGTCCAGGTCTCCCACGGTCACGCTGTGGTTTCCCATTCCTGAGTACCCGGCCCAGCGCTTCTCGCTGCTGTCAAAGGTCCACAGGGGTTTCAGGCTTCCGCCGGTGAAAGTCCACGCTGCCACCACAATCCTGCCGTACCATCCTCTCACAAAGAAGGGCGAGGGGGTCTTGCCGTCGAAGCAGGCGACTCCGGCGCTGAACCTGTCAGACCTTTCGCCCTTGTTGTCGGTGCCTCCGTTTCCGCCCCAGCCGCCCCAGCTGTCAAGAGGGTAGCGTGTGGGTATATATTCCTGACTGTCAAGCGCTTTGCCGCTCTTCCCGTCGAACACTGTCACATATTCCTTTCCGAGCAGAATCTTGCCGAAGGTAGGGTCGGCTTCGTCCGTGATGCGGTGGTCGGCCTGGGGGTCTTCGCCCAGCACGGTGCCGGTGCCGTCTATTGTCCCGTCTGCCGTCTTGCAGCAAAGCTCTGCGCAGCCGTCGCCGTCGAAGTCGAACACCAGCAGCTGCGTGGTAGGAGGGCCGGAGCGTATATTATATCCAAGGTCTATCCTCCACATCAGGGTTCCGTCCATCTTGTAAGCGTCGATGAGCGTACTTCCGGCATAGCCCCTCTGGGGCGGAAGTTTGCGGTTGGATGGCTCCCATTTCAGGATGATTTCATACTCCCCGTCGCCGTCCAGGTCGCCCAGGCTCGCGTCATTGGGGCTGTAGGAGTACTTCTCTCCGCTTCCCGGGGTAATCCTGTCCCCTGGTTTGCTAAGGGGCACTCTGAGGTATCCGCGGTCCTCCGTTCCCGCCTTCCTTTCCCAGGTGGCAAGGGTTTTCCCTGCGCTTTTGAGCGTCCAGACATTGTCCTTGCTGAGGTCGGCATCCGTGTCAGTGAAGTCCGATGTGGAGACTATCGGACTGGTATTCAGCTTGATTTCGGCTCCTCCATCGGCAGACCGGTAGAGGTCGAAACCCATAGCCGGCTCGTCGCCCGGGAGCATTCTCCAGCTGAGGTAGAAGCCCCTGTCGCAACTGATTCCGGCAAGCCCCCGCGAGAGAGTCTCGCCGAAGTAGCTCTGCGCGCTGACAAAATAGCACAGCAGCGAGAGTGTAATAAGTGAAATTGTTTTCCGGTACATTGTTGTCGTTTTTGCGGTTATGGGTGTAAAGATACAAATTCTTGTTTTCATTATTGCTGACAATTTGTCACTGGCACAGACATTGATTTATATAAGGCTGTCCGGCCACGGTACCGGAAAAATGAATAACAACAAAAAACTATAAGAATTATGATCAAACCATTAGCAGACAGAGTCTTGATTGAGCCCAAGGAGGCCGAGACAAAGACAGCGGCAGGCATTTACATTCCTGATACGGCAAAGGAGAAACCCCAGCAGGGCAGCGTTATCGCTTGCGGCCCCGGCAAGAAGGATGAGCCTATGGAAGTGAAGGTTGGCGACCAGGTGATTTACGGCAAGTACGCCGGCACCGAGGTTACCTTTGAGGACAAGAAGTACCTCATCGTAAAGCAGTCAGATATTCTCGCAGTTCTGTAGCGACTAAGGCTTTGTGTTTGAATTTATAATGTATTGAAATTATGGCAAAGGAAATAAAATTCGATGTTGATGTCCGCTCAAAGATGAAGACAGGTGCGGACTCACTTGCAAACGCAGTTAAGGTGACTCTCGGCCCCAAGGGACGCAATGTAGTCATTGATAAGAAGTTCGGCGCTCCCCAGGTGACCAAGGACGGTGTCACCGTGGCTAAGGAGGTTGAGCTCGAGGACCGTTTCGAGAATATGGGTGCCCAGATGGTCAAGGAGGTTGCTTCCAAGACCAACGAGCAGGCAGGTGACGGTACCACCACCGCAACCGTTCTCGCCCAGGCCATCATCAATGTGGGTCTGAAGAACGTTACTGCAGGCGCCAATCCTATGGACCTGAAGAGGGGTATCGACAAGGCAGTTGCCGCAGTTGTAGAGGACCTTAAGAAGCGCAGCCAGAAGGTAGGCGACGATTATTCGAAGGTCGAGCAGGTCGGAACCGTGTCAGCCAACAATGACAGCTATATCGGCAAGCTTATCGCTGACGCAATGTCAAAGGTAGGCAAGGACGGTGTCATCACTGTTGAGGAAGCCAAGGGTACCGAGACTGAGGTCAAGGTTGTAGAGGGTATGCAGTTCGACCGCGGATTCATCTCTCCTTACTTTATGACCAACAGCGACAAGATGGAGGCTGAGCTCAACAATCCTTCCATCCTCATCACCGATAAGAAGATTTCTACAATGAAGGATCTTCTCCCTATACTCGAGCCTATCGCAAGGGAGGGAAGAGAGTTGCTTATCATAGCTGAAGATGTTGACGGTGAGGCTCTTACTACTCTGGTAGTGAATAAGCTTCGCGGTACTCTCAAGATTGCCGCCGTGAAGGCTCCCGGTTTCGGCGACCGCCGCAAGGAGATGCTTCAGGACATAGCCACCCTTACCGGAGGCATCGTAATCTCAGAGGAGAGGGGATTCACCCTGGAGAACGCTACTCCCGATATGCTGGGCAAGGCTGAGAAGATTACTGTCAGCAAGGAGAATACTACCATCGTAGGTGGTGCCGGCGCCAAGGATGCAATCCAGGAGAGGGTTGATTCTATCCGCAAGCAGATTGAGCTTTCTACCTCTGACTATGATAAGGAGAAGCTCAAGGAGCGTCTCGGAAAGCTTTCAGGCGGTGTGGCTGTGCTTTATGTGGGTGCTACCACTGAGGTAGAGATGAAGGAGAAGAAGGATAGGGTTGAGGATGCGCTGAATGCTACCCGCGCTGCTGTCGAGGAGGGTTATTTGCCCGGAGGTGGAGTGTCATACATCCGTGCTGCCCAGGCTCTTGAGGGTCTGAAGGGCGAGAATGACGATGAGACTACTGGTATTCATATTGTGGCTAAGGCCATTGAGGAGCCTCTGCGTCAGATTGCTGCCAATGCGGGTGTTGACGGTTCTGTGATCATCAACAAGATCAAGGAGAGCGAGGCTGACTTCGGTTACAATGCTCGCACCGGTGAGTATGTACATATGTATGAGGCCGGAGTGATTGATCCTACGAAGGTTGCCCGTGTGGCTCTTGAGAATGCTGCTTCTGTGGCCGGTATGTTCCTTACTACTGAGTGCGGTATTGTGGATATTCCTGAGCCTGCAAGTGCTGTTCCTGCTGCTCCTGCGGGTGGAATGATGTAAACTCTTTTTACTCCATAATTGCAAAGGGAGGGTGGCCGCAAGGCCGCCCTCCCTTTTTTGCTGCCGCAAGGCGCTGCGGCATCGGAGATATGTTCCTCAGGGACCGCTTTAGCTCGCCGATGGCTCGTATTGCGCTTGCAAAGTCCCGTTCGGAACATACCATCCGCTTGCCTTTGCAGCGCCTTTCTGATGAAAGGATGATGAGCGAGCGTAGCGGCCTCCCCCTTGTCATTTCGAGCGAGCGCAGCGAGTCGAGAAATCTATTCCCTCAGGGCATCGGAGAGGTTGCTGAACATCGGGACGCCGTAGCGCTTGCAGGTAATCCTCACATTATCATAGCGGTAGAACTCCTGCGGGCAGACCACCCTGAGCTTTCCGCTCCGGGCGTGAAGCCCCAGCTCGAGCAGGGTGATCGGCGACTTGCTGTCCGGCAGGAAATTCATCAGGATAATGTCCGCCTTTTCCAGATGCTCCAGCTCCCAGTTCACCTGATAATCCATCTCCCCTTCAATCTCCGGATGCCACTCCTTCTGCCTCGGATTATAGACTATGAAACTTCCCGGCATCTGCTTCAGCAGCTCAGCCGCTTCTGCCTGCCAGTCCTCGCTGCTTCCCATATCGATAGTCCCCGCGAGAAACACCCTCGTGCATCCCTTGCAGTCAGACGGCTCAGCCTCGTGCGGATGCACCACAATCACTTCATTTGCCTCGCTTCCGCACGCTGTGGCAAGCGCTGCAACGACGCTCACTGCGAAAAGATTCAGACCCTTCATCGCACAAGTAATCATTTGACAGTCAATCCGATTTTCTGAAGGTCAGAGTCTTTCGACGAGCACCCGTACAGAAGCTCGTAACGTCCGCTCTTCACCTTGAGATCATCTTCTGCGGCATCGTAATAGCTGAAGGCCTCGGGCCCCAGAACCAGCTTGACCGTCTTCTTCTCTCCGCCTGCAAGGCTCACCCTTTGGAACGCCTTCAGCGACTTGATCGGAGCCTCTGGGTCGTCAAGCCTCCTGACATAAAGCTGCACGACCTCATCGGAGCCGATACCGCTGCGGTTCTCGAGCGGAACACTCACGCTCACGCTCTCGCCGGCCTTAATCCAGCGGCGGCTCGCCTTGGCCCTGCCGTAGCGTATGTCAGCATAGCTCAGCCCCTGTCCGAAGGCATACAAAGGCTCCCCGCGGAAATACCTGTAGGTCCTGCCCTCCATATCATAGTTCTGGAAATCAGGAAGTTGTGAGTTGGACTTGTAGAAGGTCACAGGCAGCTTGCCCGACGGCGACACCTTGCCGCACAGCACTTCGCCCACGGCCTGCCCTCCGGCCTGTCCGCCGTACCAGGCGCAAAGCAGAGCGTCATAATCCTTCTCGTTCTGCTCCAGAGCCACAGCGCTTCCGCTGCACAGCACGAATACCACCTTGCGTCCCGTAGCGTGCAGGGCCTTCAAAACCTGGCCCTGAACTTCCGGCAGCTCGATTCTCTCCCTGTCTCCGCCCCTGAATCCGTCTACATTCACTCTCATCTCCTCGCCCTCCAGCCTGGGGTTCAATCCTCCCACAAACACTATCACATCACTCTGCGCCGCTCTTGAAGCCAGACGCGCGAGCGAATCGGATTCGAGAAGCGGGCTGACTGCCTCACATCCTTTCATATAGCTCACTTCAGCTGCGGGGAAGGCCTGCTCTATGCCCTCCAGAATGCTCGTAATCGACGAAGGAGTGCCGTTATAGTTGCCCAGCATCATAGTCTCGTCAGTGGCGTTGGGCCCCACGACGCATATCTTCCCGCCGGCCTTGAGCGGCAGGACGCCATCGTTTTTCAGAAGCACCAGCGACTCCCTTGCCGTCTTCAGGGCGTGCTCCCGATGCTCCTCGCAGTCCACCACCGAGTAGGGCATCCCGCTCCAGGGCACCCTCCCGTCCGGATCGAAAATCCCCAGCTCAAAAAAGCCGTTGAGGATTCGACGTATTGACACATTTATCTCCTCCTCTCCGATCAGGCCGTCCTGATATGCATCCAGAAGCGACAGATATGCGTTGCCGCACTCTATGTCAGTTCCTTTCTTTACCGCATCAGCGCTCGCCGAAGCCGCATCGGGGTGGGTCTCGTGGTGCCCCTTCAGATAGAAATCCTTGATGGCCCCGCAGTCCGACACTACAATCCCATCGTAGCCCCAGCGACCACGCAGAATCCCATTCAGCAGAAAATCGTTCGCGCAGCAAGGGTCGCCCGAATAGCTGTTGTAGGCTCCCATAACTTCCCTGACCCCCGATTCTGTGACCAGTTTGCGGAATGCCGGCAGGTAAGTCTCCCAAAGGTCGCGCGGCGTCACTTCCACGTCGAAACTGTGGCGGTTCCACTCCGGTCCGCTATGCACCGCGAAATGCTTCGCGCACGCGTGGGTCTTATAATAATTGGGGTCGTTCCCCTGAAGTCCGCGTACCGTCGCGTCGGCCATCACCGAAGTCAGATACGGATCCTCGCCGTATGTCTCCTGCCCGCGGCCCCAGCGCGGATCGCGGAAAATGTTGATGTTGGGAGTCCAGAAAGTCAGTCCCATATACCTCTTCCTCTCGCCCCGCCTTACGGCTTCATAATATTTGGCTCTAGCTTCGTCGGAGATGTAGCTGAAAGCCTGATACTGGTTCTCGGGGTCGAAAGTCGCCGCCAGCGCAATGGCCTGGGGATAAACGGTTGCAAGCCCGGCCCGAGCCACCCCGTGCAGGGCCTCGTTCCACCAGTCATAATCCGGAATCCCGAGCCTCTCAACCCCCTTTGAGGAGTTCATCATCAGGCCGAATTTCTCTTCGATAGTCAGCCTTCCCAGAAGGTCTTCCACCCTCTCACTTCGGCTCAAATCAGGATTAAGGTACTTTTCATTTTGGCAGAACGCGCGCAAAGGGCTTAATGCCAGTAAGATAAGGAGCATCGCCTTGAGGGCTTTGCCTCCAGCAGTTTTCAGTGTCATCGGCTATATGTGTTTAGTTACATTCCGAAATATACGAATTATTCGCCGAAAAATGCATAAATTCGCCTACATTAATTATAACCGCATAATATGAATCGAACAACACTTCTGACCCTGCTGTCTCTGCTGCTTTCAGGCAGCCTGTACGCGCAGCAGGAAATCATTCTGAGCAATTTGAGTGGCCGCAGCTCAAGTGCCCTTCAGGGCAGCAGCTTCGGCGTCCCTTTCCCGCGCGGGAGCGTCTTTCCCGGCGACACTTTTACCCTTGAGGGCAGCGGGCACCAAAGTCTTGGTGCTGACACCTACCCGCTTGCGTATTGGTCCGACGGGTCTCTCAAGTGGCTCGGCGTTGCAGGCGTCTTCCCTTCCACCAGTGAAGGCAGCACCCTCTCCCTTAAAGTCAGTCCGGCTCCCAAAAAGACCCGCAAAAGCGCTCCGGTCCCTGCCGGAAGCATTGCCAGACAGACCCCGGACGGAATCGAAGTCAATACCGGAGCGATGACCTGCCTCTTCCCCTCGAAGGGCAGCTCCCTTATCGCTTCTATGACCATCGGAGGCACCCGGGCCGTAGAATCCGCGCGCAGCATAATGGTACTCCAGAAAAGGAACGGAGCAGTAATCGAAGAAGAGCAGTTCACAGGGCAGATTACCTCCCTCAGCCTTCTTAGGAGCGGAGAGCAAAGCGCCGTCATCAAGGTCGAGGGCATACACAAGGGCGAGAAAAGCCTTCGCGAATGGTTGCCTTTCTCGCTGTATTGCACTGTATATAAGGGACTTCCCACTGTCTCTATGACCTACTCCTTCATTTTCGACAGCGATGGGCGCGAAGATTTCATCAAAGCTCTCGGCCTCAGGCTCCAGGTCCCTTTCCGCGACGAAGTGCACAACCGCCACGTCCGCTTTGCTGGTGACGGAAAAGATGGTGCCGGTTTCTGGTGTCAGCCCGTCAGGCTCGCTCCCGGCTACCGTCCAAGCGCCGGAAGAGTGTTCTTCGACAACTACCAGTCATATCTCCAGGGTGCCAAGCTCCCCGCCTGCTCCGAACTCTCGGCTTCCGAACTTGCAGCCCTTTCAACCTGCCCCGTATGGGCCGATATGCGCCTGAGGCAGGACAATCCCAACAGTTTCTCCATCGACAAGCGCACCTCCGGCCAGTCCTCCTGGGTTCACGTCACCGACGGCGGAAGGTCTCTTGGCGGCGCCCTGCTTGGCGACAGCTCTTCCAGTGTATATATAGGTATAAAGGATTTCTACCAGTCCTATCCCGCCTCGTTGGAAGTCAGCTCTGCCGACGCCGAAAGTGGAAATCTCACCGCCTGGCTATGGTCTCCCAGCGCGGAATGTATGGATATGAGGCACTATGATACCGTGGGGCACGACCTGAAAATCAATTACGAAGACTACAAAGAAGGATGGGAGTCACCCTATGGGGTAGGGCACCGTTCAAGCCTGGAGCTGCGCCTGTTCGACGGTATCCCTTCCTGCGAAGACCTGCTCCCCGTTGCCCGCGCCACCCAGAAAGGCGTCCAGTACGTCTGCTCGCCCGACTATTATTATAAGGTGAACGCATTCGGCACTTACTGGGGCCTTCCCGATACGGAGCGCTTCGGCTTCATCGAGGACCAGCTCACTTCAACCCTTGACTTTTACAAGGCCCAGGTCGACCAGAGAAGCTGGTACGGCTTCTGGAACTACGGCGACGTGATGCATAACTACGATTTCACCCGTCACGACTGGCGCTACGACATCGGTGGCTGGGCATGGAACAACATCGAGCTCGCTCCCAATGTCTTGCTCTGGACCTGCTTCCTGCGCACCGGCCGGGAAGACTACTGGACTATGGCAGAGGCTATGGAAAAGCACTCCAGCGAGGTGGATGTCCATCACATCGGCCGTTTCGCGCCCCTGGGCAGCCGCCACAACGTGACCCACTGGGGAGACGGATGCAAGCAGCCGAGGATAGAATATGCCGCAATGAAAAGGTATATGTACTATCTCACCGGAGGCGATGCGCTTACCGGGGACCTGATGAGCGAGCAGCTCGGGGCCGAGAAGGCTTATGACTATGCGCGCAGGGTATCCACCTGGGGCGCTGTGGACGGAACTTATCTCAAAAGCAGCCTTAACGACTGGGCCTACTATGCCTCTAACTGGATGCTCCAATACGAAAGGACCCTTGACCCTTATTGGATGGAAAGGCTTCTTGATTCGATGAAGGATATAGTGGCGCTGGGAAGTTTCAGCGGCAGGCTCGCCTTTGACTACTTCGACCCTGAGAGCGGACGCTTTATGGTCTATCTCAAAGAGGATACAAGTCCTTCGGAGGCGAAGTATGCTCCTGTTTCGGACTATGCCCCGGCTGCAAGTTTGAGCCCCCGCAAGCTCAAGTCCCTGGTAGGGGAGAGGCTCTCACGGGTGAGGGGAGACACCTTCAGTACCCTTTTCGGTGCGCCTGAGATTATGACCGAGATGAGGCTCAGTTTCCCTTATGAGCAGTTCTGGACCCTTGCCGACAACTCGTTCAGGGACGTCTCTTCGTCCAAGGGAGGCAATATGACCGGGCCGAGGATGGCCGCCTGGGTGGCTGCAAGCTGTTCAGATGTCGTGATGGGAGAGCTCGCCTGGAAGAATCTCCTCGCCAACGGGGACACGCAGACCGAAAGCGACGGCACTCCGGTCCAGGAGCATAACGGGAGCATCGCCACCCCTTATATAATAAAGAGTGTGGATGAGCCGTACTTCCTGGGTAAGGAAGCTGGATGGCAGCGGCACACGCCTTCGACGACCCAGTGGCTGATCAATGCAATCGAGGTAATGGAGTGGGCAGGGCCCTATTTTGAAAATTTTTCAAAAAATTATTAAAAATTTTGCGAAAGCTATTGCATTGTTAAAAATAATGACTACCTTTGCATCCCCTTCAGAAACGAGGGGGATCGCAAAAGTTCTTTCGAATAAATTTTCAAATTTTTCTCTGAAAAGTTTGCAGATTCAAAAAAAGTGACTACCTTTGCAACCCCAATCGGAAACGAGGACGGAAGCAAAAAGTTCTTTCAAAAATCTTCAAAAATTTTTTCAAAAAAATTTGCAGATTCAAAAAAAGTAACTACCTTTGCAATCCCAATCGAACAACAACGAAAGGGTGGCCATCAGCCGGAAGGCTGGTTTTTTTAGCGCCAAATTTGAAAGATCATTGACAAGACTGTTTTAGGAAAAGTACAAGCAAGTACCGAGAAACAATAAAAACGAGAGCGTTAATTTCTTTAGAA
>CAMCGB010000017.1 GCA_945874355.1 uncultured Bacteroides sp.
TTGTGAGCGTCCTCATAGCAGTGCCTACGGTCCGGCTCATTGCGAATACTGTACGCGACATCAGAAATATCGGCTGAAAATCTGTATATTTGCGGATAATGACAAGCCGTCCCGACCAGGCGCAGCACAGCAGAGATATAGATATCAGATATGGACCAGGTAGAACAGATACTAGAGCAGTCCGGCGTCAAACCCACGTCGAACAGGATACTGCTGATGCGTGAGATTCTCGCCGATCCGCAGCCCTTTACCCTTGCCGATATGGAGGTGAGGCTCTCACCTATGGACAAGTCCACCATATTCCGCACCCTCTCGACCTTTCTCGAACACGGACTCATCCACGAGGTGGACAACGGCTCCGCCGCCAAAGTCTATTGCCATTGCACCTGTAGCGGCGGGCACGAACACCCTCATATTCACTTTACCTGCAAGAGCTGCGGCAAGACTTTCTGCATCAAGGGGATAGATACTTCTGTCCTGCCTCAGCCGCAGGGTTTTCTGGTTGAAGAAGTGAATTGCGTGATGAAGGGGCTCTGCCCTTCCTGCCAGCAGAAAGAGTAGAAGCCCCATGACGACTTTCCTTATTCCGTCTTGATTGCATCCACAGGGTCGGACAAAGCCGCGCTGAGGCTTCGAAGGGTAACGACAATCAGCGTAACCAGCAGCACTGCTGCAAGGGCAGCGGCAAACACCCAGACGTGGATGGGCATCCTGTATGCATAGCCCCTGAGGTAAGCGTCTGTAATGAGGTAGGCAAGCGGAGCGGCAACGGCAAAGCACACGAGCACTATCTTTATGAACTTGGCATTGAACATCATCAGGATGTCCGATACTTTGGCTCCGTTCACCCTTCTGATGCCTATCTCCTTGCGCCTGTACTCCGCCTCAAACATCACCAGTCCGAAAACGCCCATAAGGGAGATGACAATTGCAAGCACAGTGAACAGCAGGATTATGCGCGAGGTTTTCTGTTCCTTTACATAATGGGAGTTCAGGGTGCTGTCAAAGAACTGGACGTCCCATTCGTCCTTCGCTATGGAGGGGTCCATCTCGCTGAGTTGTGTCTTTATCCAGTCTATGAGCGAGGGTATGTCAGCCCCTTCTGCGGTCCTGATGTAGAGTGTGCTGAGCGTTTTCCAGGAGTGCTGCCCGAAGATGTAGAATGCAAAAGACTCCACTGAGGATGCCAAAGGCTTGAAATTGAAATTCTTGCAGAATCCCGCAATCTCCGTTTCACCCCTGTGCCCCTGAACTCTATCCTCAAGGCTAAGTCCGTATTTGTCCCTCGCGGCTTCGTTGAAGATGAATATCCCGTTTTCGCACTTCTCGTCACTCTCGCTGAAATTCCGGCCTTCAACTATGTCTATACCCATGAAATCCAGGAAGTTCCACTGCACCGGATAGCACTGGAAGACCATATTCTTGCCTTTGAACTCCCTTCCCCAGCCCATACGCTCCTCTGCGATGAGATTGCCGTTTGCAAAAGTGATGTCTGCAACGGCAGGGTTGCTTTTGAGTTTTGAGCTGGCTGTTTTCCTCATATTGGCTATCCCGTAGCTGGTGTTGACCTGCAGGAGCCGGCTGCGGTCGAAGCCCATATCGTAATGGAGCATATACTGCCTTTGCATCGTGACGAAGCAGGCGCAGATGATAAGCACAATCGAAACTGTGAACTGGAAGCCTATTAGGCCGATTCTGAACGCTTTGCCTTTGGAAGCGGAGCCGAGGCTCCCTTTGAGGGCAAGGGCAGGGGAGAATGAGGTTATGTAAAAGGCCGGGTAGAGCGAAGCGGCGATTGCAAGTACAAGGCCGCAGATTGCTGTCCAGAGGGCCACTCCGACATTTCGGGAAACCAGTGCATTGCAGACAATCAGCGAGGACAAGGGGGAGTTGCAGAACAGTTTGACAAGGCCCCAGGCTGCTGCCAGCGAGAGCGCAATCATCAGCCCTGATTCGCAGATTACTCTGCCGATGAGACTGCTTCGGGAGGCGCCGAGTATCTTTCTGGTGTTCACGTCCTTGAGACGGAGAGGAACGAGAGCGAAGAAGAAATTGATGAAATTGATGAAGGCTATGACGATAATCAGCACGGCGATAGCAAGGAGGGTATAGGTCGTGGTCTTGCTTCCGCTTCTGCCCGGGCTGTTGAGAGTCTTGTCGAAATACATCCCGTCAAAAGGGAAGAGCTTTATCTCCAGCCTGGACTTGCATTCCTCCAGTTCTTCGTCAGAGATGTCTTCCCCTTCGCTCTGGGCCATATTGAGAAAGGTCTTAAGTATATGGTCGAAAGCCATATGCTCGAACTTCTCCTTGTCCTCCTTCGATTGTAGTTTGACAAAATAGGGGTAGCTCCACTCGCTGAAGTTCTCTATGTTCTGGTCGCCGCAATTCGAGAAATAATCAATGCCGTGAAGGTCGCTGTTGGTGGGGTAGTCTTTGAATACTGCAGCTATCTTTAGCTGCCCTGTGGTCCCGTCATCCAGCCTCTGATACAGCACGTCGCCGGCGTGAAGACCGAGTTCTTTGGCCTTTGACTCGCTGAAGATAAGATCTGTCCATTTCGAGAGCTCCTCCACTCTGCCTTCCACCGCTTCGAATCCGAATACCGACAGGGCTCCCTGCGAGAGGTTGCTTGCCTTAAGGGTGATGGTTCCGCTTCCGTCCTCGCCGCGGCTCAATTGGGTCGTTTCACTTGAGCCGGCAAGGTATATCATACCGCCGCACTCCACGCCGGGAACATTATCTATCGCCGCTTCGCACAGGGGACGGGATAGGGTGGACATCCAGTTGCCCGGAGTAAACCAGTCGGGCATTGCCAGAGCGAATATCCTGTCGGAGTCTTTGACTTTTTTGTTGTAGCCCAGGTCGTAGTGCACCTGTACCATAATAATGTACAGGGCGGCAAAGGCCATTGCCATTCCTATGATGTTCAGCAGTTTGGAGACGGCCGAACTTTTTCCTCCCGTTATTCTTCCAATTGACATTGTTCTTGAACTTGTTTTTGTCTTTATCTTTATCTCTATCGTAGTTTGTTATTCTTATTTCCAAGGCACTGCAGCAGTGCCTCCAGACATATCGAGCTGCAAAGATTTCTCGACTCCGCAGTTCGTGCTCCGCTCGAAATGACACAAAGCGGTCATTTCGACCAAGCGAAGCGCATGGAGAAATCTACTCTTTGCGCAAGGTCTCTACCGGATTTGCCCGCACAGTCTTCAGCGACATCACGGCGACTATACCGAGCGTCAAAAGCGAAATGAGAGCAAAAGCGAGTGCAAATTCCGCTCCGTTCAGACCCACCCTGCAGACAAAGTTCTGCTGCCATCTTCCGGCAAGCACCCACGCTATAGGTGCGGCCAGAATGAACGAAAGCGCAATCTTTTTGCAATAGCTCATCAGCGCATCCCGGACCAGAGGAGAGTTGTCTGCCCCAAAGACCTTACGGATTGCAATGTTGCGACGGCTGTACTGCAGGTCCAGCAGCACCTGCCCGAAAATGCCGATAAGGGAAAGCAGCGCTGCAAGCAGGGCGAAAAGCGAAACCACCTTCTCCTGCTTGATTTCCGGACTGTACAACTCCCCGAGAATGTTGTCGTAGAGTTTGACCTCAAACAGATAGCCAGGGTCCAGCTCCTTCAGCACTCCCTCAATCTTTTCCACACATTCCCTGCGGTCGAAGCCGTCCGCAAGGCGTATATAGGTATATGTCATAGGCAAAGAGCCGTGGGGGAGAGCGATATAGCAGATGGGCGAGATGTCCTGCCTGAGGGAATTGATGCGCAGCTGCCCGGTCTGCCCGATGATCTCCAATCCGTCCACCTTGCTCCCCATCTCTATGTCCCCTCCCAGGTCGGCAAAGGCCCGGTTGATGATCCCGCTGCCCTTTGTCTTGAAAGTCTGCGGGAAATTCCTTCCCTGCTCGATACCTATTCCCATCACATCTAGGAAGTTGGGACTGCAGTAGATGATAAAGCTCCTGATGGGCTTGCCGTTGTAGTCGAAGGTTGTGGTGTTATATACATCCCCCGAACCCATACATTCCTGGGCGAAGGCCACATCTTCCACCTCAGCAAGCGACGAGAGCCTGCCTTTCAGCCAATCGGCACTCTTTGCATATTGGGTCTGTGAGATTTTCACCACTGCCACCTTGTCCTTGTCGAAGCCGTTGTCGGAAGCGAGCATATACTTGTTCTGCCTGTAGATTGAGATAACGAAAACAAGAAGAACGAAGGAGACAGTGTATTGAAGGACCATCATCACTGTCCTGAACCGCTTGCCTGAGAGCGAGTATTGCATATCCCCTTTAAGGGCGAAAGCCGCAGGAACACTGGTGACAAAGATGCTGGGGAACAATCCGGCTGCAAGTCCTATCAGAAGGGCCGTAAGGGCAGAGGTCAGAATCAGAAGTTTCTGCCCGCCGAATCGGAATGGCATATCCAGAAGTCCTTCTGAACAGAGCAGGGAGCTGATATACGGGATGGCTAATAGAGCAAGGGTATAGGCGGCGAGGCTGAACAGTACAGCTTCGAGGATAAGGCCTGCGCGAAGGGAAGAATTGCCGCTGCCGAGCACCTTTCTGGTGTTGATGTTTTTGACGCGCATAGGTGCGAGGGCGGTGAAAAATGTCGTGTAGTTGATACCGCCGATCAGCAGAACCAGGATGGAGATGCAAATCAGTATCCACATCTGACTGCGGCTGCCGGTTTTGTATAAGGTATTGCCTGCATCAGCGTAGTAAATGCTCTCCACGGGGGTCAGTTCGATTTCTGTAAGCCAGTCGCTGTCCCCGTAGTCCATCGTCGTGTTGAAGTCCCGCTCCACTGCCTCCTTGTTGTCTGCACTGTCCAGCAGCAGGTAACAATTGAAGTTGGCGCCGCCATAGCTGCCCTTGTTTATGTCTCCGACATTGATGTATATATCGTTGCCTATCTGGGAGTTCCGGGGGAAATCCTTATATACTGCGCCGATTATCATCTCCTGCCCCCTGTCATCCCCGAAAAGGTTCTGCTCGTTGTAGTGCAGCACTTTCCCAAGGGCCGAGTCCTTTCCGAAGAGCTTCTCTGACAAGGACAGGGGAATCGCCACGGTACGCGTGTCTTCCAGGGCATCTGCGCTTCCTTCAGCAAATTCGGCTCCGAACACCTTGAACAGCTCGGGATACACTATGTTTATCGTGCTTTTGAAGCTCTCGTGCTCCCGAGAGTCCTGCTGCTCCACATTGAAGATGACGCTCCCGATGAAGGGGCAGGTGATGCTTCCCGCTTCGATATGGGCAGAGCAGCCGATGATGTCGTCTGCATAGCCTCTGGGCAGTATGGTCCTGAAGACATCGTCCCTGTCTATGCCCAGTTTGTCCACACGGAAAATCCGTCCCGAGGTGGGATGATTGCGGTCGAATCCGGCCTGGTAGCTGACCTGGACCATCAGGACCATAAAAGCCGTGAAGCCCAGAATCAGCCCGATGAAATTCATAATCATCGCAAGCGGATAGCGGCGCAGTATGGATAGGAAACTTTTCATCCTTTAGAGTTCGTTCTTTACGTCACTTACAATGGCTCCGTCGAAGAGGTTGATGATGCGCTGGGCCATAGAAGCGTCTTTCTGTGAGTGGGTTACCATCACGATGGTGGCTCCTTCGCGGTTCAGCTCCTGGAGCAGTTCCATCACCTCCCTGCCGTTCTTGGAGTCGAGGTTGCCGGTAGGCTCGTCGGCCAGGATCAGTTTCGGACCTGCCACGCAGGCACGGGCGATGGCGACTCTCTGCTGCTGACCTCCGGAGAGCTGCTGCGGGAAGTGCTGGGCGCGGTGGCTGATGTTCATCCTCTTCATCATTTCGGTGACCTTGGCCTTGCGCTCCGAAGCAGGAATATCGAGGTAGCGCAGGGGCAGCTCGATGTTCTCATATACGTTCAGCTCGTCGATGAGGTTGAAGCTCTGGAAGACGAAGCCGATGTTGCCCTTGCGGAACTTGGTGCGGTCCTTCTCCTTCAAATTGGCGACTTCCGTACCGGAGAACATGTAAGACCCGCTGGTGGGGTTATCCAAAAGACCCAGAATGTTCAGAAGGGTTGATTTTCCGCATCCGGACGGGCCCATAATGGCTACGAACTCGCCGTCGCCAATCTCAAATGAAACATTGTTCAACGCTGTGGTTTCGATTTCTTCTGTGCGGAACACTTTGCACAGGTCTGTTACTTTAATCATAACTGTTTATGTTTATTTTGTTATACTATTCTGTTCTGATGCTGTCGGCGGGATTTCTGCGAACGGCGCTGACTGTCTGCCAAAGCACTGACAGCACTGCAATCAGAAGTGAAGCCGCGCAGGTGAGAAGGAATATCCAGGCCGAGAGCGGAATATGGTAACTGAAGTCCTGAAGCCAGCGCCGGGCGATGAAAAACGACAGCGGCACTGCTACAAGGCATGAGGCGAGCAGCGGGGCGCAGAACCTTGTAACCATCAGAAGGATGACCTCCCTGACACTGCCGCCCATAATCCTTCTTACGGCCACTTCGCTGCGGCGCTGACGGATGAAAAAGAGCGACAGCCCGATGAAGCCGAAAATCGAAATCACGAGAGCTATGACGGTGAACATCAGGACGATATGAAGCACATTACGCTCTTCTTCAAACTGCGCCGCTACCTCGTTCTCCAGATTCTGAACTATCCAGTCAGCGTCTCTTTTATCAGAAATGACTCCGGCTACGGCGGCCTTGATGGTCTTGTAGGCATCGGAAGAAGAGTTCATCTTCACAACATAATCTGGCTTGATGAAGCTCCCGGCGTCCTTTGGATATATTACGAACTCCGGCACTTCGCGAAGAATATTGCCTTTGTGGAAGTCCTTTATGACTCCGGCTATCTGATCAATCTCGTTCGAGCGCCATTTCAGCTCACGGTCCGAGTCGGAGAAGTTGAATGCCCGGTACATCTTCTCGTTGATGTACACGCCGCCTTCGGGGACTCCATAGTCCTTCAGGACCTGCACTCCGTAGATATCCATAGCTGTTTTGTCAAGGCTCGCCTGATATATCAGATGCCTTGCTCCCTGAGCATCCCGCATCGACCTCATCGACGACATTCCCATAGACAGGCAGCTGCCATTGCTCCTCCCTATGCTTTCAACGCAGGGAAGCTGCTCGAGTGCAGACAGTACCGCCTCGTTGTCGTCTTCGTCCGGGGTGATGAAAAGGATGTCCTTGCTGTTGACTCCGAGCGGAGCATTGACAAGAGCATTGATTTGGAGCGCTACCACGAGCGACAAAGTGAGCATCACGATGGTGATGACATTCTGCAGGCTTATGAAAACCTTGCTGAAGACCATCTTGGACCTGTAGCGGAAGGATCCCTTGACTACATCAATAGGCTTGTAAGAGGAAATCTGGACTCCGGGGATGATTCCGGCAAGCAGCCCGGTCGCGGCAATGAAGCCCAGGCAGGTGAGAACTGTTCCGGGGGTGAAATCGTTCTGAAGCATAATCCTTCCGCGGAACATCGAAGAGAACTCGTCCTGGAAGAGGAATGCAAGCCCAAGGCCTATGAGGAAGGACAGCAGCACGATGAGAACAGATTCGCCTACAAGCTTGCTGATTACCTCCCTGGGACTGCTGCCCAGCAGCCTTCTGGTAGCCATCTCTTTGGCTCTCATACCGGTATTGGCCACGGTGAGGTTGATATAGTTGGTGACAGCGAAGAAGAGGATGGCGATGATGGCGCTGAGCAGTATGACCAGCAGACCCTTGTCGCCCTTTTCCAGCCCAAGGCCGTCGTTCTGGGGATCGAACATCACTTTGCGCAGGGGAGTGAAACTTGCCGTGGTTTTAGTGATGTCTATGTCGAACTCCATCATAGGCACAGCATTGTTGAGCTCAGACCAAATCTCGTCGGCCTTGTCCTCGAGGCTCACTCCTTTTTCGAGCAGGTAGAAGGTCTTGAAGCAGCCGTGGCTGGTGCTTACAAACACATCGCTGGTCATATTGAAGCCCAGAATCTGAGGGTGCCTGCCCATAGAAGCGATGACCTTTGTGCTGCCCGGAAGAACGGTCTTGTCGAAGTCTTTGACCACCCCGCTTACCGTATAGACCAGTGTGCTGTCGTAAGGGTTGTCTCCGTCCAGGTATACATTACGCTCGCCTATGATGCGAAGAGGCTCTCCCATAGGGTCTTTGCCGGGGAAGATGGCATCTGCAAGGCTCTTGGTGATGACGCATCTGTCCGGTGAAGACAGGGCGGTGGAGGGGTCGCCGTAGAGGAAGTCGTAGGAGAATAGTTTGAAAAAGCTTGAGTCGGCCATCAGGACGGGGTTTCCGTCGAAGTCTTTGTAACTTTCCTTCTCCGAGCGTATTACGGCGCCGTTGCTGACTATGCAGCAGGTGTTCTCGATTTCCGGGTGCTTGCGGCCTATCTCCCGGGAGGCCTCCGGCCAGGACATATAGTCGCCCGAGCGGCCCATCAGCACTATACGGTCTTTGTTCGGCTGGGAAGAGTCAGTGCTGAACTGCCTCCAGGTATAGTCGCCAATCAGGATGACAAACATCAGCGCCACCGACAATCCAAGGATGTTGATCAGGGTGTAATAGGGGTTTCGCTTCAGGAATCTGAAGAAACTTTTCATTGCGGTGTGTCTATATACAATTGTTTCGTTCTGCTTTATTCAGGGCTAGAATACCAGCACTTCATTGTCGCCGAAGGCGTCATAGCCAGAGGTTATGACCTCCTCGCCGGGGTTGAGACCTTCGAGAACCTCGTAGTACTGAGGATTTTGGCGACCTATGCGTATTTCGCGGCGAACTGCCTTGCCGCCTCCCGGAGCAACGACATATATCCACTTGCCTCCTGTCTTCTGGTAGAAAGAACCGCGGGGCACGAGTATTGCCGACTCGGGAGAGCCGAGCTGAAGGTTCAGATAGTAAGTCTGGCCGCTGCGGATATTGTCCGGAGTCTGCCCCTCGAACTTGAAGTCAGCCTTGAACTTGCCGTCCCGCACTTCAGGATATACCTTTCGCAGCGAAGCGTTGAAGGTGCTTCCCTGACGCTCGAAGGTAGCCGCGAGCCCGGGAATGACCCTGTCGATATAGTGCTCATCTATCTGGGCTTCAATTTTATATGAACTCATGTCACTAATCTGGCCTATCTTTGTGCCTGCGCCTATGTTCTCGCCCAGCACTGCGTCCAGGATGCCGAGCTGACCGTCTATGGGCGCCTTGATGGTAAGATTGTCCTTGCGCCGGCGTATCATTTTCATATTCAGCTGCATATTCTCCAGGCTCTCCTGCATCCTCTCGATCTGGGTGCTGCGGAACAGGCTGTCCTGCACCTCTTTGTCCACAATTATCTGCAGTTTTTCCAGGGCCAGCTCATAGTCCTCCTTTGCCTGCAAATAATCTTCTCTTGCGATGAGCTTCTCCTCATACAGCGCTTTTTTCTGCTCGTAAGCCCGCCCCAGCCGTTTGACATTCAGCTGGAACTCGGCCTTGGACTGCTTCACGTTCAGGCGGTCCTGCTCCATCTGGATCCGGGTGTTGCGCAGGATGTTCTCCTTTTCGGCCAGCTCGGCTTCGGAGTTCAGGATCTGCAGGTCCAGATTGTCGTTTGACAGCCTCAGTATCCTCTCGCCCTTCTTTACCGTCGAGCCTTCTTCAATGAAGATTTCATCGACTATGCCTCCTTCTATGGGGCTGATCTGGATGGTGACAAGGGGCTGCACCGTGCCGCTCAGACGTATGTAGTCGTTGAACTCACCTTCTCTGACTACGCTTATCGACAATGCGTCTGCGTTAATTCTGAGCGTGCTCCTGCTCGGTCTCAATACAAGTATGAGCACCAGGACTGCAAATGCTCCCCCGATCCACCAGGGAAGGGCTTTTTTTGTGAATGCGGCTCTCCAGCCTTTCTTTTTCTCAATTATCTTATCCATTGTATGATGATTTCTATGGTTTGTTACTGGTTGATGTAGGCTTCTCCTCCGTAGTAGCGGACCAGGGAGTCTTTGAGGAACAGCTTCAGGCGGCAGTTGAGCTGCTCGGCCATAGCGTTGAGGTAGGTCTGCGAAGCGGTCTGATACTCCAGAGCGGAGATGAGTCCCGTCTCGAACTGCTTGGTACTCAGCATAAAGGCCTCTTTCTGGACATCTGCCATCCTTTCTGCCTGAAGAAAAGCGGCGCTCGCTCCGTCCCTGTCGTTCACGGCTCTGCGCACTTCGTTCTCTATGTCTCTGAGGGCCTGATCATATTTGGCTTCAGCCCTTTTGAGGTCGTTCTTGCTCTTCTGGAGAGAAGTCCTGCGGCTCAGATGGTCGAAAATGGGGATGCTCAGCTGCAACTGGATATATTCGCCCCCGTTGTTGACGAACTGGTCTTTGAACGGGGCAGTCTTGTATTCGCTCATCCCGGGATAGGTGTAGTAGGTAGTGGACCATCCTCCGTACAGTTCCAGGGAAGGGGAGTAGGCTCCGCGCGCCTTCTTCAGGTTAAGCCTGGCGTTGCTCAGTTCGAGGCCTGCAATCAGGGCAGAAGGGTTCTGGACCTTGGCCTTGCTTTCCAGCTCTGCTACATCTGAGCTGAGGCACAGCGGCTCCGGGATTCTGGTATCCAGCACGAGGGGTTCATCGCTCGGGTAGTACATCGTGTCTTTAAGGGTGATGAGGGCGTTTTGCTTCTCGTTACGGGCTGAGATGAGCTGATACTCTTTCTGCGCCAGTTCAGATGCCATCTGCACCACTTCGGCATGCCCTTTCTCCCCGAGTTCTTCCTGCCTCAGGGCTTTGCGATGCGCCTGCCGGGCCGTCTCCACCTGGGCTGCGATGACTTTTTCCATCTCAGACCAATAGACCACGTTGGTGAACGCCTCCATAGTCATAAGGCAGATCCGGTCTCTTTCCTGCTCATCTTTGCTCAGTCCCATCTTGACTGAAGCGGATGCCATCTTGAGGTTGTTTATGGCCTGGAAGCCGTCGAAGAGGGTGATTCCCGCGCTGACGCTGTAGCCGTTGTAGAATGTGGTTACAGTATTATAGGTGTTGGTTTCAGGGTCGAGGTTTCGGCCGTACTGGTTGTTGGCATAGCTTCGTGCGCTCAGGCTGGGCGTGAAGGCCTGCATTATGGCCTGCCGCCTGAGAGCCTGCTCGTCGTCGCGGTCTGCCTCCTGGAGCCTCATAAGAGTGGAGTTGCTGATGGCGTACTCCATACAGTCGTGAAGGCTCAGGGCAGGAGTCTGGCTCTGCGGCTGTGCTTTCGCACCTCCGGCTGCGCCCAGAATCCCGATTGCGAGTAAAGTGATGATGTATCTTTTCTTCATATCCGAAAATTGTTTCCTTTAATTGCCCTTTTTATCCGCACTTGTCGTGCCAAAACACTTAAAGGATTGAACTCCAGATAATTAAGAAATTCTGCCAAGTGTAAAACTGTAAAGACTCTTTACACTTTCCGTAAAAAGACTTTACAATAGTCAAGTTTCGCAAGCATAAAACTTTTTGTTAATGATAGCCTTGTGCAGGCTTGCGAAACTTTTGCCCACGCACAAAACTGATATACGTTACCCTTCTCCTAAATCCTCTTCCTCGGGAAGAGGACTTACTTTCGGCCTAAAGGCCTCAAATATAGGTTGTTTCGCACATGCGAAACTTGAGTACAGTATTTTCCAAGCCCGGAACTTATTGCATATCGGTCGTAAGTATGTAATTGTCTTTTAGAGGGAAGTTTATGGCTTAATATACTGATAGGCGAGGCGCTCGGTGCCGTTCCAGCAGCGGATGATGCCGCAGTAACGGAAGCCTTCGCGAAGGACGGCGCTGCGCATCACGGTGTTGTCGCGATGGGTGTCGATGCGAAGGGAACTGTAAGAACGGAGGGCAAAGCGTACGGCAAGGTGCAGGATGCCTTTACGGGAGAGGTCGGAGGCGATGCGGTGTATGGTGGCGTATGGCCCTTTGTCCAGCCATTTGCCGTCATAGATAACCTTGTAGGTGGGGTCTTCTCCGCCACGCAGGACAAAAGTGGCAATCACCTTTCCGCCCTGCTCAATTACATAACTGTCAGCGCTTTCGATATCGCTTCTGAGCAGCTCTTCCCCCGGGTAGTCGGGCCCCCACTGATTAGGGTTGCCGCTTCGGGCCATATAATCCCGGGCAATAGCAAAAATCTCCTGCATTCTCGGGATGTCCCCGGGGCAGGCTTTGCGTATGGACACCGCTCCGGCCCTAAGGCTCTGAGCCTGTTCTTTGGACAGTTTCTCATCTGCCACCTGCATCATTCTGCTCTCCAGTGTGTTTGCCATTTTTCTTCTTCTGTCTTGTATGCGAAGATAGCAAATTAATGTCTTTTCGGGGTAAAAACATTGCGCAAAAACAAAATTTTCATATATTTACGGGATGATAAACGGATTTAACATTCATAACCTTAGAACATTATGAACAAATCATTCCATTACTGCCTGATGCTAGCCTGCTTGATTCTGGGAGGATTAGGTTTATTTTCTTCTTGTGAAAAGCCCGAAGAGGGTCCTAAGGAGACCCCTGTACAGAGCATCTCAATAGTCGGAATCGATAACTCAAGCCTCTCCGTGCCAGTCAAGGCCGGTGCCCAGGTTTTCCCGATTGCCTTCACTCCCGAAGGGGCCGACGTCAAGAGCCTCAGCGTCACTTCTTCGAAACCTGAAGTTGCAAGTGCAGAAATCAAACTTCTGAACACCAAGGCCGTTGCCTATGACGCAGAGCTCACCGTCACTCCTCTCTCCGGTGGCGAGACGGACATCACCGTAAACGCGGACGGAAAGACTGCCGTTCTGCACCTCACAGTGGAGCCCGAAACCATCTTCGTCATAACCGGAGATGTCAGTGCAATATCCGCAGGACAGGTATTCTGCTCAATGACTATGCTCAACTCCGACAAGCTCCCCGCATTCACCTCCTATGTGATGGGAGGCATCAGCTATAGCGAAGTGAACACCACTCCTGTCGTCCCGACCCCCAAAGACAATACTACCGACTATCACGACTGCTCCCTGTCTTTCGGAGCGGTATTCAAAACCGGACAGACTCCCGTGGACGGCGAGTACACCGATGTCCCGCTCACCGGGCTCAAGCCCTCGACCCAGTACTACTATAGGGCCTTTGTCTGGATTGACGAGTCAGAGACCGTGTACTACGGCGAAGTGAAGACTTTCCGCACCTCGGACGAGCCTGTCATCCCTGCAGGTGAAGTGGATTTGGGCTTGAGCGTAAACTGGTGGGGCTGCAACATCGGAGCCACCAAACCCGAGGAATACGGCAACTACTACGCCTGGGGAGAAATCGCTGAAAAGGACAAGTACTCCGTGTCCAACTATATGTTGCGCTACAGCAAGTACCACACTACCCAGAGGGAAGAAGGTCATCTGGAGACTTCCATCAAGATAGACAACAAGACCATACTCGATGCCGAAGACGATATTGCCACTATCACCCTCGGCGAAGGCTGGAGAATGCCTACCGTAGAGGAGATTCGCGAGCTCAAGGACCTGAATCCTACTCTCTACGAGCTGAACGGTGTCAAGGGTCTGCTCGTAACCGGCAAAACCGGCAACTCCCTCTTCCTCCCGTTAAACGGTTTCAAAAAGGACAACCAGTCGCTCTATCAGGGAGAACATCTGATGCTGTGGTCCTGCAAAGCTTCTGTAGACGACGCTCTTAGAGCAGGAGCTTGCGAGACCGAGTCGCAGTGGGGCGCCGTTCTCAACACCTACGCATACAGATTCGTCGGAATGGGAGTAAGAGGCGTCAAGGCCCCGAGGCCCAAGGACGGCCCGAGCCTCAAATACACTGGCTTCGCGGCTACAAACATAACCAAGAACAGCGCCACCGTCACCCTTACCGTCGATATCGACGACGCAGTTGTTTCTGAAGACGGAGTCGGCCTGCAGGTATCCTCAGACCCTGATTTCAAGACCCTTGCAGCAGAGAAGAACTTCGGCAAGACAGGAGGCACCTTCACTATGGACCTGACCGACCTTGCATCCTCTTGCGAGTACTATGTCAGGGCTTATGTCGGCACACTTACGAACGGATTGTATCTTGGCGAAGTCTTCAGCTTCAGGACTGAGGATGACATAGTTGAGCCTTATGTCGATATGGGCACCAGCGTGCTTTGGGCATCCTGGGACCTGGGTTCAGACAAGCCGGAAGTAATGGGAGTAAAAATCGCCTGGGGAGAAACCCAGACCAAGGAAGAGTTTACTGCCGAAAACAACAAATACTACAGCAGTTTCAACAAACAGAAAGGCCGCTACCTCTACACCAAGTACAATGCAGGTGACAAGAAGACCCAGCTCGATCCTGAGGACGACGCTGTCGTTGCGGCTTTCGGAGAAGGCTACCGCACTCCTACCTTCGACGACTGGGCCGAGCTTCTGGTGAATTGCACCCAGTCCAAGGGCAACAGAAACGGCGTTGAAGGATATATACTCACAAGTACAGTAAACGGTAATACCCTGTTCTTCCCCTATCCTTACTATTCGTCCGCTACCATCAGCATACGCTTGCCGGACGATGACAAGTTCTACGACGGCCACTATGCTCCGTCCCTGAACAAAGCTATGCCCGAGAACAACACAGTCGGCTATTGGTGGGAGTATATGAACGGCGGCAGCCGCTACAACGGCTATCCTATCAGGCCTGTAAAACTGAAGCAGGAATAGCCTTCAAGGCGTACATTTTTCCGGATTCGTGTGTATATTTGCACACTAAAAAATCTTGAAAAATGAAGGCACTAGTAAAGAAGTATGCTGAAAGCGGTATCTGGATGGAAGACGTCCCGATGCCGGAAGTAGGCGTTAATGACGTACTGATCAAAATATGGAAGGTAGCCATCTGCGGCACCGACCTGCACATCTACAACTGGGACCAGTGGTCGCAGAACACCATCAAGACCCCTATGACCATAGGCCACGAGTACGTTGGAGAAATCGTCAAGATGGGAAGCGGCGTGAAGAACTACAAAATCGGTGACCGCGTGACCGGCGAGGGCCACATAGCCTGCGGACACTGCCGCAACTGCCGCCGCGGACGCGAGCACATCTGCGAGAATTCCATCGGAGTGGGCGTAAACCGCAACGGAGCCTTTGCAGAGTACCTGAGCATCCCTGCTTCGAATGTAGTGAAGGTGGACTCCAGGATTCCCGACGATTTCGTGGCAATTATGGACCCGTTCGGAAACGCCACCCATACGGCTCTCTCCTTCCCCCTGCTTGGCGAGGATGTGCTCATCACCGGAGCAGGCCTCATCGGCACAATGGCGACGGCCATCTGCAAGTTTGCCGGAGCGAGGAATGTGGTGGTCACCGACCTGAGCGAGTACCGTCTTGAGATTGCCAAAAAAATGGGCGCTACAGTGTGCATCAATCCCACAAAGGGTCAGAACGTGGCTGGTACTATGCATGAGATGGGTCTGAAGGGCTTTGATGTGGGCCTTGAGATGTCCGGCTCTCCTGTCGCCCTTCGCGAGATGATTGACAGTATGTACTCCGGCTCAAAGATTGCCCTGCTCGGCATCCAGCCCGATTCGGCCCAGATACCCTGGAGCAAAGTAATCTTCAATGCACTAACCCTCAAGGGAATATACGGACGCGAAATGTGGGAGACCTGGTACAAGATGGAGCAGATGCTCATCTCCGGTCTCGACCTTACCCCGGTCATCACCCACCGCTTCGCCTTTGACGACTTCCAAAAGGGCTTCGACGTGATGAAGAGCGGCCAGTGCGGAAAGGTCCTGCTTGAGTTCTAAAGCTATTTGACGGGGGAGTGCTCGAGGATGCCTTCCCAGTAGGCTTTGACGCTGCTCCAGAGGTAGAATTTCCCTGATTACGGCTTTCCGGCAGAGCGATAAGGCTCTATCGGGAGGCCGGCTTCCTTTTCGTTCAGGTCAAAGTGCACGAGGACCTCTCCCTTGTTGTTTCCGGCTGCTACAAGGGGGTCGCGTTCAATGCGCTCCCTGAGGGACTGCTGGGCAAAAAGGCAGTTTGAAGAAAGCATCAGGCCGAGGCCGAGGGAAGTTACTCATTTCTCGCATAAAACAGTGTTCATTAGTGTATAATTATTGTTCAAGCGTGAAAGACAGCACATAAAATACCTGTTTTATCACTATATTTACAGACGATATACCACATTACAATAATAGTATGAGATACTGTTCCATCCTTCTTACAGCAGCGCTTTCCATAGCGTTGGCTTCATCCTGTGCTTCCAATTCTGATAAGCAGGAGGCCAAAATTGCCGATTCGCCACTGTTCATTGACCCTGGGTACAACGGCTCGACCGATCCTATGGTGTGCTATAATCCCAACACGCGCACTTATTTTATGTACTATACGAGCCGTCGCTCGAACGTGGAAGGACTGAACGGGATAGAATCCATCCACGGTTCGCCTATTGGTATCGCAGAGTCCCGGGATGGCGGTGCCTCCTGGACTTACATTGGGGATGCCAACATCGACTATGCTCCCGACCAGAACCCTACATACTGGGCTCCTGAGGTTATATATCACGAAGGCCGTTTCCATATGTATTTAACTTATGTGCCCGGCGTCTTCACGGACTGGAACCATCCGCGTGACATCGTTCATCTAACCAGCCTCGACGGCATCTCCTGGCACACCGAGTCTGTGCTTGATCTTGCAGTGCGCAAGGTAATTGATGCCTGTGTGGCCCGTCTCCCGGATGGCACCTGGCGTATGTGGTACAACAATGAGCCGGACGGAAAGACCATTTTCTATGCTGACAGCAAGGACCTTTACACTTGGGAGGACAAGGGGAAGGTGACGTCTATAGTGACGAAAGGCGAGGGACCTAATGTCTTTACCCTCAACGGGAAGATATATATGATAGTGGACGAGTGGAAGGGCCTTTCAGTCTTCACCTCTGAGGACTACCACACCTGGACAAAGCAGGAGGGCAGGTACCTTGTCGATGGGCAGGACGGCCAGTATCGCGGGAACCACGCCGATGTCGAGGTTGTAGACGGCCACGCTTATATGTTCTACTTCAGCGGCATCCATCAGACCAATCCTGAAACAGGAGAGCAGGTCCGCCGCAGAGGCTCGGCCGTCTATGTGGCTGAACTTAAGCTTGACGAAAACGGCCTCCTCTATTGCGACACCACTTCCCCTTGCTCCATCAATCTCATGGCCGACAAAGCGGAGCAGCTTTACGATGTGCCTCTTTCAGAGGTTTTCGGCTCGGATCCGTTCATCCTTGCAAACGAGGCAGATAAAACATACTATATGTACTCAACCGGAGGTGGCGGGAGAATTATGAGCCGTGCGAGCAAGGACCTTGAAAACTGGACTAAGCCATATATCGTGATGGATTTCCCTGAAAACCATTGGGCAGGGCCGCGAGCCGCAAGTTGGGCCACAGAGTGCCATCTTTACAATGGTAAGTACTATTTGTTTACTACCTCCCATACCAGTGAGGCTATGGTAAGCATCCCCGGCAGAGGAGACATCCCTCATCGGGCTACCCAGATATATGTAGCAGACAGTCCAAGGGGACCTTTTAGGGATTTTACAGGAAATAGAGCTCATACTCCCGATGATTGGGCGGCTCTCGACGGAACCCTTTATGTGGAGGACGGTGTGCCATATATGGTCTTTTGCCACGAATGGTTGCAGACAGTTGACGGAACAATGGATATGGTGCGTCTTCCCGATGACTTGGGAGTACCTGTTGAGGCTCCGGTAACCCTGTTCAAGGCGTCTGATGCCAAGTGGTCGGGCGAAATGCTTGAACTTCATAACAAGACCAACGGTATGGACATAGGGGGCTATGTGACAGATGGTCCCTGGCTCTTCCGCACCAGGACCGGTCGGCTTGGTATGCTCTGGTCTTCGTGGTATGCCCACGATATGTATGCAATAGGTGCAGCCTATTCCACTTCAGGCAAACTTTCTGGCCCTTGGGTGCAGGAGGATGAACCCCTTGACGGTACAAACTGCGGACACGGGATGCTCTTCAAAACTTTCGATGGGAAAACGAAGTTATGTATGCATTATGTCAATCCCAACGATGAGAGGCCTGTTAGAAAACCCGTCATCAAAGATGTTGACCTTTCTGGAGACAGGCTGGTTTTAAAGGATTGATATGAAGAGGTTTGGCCTTATGGTAACCTTGCTTCTCTGCTTGGTGCAGGGTGGCAAGGCTGCTTCGTCTCAAGGGATGCGTGGCATCATCGGCTACGATACAAGCGATGGCTTGCCAAACAACTGGATAAAGGACGTTGTTCAGGATAAGTCCGGGTACATTTGGGTTGCGACCAACGAAGGAATATGCCGGTTCGACGGCAACGGTTTTCATGTGCCCTCCTTTGTCTCCTGTCAGAGGGACTTTAGTCGTAATATCAATGATTTGTATGTCGGCGAAGATAATGTCCTTTGGGCTGCCACCGATGAGTCTTTGCTTTCCCTGGACCTTAAGACCAACAAAACTACCGTAGTAAGGACAGGAGTCCGTGCTTTGTGTCTTACCAAAGACAGTAACGGGAACTTGTGGTGTGTGATTGACGATGCGGCAATGCGTTATGGCCCTGACAATAGCTGGCATGATTACCGGGATGTTGGAGTTAGAAGAATATGTTCTTCAAATGCGGGACAGATATGGATGACGTCCAATGATGGATCTCTATTCCGTTTCGACTCTTCTGATGATTCTTTCAAAAAATTGCCTGAACAGATGTCATTGCCGGGCAATACTAAGTTCAATCTTATGTCTTGTCTTGACGAGCGAACGCTAATTCTCTCATCAAGCAGCAATGATGTCTTTTTGTTTGATACGGCAACTGGTAAATGGAATCAGATTTTTGATTCAGTCCGTGATGCTGATGGGGCGTTGGTCCTCTCTGTGTGTCATTTCCTTCCTTATGAATTTTTTGTTGCTACCGATAGCGGACTATACTGTGCGGCTATAGGAAAGAAGTCGGCCAGACTTTCTTTTGACCTGCCGGATGGGAGTTCTCTGTCTGATAATCTGAGGTGCCTTTTCGTTGATGACGAGAATCGTGTTTGGATTGGAACATTCTTCAATGGCCTATGTTGCTCGTACCTCAGTAGCGTTGAATCTTACTCTGTAGCCCAGACAAACCATTTCGGAACTCTTACCGGAGAAGTAGTACGGGCAATGTGTGAGGATGGTTTTGGCAATGTATGGGCGGCAACTGAAAACGGTACGGTTGAAGGGATTGCACCAGATGGACAAATTGTCTCCTATACATCAAAGGTTGGCTTCCCGGCGAATGCAAATTTTCAGGCAATAGGGATTTGTCAGGGGCATCTGTTTATTGGCTCTTATGGTTTTGGAGTTTATGAGTTTGACCCCAGACAGGGAGTAATACTTAGGCATTACGATGTCGGGGCGAACAACTGTGTAAAGATTGCTTGCAGTAAAGACGGAACTATTTATGCGGGAACATCCGATGGCCTGTATATGAAGTCAGCGCAATCGGAACAGTTTAAAAGGGTTGATTCGGTTGGAAGCGGGTTTGTTCATGCCTTGTGCTTTGATGATAATAACAATTTATGGATTGGTTTCTATAGAGGTGGGCTGATTAAGTATAACCCGGTGTATGATGAAGCGCTTGCGGTAACACCTAAGGGTATGTCGAATTCTTTCTCGAGCATGAAGATTACCGATGTAATGAAGGCTGGCGATGGTAGGATATGGGCTACGACTGAAGGAGAAGGTGTCTATGTCCTCTCTGAAGGAGAAAGGGGTGAATTTGATGCTGTCCATATAGATAAACACGATGGGCTGCCTTCGAATATTGCTTGCTCTGTCATTGAAGACTCTTCGGGGAACATTTGGATTGCCACAATTGGTGGAGTTGTAGTGGCGAATACAGGTATGAACATTGTCCGCATACCTGATTTCCGTGTCGGACATAATCAGTTCAGGTACGGATCTGTGCTTAAGACTAGGTCCGGGCGTGTTTTCCTGGGTTCGACGCGAGGAGTGGTCTCTTTTATCCCTGATGAGATTCTGAATGCATCTCATCATCTTGAAATCGCGGATGTGTATAAAGTGACCGACGGCACAATGCATACCCTTAACATTGAAGGCCCTGTTACTCTTTCATTTGCAGACGCTTCAATCACTATCAGGTTGACAAATCACAAAGCCAATCTTGGAGAGGGCTGCCAGTTTGAGTATACACTTACCTCGCGTCGGGCCAAGAGAATGGCTACGTCCGTAACTAAAGACAATTTCATTACGTATGTCAATCTTGAGCCTGGATCGTATGTTTTCAACGCCAAGGTTATTGGAGATGCAGTTCAATCTGACTGCGTCCAACGCGTAATCACTGTACGTCCTCCTGTGTATGCGAGCACGGGAGCTAAGGTTGTCTATAGTCTTGTTTCTTTCGCTACAATGATTCTGTTAATAATGTACTTCCGCCGCAAGTACAGGATGCAGGCTGCAAGGAAGGCTGAACTGCTCGAAATGGAAAAACAGAAGGAAGCGTATGAGTCGAAACTGGCTTTCTTTACGAATATTTCGCATGAGATTCGCACACCTCTGACCCTTATAAAGATTCCGGTTGACAAGATGATTGCAAATCATTCTTATGCAAAAGAGTCGGAAGAAGATATGGGCATTGTTAAGGCAAATGCTGACAGACTGCTTGGCTTGGTGAATCAGCTTTTGGATTTGAGGAAATACGAGGGCGCAAAACGGGAATTGTATTTTACGGAAGTGGATATTGTTGAACTTGTCTCAGGGATGTGCAGGGAATTTGCTAGGATTGCTGAGAATGTCGGTGTTTCATTCAAATATTCTATCCCCGAAGAACCGGTAAAAGTGAAGTGCTCTCAGAGCAGTGTGGACAAGATTCTGAGAAACTTGTTTATGAATGCAGTGAAATACTGTTCAAAAAACGTGTTGGTGGCTCTATCTGCTGAGTCTGATGTCTTGAGGATAGTTGTCGACAGCGATGGCTCTCTCATTCCGCCGTCGGAGCGGGAAAAGATATTCGAGCCTTTCTATCAGTTGAAGATGCGCTCCTCGAACATCTCTTCGGCAAAAGGTACCGGCATTGGCCTCGCTTTGTCCAAGTCGCTGGCGACTATGAATGGGGGAGATGTAATCCTTGACTGGGGCAGGGTGGATTGCAACTCCTTTGTGCTTACTCTCCCCTTGGTTCGGAAAGATTCGGAATGTCAGCTTGAGCCAATAAAAGAGGAGGTCGAAACTAGTGCCGATGAAGAAGACTCCGGCGATCGTTTCACTATACTTGTGGTGGAAGACGACAGGGAGTTGAACAGACTCCTCGTTAAGGAATTGTCATCCGACTATCGCGTACTTCATGCATACGATGGCAAAGAGGCCGTTGAGGTTTTGAAGAAGAAGCCTGTAGGGCTGGTTGTAAGTGATGTGGTTATGCCGGAGATGGACGGCTGTGCGTTGTGTGACTATATTAAGAATGAAGTCGAGTTCAGCCATATTCCCGTAGTTTTGATGACGGCAGTAACAGGTAGTGAGTCTCAATTGTCATCGCTTCAGTCCGGGGCTGATTATTATCTTCCAAAGCCTTTCTCGATGGAGGTATTGAAGGCATCCATATTCAATCTGCTAAAAAATAGGGAGATTGTAAACAATCAATTCTCCACTAAGCCATTTTATATGGAAACTGCTGCTAGTGGTGCCAGAGATGAGGCGTTTATGGAAAAACTGAACGCCATTGTTATGGAGAACCTTGCGAATCCGCAGTTTGGAGTGTTTGATCTTGCAGATCAGATGTCTGTGAGCCGTTCTACACTTTTTCGTAAGGTGAAGGCCAACACTGGGCAGAATGTGAATGAATATATAAAGATATGCCGACTCAAAAAGGCTACGGAACTCCTTGCTTCGAATCGTTATATGATTAAGGAAATATCATATATGGTAGGATTCTCTTCGTCGTCCTACTTTGCGAAAGAATTCAAGAATCAGTTCGGTATTTCGCCTTCTTCCATCTGCGCAGATTCTGAAACATAGTCCCGTATTATTTGCTTGTATGTCTCGGTTGAACAAAACGTTCAACCGAAATTAATATTTGTTCAATCTGTTGTCTTTACATATAAAGAAATATAATTTAGCCTCAGAGAAATACTAAAATACTTTAAAAACAAATCATATTTGGTAAAGTATTGGGAAAAATTATTTTTCAAAAATAATTCAATTATGGATGATAGTAGAATTATTGTACTTTCGCTAATGGTTTTCGTCTTGTCTGTGCTTCCGCTCAAGGCGCAGGTAACGGTAACGGAAACCTCTACGACTATCCCGACATACCTTGTCGGAAACCCTGAGCTGGCTCCGTATTTCTACACAGGAAGAACGTATCAGGGTGCTGCCGGACACATTTATCCATATCCTATATACGACAATCTTACTGACGATAGGGTAGATCGAGAGTATAAGTACATCACTCTTGAAAATGAGTACACGGAGATAGGCGTCCTCCCCGAGATTGGCGGAAGAATCTTCTCTGCGGTGGACAAGAAAAATGACTACAACTTTTTCTATCGTCAGCATGTTATCCGCCCGGCCCTCATCGGTATGATTGGCTCTTGGATATCCGGTGGTGTCGAATGGAATATTCCCCATCATCACAGGGCGTCTTCGACCCTGAATGCCGGATATATGGTAACGGAAAACGAGGACGGTAGCAAGACAATATGGATAGGAGAGACTGAACTCCGTCAGAGGCTCAAATGGGACATAGCCCTTACGATGTATCCCGGTAAGTCATATATAGAGGCAAAGTTCATAATGCAGAACAGAACTCCCATTATGCAGACTTTTCTTTATTGGGCTAATGTGTCTGTCCATTCAAACAAAGACTATCAGGTTCAGTTCCCTCCCCATACGATTTACGGAACTAGCCACAGCAAGACTCAGTTTACTGACTGGCCTATGACACGAGCTGGAGACGAAGACAATGTGGATACTAGCTGGTGGAAGAATTGGAAGGGGTCCAACTCGACATTTGCAGTCAATTATACAGATGATTTTCTCTCCGGGTATGATTATGGTGCTGATGCCGGTACAATCCACTTCGCCAACCACCATCTTGTCCCCGGCAAAAAGTTCTTCCTCTGGGGAACTGAAAGCGTGTGGAATGATATGCTGACAGAAGAAGACGGTGCTTATCTTGAACTTATGGTGGGAACTTTCTCCGACAATCAGCCTGACTATAGTTGGATTGGCCCTAACGAGGTACGAGTTTCAACTCAGTACTGGTATCCAATCAAGGGCATCGGCGGCGCTAAGGAGGCGACTCTGGAGGGTGCCGTTAACCTTGAAAGGACTAGCCCGACAGAAATGCTTGTCGGCTTCAACGTCACATCGCGTCAGGATAATGCGAAGATTATCGTCAGGGCTGGGGACAAGATCCTTTTGGAAACGGTCTTGAGCATCACACCTGATACTCCCTGGAAGCAGACGTTTACGATTCCGTCGGCCGTTGCAGACAAGGAACTTTTCGCCGGCATCTATGACTCGGAAGGCGTTGAACTGGTAAGTTACTCGCCATTTGAAAAGGAGGACATCGAACGTCCTCATCCTGCTGACAGGCCCGGAACTCCTTCTGAATATGCTTCAGTTGAAGAATTACTCCTTGCAGGTCAGAGACTCGAAGAGTTCCATAACGCACGCGTATCTCCACTCCCTTACTACGAAGAGGCGCTGCGCAGGGATCCCCAGAACTCAAGGACCAACGTCAACCTTGGTATCTATTATGCCCGTCAGGCGCAGTGGGAAAAGGCGGAAGGCTACCTTCAGACTGCATACCAGAGATTGACAGGTCTGCACTATATGCCTGACGTCGCAAAGACAGGTGTCATATACCATACTAACCCCAAGGATGGCGAGATGCTTTATTACTTAGGCGTTGTATCACAGGCCCTTGGTAAGGAAAAGGAGGCAGAAAGCTTTTACTGGAAATCTGCCTGGTATCCCGGATTCCAGTCTTCTTCATACTCTGCCCTTGCGCAGATTTACTGGAAACAGGGGAAGAAGGCAAAGGCTATGGAGGCTATTGACAATGCAATTGACCTTAGCGGAAAGAGTACCGTGACTAAGTTTTATAAGGCCTACTTCCTTTCAAAGACTGGAAATGCCTCTGCGGCCCGGGCACTTCTGTGTGAGAACATCAGTTTTGACCCTCTTGACTGGCTCAGTCTTGTTGAACTTGCCCGCCTCGACGGGGATACAGGCTCTCTCGACAAGGTAATAGCCCATATGGGAATTCCTCTTCAGGAGGTGATAGAGGTCAGCACATACTACCACAATGTAGGAGCTTATGAGGAGGCTGTTAATCTTTTGGATTATGCTATGGCACACGGTACTCCATATTCTTCAACACCGATGCAAAAGGAAGCTGTAGAACCGTTTACGGCATCACCTCTTCTAAATTATATGGCAGGATATTACTCTCATCTCGGTGGAGATGACCTGAAGGCGCTGTCATACTACAAGAAGGCTGCGGAAAAGTCAAGCGATTATTGCTTCCCCTCAAGAATTGAGGAGCAGAGGATGCTTGAGAATGTTGTAGAGTTGAATCCTTCGGATTACAAAGCCTTCTATTACCTTGGAAATCTTCTTTACTACTATGAGCAGAAAGATGCTGCCATTGAGCAGTGGAAGAAGTCTGTTGACGTAAATCCGAATTTCGGTATGGCCCTCAGGAATATCGGTTTTGCAACAGATAAATACTTGGGTGACAAGGCTCTAGCTGCTGAATGGTATCGCAAGGCAATTTTGGCTGATTCTTCAGAGCCGAAGTATTTCCAGGAGCTCGATATCCTTGAAGAAGCCCTTAAGATTCCTTCCGCACAGAGACTTGCCCGTATGGATAAAAACAAAAAGACTATTTTCAAGTCTGATGATGCCACTGCGCGTCTGGTTTACCTATACGTTGACAATGGAATGTACAAGAAGGCTCTCGATATCCTCAATACCAGACATTTCAGAGTCTGGGAAGGAGGGCAGACCGTTTACACCCAGTTCGTGGATGCCCATCTGCTTAAAGGCCTGGGACACCTACAGAAAAAGCAATACGCAAAGGCGCTGGAAGATTTTCTTGCAGCTGGTACCTTCCCGGAGAACCTTGAGACCAATGAACTTTCTACCGGTCCTACTGTTGCAAAGGTTGCTTATCATCAGGGACTTGCGTATAAGGCACTCGGTAAGTCTGATGAAGCGAAGGCTGCTTTCGAGAGATGCATAGCCACATCTTCAGGAAGAGAGCGCTGGATGAGAAGCCAGGTTGTGGAAGCAAGTAAATACTATGCGGCTATGTCTCAGCGCGAGCTTGGACGGGCTGACCTGGCAGACATTGCACTCTCCCAGATGCAGCAGTTCGTTGACAAACAGGCTGCTCAGGATGGCGCAGCAACAGTGGTCGACATCTACTCGAAATTTGGCGAAGACGGCTCGTCAGACACTATCAAGGCTGCCAATCTTTACATACAGGGACTTGTATGTCTGGCTAAGGGAGAAAAGGCTGCTGCCAAGGATAGTTTTACTAAGTCGCTTAAACTCAATCCCTCGGATGTTTGGGCCAAGTACTATCTTTCAACCTGCAAATAATTCTAAACACTAATTTATATGACCTTCAAAAAGCACATAATCCTATTGATGTCTGTTCTTGCAATAAGTTCTTGCAAGCAGGGTGAGTTGAGGCATCGTTTCGATTCGTCCAAGGACACTGACTATTATGAGTTCTCGCTTGGGGACCTCGGCCTTGCGGGCGTTGACAACTGGGAACCATACAAGTATATGATTCTTGAAATCAGATCTTCTACCGCTCAGCGCTTCCTTCTCGGAATAAACACTGACAACGGACTACACGAAAAACGTACACACGTGCTCCCGCAGGCTTGGGTAAAGCTCTGCATACCTCTTGAGTATTATCGTGAAAAACCGAAGCCTTCAAACGATCTTGCCGCTACGGTCAACAAGCCTCAGAATGGTGTGGGATTCCAGCACATAGAAGGAGGTACCGTAGGTCCTCTTACCGGGGTGAAGGGAATAGGCATCAAGTATTACACCCCTCTTGACAATCCGGTCGTGGAGATTCGTTCCTTTAGACTGTCCAACGAGTATGAAACTCCTTCGTATCTCGGTGAAACTCCATACGTTGATATGTTCGGACAGTGGGCAGACGGTGAGTTCGAAGGAAAGGTTCACTCGATGGAAGAACTTCAGGAAGTTTGGGCACGAGAGGAGCAGACCATAAGCAGCGAAGCCCTTCCAAGGTCAAAGTTCGGCGGATTCCTGGAAAAGAATGTCGGAGGCACTGGCTTCTTTCGTGTCAAGAAGGTAGATGGTCGCTGGTGGTTCGTTGACCCTGAAGGATATCTCTTCCTGTCAGTCAGCGGAGGCGGTCCTGTCGCAGGAGGCGGTGGAGATGCAGCCAAACGTGAAGGCCTTGAGAATATGTTCGAAGCCTATCCTCCGGAGACGACTGCACCCGCATATTACTTCCGTAACCAGAACGCTCCTGCACAGCCGCGTATGATGTCATTCGGCGAATGGAATCTTCATCGCCGTTATGGTTTTGATGACAATTGGAGAGATGCCTGGGCTGAAATGACGGTTAAAAGAATGAGCGCCTGGGGCCTCAATACCGGCTCGCCCAGACCTTCTTCATTCCCTTACATCGGTCACATCAGGCTACGCATAGAATCTATCTACGGAATCCAGGATGTATATGCTGATGGTTTTGAGAAAATTGTTGCTGACGGCCTTGCCTATCTCAAGGATTCTAAAGATGATCCATACCTTATCGGATACTTCCTTCAGAACGAACCTTCCTGGCTTGAGACTGAACCCAGAGTATGCCAGTTGCTTCTAGATGATACTGCCGACAGGCCAATCAAGGTAGCGCTTAAACAATATCTTGCAAAGAACGGGGATACAGACGAGACAAGAACCGCATTCATTCACAAGACATACCGTACCTGGATTGCCACCTTGAACAAGTACATCCGCAAGTATGACCCCAACCATCTGATTCTCGGAATCAGGTTTGGCCATAGCAGTGTCCCTCATCCTGAGATTCTTAAGATTGTGAAGGACTATTCAGACGTATTCGCTTTCAATACATACAGGCTTTCTCCCAACACTGAGTATCTTGATGCTGTGATGGCAGCTGTTGATATGCCTATGATAGACGGAGAGTTCCACTTTGGCACGATTGACAGAGGTATGGCTCCCGGACTTGTGCAGGTAGCAGATCAGGAACAGAGAGCAATAGCTTTCAGGTACTTCGCTGAAAACGGGTTCTCTCATCCGGCTCTTGTCGGCATTGCCTGGTTCCAGTATACAGACCAGGGTCTGTTGGGCCGTGGAGACGGCGAGCGCTACAATATCGGTCTGGTGGACGTTACCGATCAGCCTTATCCGATAGTAAAGGGAATTAGGGCGGCTTCTGAAAATATCTATCAAGTACATTCAGGCTTGCAGAAACCTTTCAGTGAAAAGCCTCTAGGCCTGCGTGGCAATGAGGATGATCTTCTTTCGAAGTCAAACCAATAACTAATAACACTAACCAAATCACTATCATGAAACGAGTTCTAATAATGTCATTCATGATGCTGCTGTCGTTGAATATTTTTGCGCAGGGCATCACCGTGACCGGAACGGTTAAGGATTCCTTCGGTCCTATCATTGGGGCATCAGTTGTCTTGGTTGACAACAACACAGTAGGAGTCATTACTGACGCTGATGGAAAATATTCTATCCGTGTTCCGTCTAAGGCATCTGTTCTTGAATTCTCCTTTATTGGATATGAATCTATAAGGGAGACTGTAGGGGACAGGAATGTAATTGATATTGTGTTCAAAGAGTCTCTTCTCAGGCTCAACGACGCTGTGGTCATCGGTTACGGTACAACAACCGTGAAGGACCTTACGAGTGCGGTATCCTCAGTGAAGACAGAGGATTTGGACAACAATGCAACAGCAAGTGTCGACAATATGCTGCTCGGCCGCGTTGCAGGTCTGAACATGACCTCCAACTCAGCACAGCCTGGTGCTTCAATCGACGTCAACATCCGTGGTTCCATTTCACCTAACGGCAACAATGAACCTCTCTATGTGATTGACGGTGTACCTATGACAACAAACACATCGAACATCTCGTCAACCGTGGGTAACGGTGCGGCATCGGTCGCAACCGGACTAAGCCAGTCACCTCTTGCTACCATCAATCCTTCGGATATTCTCTCAATTGACGTCCTCAAGGACGCGTCTGCTGCAGCAATCTATGGTTCAGCATCAGCAAACGGTGTCATCATCATAACCACCAAGAGGGGAAAGGAAGGCAAGGCACAGGTTTCTTACAGCGGATCGTACACCCTTCAGGCTCAGAAGCCTTATTACGCAAAACTTATGGATGGAAAGACATTCATGGAGCAGCAGAACTTCTGGGTACACGAGCGTGAGGCATTGAACAAGAACACATATCCTTATGGAAATGTAGATCTCAACGGCGACGGTGTTGTTGACGTCAAGGACTATGACCAAGCTTACAATTCTGTGTCTGACTACTATTCTGCCTCAGAAATTGCCAATGCAAAGAACTTCGACTGGCTCAAGTACATCACAGATCAGGCATACGTGACTGAGCACAATGTGTCCCTCCAGGGAGGAAATGAAGCTACAAAGTATTTTGCTTCATATAACTTCTTCCAAAATGATGGTATTCTCAAGAACTCAAAGCTTACCCGTAATACCTTCAGGATTAATCTGGACCAAAAGATTGGAAAGAGAATTGCTCTTGGCTTGAACATCAACTATACCAATATTGCTACAAACAACCAGTCCTCAGGCCAGTCTAGCGTAATAGGTGAAAGTACAAACTCTCTCGTACATTCAGCTTATGGATTTGCTCCCTACGTTGACGACTCATTCGATTATGAACTTGGAATGTACCCGCACGCAACTGATGGACAGCAGAACAATCCTGCCGGACAGCTGCAGATTACCGACAAGAACCGTAATCAGCGTGTCTTTATCAACCCTACTCTAAAAATTGATTTCACTGATAACCTCAGGCTTAACATTGTCGGAGGTTACGATACTCAGACCAGCCGTCGTGATTACTATATTCCGAAAACTGCCGGTATCAATCTGGTTCCTAACGGAATGGCTACAGTCGGCGGAAGCGAATCTACCAATAAATCGTTAGAGTCTTATTTCAACTACAATAAGGTTTGGGACGATCATCGTTTTGATGCTACTCTTGGTGTTGGAGCATATGGAACGTCATTCGCTTCATACATCCTACAGTCCTCAAATTTCTGGACCGACTCTTTCCTGACTGATAACATGGCGGCAGGTACAGACAATGACCAGCGTTATACAGGAACAAGCCGTGGTGAGATTACCAAACTGTCCCAGTTCGGACGAATCAACTATACCTATAAGGATCGCTACATTTTCTCTGCGACTGGCCGTCGTGACGGATCTTCAGTATTTGCCGCGAACAAGAAGTGGGGTTTCTTCCCTTCTGTGTCAGCTGCCTGGAGAATCTCTGACGAGCCTTGGATGAAGATGAGTAAGGATTGGCTCTCCAACCTTAAGCTTCGTGTCGGATACGGTTCTTCCGGTAATGAACCTAAGGCTGCAAATGCGCTTTCTGTATATGCTACGAAGGAGCTTACCGGCGCAGGCGTAGAGATGGCCTATGCCCTTATGACTCAGGGTGGCTATCTTGGTGGCATCCAGCTCTCTACCGTGGCAAACCCTGACCTCTCCTGGGAAACGAACGAGATGGTCAACTTGGGTGTTGATTTTGGCCTTTGGAAGTCCAGGGTTAGCGGTAGTGTTGATGTGTTTGTCCGCTCGGCAAGGAACCTTCTTGACTACAAGTCTCTCCCGTCAGACCAGCCGGTTCCGAAGGTCATCAGCAATATCGGATCCACACAGGCAAAGGGTCTGGAATTCGAGCTGCATTCACTCAATGTAAAGACGCCTGATTTCTCCTGGAGCACTGACTTCAACTTCTCATATACCATATATCGCTGGAAGACCAGGAATCCTGAACTTGTGCTTAACTCCTGGCAGTCAGAAACAGACGAAATGTCTGCAGTGTTTGGATGGGAAACCGATGGTATCTTCCACAGTTATGATGAAATCAACGCATACAAAAACGCGAAAGGTGAACTTCTCCAGCCTCTGGCTGTTCCGGGCAACATCAAGTATAAGGATTACAATGGAGATGGTGTTCTCGACGACAAGGACAATCACTTCCTCGGAAGGACAACGGCACCATTCCGTTTCGGCTTCAACAACACCTTCACTTACAAGAGGTTTACTGCTACTATGTATTGGTATGGTGCAGCCGGATTCATTACGACATCGCCTGGAAACCGTGGAACTGCGATGGGAGGAAATGCCCAGCACAATACGTATGACAATGGTATAGACAAAATATGGAGCATGAAGAATCAGAACGGAAGCTGGCCCGGCATCGGAAATGATCTTACTTCATCAACCCAGAGGACCGGTGGTACTAGTGATTTCTGGTTCAAGAAGATATGGTATGCTAAACTCAGGAATGTCCAGATGTCTTATCTTTTGCCTTCATCAGTTGCAGAGTATCTCCACCTTGGCTCTCTTGCCGTTTCTCTTGATGCTCAGAACCTGCTGAACATAACAAACTATGAGGGTTATGATCCCGAGCTGAGGGGTCCCTATCCTTATCCTATCTGCTATTCATTCACCTTTGGTGTAAAACTTACATTCTAGTTAAACAATCCAACTGATTATATTATGAAAAAGATATTGTCTTTCATACTGGCAGTCAGCACATTGTGCGGAACTATTATGCTGACTTCATCGTGTGAGAAAATGCTAGAAACAAAGGTTTACGGGCAGATTGTCCCTGAAACCTTCTTCCAGAGCGAGAGCGACCTTCAGGCAGCTGTAGTCGGAATGATGATTTATGTTTCCGGCCGTGGTGCAGGAACCGACTATGGTCTTTGGACCAGCCACTGGGTGGCTCCGAGAATTTATGGCCTTTCGATGTCAGACGAGCTTTATCGTCAGTATTCTGCCTGGTCTAGATGGACTTGGACTCCTTCGTCCGGCATTGAAGACAACGGAGGAGGACGCCCTGAAGACAACTGGGCTGTATGGCAGTTCAACAGGGTAAGCGCAAAGATCACATCCCTTCTCCAGGACTTTCAGAACTGTCCTGTTGCCAAGTCCAATCCAGCTCTTGTAGAAGAGTACTCAAGGCAGCTCAAAGGTCTTCGTGCTCTGTATATGTACACTCTTTATGAGTTCTTCGGCCCTGTAAATACCATCATCGATCCTTCTCATCTTAACGAGATTGATCCACAGCCCCGTATGACCGAAGCAGAGTATCGTGCATGCATTGAGAGTGACCTTGCAGCAGTCCTCGAGTCAAATCTTCCAGACAAATACACCGGAGATATGAGAGGATATATAACGAAGGACTTTTTCCGCATGCTTTCAATCCGTTATTATATGGCTACTGAGCAGTGGGGAAAAGCTGAGGCCGTATGCCGCTACCTTCTATCTTCCGGCAACTATAAGCTCATTACCACACCTGGTGCAACGGTCACTACGGCCGATGTTATAGGCGTTGACAATAGGGTTGCCATTATGGGTCCTTCTTACTCTTATACTTACTCTCCGTTTGAGGTTGCCATCAACACTTGCCCCAATGACGAGACCATCTTCTCCTGCCCGGTTGACAACAACCACGGAAATATCTGGATTACTGAGATTACCAGTGGCTCGTATTTCTACACTCCGGGGCCCAGCGCCGGAACTCTTACTGGAGCCTGGCATATGGGATGGACTCCTTGGGAGCATTTCCACTCGCTTTTCGGATATGAGGGAGACGAGTCCTATGAACTTGATACCCGTGTAAGACAATTCTATACTAAGGCATATAACCGAATTTCAGGCAAGTTGATGGTTGAGAATCCCGGACCTAATGAACTGTCAATGAATGGAGCATATCCTTATAAGTTCACAAACTACAAAGAGGCAGGACACTCTGGTGCAGAGTGGCTGATTGAGCAGCCGGCATACCGTTTGTCAGATGTCTATCTGTATCTTGCAGAGGCAATTGTACGCCAAAAGGGAGTTACTAGTGAAGCTATTGAACTTGTAAATTCCATCCGCTCCAGGGCAGGTCTCGGTACTGATATCAAGAAGCACCATACTCCTTATTATGTAGCACGTTGGGGTAGTGATCCTACTGCAAGCAAGGATGCTTTTCTGCATCTGATTCTTTGGGAGAGAGGACGCGAGTTGATGGGAGAAGGCCAGAGATATGAGGATCTAAAGCGTTTCACCAGTCCTGATGGAACAAATATGCTGGTTGAGAGGGCTTATGAGCAGAACAGAATATCAGATAAGGCTGCAAATGCATACAGGGTGCTTGCACCTCTGCCTCATAAAGTCGTTCTTCAGTCACACGGTATCGTGGTACAGAACCCGGGATACCCGACAACTGAGTAAATAATAGTTTTGGTTAATAGTTTCCTGAGGCTGACTAAAAAGGCTGTCATATTGAGCGAAGTACAGGGTGAGGAGTCGAGATATCTATTGAATATCAATGTCTTATATAGATTTCTCCCGCGCTTTGCTTGGTCGAAATGACAATATGGCTACTTTTTTAGTCAGCCCATTTTTGAATATTTCTATAGCTGGAATCTTTGCTTGAGGCTAATGGCATTCCGTATGATTATGAGGAGTATTCAAAGGGATCGGGTTGATGTCTTTACAAATAGGTGTACAACTGGTGACCAAGGTATGACAATGTTTGGGAAATCGGTGTATATCTAAGCGTCTGAATATCAATAAAAAAGCCCTCTGCAATTTAGCAGAAGGCTGTATACCTGATATACACACAACTAATTAAATACCAATGAGTTATGTGGTTCTATTTTCGATTGTTAACTGAACTTCATCAACTGAACCGATATTATTTGGAGTCTGTGACAAGACGTACGGCGTAGCCACTGTCCTTGTAGTCCATTGAGCCAGGAAGGACATTGGAGCTATCGATGTACATAATGTATGCTTTGACGTTGTTGTAGGCTGTCGATGACCAGTATGTGCCGGTCTGGCCTACGTAGTTGACACTTTCGGTGCTGCGAAAGCCGACGGCAGGAAGGCAGACAACTCCTTCGTTCTGAGCGTCTTCCCATTCTGATGCCGTGTCGTAGCTTGTAAGGTCTCCGTTGCTGACCTTTGTTCCGCTAAAGCCGTCAGGATACAGAACTGTGCAGTTTGCTTTTCCTGCAACGGTTACTCCGTAGGCATAAAGCCCTGCTCTGTTGGCATTGGCATAAGCACCTTCATTGAAAAGATACTGCCACTCTTCGGTTGTGAGGGTGCGCCAGGTATTTTTGTCTCCTACTACATAACCCCAATCCTCATTGTAAATCAGATTGCCGCTTGTACGGGTTACGTTTTCGGTTGTGCATGCGTTAGGGATAATGGAGTTGGTCTCATTGTATCCCCAGTTAAAGAGGCTGATGACGTTGGCATCGTAGCTACTTGCGCAATCGTACTGGTTAGGATAGAAGTCCCAGATTCCTGTATTTACCGTATAACGGAGATTACCGTGGGAGAAGTGAACCTTTTTGGTGTCGCTTACGCTGAAAGATCCGCTGAGCTCTGAGAGAAGTGTAGAGAACTTGCTATTGTTGATAGCTACGCTTATGCACTTCTTGTCGTCGCAGGCTACGGTTTTGCCGGTGGCGGTATATGTAGTAACGGTGGCGTCTTCGCTGTTGTAGAGAGTGAACTGAATATCGGCACTGCTGGCTGAGAGATCTACATAGTAGAAAGCTATGCCGTCGGCCTCCTGCACGCCTGCGGCAAAGCCTTTGTAATTGGCGGAGCCATGGTTGATAGTGGGATAATCATTGTTGGATGCAAGTACGATCGGACCTTTTGGTTGTGCATAATCATCGGTAGTAATGTTCTTTACCTGAAGGTAATACTTGTCTGCCGAGTGTATCAGCTTGGAGTTGTCATTCTTCAGGAG
>CAMCGB010000018.1 GCA_945874355.1 uncultured Bacteroides sp.
GGCACAACACCCTGCTTTCTTTGTGCCTCGAATGCGTCATCGCGGAGACGCTTACAATCACCTCGCACAACGGGTTTTTCTAACTGATTGAATGTGAATAAACACACTTTTTACCCTATGTAAGGTGGCATCAATTTGCCGCCACCTCACACAAAACATTCGCTAACTCATTGATAATCAACAACGGCTCGTGCTAGGTGAATTGCTCGAGGCCCGGGCTGAGAGGAACAGATTTCTCGACTCGCTTCGCTCCCTCGAAATGACAAGGGAAGGCTCGGTCGCAATGACAGGGGAGTGCCTCACCTGGGCGACATGACAGGAGAGTGCTTCACCTGGGCGAAATGTCAAAGACGGGGGCGTGGGCGAAATGACAGGGGAGTGCACCCACGAAAAGCTTTGCTCATTCAATATACCCTTCCTGGTCATAAGCCTTCCTGTGCTTATGAATCAGGTCGATAAGAGTCTGAAGCGCCGGATTATCAGAAGAGACAGTCCCAGCTATTTGCAGCTGTTCGTCATATCGCTTTGATGATCCGGCTTCTATGCGGCTTTCTATGTCTGACGGTATCAGGAATGCAGAGCGTCCGGGCAGATAGCGCTCGAACTCAGTCTGGAAAATTTTGATTCCGGCCAGATCAAAGTCACCGAAATGGTAATACTTATTGGGAATCGTCTTAAGCCAGGCGCGCAAATCAGAAGACTGAGGATATCGTGATACAAAGAGAAATCTGCGCTTCCCGATTTCCTTCTCAAAGAATGCTTTTTGCCTGTGAACCATCCTGAAGTTCTCCATATTCTCTATGCCGACTACTGTCACGTCTGCAGGAACCGAGAAGGACTTCCAATCACAAATGAATGCAAACGAACCGACAGGCGGGTTCAAAACTATACTGTTGCCATTAAGAGTACACTTTATTGGTTCATAAGCATTTACAGGGAAACCGGGGCAAGAGCGCACAGCCATCAGCTTTGAGTTGCCGGTCTCTGCCGCCAGGGATGCTCTTGAATCGGCACCTTCAAGCATCAGGACCCTGTTTCTCTCGTCCTCATCGATAAGGTATTGACGGAAAGCCTCAATATCCCTGGCCCTGACAGACTTTCTGGAGCCATGCACCGACACGGAAAGCAAGCCCTCGGCAATATATTTCTCAAGCAAGCCCCCGGGAATTCTGCTTGAAGCAATAGTCTTTCCATCGAGTAGCTCCTTTATGTATGCTCTGACTGACATATTTATATGTTTCTCTTCATGATTTTGTCAATGCGAGTCTTCATATTCTGCTTGCTGAGCATGTATGTGTACTTGTAGTCATACGGATTGTATGAAGTGGGTGAACTGTTGATAAGGTAGATGTTTCTCGAGTTTGCGAACTGAAGGATACCCTTGATGTTGTTTGGATGCAACCTTCCGATTTCATCCATCATGCAATGGACAATAAAGTCGCCGCTCTTCTTCGCTGCCTTTTTCTTGAAGACGTTGATAAGCATAATGTTAACCATTGCCTTCACTAGTATATCGGTACCATCTGAACCCACGTTATTGATCTTCTCAACCCATCCTGTGTCGTTGTCATTTTCCTTGATCCGGAACTGCAGGGTGAATGTATTGCTCAGTGACACGGTTTCACAAGAGGGATTGTCAAGCAGCAGCTTTGTCAGTCTCTTGAGATAATCCACAATCTTGAGGTTCACCTCATCACGATTATCGTCCGAAAACAGATTCATCTCTCCGATTGAGTACTCATTCTCCTTGGCATAAGAATTAATGGACATCAGAAGCTGCATGAGTTTGTCCGAAGACTCAGTTGCCCTCAGTTCAATGCTCCGGATTACTCCGGTAAAGTTCTTTTCAATAAAGTCCCTGTTGATATCATTAATTATCGATTCAACATTCGAACGCCTGGACATCAATGCGCTGACCTCCGTAGAGATTCTGCCGATGATATCCTTATAGCGTTCGCTGGTCCTTCTCCGGAATTCTTCAATCTTGTTGTTGTCAAGGAACTCCTGAAGGTTAGCGGCTATCTGGAAGTAGTCTTCGTCAGTAACCGGCATCGTATTGAAGTTGAATGCATTATGAGGCTTGAAAAATTTATTGAAATCAACCACTGCTGCTTTGAGAGCTTCGAGCGTTGACCGCTTGCTGTTCACTGTGCCCCTCAGTTGAATAAGCAGATTGTGACAACTTTCGGATGTGGCGGCAGCTGTAACGTCAGAAAGGAATGAATCAGGAATAATGTGCTCGTTCCCGACCACCTGATGATATTCATTTAGCCCTTCTTTCAGCCTCTCGAGCTCTTTGCCTGCAGACTTGAGTTCATTATTGAGTTCTTCAATCTTCTTGAGAATCTTTGACTTCTTATCTTCGTACTTCTGGCTGATCTGCCTGATTTGCTCTTCCAGGGACTTGATTTCACCCCTGACAGTCGGTTCTATAGAGAATAAATCCTTTTCAGCAATATGATACTCTGTCACATTTGTTCGGTCGGCTTCTATCTGAGAGAGCAACTGCTTCAGGCCATCAACATCGGTTCTGTATTTGTCCAATAGGGCAGTGTCAACTCCTTTCCCGGACAGCTCCGCCTTCATCTGCTCATCGATCTGCCGGATCTGCAGGTCAAACTCCTGTATTCTCTTTATTGTCTGATGGTCAAGTTGTTTCTTGATATCCTCCAGAATGTCAGCTAGCTCCTTTATCTTCTTTTTGGCATCATTGTCTGCATTCTTTACAGCCCTGTTATAAGCAGCTTCCCGTTTATTACGGGAGTCGCTTTCTGCCTGAAGTTTCAGCAGAGCTTCGTTGTAAGCTCTCTGACGTAATTCCCGCTCGCGCCCAAGCATCTCCTCTTCTTCCATATCCAGGGCATGCAGGCGGTTCTCCAGATCCTGTCTTGTCGCCGGAATCTTGTCCGCTTCAACCCTAAGCATGGTACGCTGCTGCCTGAGAGGGGTAAGTTTTTCCGTAAGCTTCTTGGAAAGTTTTGAATGCTCTTCTTCTGAGGCGCAATTGACTGCAGATATTTCTTTCAGAAGTTCAGCTTCTTGATTCTCCAACTCTTTCTTCTCTTTCCGCAGTTTGTCCGGAGTCCTGGAAGTAAGTTCTATGCTTTCAAGATTCAGGCTTATGCCATAGAAGCTGTCTGAGGACGAGACTATTGACGGCTCAAGTCCCTGGGCATAAAGTACTTTCTCTTCATCGACCAGCTTACCGATTGTCTGCTCCCACCCTTCTGCATTCTTTGTGAGCCATTCATAGAACGAACCTTCCAGATGCGACAAAAGAGCCTCAATACTGTCAATCTTGGATTTGAGTTCAGACCTGCTCTTATCCAATTCGTCAATCTTCCTCTCAGTTTCCCGCTTAAGGTCTTCCGCATTCACTTCAAACTCCTTCTGTATAGAGGCAATTTCATGCTCCACATCCATCTTACGGGCATAATTTTCCTTCTCCAGTATATCAAGTTTATGAAGCTCGTTTTTGACCGTGTTCTTCTCTGCTTCTTTTGGATGCCAACGATTCAGTTCTTTTAGTGCAGAGTCTGCTCTATGCTGGTCATCAGACAGGAGTCTTAGCCTCTCGTCCGATTCCTTTCTCCAATTGTTGTAATCGACAATCAGATTATCACGCAGTTTTGAAGCTTCCGTCTGGATGCGCTCCCGTTTTATCTGAAGCTCATTCCGTTGGTAATTAAGTGCCTCTTTTTGAGTCAGTTCAAACTTATCTTTATCTATCTTCAGTCGGCCCTTTGCGATATTGTACTTCTCCTCGATGCTCTTGTGCTCCTTAAGCAGGTTCTCAAGAAGGATGGTTTTCTCATCAAGCTCCTGCCTTATCATTGATTCTCTTTCAGCAAGTGCCAGTTTCTCTTCTATCTTAAGTTCTGCGAATCTCTTGCGCGCTTGCGATATCTCAGTAAGTTTTCCCTGTTTAAAGCCAAGCTTCTGATTCAGGGAATCCTTGTCCTTGTTGTATTCGGCATCCAGCTCAGACCGGTGTTTCTTCTCCTTTTCAAGATGTGCTCCGATTTCGGATAGTTGGTCTTCAAGAAGAGGAATATGCTTCTCACTCTCAGCCACTGCATAGTTCAGCATTCTCCAGACATCCAGCAGCTGCTGGTCGAGAGCTATCACCCTGCGTCCGTCTTCTGCAATCTTGTTTGCCAGTTTCCTTACGGGAACAGTTCCATCCCTGGTCTTTCTGAACCAGCAGTCAATCTCATCATACTCCCGTTCAAAACTCTGGATCAGTCTTCTGTATGTCTTGATATCGATAGGGAGATCTTCGTCAGATATGGACTGGATGATGGTTGTCTTGATGAATTCCGCATCGAGCTTAGTATTCAGGAACACGTTCTGGATGCTGCGGGGTATGTTCTGGTAACTGGCGCTCTGCACAAGGGCATATTTGGTATACTTTGAGTCTCTGGTATTCCCGAAGATGATATCTTTGAACAAGGCACCGCTCTCAATCCTGGCCGACACGCTGATGTTCTTGTCAATTCTCTCACGGATCTTTACCCAATCGCCCATCACCCTTCCGTCAGAATCAACCAGCCACTCACGATTGTAAGGAGCGTCAATGAAGCGCCAGGAAGCACGGCCCTGATAACGGCTCACAAGGACAGTGTAGGCACCATTGTCCCGCATGACTTCATAAAGAATGTATGAATTCGCCTGCTTGAAATAAAACTCATCGAAAGGCTTCTGGCCATTCTGTATGCCCAGCTTATGCTTATCTGCGTTATAGAAAAACAACAGCGCCCTCAAGACCGTACTCTTGCCGACACCCTGGGTACCGGTGAAATGCACATTCCCGTCAACAGCTACTTCTGAATACGTGATGTTGGCGCTATTGATAAAGACTATCTTATTCAGGTATTTCATCTTCGTTTGCGATTTGGATCATATTGACGAGTTCTTCTGCATATCTGAATGCTGATGTCACCTTATAAGTCTCATCTGTTTCGTTTATGCATTCCGCATAGCCGATGGAAACCATTTCCTGAATCAGTTTTGTGACAATATCCTGATTCGATGTTGCATCATATTTCTTGAAGAGCCTGCCGGCCTTTTGCTTGAGTTCAAGATCCACGCTAATCTGCTCGACGATATGTGACTTCCTGAACTGAAACCCCGCTGTGAAAGACTGATTATAACACTTCAGGAAATCCAGATAGTCAAGCCACTTCGAGAAGCTGTCAAGCTTCTGCTCGATGCTCTGCTTTCCTTCATAGGCGCGAGAGAAGAAGTAGTAGCCGTTCCCGGCCTCAAGCTTCAAGCCGATTTCTTTGAAATAATCGGCATAATCCTCATAATTCTCTTCGATATCCTCAAAGAGATGTTTTGTGGTGCTGTCCAGACTGTCTGCGGCAATGAATCCACCTCTGCTCAAAATGTCATAAATCTTAAGAGTATTATTTCGCATAGATGATAGGGTATTCAAGGTCTTGATATGTAGCGTATTTGCCTGTCATTCGGCATTGGTCAGGGTGCAGGATCACCAGTTGACAGAATAGGGAAGCATGGTCTTCAATACTCCTTTCCATCTTATAATCATACCTCAGGATGTAGTCAAACAGATTGTATCCCGAAGCTAAAAAGCCGGACCATACTTCATCCGGATCAATTCCGGAGATTTCATGCACGTGCTCTTCGAGATCCTCCGAAGAGAGCGGTTCTGCTTCTACGCGCGCTGTCTTCTTGATTCCGTTCCTTTCGGCAATCTTTCTCAGAAGTGCAGTAAGCTGGTCGTTCTGTTGCAGATCTTCGATAGATAACTTGATTTTGCTGTATGTCCTGGGCTCCATCCATAGAGGATTTATCGACTCCAGTACACTCTTAAGGTTTGTCTCTTCTTTTATAATATACTGATCCTGAAGATACTTGAGTTTTCTGATCTTTTGGCAAAGCTTGTTCTGCAGTTCAATCTGGTTGATGTAAACAATCTTCTGCCGCTCGATTTCCATCAGCGCGTAGTAGGCCTCAGTAAAGTCATGACGGACATCATTGCAAGTCCTGGCCATTTGAGGATTGTCAGCCATGATAAAGAACGCTTTCTCGTGGTCCATCAGGTGCTCGCATTCCTTAATCATCGAACGGATGCTCTTGCTCTTCTGGTCCAGTACATCCAGCTTCTTTATCTTTATCAGATAATTGGGCTCCTGTTTATAGGTGTTGTCCATGTTCCGTTTCAGGTCCACCACATTTTTGAGTGTCCTAAAACCGGTTTTCTTCAACAGTTGCCTGACAATATCTTGGTAATACCCCTTACGGTTTACGTTGGATTCCTGCAAGAAATAGCCGATATTCTCCTTGAGGGTATTTATGCATTCCTGAACGCTGAGTACGCTGATTTCTTCGTTGACATTAAGAACTTCTTCAAAGAAATTCAGGTAATCGCTTTCTATTTCCAATGAATTGCCATTCTCAATAAGAACCCCAAATTCAATCAGCTTTCGCAGACGAGACTCATTGCCATTTACAAGTTCCAAAGCAACGGAGGGCGGGAATTTCATCAGTTTCCGCTTATCGAACATTTGGGCAAGAAGTTCATGCTCCTTGGAAAGGGTCTTTGTCAACTCCTCGATTGATCTGAAATGGTTGAACGGGTCCATACAATCATTATGTCACATACTGCCAAATAATGCCCTATAAAAATACAATTATTTATTATAAATCACATTCAAGAATCTGAAAAGATAAGCTGTTTCCGATTTTATTTGGAATTTTGAGCGCAATTATAGTCCAAAGTAGGAGCATAGCTGAAGGTGCGTGACTGATGAGGGCTGAGTTGAGAAATCCAACCTCTGCTCGCAGTTTCCCCTTCGTGAAATTCACCGGCGTGGCCTTTCCCTTCCGGCAAATCACCTAGCACAACGTGGTTTGCTAATTTGCTGATTATAAGCAATATAGCTTTTTGCCCTAGGTAAGGTGACATCAGATTGTGCCCACCGGCAACACCGCTAAAAGTTAACACTTTCATATTCAACATATTGGCAATTCCGGCTGTGCGAGGTGAATTGCTCGAGGCTCGGGGAGGAAAAAGGACGGGGGCGGCTATCTGCTCCAGCTGTCATTGCCTCCGAACATTGCGCTCAGCACATCCATTACGAGCGCGATTGCGATTAGTACCGTCATCATAACTTTGCAATTTAAAAGGTTCAACAAGCGGGTGGCCACAAAGCCGCTTTTCTCTCATCCTGACCGGGCTAAGCGAGCGTGACAACGCGCTACGCTCTTCGCTCTATAAGGCTATCTGGCCGCCCTTATAATTATATCTTCAATTGCAAAAATATTCTTCGTATTGACAATTAATGACAATGCAGAAAGAATCCGACAAGCAATCCGAAATGGCTTGAGAGACCCGAAAATATCCGAAAAGAAAGATTTGGAGAAGCCTTCTGAATTTATTTTGAAATTATTATTTCCATTGTCATTAACTGACAATATTAGGTGTTATCTTTGGGGCACAAATCAATACTTGACCTATCAATATATAAAGGGAGCATTTGTGCTGTAGGAGTTGGGATTATTTGTTAAATTTGAAAATCGGTTTCGCATGGGCGAAACTTTTGTAAGACAGAAACCGTTGTTTGTATGGAGATTCTACTTTCTTTTCTTGGAGGCGTAGTCCTCGTCGCACTTATTGCGTTTTTCGTCGCAAGGAGCATCGTCAAATCAAGAGTCGCCCAGGCGGGGGAGGCGGCAAAACTTCAGGCTGAGGCAGCCCTGAAGGCCGAACAGGCCAGGCTGGAGTCCGACCTGGAGCATTCCGCTTCGCGCATCGAGGAGCTGAGCGCAAAGCTTCAAGAGACCAAAGACGAAGCGGCAAGGCAGCTGGACGAGGCAAAGAGCGAGGCCGACAGGCAGCTCAAAGAAGCTAAGGGAGAAGCCGAGCGCCAGCTCCGGGAAGCAAAGAGCGAAGCGGAAAAGCAGCTGCAGACCGTAAAGGCAGAGGCGGCAGCTACGCTGGAAAAGACAAAGGCAGAGGCAGATGCATTACTGCAGCAAACCAAGTCTGAGGCAGCCAAGACCCTCGAAAAGACAAAGGCAGAGGCGGCGGCAACGCTGGAAAAGGCAAAGGCAGAGGCAGATGCATTGCTGCAGCAGACCAAGTCTGAGGCAGCCAAGACGCTCGAAGAGACCAAGGAAGAGGCGGCCAAGCAGCTGGAGGAGACGAAGACTGAGGCTGCCAGGCAATTGCAGCAGACCAAGTCTGAGGCAGCAAAGACGCTCGAAGAGACCAAGGCCGAGATAGGAAAGCAGAAAGCAGAAGAGCTAGCCACCCGAGACAAGGCCCACAAAGAGGCAATGGACGCCCTCCAGGCGCGTTTCGACGAGACCATCGCCAAGGTGAGCGCCCAGATGAAGAGCGAGACTTCCCAGATGTTGAAGGACCGGCAGAAGGAGTTCTCGGAGACGAGCAACCAGAGTATCGGGCAGATTGTGAATCCGCTGAAAGAGAACATCGCCGAGCTGAAAAAGGCTATGGAAGAGGGGAATAAGGAGCAGGCGGAGCGCAACGGCGAGATGCGCGAGAGAATCAAGAGCCTGATGGAGCATAGCGATGCCGCCCGCAAGAGCGCCGACGAGCTGGCAGCCGCATTCAAGCACGGCAGCAAGGTGCAGGGAGACTGGGGTGAGACCATCCTGGAGGAGCTGCTCTCTTCACAGGGCCTGACCAAGGGCGTGCATTTCGAAACCCAGGCCGTCATCCGCGACAGCAGCGGGAAGCCGGTGAAGAATGCCGACGGCGGCATAATGAGACCCGATGTGATTCTGCACCTGGACGAGAGGCGCGAAGTAATCATCGACTCAAAGGTGTCCCTGACAGCCTATGTGGATTATGTCAATGCCGAGAATGAGGCTGACCGTCAGCTGTACCTCAAGGCGCATCTGGAGAGCATCCGAAAGCACGTGAAGGAGCTCGCGGCGAAGGATTATTCCAACTATGTCCAGCCCCCGAAGGTCTCGGCCGGCTATGTGATTATGTTCGTTCCCAATATGGGAGCTCTATGGACAGCGCTTAATGCCGAGCCGGATCTGTGGCGCAGGGCTGCCGACCAGAATGTATATATCGCTGATGAGCAGAGCCTTTATGCTGCGCTCAAGATTGTGCGCCTGACCTGGACTCAAGTCGCCCAGGCCCAGAACCACGAGAAGGTGTACGAGCTGGCCAACGAGATGATTGACCGAGTGGGTATTTTTATGGAGAGGTACGAGGCATTGGGAAAGGCTCTGAATAAAGCCTCGGAGGAGTATGAAGATGGCAAGAAGAAGCTCGTTCCGGGAGGCCAGAGCATCATCAACACTTCCGGCAAGCTGATAAAGCTCGGCGCGAAAAACAGCGACAAGCATCCCATCAAGGCCCTTCAGGATATAGACGAGATCCCTTCTCTGCCCGCGTAGGGGCAGGACAGTGCGGCATTTCCAAAATATAGCGTATATTTGCATAATAAATAGAGGAAAATGAGTACCGAAACCGCCGCAATCATTGACAGCATCAATGTCAGCCTCAATGCCGGAGGAATGAACACCATCAACATCGTTCTTGCCTTCGTGATGTTCGGAGTCGCATTGGGCATCAGGCCCAGAACCTTCGTGGATGTCTTCACCAAACCCAAGTCCGTCATTCTTGGCATCGTATGCCAGTTCATCCTACTGCCCCTTTTCACCTTCCTTCTGGCCCTCAGCCTCAAAGGCAGCATCAGCTGGACAATGGCAATGGGAATGATTCTGGTGGCTTCCTGCCCTGGAGGCAACATCTCCAATTTCATCAGCTCCCTTTCGAAAGCGAACGTCGAGCTGTCCGTCAGCCTCACTGCCATCAGCACCGCCCTTGCCATCTTCACGACTCCTTTCAACTTCTGGCTCTACGGCAACCTTTACCTCAAGGCCAGCGGCATCGCGTCCACCCTTCCCCAGCTGTCGATTCCGCTCTGGGATGTATTCAAGACCATAGTCATCCTTCTCGGCATACCCCTGACCCTGGGCATCCTCACTGCCCATTTCTTCCCCAAAGTGGCCGAAAAGCTCAAGAAACCCTTCCAGTATTTCAGCATCCTGTTCTTCATCGCAATGGTGGTGCTGGCATTTATGGGCAATATCGATGCCTTCCTCAAGTGCATCAAATACATCTTCCTTATCGTTCTTGTACACAATCTGCTCGCCCTGCTGATCGGCTGGTGCGTGGGTAAAGTGTCAAAGGTGAGCAAGGAAGACCGCAGAACCCTCACCATCGAGACCGGCATCCAGAACAGCGGCCTCGGACTGGTACTCCTGCTCGGAACAGGAATATTCGCCAATTTCCCGCCCCACGGAGGAGCCCTTGTGATCACTGCCTGGTGGGGTATATGGCATATAGTCAGCGGCCTTGGGACCAGCGCCCTGTTCAGGCTCAGCGACAAGAGGGCATTGAAGAAATTAACAACCAATCAATCAAATAGTTAGAATATGAGCAGAAAAGTCTGGCAGCCTAGCAAGGCGTATGACATCCTTAGATATTATGTAGATTTTACGACCCGTTGCTCCTTCTCGGAGGTGAAAATCAGCGGGAGGGAAAACATACCCACGGACGGAAGCATTATGTACGCACCGAACCACTGCGCATCGCTTCTCGATCCTCTGATGATTCTTCTCATCAAGCACGAAAGCGTAGCATTTGCCGCCCGTTTCGACATCTTCCGCAACCCCAAAATTGCCTCAATCCTCAATTGGCTCAGAATCCTTCCCATAGCCCGCGAAAGGGACGGGCTCAAGGAGGTGGCCGGCAATTACGAGACTTTCGACCAGATAGTCGAGTGTATGGATAAAGAGGTGCCTTTCTGCATTTTCAGCGAGGGTACCCATCGTCCCGAGAGGGGAATGATGCCTGTTAAGAAAGGTATCTTCCGCATCAGCAAGATGGCTCTGGACCGCAACGGCAAGAAGGTATATATAGTGCCCGTAGGCCTTGATTATGAGTACTTTTTCCGTCAGGGCGGAAGAGCTGCGATAAGGATAGGGAAGAGCATAGACCTGGGCGAGTACTTTGCCGCACGTCCCGAGTGCAGCGAGAACGAAGTGTACCGCAGCCTTTGCAAAGAAGTCAGGGAGGAAGTGCTCTCACTGATCGGAAGGATTCCCGAGAGGCGACACGACCGTTTGGTACTCAGGACTCTCTGCAGCCTGGTGAGCCTGCCTCTATTTACCGCCTGCATAGTGCCTGCCGCTCCCATTTGGCTGCCGCAGACTCTTATCCTCCGCAGTTTCAAGGACAAGGCCTGGGCGCATACCATAGGCTTTGCCCTTAGGCTCCTGCTTCCGATTTTCCTTCCGTTCTACCTGATATTCAACCGATTGCTGAATTTCTACCGCAACCTTGTCTGCGATTTGTTCCACCTCGAAAATAAAGACGTATGAGAAAACAGCTTCTGAGTCTGGCGGCTCTGATTCTTGCCGGCCAGTTCTGCTTCGGCCAGAAAAAGGATATCATCAAGACGGGCTACAACTTCGGCCCTCTTCCCGTAGTGGCCTTCGATGCCGACAAAGGCTTCCAGTACGGGGCGCTGCTGAACGTTTTCAACTACGGCGACGGCAGCAATTACCCCAACTACGACTCGAAGATGTACCTCGAGGCTTCGTTCTTCACCAAGGGTTCGCAGCTCTATGTCCTGAGTTACGACAACAAGTCGCTCATCCCCGGAGTCAGGTGGTCGTCGGCCATTTTCACCACCATCGACAAAGCTATGGACTTCTACGGATTCAACGGCTATCAGTCTTATTATGACCACGAAAGGGTGGCCCTCGGCAAGGCCAACAAGAAGGGGGCCCAGTCGCCGGAGAACTTCATCTACAGCCCTTACTACCGCTATGGCAGGGTTCAGGTCATAGCCAAATCCGACTTCATAGGCACCATCACCGACAATCTGAAGTGGGAGCTGGGCTATCATTTCAGCTATTTCAAAGTCAACGCGGTGAACCGCGAGAGCATCAACAAGGGAAAGGACGATTTCAACCTCTTCCCCGACAGCCAGCCTACACTTTACGAGCAGTACAGGAAGTGGGGCCTGATCTCGGACGATGAGGCTGAAGGCGGAATCTCAAGCTCGGTGAGAATGGGCCTGGTTTATGATTCCAGGGACAAGGAGGGGGCTCCCACCAGGGGAATTTGGGCAGAAACTCACCTCAGCGCCGCTCCCAAATGGCTGGGCACCAAGAACCCTTTTTACCGTTATTCTCTCACCTTCAGGCAGTATATCCCCTTTATTCCGAACGATGTGCTAACCTTCGCATACAGAATTAATTACGAAGGCACCATCGGCTCCAGCGCCCCTATGTATGTGCTTCCCTACATGACCGTGATGGGAGATTTCTACGACAGGGACGGAATGGGTGGATACCGCACCGTCAGAGGTATGATGCGCGACAGGGTAGTGGGCCTCGATATGGCCACGGCTACCGCCGAGCTGCGCTGGAGATTTGTCCGTTTCCCGCTTTTCAACCAGAACATCGCCTTCGGTCTGAACATGTTCTCCGACGCTTCGATGGTGACCCGCGGAAGGGATATGACTTTCAGGGGAGACGCCGCCGACAAGGCTGAATATGACAGATATATGGCCCTCGGATTGGAGTCTGACCGTCCCCACGTAACTGTCGGTGCCGGTCTGCGCTTCATAATGAACGAGAACTTCATCGTCGCCTTCGACTACGGCGCTCCTGTGAGCAGATTCCTGCCCAAGACCAGTCCGCTCTACGGCCAGGACGGCAACGGAGCCTTCTATATCAACACCGGCTTCCTGTTTTGATGGAGTTTGATAATTGCGGAACCTAAGCGATGATTTTCTACTATTCAGGCTGCGGAAACAGCCGTCACATAGCGCGCAGGCTCTCCGAGCAGCTCGGCGAGAGACTCGCTTTCATCCCCGATCTTCTGCGGGAAGAACCGCAGAGTTTTGACTGCCGTCTGGAGCGCAGCATAGGCTTCGTTATGCCCGTTTATGCCTGGGCGGCCCCTTCGCTGGTGGAGGATTTTGTAAAGCTGACAGAATGGCAGCACTCCGAAGGGACCTATATCTGGGCTGCTTTTACCTGCGGGGACGATATGGGCCTTGCCGACCGGCGCTTCCGCTCCCTGCTTGAGAAGTGCTCGCTGCATCTGGATGCGGTCTTCTGCTTTGTGATGCCGGAGACTTATCTCTGTTTCCCGGGCTTCAAGCTGGACAGCCCCCAGGGCGCGGCGCAGAAAATCCGCAATGCCCAGAACCATCTCAGCACCGTGGGCGATGCCATAATGATGCGAAAGACCATCGAGGACACGGTAAGAGGCAGCGCACCGTGGCTTAAAACCAAGATTATCAGGCCTTTATTCTATGCAATAATGACCGACAAGGGCTTTTACACTACGCCTGACTGCGACCATTGCGGGCTGTGCGAGAAGCTCTGTCCGCTGAAAAACATCAGCCTGCAGGATGGAAAGCCGGAGTGGCACTCGCACTGCACCCAGTGCATGTCGTGCTACCACCATTGTCCCAAAAACGCAATTCAGTTCAGAAAACTCACCCTCGGGAAGGGTCAGTACTATTTCGGAAAGAGTCTTCACGAAGACAAAGACTAGCGCTGAGCGTTGAAGCATCGAAGCTTAGGCGGTACTCAGCTCCCTGAACCAGAGGGATGTTTACCCTGTCGTGTCCGCAGGGAAGGGAGCAGAGCAGAGGCACATCATCCCAGCCGAGGGACGGCAGGGTATAGGAGCAAAGGAGCCTTTCTATGCTGCCGAGGCCGAACTCGTCGCCGCACAGGGTGAACTCTCCGCAGACTATGGCCCTTATGCTCTGCTTCGGAATATGCATAGCAATCGAGTGCATCATACGGTCTATATTGCGCGCGGTCTCTTCTACCTCTTCGATGAAAAGGATATATGAGCCGGAGCTATCAAAAGGGTCGAAAGCGCTGCCAAGAAGGGGAGTGAAACTGGCCATATTGCCTCCTATGAGGGTCCCTCTCACTTCCAGGCTTCCCTTCGGGCTCAGCTCCGGCTTCAGGCTCCACTCCGTCGGAGAGCTCACGCCGAAAAGGGTCTCGAAGGTCCTGCGCTCGCTTTCCGCGTCCCTTTCGCAGTCTTCGTGCGCAAAAGAAGACAGCATAGGGGCGTGCAGAGAGCACACTCCGGCCTTGAGAAGAGCAAAGTGCAGAAGAGTGATGTCGCTGTAGCCGACGAGCCATTTGGGATTAGCTTTCATAGCTCCGACCAGCTCTGCGTCAAGCAGTTGCACGGCTCCATAACCTCCGCGCGCGGCAAATATCGCCTTGATTGAAGGCTCCCGGAAAGCCCATAGAAGTTCCTGCCTGCGCACTGATACGTCTGCACAGTACTGCTGCAGAAAGCTTTCTGTGGCTAGTGGGGACACTTCCACTTCGAGGCCCCAGTCCTGAAGGGTCTTTACGCCCCGAAGAAGGGCCGGATAATCCATACGGTACGAAGGGCAGCAGACGAAAACCCTGTCGCCTCTGTGTAAAAATTGAGGAACGGTCATAATGTGCAAAACTACAAAATTTCTGCAAATTACCGTCTCAGTTTTCCAGTTCGAGCTCGAGTTCGCTGATAAGGGCTTCGATTTCGATGCTGTTCTCAATCCATTTTTGTACTTCCTTACTCATATCTATTTCTGTTTTGATTCTGATGCAAAGTTACTCTCCCCATTGTCAACTTTTGACAACAAAATTTTCTCGTCAAAAATTATTAACTTGCAGACCCGAATTAATGACAATACACCGATGCGAACCGCTCCTACCCTTATTCTATCAGCCTTGATGCTGCCTTTATTGATCCTATCTTCTTGTACAGCAGAGCCTTCCGCTGCTCTGAGCCCCTGCCGCCTGAGAGTCGAACTTCTGGAGAATACCGGCCAGGTCTGGCAGCAGGGACGTCGCAGCCCCTTCAGCCTGGAACGCGCCCTTGAGAGCGGAGAGGACTTCCAGGCTGCCCTCATCAACACTCCGGAGCCGCTTTTCAGCTGGGCTTTGGATGCCGAAAGTCAGAATGACGGAGCCGTCCTGAAGCAGAAAGCATTCAGAATCAGGGTCGCCACCAGCCCCGAGGGACTTAGGCGTCCCGACGTATGGGACTCAGGGAAGATTCGCTCCGGGCAGCAGAGCCTTCGCTTTCAAGGCAGAAAGCCCCTGCAGACTTCGACTATTTATTATTGGAATGTAACAGTGTGGTGCGAAGGTCGCCTGCAAGGGAAAAAGTCCGCTACCGTGTCTTTTCTCACCGCCGATAGTTTCAGCTCCGAGGTGTCAGTGTATCCGCTTGAAAGAGAAGATGCTACACAAAGCACAAGCGAAGCTGGCCTTTTTGATTTCGGCCGCGATGCATTCTCGCAGTTCAGCCTCCTGCTGGACTCTTCCTTCCCTCCAGAGTCCGTTCCTGACAGCATCACAGTGCACATCGGAGAGCAGAAAAGTGCAGGCAGGGTGAACCGCCACCCTCAGGGCTCGCAGCGATATGCGCGCTATACTCTTGCCACCAAAGACTCCCTGGGCCGCCTGAAAGACAGCCTGAGCTGTCCTCTGAGGCCTGACAGGCGTAACACCACTCCTCTTCTGAACGAGAGCGGAGTGAGCCCCATTCTGATGCCCTCATACATAGGCGAAGTCTATCCTTTCCGCTACCTCGAGGTCGAAAATCCGGAGCTTTACCCCCTGAAGGGCGCATCGCGCAGCAGCATAAGCTATCCTTTCGACAGCGATGCTTCTTATTTCCATTGCAGCGACAGCATCCTGAACGCTGTCTGGGAGCTGTGCAAATACACCGTGAAGGCCACTTCCTTCTGCGGAGTGTATGTGGACGGAGACAGGGAAAGGATTCCCTACGAGGCCGACGCAATCATCAACCAGTTGAGCCACTACGCCGTGGACGATGACTATGCGATGGCCCGGCGCAGTGTAAAGCACCTTATATACAATCCCACCTGGCCCACGGAATGGATACTCCAGAGCCTGATTATGGTCTGGAACGACTATATGTACACTGGCGACGACGCCCTGCTGAGAGAATGCTACGAAGATCTGAAGGCCAAGACTCTTCTCGCCCTCAAGGAGGATAACGGACTGATTTCTACCCGTCTGGAGAAATGCACCCCTGAGTTTTACTCTTCCATCCACTTCAAGGGGAAGGGCATAAGGGACATTGTGGACTGGCCGCAGAGCGGGGCTGCCGGAATCTGCAAGCAGGAAAGCGGCGAGGCGGACGGCTTCGAGTTCAGCACTTATAATGCCGTGGTGAATGCCTACCATTACCGCGCCCTGTGTCTGATGTCCAGCATAGCTGATGTACTTGGCAACAAGGCCGATAAAGAGTATTACTCCTCTTGCGCCCAGGATTGCTACGAGGCTTTCAACAGTCTTCTTTATAACCCTGAGACCCAGCTATATACGGATGGAATCGGCCTGGAGCACTCCTCGCTTCACAGCAATATGTTCGCCCTGTGTTTCGGCCTGGTGAGCCCGGAGCGCAAAGCTGCCGTGCTGGAGTTCATCAAGAGCCGCTCGATGGCCTGCAGCGTGTATGGCGCCCAGTTCCTGCTCGATGCCCTGTACGACAACGGCGAGCAGGACTATGCCCTGTCCCTTCTTTGCTCCACTTCGCTTCGCAGCTGGTACAATATGATCCGCTCCGGGAGCACCATCACTACCGAAGCCTGGGACACAGTTTTCAAGCCCAATCAGGACTGGAACCATCCCTGGGGAGCCGCCCCGGCCAATATCATAGTCCGCAAACTGATGGGTATAGAACCCCTTGAGAGCGGTTTCAGAAAGGTAGTCATACGCCCGCAGATTGGCAGCCTGAGCTATGCCGAAGTGCTGACTCCAACCATCAGGGGAGACATTTATCTGTGCATCGACCAGGCGAGCTTCCATATGACGGTACGCATTCCGGAGGGCATGGAAGCAGAGTTATACCTGCCCGGAGCAAGCCCGGAGTCAAAAGCGTTTATAATCGGTGCAGGAGAGCATTGTATTGATTGGCAAATTGCCGAATAATAGCTAAATTAGCAGTCTTGTTGAAACAAAAGAAAAACAAATAAAAATGAGTACACTTAACACCACTTTCGCAGGTCTTCGCCTAAGCTCTCCCGTCATTGTAGGAAGCTGCAGCCTTACCGCCAACATCGACAAACTCAAAGAATTCCAGGCCGCCGGAGCCGGAGCAGTTGTCCTCAAGTCCCTCTTCGAGGAAAGCATCAGCCGCGAAATCAGCGCCGATCCTTCACTCGAGGAGCATCCCGAAGCCCACGACTACATCTCTGCCTTCCTGAGCGAGAAGGCCGTAAGCGACTATCTGGACCTTATCCGCAAGGCAAAAAGCGAGCTGAGTATCCCCGTCATAGCATCAATAGCCTGCTGCAGCGACGGAAAGTGGGAGGAATTCGCATCCAGAATTGAGCAGGCGGGAGCCGACGCGCTGGAGCTGAATGTGATGAGCCTTTGCACCCGCAAGGATTATAAGGACGGAGAGTTCGAGAAGATGCACGAAAGCATCGCTGCAGGAGTATGCTCGCTCGTGAAAATACCCGTCATCATCAAGCTGGGAGCAAACCTCTCCAATCCCGTGGCCCTGTCCGACAGGCTGAAGGCAAGGGGAGCCGCAGCAGTGGTGCTCTTCAACCGTTTCTACGCTTCCGATATAGATGTCGATACTCTGACTTTCAAACCTGCTGAGGCTCTTACCACAGGTGCTGAACTGTCGGGCTGCCTTCGTTGGAGCGGCATCATATCAGCTTCTGTAAAGGGGCTTGATATAGCAGTTTCCGGCGGCGTAAAGTGCTGGAAAGGAGTAGCTAAGGCCCTTTTGAGCGGCGCTGAGGCAGTGGAAGTTGCAAGCGCCATCATCAGCAAGGGCGCCGGCTGGATAAGCGAGGCGAACGAAGCTCTGAAGCAGTGGCAGGACGGCAAGGGATTCTCTTCTCCAGCCGACTACACCGCGCGTATGAACGCAAGCGACCCCGAGATGGAAGAGCGTCTTCTCAGGACCCAGTTCCTAAAGTATTTCAGCGAAGTTCATTAATCCTTACCACCTATGTCTAAACTCAAAACCGCCCTGGTCTGTCTGCTTGCCCTGCTGCTCGGCACTTCTGCCTTCTGTCAAGGCTTTGGAGAAAGGACCAAGTTCAATTCCGGCTGGAAATTCAGCCTCTCCGACTCTGCCGAAATGGCGCTTGCAGACTATGACGACTCCCGCTGGAGAAGTGTCGACCTGCCCCACGACTGGTCCGTCGAAGGTCTGATGAGTCCTTATCTTGCCAGCTGCACCGGATATCTTCCCGGAGGCATAGGCTGGTACCGCAAGCACTTTACTATCAATGATAGCGCCGAGAAGCACTTCATATATTTCGAAGGAGTTTATAACCGCAGCGAGGTGTATCTGAACGGCCATCTGCTGGGCCAGCGCCCCAACGGCTACATCTCCTTTATGTATGAGCTGACCCCTTATCTCCAGGAGGGCGAGAACGTGCTCAGCGTGCGTGTCGACCACAGCCTTAGCGCCGACTCGCGCTGGTACACCGGCTCGGGCATCTATCGCGATGTTTATCTGGTAAGCTCCGGTTCAAAGCATTTCGACCTTTGGGGAGTAAGCTGGAAGGCTTTGAGCATCAAGCCCCAGAAGGCTGTAGTTCAGGTAGATGCAAGGGTTGTAGGAGAGAGCGGTGCAAAAGGAAAGATTCAGCTCAATGCCTCCCTTACAGACGCGCAGGGAAGGGTGGTAGCCAGTGGCAAGAGCCGTTCGATAAGCTCTGAAGCAGCTGATGCCCAGGATATTACCCTCAATCTCACAGTCCTCCGTCCCGAGCTTTGGGACCTTGAGCGCCCTTATCTCTACAGCTTGCAGACCGAGCTCCTTGAGAACGGAAATCTGATAGATTCTTACGGCTGCGCGGTGGGTCTGAGGACACTCGAGTTCGATGCTGACAAAGGCTTTGCGCTCAACGGTAAGAATATGAAAGTCAAGGGAGTGTGTCTGCACCACGATGCCGGAGTGCTGGGAAGCGCTGTGCCCGAAGAAGTTTGGGAAAGGCGCCTGATCAGGCTCAAAGAGCTGGGGGTGAATGCTATACGCTGCTCTCACAATCCCCAGGCACCGGTTCTGTACGACCTCTGCGACTCTCTTGGTCTGCTTGTGATGGATGAGGCTTCTGACGAGTGGGAATTCCCCAAGCGCAAGTGGATTGAAGGCTGGAATGTCGGCACTCCCGGATATCAGGGAAGCTATGACTTCTTCGAAGAGTGGATAGAAACTGACGTGGCCGATATGGTAAGGCGCGACCGCAACCATCCCTGCATCTTCCTATGGAGCATTGGCAACGAAGTCGATTACCCCAACGATCCCTACTCTCACCCCGTGCTGGACGGCTCGAGCATCAACCAGCCTATGTTCGGAGGCTACAAGAAGGACGCTCCCGACGCTATGCGCATAGGCGAGATTGCCCGCAGGCTGTCTGCAGTAGTCCGCTCAATCGACACTTCGCGCCCCGTCACCGGAGCTCTCGCCGGAGTGGTGATGTCCAACCAGACGGCCTACCCTTCAGTGATTGACGTAGTGGGATACAATTACACCGAAGACCGCTATGATATTGACCATCAGCAGTATCCCGAGCGCATCATCTACGGCAGCGAGAACGGTATGGGCTACGATGCCTGGAAGTCTGTGGTGGACAGGGATTTCATCTTCGGACAGTTCCTCTGGACGGGCCTTGACTATCTCGGAGAGTCCGGCAGATGGCCTTCACGCGGGCTGTACACGGGTCTTCTGGACTACGCAGGCAATATGAAACCGCGCGGCTGGTTCCGCGCCAGCCTGTGGAGCGAAAAGAAAACCACCTACATCGGCACTTATCCTTATAGGGACAGGCTTACCATCGACGCTTACGACAGCTGGAACTATGAGCCGGGCCAGAAGATCAGGGTGGTTTGCTATACCAATTCCCCTCAGGCAAGGCTCCTTCTGGACGGCAAGCCTTACGGTGAGATGAAGCCTTATGACGCTTCAACCGGCATAATAGCCTGGGACGTGGACTACAAAGCCGGAACCCTTACTGCCCAGGGCTGCTCTGCAGAAGGCGAGGTTGAGTCGGAATACACCATCACCACTTCGCTCAGACCCTACCGCCTCGTGGCTAGCTGCGAAGAGGGCGAGATTGCTCCCGGCGACCTTGTTCATATTGATATCCAGGTACTTGACGAGAATGGAGTAAAGGTGCTGCTGTCAGACAATATGATTTCCTGCACCGTCGGCTCAGGAGCCACTCTGGTCGGCCTCGAAAGCGGCTCGAACACCGATACTTCCGACCATAGGGACGCTTCCCACAGGGCTCACCGCGGCAGCCTGCTGGCTTATGTCAGGGTCAACTCCGACGCCACCGTCAGCTTCTCTTCTCCTCTCCTGGAGGGCTGCAGCATTGAGCTGAAAATCACCAGATAATGTTCCGGCGTATTTTTCTGACTCTTGCTCTCAGCCTTTCGGGACTGCTGCTGTTTGTCTTTCTGCTTACAGGCATCAGTTCAGTCAGTCCGGTTTATGACTTCCCCGAGCAGGAAAGATTCAGCGGCGAGAGCATTTATAACCCTTACCACTCCCTGGACTCACTTCGCTCCCAGGGAGTGCCTGTTGATTGGAAGAGGGCCAATTTCCATACCCACACAAAGGTGGACGGCATCTTCAACGAATGCAGCCACTCTCCGCAGGCGGTCTATGATTCGCTCGCCGCTTTCGGCTACGACATAGTCACCTTTTCCAACCATAATGAGCTCACCGTCCATCCTTTCGACTCCTCCCTTCAGGTGAATGTCTATGAGCACGGACTGAATCTGCTGAAGTACCACAAGCTGGTTTTCGGCTCTGATAAAGTATTGCATTTTGACAATATTATTCCTGCCATTCTTTCCCAGCGTCAGTTTATGATGGAACTGCTCTCAAAGGAGAGTGACTTTATCCAGCTCAACCACCCGCTGCGCACCCCTTTGAGCAGCGAGAAGATTATGAAGCATCTGAGCGGCTATCAGATAATGGAGCTCGACAGCGGCATCAGCACCGAGCAGCAGTACTGGGACTGGGCACTGAGCAGCGGCCATTACAGCACCGCTCTGGCAAATGACGACCTCCATTATCCCGACCGAAGTGGCTGTATAGCAGTGCGTTGCAATTTCCTTTTCTGCCCCTCCGGCCGTTACGAAGACATCAGGGACTGCCTTATGCAGGGCTGCAACTATTCAATGCGGGTTCCGGATTACGGCGCCGGGAACTGGGCAGTAAAGCACAGCGGAAACTCAAGCCTGCCGTACGTCGAAGATATAGGTCTTAGGGACTCTTCGACCGTTTTCATAGTCCTCAGCGAGCAGGCTGACAGCATCAGGTTCAGCGGCGAGAATCACGCCACCCTCGCTATGGTTGAAGGCAGCTGCAGGGCCGAATACACAATGAGCACGGACGATTCTTATGTCCGGATTACGGCCTATTTCCCCGGAGGGGAGGTTATATATTCCAATCCTTTCGCCCGCTACCACGCTGAGCTCAAGGGAGTGCAGCCCCGCCATTTTACCGATGCATTTGAGCAGAAAAGGCCCACGGTAAACATCGCCCTGAGCGCACTTTGGAACCTTTCTGTCCTTTTGGTATGCTCATTGCTGACTTTCGCCCTTATTGGATGCCTGGGCGCAATCGCAAAGCTCTGGCGTAAAACCGACAAATGATGAAGAATAGAATTTTTAGCAAAAAAGCGCCCCTATGGGTTATGTGCCTTATTCTGAGCATATTTACCCTCATTGCTTTTCATATTCCCTTTTTCCGGGCGGCTGTGGAGAACATCGAGAGCGGCTTCAACGGGATGATGATCATCTTTTCGCTGGCAGTGCTGATGCTCGCCCTGAACTTTTTCCTTTACTACTTCCTGCTGTGGTGTTTCAGGGTAGTGGGTAAGATAATTGTCTCCCTGAGCCTTATTATCGACGCCGGCTGCCTGTATTTCATCAACACTTACGACACCCTGCTGGACGACACGATGATGGGCAATGTTTTCAACACCCAGTATTCCGAGGCTTCGGGCTTTTTCAGCCTCGCTTTCGTGCTCTACCTTCTGCTGCTTGGTGTGCTTCCATCCATCTATGTCTGTCTGAGGAAGATAGACTATTCTTCGGCTAAAAAGATGTTCGCCTTCAACGGCTCTTCCCTCGGCCTTGTCCTCATCATCGCCTTTGCCAATATGAGCAACTGGCCCTGGATTGACCGCAACGCCACGGTGCTGGGAAGCCTTCTGCTGCCCTGGTCGTACAGCGTCAATTCGGTCCGCTACCAGATTAAGGAGCATAAGATGAACCGCGAGGAGATTCCGCTTCCGGACGCCGTTTTCACTGATCCTGAGGCAAAGAGGGTAGTTGTGCTGGTGATAGGGGAGTCTGCCCGTCAGGACCATTTCTCGCTCTACGGCTATCCCAGGCAGACCAATCCTCTGCTGAGCGGGCAGCAGGGTCTCACAGCCCTTAAGGCCGATGCGGCAGCGACATACACGACTGCCGGAGTGAAAGCCATCCTGGACAGCCGTCCGACCGACAAACTGTATGAGATTCTGCCGAACTATCTCTATCGCGCAGGGGCGCAGGTTGTATGGAGAACGAGCAACTGGGGCGAGCCTCCCGTGCATATCGAGAAATATCAGAACCCCGAGGCCCTGGTGGAGATTTACCCGGATGCGGATCCCGCCTACGACGGCATACTCTTCGAAGGCCTGAGAGATGAAATCCTCTCGTCGGGCAATTCTAAAGTGCTTCTGGTCCTGCATACTTCCATCAGCCACGGCCCCGCCTACAATAAGCGCTATCCCGCTGAATTCGAGCAGTTTACTCCCATTTGCAATACGGTCGAGATGGCAAAGGCGGACCACGATGAACTGATGAACTCATACGACAATACCATCCTCTACACCGATTATCTGCTCAGCGGCGCCATCCATCAGCTCGAAGAGCTTCCCGGGGAGTGGGAGAGTTGCCTTATGTATGTTTCGGACCACGGGGAGTCTCTGGGCGAGGGGAATCTGTTCATGCACGGAGTGCCTATAGCCATCGCCCCGAAGGAGCAGATTGAGATTCCTTTCCTGGTGTGGACCAGCGAGGGGAGCCGCGAAATAAAGCCTCTGGACAAAGTGGGGCAGTATCACGTGTTCCATAGCGTGATGTCTTTCCTCGGCGCGGAGAGTGAGATTTTCGACGAGAATATGAATATTTTCACCCCCGCACGGTAATGGATACCCTGTTCATTATCAATCCCATTTCAGGAAACGGCCGCAAGAAGGACATCATCTCACTTCTGGAGTCCAAAGGGCTGAAATATGCCCTCACCGCTTCAAGCGGGGATGCCGAAAAGATAGCCCGGGACTGCGACGAAAGTACTGTCGTGGCAGTTGGCGGGGACGGGACGGTGAATGAAGTTGCCCGCGGGCTGCTGGGAAGCGACAAGACGCTGGGCATTATCCCCTGCGGGAGCGGCGACGGGCTTGCCCTGTGCCTTGGCATCAGCCGCAATATCCACAAGGCGCTGGACACTGTACTGAACGGGCAGACTGTGCTGATAGACCGCGGGAGCATCAATTCCAGGCCTTTTTTCTCTGTCTGCGGTACGGGTTTCGATGCCGATGTGAGCAAACTCTTCGCCCAGAGCGGCAAAAGGGGACTGGAGAACTATATCCTCCAGGCTCTGCATCTGTGGAAGGATTTCAGTCCCCTGGACTACGAAATTACCCTGGACGGGAAGCAGTTCTCCACCAAGGCTGTCCTTCTGACGGTCGCAAACTCAAACCAATGGGGCAATCAGGCCAAGGTGGCCCCTCACGCCGACTGCAGCGACGGTCTTCTGGACCTGACGGTTCTCGATATGTTCTCCAGCATAGAGCTTCCGGCACTCGCAACGCTTTTGATGACAGGACATTGCGACAGCAGCCGCAGAGTTCACTGCTACAAGGGGCAGGAAATTGTCATAAGGCGGCCTTTTGCCGCGCCCGCGCACTGCGACGGGGACTGGTTTGACGCCCCCGAAGAGCTGAGAATCAAAATTCACCCGCACGAACTCAGGATAAGGGTCAACAGAGTCGAAAAAATTGATTAAATTTGCCACATAAAAACTTTAATTTAAAATTATTCAAAATGAGCAAGTATTCAGGAACCCAGACCGAGAAGAACCTTCTGGCTGCATTTGCCGGAGAGTCTCAGGCAAGAAACAAGTACACTTATTTCGCATCCAAGGCAAAGAAAGAGGGATACGAGCAGATTGCAGCCCTCTTCCAGAAGACTGCCGACAACGAGAAGGAGCACGCAAAGCTCTGGTTCAAGGAGCTCGAGGGCATAGGCGATACAGCCGCCAACCTCAAGGCCGCTGCCGAGGGTGAGAACTACGAGTGGACCGATATGTACAAGGGATTCGCCGAGACCGCCGAGAAGGAAGGTTTCCCCGAGCTCGCAGCCCGTTTCAGGATGGTTGCCGAGATCGAGAAGCATCACGAAGACAGGTACAGGGCCCTGCTCAACAATGTAGAGACTGCCGCCGTTTTCGAGAAGAGCGAGGTTAAGGTATGGGAGTGCCGCAACTGCGGACATATCGTTGTGGGCACCAAGGCTCCCGAGATCTGCCCTACCTGCGCACATCCCCAGTCTTACTTCGAGCTTCACGCCGAGAACTATTAGTCGCTTCTCGCAGAAGGACTTAAGTCTTTTCTGCAGCTGGACTAAGCCTCAGGAAGGCCGCCCCACCATGGAGCGGCCTTTTCTTTAGTTAAGATTTCTCGACTTCGCACTTCGTGCTCCGCTCGAAATGACAGGGGAGGGAAACATCTCGACCGAACGAAACCTTTCCTTGTCATCTCGACCGAGCGAAGCGAGCGGAGAGATCTACTGTCCAAGACTCTTGTTCCCGGCCCTTGAAATCTCCTCAAGGTTACCCACCTTGCGCTGCTTTGTCGCCTTGCTCTGTCCGAAGCTCCAGGTGATGTCGAAGAGCAGCTTCTGGGAGAAATACTTCTGTCCAATAAAGGATGTGATGCCGTTTCCTGTTTCGTCAATAATCTCGATGTCATTGTTGCTGGTGCGGAAAATGTCATCCAGACGTACCGACAGCGTAAGCCTGTCGTCCAGGAAGTTCTTCTTCACTGCCAGATTGCTGGAGAAAGAAGGGTAGATGTAGTAGTTGCCGAACATTATGGGCGAAGAATAGCGGGCGTCAAAGTCTATCTTCCAGTCCTTTCCGGGGGTGAAACTGAGGGCGGTGTAAACCTGTCCGGTGATATTGTTCCTCACGAATCCCGTAGCGTCGCTTTTGGTATTGGTGTACAAACCGTTAAGGTTCAGGGTCCACTGCATCCATTTGAACACCGGAAGGCTCGCAACGCTCACTGAAGCGTACACAAGGTCGGTCTTGCCGTAGTTGCCCCAGGTCAGGTACTGGGTTCCGTCAGGCTCGTAGCTGGGCAGCTGGCTGGTGGTGTTGCTGGCGTGGTTGTAGCCCAGGTTGAAGGCGAAGTGCTGTCCTGCCATAAGTCCTACGTTCACGTTATCGCTGTACTGGGGAAGCATATCGGGATTACCCACGATATAGGTCTTCGAATCCACATACATCTTGGTGGGGTTCAGCTGGGTGTATCCGGGACGGTCAATTCTGCGGCTGTATGAAGCATTGAGGTTCAGCTTCGCGCCTGCCTGCCAACCCATAAACAGGGTGGGGAAGAGGTCGAAATAGTGCCTGCTGGTCTGCTGGGCAGAGCTCGTCCAGTCTCCGAAAGAGTTGGTGTACTCTCCTCTCAATCCTGCCTTGAAGCTTACTTTTGCTCCGAGCTGTCCGGCAAGCGATACGTAGGCGGCTCCCACGTGCTCCCTGTACTTGAAGTCAGAGTTCAGGTCAGGCACCAGAGTCTGCTTCTCGAGGCTCTTGTTGTCGGTTGTCGAAAGGGCCCATTTTCCTCCGGCCTCCATCATGAAGCGGCCCAGCACCACTGCCTGCCAATCGGCCTTTGCAGAATACACGTCATAAATCTTGTCGGCATTCATATTCTTGTATCTCAGAGCCTTAGCCTCTGGAGCCGAAGCGAGGAAAGTGGTATCCACCTGGCTGTTGTCGGTCTTGGCCGTGTTGTGGTAGTAGTCGAGGTTGGCTGTGATTTCGTTGCTCAGCGCAGGGTTGAAAACGTGGGTATAGTTAAGGTTTACGTTGGTCTGAAGCGAGCGGCTCTCGTTGCGTATTACGGAGTTGCTGGTCTGAAGCAGCTCGTTTGAAGCGAACTGCTCGGTAGAGCTTGACTTGGAGTTGAACGAATCGGTGTCGCCGGGGACATAGACTATAAATCCGAGGGTGTTTTTCTCATTTATGAACCAGTCGTGACTCAGCTTTACATTGTAATTCCTATAGAAGTCCAAAAGGGTGGTCTTACCTATCTGCTGGAAGGCTGTCGGAGCCACATCCAGCTTGTTGAGCAGCTGGTAAGGGGTGTTGTAGAAGCCCTCGTAGGCGCTGAAGAAAGTGTTGGTCTTCTTTGACCTGTAGGAAAGATTGATCCAGTAGGACTGCTGCCAGGGGAAAGACTCAAGTTCATTGAAGTACATTCCACCGCCGCCCAGGCCCATCGATCCGCTCAGGCCGGAGAGCATATTGCGCTTGGTCTTGATGTTTATGATTCCTCCCTGGCCAGATGCGTCGTACTTGGCAGAAGGGTGCTCCATCAGCTCGAACTTGTCTATGCTTTCGCTGTTCGTTGACCTCAGGAGGGCTTCCAGCGACTTTCCGTCGAGGTATGAAGGTCTGCCGTCAATCCATATAGCCACACTCTTACCGTTCAGCATTACGTTGCCGTCCTTGTCTATGGTCACTCCGGGAGCCTTCTTGATGAGCTCCAATGCATTGCTGCCCTGGGCGAATGCGCTCTGCGACACGTTCATCACTACCTTGTCAATCTTCATCTCCACGAGTTTTACCCTTTCCGTAACTGTCGCTCCAGCAAGCATTTGCGCGTCGGGGGAGAGAAGTATGCCAATAGGGCTCGAGCTCTGAGAGGAAGAGAGCGTGACACCCATAGTCTCTGTCATATAGCCAATGAGAGAGGCGCTCAGCTTGTACTCTCCCGCGGCGGCTTCGAGGCTGAAGCTGCCGTCTTCTGCGCAGGTTGCGCCGGCTACGATGGTGCTGTCCTTTGTCATCAGGGCGACTGTCGCCCATCCCAAGGGAGACGAATCAGTCTTGTCAAGGACCTTGCCCTTCAGGACTACAGGGGTCTGGGAAGCCCTTTTGAGTCCTTTTGCCGGGGCCGCACCTGCGCTGAAGGAGCAGAATAGCAGGGCTGCAAAGGCTATAATGATGGTATTGTAAATTGTTCTCATTCTCTGTTACTACTAACTGTTTGTTTTCGAACTTGCGAAACAACTCTAATCTGTTTTTCGCCTCCGTATTATTCAATGTATCCCATAGGAGCCTGGGGGATAACGATAAGGGCGATGATATAGGCCAGAAGTCCGCTACCGGCGCAGCATACGGCTACAAGCCAGAGCACTCTAATGATAACAGGGTCAATATCAAAGTATTCTGCGATACCTCCACATACTCCCGCGATTTTGCGGTCAGTTCTTGATCTGTAAAGTCTCTTTGCCATATTATTAGAATTGTTTGTTGTAGATAAGTTGTTTTATACTAAAAATGTTTACTTGTTTGGTGTAGTAGTTTATTAATACACTGCAAATATACAACACTTTTTCTTATTTGCAAATATTTATTGATTATTTCTGCATTGTTTCAGATTTCCTATCTCCGTCGTTTCAGATTTCTCGGCTCCGCACTTCGTGCTCCGCTCGAAATGACAGGGCATGGGAGCATTTCGACCGAGCAAGGCCCTTTGTCCGCTTCTATTGCAGCTGTCATTTACACTTCTTGTTAATAATCCATTACCGCTCCATAAGTGCCCGGACTCGATTTTCGAATAATGAGCCCGCCAATTTGAAGCGAATGAGTACAAAAGTACAAAGATTTTCTTTAATAACAAGCGTTCTGCAACAAATGTTTTATAACATTGTTTTCCAAAAAGCATTTATGGAATCCTCAATAGGAGAGTGTATGAGGCCAAGTTCCAGGGTCGCCTTGGTGCTGTCGTAGAACTCTTCTTCACACATTATCTTTACGTTTGCAAGACTGACCATAGTCTTTATTCCAAGCTTGCGCAGCCCCGAGCCCAGCGCTCCTACAAGAAGACACAAAGCGCGCGGAAGCTTGAAATAGAGCTGACGATAGACGAGGAGCCTTGCTTGAATCGTATATAAGTCCTTGAAAGTCAGATTGTCGGAAGTCAAAAGATACCTCTCTCCACTGCGGCCGCGGTCCAAGGCGTTCACTATTGCAGCGGCGGCATCGCTGGCTGCAACAAAACTTTTCCCGCCACCGGGAGCTGCCATCAAGGGCTTCCTGCAGCCGGCAAGGAGCAGCTTCCCCGAGCTTGGCTTAAAGTCAAAGCCTCCTATAATATATCCGGGATTGACTATTATTACTCTTTTGTCGGGATGCTCCTTTGCCCATTGGGTCAAATCCTGCTCCGAGAGGAATTTGCTCTGGGCATACAGACTCTGCGAGTAGGGCTTTCTGTAGGGCTTATCTTCCCTTGCGGGACAGAGGGCGCTGCCGTTTCCAATGGTGTTGGCGCTGCTCACGTCCACGAGTGTTTTCATGCTCCCGCTCTTTTCCATAATGGAACATAGCGCCACAGGCAGATCCCGGTTCACCGGTATATAGTCGTCAAGATCAAGCAGGGACATATCGGTCATACCGGCACAGTTGATGGCAGCGTCGCAGCCTACGGACAGCTGCGCCAACAGTTTGAAATCCAATATGCTGCCAACGCACACCTCAAGAAGGGCTTCTTTTCCTTCGGGTATTGCGGCTTCTTTTATGGAGCCCTCGCTACGAACTATAGCCCTCACCCTGAAACCCCTTTTGAGCAGTTCGCGCAGCACATTGTGGCCCAAAAGCCCGCTGGCCCCGATAAGCAGGATCAGCCGCTGTCCGGCTTTGAGCGCTTCTGAAGGCATAGTTACAATCGGGGACAGGTCCGGGAGAGGTAATTATTTCAGTATCTGCGCACTGTGGTTCTTGGTGTCCACTTTGCGGATAATTTCGGTGCAGATTCCGTCCTCATCGAAGATGTAGGTCGAGCGTATGGTGCCGACGGTCACCTTGCCGTAGTTTTTCTTCTCGCCCCATGCGCCCAGGCTCTCCATCAGGCTGTGGTCGGGGTCGGACAGAAGAGGGAAGGGCAGCTCGTACTTGGCGGCGAATTTGAGGTGGGACTCCCTTGAGTCCTTGCTTACACCGAAGACTTTGTATCCGGCCTCCAGGAAGCGGGTATAGTTGTCCCTGATGTCGCAGGCCTCTGCGGTGCAGCCGGGGGTATTGTCCTTCGGGTAAACATATATGACGGTCTTATGGCCCCTCAGCGCTTCTGAATCCCAGTCTTTTCCAAACTGGTCTGTAAGGACGAAGCGGGGCATCTCGTTTCCTATCTGTATCATAATCAACTGACTTTAATTCTATCAGCAAATATAGCACAAAATGCAGGATAATCATCTTTTCCATTCAGCAAATCGTTGTTGTTTTCTCAGATTAATTATATATCTTTGTAGTGGATTATATACATAGTGGAGAGGCAAGCTCCGCTGCTAATACAACAGGGTAAGAATTTATTTATGATTCAAGCCCTGTTTTTTTGACTCAACGGGCGATGTAGTCTGAAGAAGCCGCTCGCAGACCTTCTTTTGTAAGGGGCCATTTCAGAATGGTCAACGGGAAGAAGGTTTACGTAAAGGGCATTACCGTAAAAAGTAATTCACTGAATGTCAGGCTATTAGCCCGGTAGCATCTGCCGCCCGTCGGGAGTCATCTGCCATCCGGCAGGTGACTCCTTTGCGTAAAATTATGGTCGGATTTTCAAATAATCTTCATACCTTTACGCGCTATCTGACACACAGTTATGATTACTCTCATTATCAGCATTGCCGTCCTGGTGCTCGGTTACCTCTTCTACGGGAAGCTTGTAGAGAAGGTTTTCCGCCCCAATTCAGAGCTCAAGACCCCCGCCTACACCAAGACTGACGGCATAGACTACCTTCCTATGCCCACCTGGAAGGTCTTTATGATACAGCTCCTCAATATCGCCGGCGCCATCGCTATTCACGCGCGTCTGGGCAGAGTTGACCACGGATGCCGAGGCTATCCTTACCACCTCATCGCCCTGTTGCAAACTGAGTTCATCCTCATTGCTGCATGCGGTCAGAACCAATGCGGCTGCCGCAACCGATAAAATTGTATATCTTGTCTTCATCTTACTTTTGTCTGAAATAGGTTACTGTTTAATATTATGTTCATAGTCACCATCCGGAGTTCCCCATCCCGTAAGTCCGATGGTCTGGATGGACGACAGTTCCACCTCGGTTGCTCCAATCTTTACATTCAGGCTGTATGCGTAGCCGGCCTGAAGTCCTGCGGCAGGCAATGTGACGGTAGTAGAGTAATTTTTTGTCACGTTCTCCGATTCCGTCAGCGTGAAGGTCAGCGTGGGGGTACTGTCTCCGTCCAGCGTTGGGAAGAAGATGCTCTCTGCCGTCATCGCGGAGACGCTTACTAACTATCTTTATTCCAAACGAAGACGCCAAGCGGGATGCCATGCGCAAGATGGAGAAGGCGTGAAATAAGAAATAATTTGTATTGTCGCGATAATTTAGATACCTTTGCATTACGGAATCCTGACACTATTGCCACTTTCCCGGAATTAGATTTACAAAATATGATGGAAATTCAGCGCCCAGCCTACCTCCAGCAGCTAATTGAAGCCCAAGGAGACGGAAATATTAAAGTCATCAGCGGGCTTCGCCGCTGCGGCAAATCCTACCTGCTAAAGCGTCTCTTCAAGCAGCATCTGCTGGAGAGTGGCGTTCCCGGTGACCACATCATCCTGGTGGACCTCGAAAACCGTCGTAACAGCGCTCTCCTCAACCCAGACAGGCTACTGGACCACATAGACGCTGCGATGGCCGATGACGATTTGTATTTCATCCTTTTGGACGAGATCCAACGTGTTGATGAATTCACCGACGTCCTGGCCACCCTGCTGCTGAAAGACAACGTTGAGGTTTACGTCACCGGCAGCAACTCCAAGTTCCTCTCCAGCGACATCGTCACCGAATTCCGCGGCCGCAGCACAGAAATCCATATGTATCCGCTCTCTTTCGCAGAGTACCTGACCGCATTCGACGGCCCGGAGAATACCGCCTTTTTGGAGTATATGTACTACGGAGGACTCCCGCTGATTCTCCGGCAGGCTACCCACCAGAAAAAGGCTGCATACCTGACCAAGGTCTATAGAACCGTTTATCTGAAAGACATTTACGAGCGGCACACCATCGAATATCCCGCCGAATTTGAAGAGCTCGTGAAAGTGCTTGCTTCCAGCATAGGCAGTCCTACGAATCCCACCAACCTAGCCAACACCTTCAAGAGTAAGAAGCACCTGAAGGAAATCACAGACAAGACCATCGCCACCTACATCTCCTACATCGAAGACGCTTTCATTATCGAAAAAGCCGAAAGATACGACATCAAGGGAAAGGAGTATATCGACTCTCCCTTCAAATACTACTTCCAGGACCTCGGCATCCGTAATGCCGTGCTTTCCTTCCGCCAGCTGGAAGAGACCCATATGATGGAGAATGTCATCTACAACGAACTCAAAGTCCGGGGTTTTAGTGTCGATGTGGGTGTTGTCCCGGTGCGAGTAAAGAACCAAGACGGAAACATTGTCAGAAAGCAGTATGAAGTGGATTTTGTGGCTAATAAAGGAAGTCAGCGCTACTACATCCAGTCTGCCTGGAGGATGCCGACGGAGGGTAAAGAAGAACAGGAAGGCCGCCCGCTCCGTTCAATCAGCGATTTCTTCAAGAAGATTATTGTAACCGCAGATAACGTACTTCTCAAACGCGACGAAAGCGGTATTGTCACCATCCCGGTCATCCAGTTCCTGAAAGATCCTAACAGCCTGGATCTGTAACTTTCCAAATTTCAGACATTATTGCCAGTATAATCAACCTATATACCTTGGAAGACTTCATCCTTGCAAACCGCAAGGCTGCGAGGGAGGAGGAAATTGAAAGACACGGACGCCAGGTTCAGTCACGAAGAATGGTTCACAAGTCCAAAAAGACTTACGACCGGAACAGACTCAAGAGAGCTGTCATCACGAGCGATGACGGCTCTATTTTTTTAGGATTGGCAAGTGAAATGAAACTTCTTCCCCAATGGCATTCCAGCGGTTCGTGACCGAGTCGATAGAACCGTCTGGATTGACGATGACGCAGAGAATGGATTCACCGTAGGCATCATTCGGAAAACCTTCGGAAGGCTTCTTGGGTACATCCCGATAATCATCTCTCATAAGCAGATATATTTTTTTCTTTCCACCTTCCGAATATTCATCGAAAGCAATATCAGAAAGGGTAATGCACCAGTCATCAGTCCACTCCTTGAATTTTTGCAAAGCCTCGAATGAAGGTATGAGGATGTGAGAGTACTGTGCCCCTTCAGGAACTGTGTAATCCTCTGCTGTCAGGTCCAGATGGAAGAACTCAACCAGTTCCGCATACGATTTGCTGTCGAAGTCACTGTTGTAGAACTCGCCGGCTTCAGTGTTTTTGATGAATTTGAGGAACAGGTTCAATTGCCTGAGTTCGGCATCGTCTTCAACGTTGATTTCACCGTCGGTAGTCCAACGGAGTACTCCGGGATAAAATTTCCCCACAAACTCCGGGACGGACGTTATGAGTTCGTGCAGATAGTCTCTTGCGTCTTCTTCATCGGCGCCGGCCGACAGGAGTAGCTTTAAAGACTCTTCAAAAATATGTGACAGTTTGTCATTCATAATCACAAATTTAGGTAAATATTCGGTAAGACTTATATCCGAAAGGGAATATTCCATAAAAAGGTGCCGGAGGTGCAACTGTCATCTCCGACACCGTGGAATATGACTTCTTTCCTAGAACGCCCCATAGCTGTTGAAGAACTCCAGGAGAGCCTCTTCAGGCGAGGTGGCTGACGGTTTGCTGGAAAGGTTCATGCGGGCAATCTTAATGCCTTCATCAGTCTTTGTGATTTCTTGAAGGTAAGGGTTGCCGTACTCCTGCCAGACAAGTTCATATTTGTCGGGCTCATCAAGAAAATCAATGTAGATGACAACCACCCAAGACCCGTCAGTGAGGGTGTATTTCTTTGATGCCGTGACTTTGATATCATATTCCTTGCCTCTTAGCGTGATTTTGCTTTTCTCGAAGTCAAATATGACTTTCGTTACTTCGACTACAGGAATGCGCATATCTGTGCTGATTATAGCGTGATCCTCATAAGAGAGATAGCGAGGTGTAGAAAGGGCATCGATGGATGTAATGAACATCTTGCCGCTGTAATTGAGAGGATTGGTGCTCTGTGCCAGAGCTGTGGCGGCAAATCCTTAATTCCGCAAAGCGGATTGCTTAAAAAAATAGCAAGCCCTTGATAAAGAAACCCTTACAAGGGCTTGCGTATGTCTGTGATTTCACCTAAATTAGTGATGCTATTCAAATAATAATAAGTTATCACTGACATGGCGAAGATACAACTAAAATCTGACAATATCA
>CAMCGB010000019.1 GCA_945874355.1 uncultured Bacteroides sp.
GAATTCGACTCCTTCATCAGCCTTAACCTTGAAAAGGATGATGCCGAGGTGTTCCACAGGTTCAAGACCGCTCACGACGTGTGGCAGTACGTATGTCTCAAGCACCACATCATCCAGGACCTGCATACTCCCGCTCCTGAAAACAAGCCGTTCAAGCTGATTAACCTGCCGTTCTATTATGTGGGGCAGCTGGACAGGATTCTTGAGCATATTGAAATAATACCGGTCGAATAGAATATGGACAAACTTATAATCATCGACTCCTGTATGAGGGAGGAGTCAAGAACCAGAGTAATTCTCGATGCCGCAGTGGAAGTTCTTGTGGCAGGATGGCTTTCGCAGGAGTTCTAGGATATGGGACGCATCGATTGGGAAAAGAAGACTGTCAGGCATATGATTGAGTTGTGGTGTCGGAAGAACCACGGTTGTCTTGAGCTGTGTGAGGAATGCAGAGGGCTGCTTGACTATTCCATAGCCAGACTGGAACACTGCAGGTTCGGAAACGCCAAGACCAAGTGCCACAAGTGCCCTGTGCATTGCTACCGTCCGGATATGCGTGAGAAGATTCGGGCTGTGATGCGGTTCAGCGGCCCAAGGATGATACTCCATCACCCGCTTGAGGCATTGAGGTATCTTCTTTCAAGATAAAGGCATCCCGGGCCAACTCCTTGAGTATCGCCTCGTTCGTCTTTTCGTTCAGCAGGCCGGCCTTCTGAGCCTTGACGAGGTCATCCAGGCTTACATTCCCCTGGTCCCAGTCGGTGATGGCATCACCCTGGCAGAGTATATATACACGGGCTACGTCCTGGTGGCACTTCAGCGACGTTACAAAGTGCTTAAATCTCTGCAATAGCTTCTTGAACGGGACTAAAGGACTTTGTTCTAACGACAATCGCCTTGCAAAGATACATAATTACTTGAGCATTCCCCCATTTGGCGGAAATTTATTCGCCAATTCGGCCAAAATCTATTCGCCCATTTGTACCGCGCGCGAGAAGTAGACGGCCAAAACGGTTCGATCTCTGGACTCTGCCAGCAGGATGTGCAGGATGTGCAGGAAGAGCATATTATATGCGGATTTCTGCTCGAGTTGAACAGAAAAAGCATAATTTCGGTGATATTATGGAGAAATGCCTTTGAAAATCGATTTTCTCCATAATAATGCCCAAAAGATGCTCGAATCCGGAAATTATAGCAGAATAAGGTGGTTTTTCTGCTCTCTACTGCTGAAATGGGACGCAACGCCTATAAGGGTATCGGAACGGAGTATCGGACATCAGATTTCACAAAAGGCTTTGCTAACGCTCGGAGCAATCATTCCACCAGAAATGGCGCTTTTCGTAAAATAATCACTAATTTTGAATCCCCGCTGCGAGGGGAGGATGGTGCCGGTCCTAACAAAGTGGATGCCGGCACTCGTTCCGGATACTTCAAATGAGAGTATATCCATTGGAAATCAAATAATTATCGAACTATTGATGATAGAAACAGTCAAAATATATGCAAAACGCTTCTCCGACCGCCCGGACGAAGCCGCCAAGGCGAAGAAGGATAAGTATAGTCTTGTATATAGGCAGGTTGAAGCCCTTGTCGAAGGAGAGGATGACACCATCGCAAATATGTCCAACATTGCCGCCCTTCTCCACACTACATTCGGATTCTGGTGGACCGGCTTCTATATTGTCAGGGGTGATGAATTGGTACTGGGACCCTTCCAGGGGCCGGTCGCCTGCAGCCGTATTCCGTTCGGCAGGGGAGTGTGCGGGACGTCTTGGCAGCGCAAGGAGAGTATAGTTGTTCCCGATGTTGAGAAGTTCCCGGGCCACATTGCCTGCAGCAGCCAGTCGCGCAGTGAGATAGTCGTCCCGATATTCCGTGGCGAAGAGGTAATCGCAGTGCTGGATATAGACAGCAGGGAGTTGAATGCATTTGATGACATTGACCGCGAGAGCCTTGAAAAGATAGCAAAAAAGGTAAGGTAGAACAGAACGGATATGAGTTTGTATGAATATATGATATCCCGCAGCGACCCCTCGCAGATTGCAGGCTTGTCGCGCTTTTTCAAGTGTGGCCCCGGACAGTATGGGGAGGGAGATAAGTTCCTGGGTATCAAGGTCCCTGTGACGCGGGAAGTAGTTAAGGAGTGCTGGCGGAATACTGATTATGAGCAGCTTCAGAGCTGCATCGCAAGCGAATACCACGAGATCAGGCTGGCGGCGCTATTGACCCTGGTCGAGATATTCAAGCACTCAAAGCGCGACATGCAGCGCAGGCAGGAATGTATAGACTTTTATCTTTCGCACCTTCAATATATCAACAACTGGGACCTGGTGGATTTGAGCTGCTATCCGCTGTTGGGGGAGTGGCTCCTGGATAAAGACAGGTCCCTGCTCTACGATTTGGCCCGAAACGGGAAAACTATTTGGGAGCGCCGTATCGGTATTGTAAGCACAATGACTTTTATCCGCTCCGGACAGCTCGACGATACCTATTCTATAGCGGATATATTCCTGGAGCCTTCCGGCGCGGCGCTGCACGATTTGCTTCAGAAGGCTGTAGGCTGGCTGTTGCGCGAGGCCGGTAAACGGGATTCGACTCGTCTTGAAGGCTGGCTGGAACAGAACGCATCCCGAATGCCACGCACTATGCTCCGCTACGCGATTGAAAAATTCCCCCAGGACAAGAGGCTGCATTTCCTGTCTATAGGCTAGCCTGTCCATCACTCTCGGCTATCCCTTATTTCCCTATAAATGAGAGCTTTCCGCCTCCTTTCAGCCCTGAGGGCGAAGTCCTATTCTCTGCAAAAACTCTTCGGGAGAAAGGATTAAAGCAGACGCAGAACCACCATCAAGGAGCTCTTTATCCCTTGTGACCATCACTTTGCAACCGGATTGACGGGCGCAACAGATTTGAAGGGCATCCTCAAAGTCGTTTATATCAATGGATTGGGCCTCGCAATAGTGTTGATAATCCATTGGCAGAATCTGGAACAACTCAGCTATGTCTTTTGCTTTCAGGGGACTGTTATACTTTCTGGAGACATACAGCACATTTACAGCAGTAAGGATAGATATGCACAGTTCAATCTGAGACGCCTGCCCGGCCATAACTATTGTCTTGGCGATGCTGTCGCCCATCCTCCCTGTATAATAGTCCATCACTACGTTGGTGTCCAGGAATACTTTTACCGCTTCCATATCCTCGACAGTCTTTCGTCACTATCCAAATCACCGGCAGATGGCTGGATGTTCATTATCCCGGAATACTTCTCGACAGCCTCGCAATGCAGTAGGGGAAGCTCAACTTTTGGAAGCTCTCCGTCTTTCTCAATGTCTTTCTCCACCAGCTGTTCGATATACTGGTAGGCGCTCACTCCCAACTCCGCCGACCGTCGTCGTATCGTATAATATAGATTGGTCCGCCTGCCATAAACAGGCCCCGAATCCATCAACATATTGCTATCACCCTGGGCGTCAAAGTCTTCTATTAGAGTCCGAATATCTTCAACGCCTGTGATATCTGTCCCGAGAGCATCTGAAATCTCCTCCAGAAGAGCTATCGTAAAATTATGCTTCCCGCTGAGCCATTTGGTCACATCCGAAGGGTTTCTGCCCATAAGGTCTGCGAACTGCTTCCTGCTCAGCCCCCGCTCCGAGAGCGCCGACCTGATCTGCTCGGCAGCCACCGCCTGCCTGTTATGCAACATTTTATTCATATTGCAAATATAAGCATATTTTACTTATATTGCAAATCATCCACCAGGAAGCGGCAAGGGGCCTAAAGGGAGTAGTCTCGGCCGTACTTGAGCTGCTGCTCCAGGAAACTCTCGGCGTAAACAAGCTTATAGTCAACCACTTTGCCATTCTTCACAACAGGCACGATATCCGGATTGACAAACCCGCCGTAAGGCTTGAGATTCAGCGCGGCATACCTCTCGAGCACCTCTTTGTGAAGCTCGGGGTCTATATCGACAGCATACTTCTCCACCAGAGCCTTCCCCGCAGCATAATCGCCCTCGCTCTTAATGCGCTGAACCTCAGCGAGCAGCTCCCCGAACAATCCTCTCAGGGCCTCATAGTCGTTCACCACAAAATAAGTCTTCCCGTCGCGGACCTTCTTCTCGATGACATTCTCCTCGCGTCCCTTCTCGTAGCACCACTCGGCGATGAGTTTGCGGTTCTGCATATGCGCCTCAGTATTCTTCGCGCCCAACTCCACCCTGGTGAACTGCGTAAACAGACCGTTTCTGATAAAGCTCGCATACTCAGCCTTATACGCATCCTTATCGGGCATTATGCCAAGTTCAACAAGCTTGGGGTCAGCCGCATAGTACAGCCCGAACAGGTCAGCGCGCGTCTCCTCCAGAGTCGAAGAATACTCACCCATTGCAGTCGTGGCAACACCGGGCAGCAACTGTCCCGAACCGTGGCCCAGGCACTCGTGCAGGTCGGTATGAATCTCGCTGGCATACGAACCCCACTTGCGGGCGAGCTCCTTCTCGGCATCGTCCCAGGCAAATTCGTCCAGCATATTATTGGGCGACTCATTGGCCGCATAATCATAGGCGTGGGTGATATTGGCTATGGTAACCGACTTGCTGCCGTAGTCCCTGCGTATCCAATCGGCATTCGGCAGATTGATGCCGATAGGGGTTGAAGGATACGAGTCGCCGCTGATGCAGGCCACATTGATGACCTTGGCCGATACACCCTTGACCTCAGGCTTTTTGAAACGGGGATCGACAGGGGAGTGGTCCTCGAACCACTGTGCATTCGCAGAAAGAATCCCGCTGCGCTTTGACGCTTCGTGGTCCTTGATATTCACATTCCCCTCCCAGGCGCCTTTGCGTCCGAGCGGGTCATTATAATCCTCCACAAAACCGTTCACAAAATCGATGGTACCGTCCAACTCCTTGACCCACGCGATGTTATACTCATCCCACTTACGCAGGTCTCCGCTGCGGTAATACTCCACCAGCAGCTCAATGCAGTGCCTCTGCGCCTCGTTCTCAGCCACAGCCGCGGCCTTGCAGAGCTCTTCGCAAATCTTATCTATATATCCGGCATACAGGCCTTCAGAGCACCAGGGCTCTTCGACAACCTTCCCGTCTCTTTTAACCACCTTGGTATTCAGGCCATAAGAAACAGGACGCGGATCCGAAGCATCTTCGATGCAAGCGTAATACTCCTCGACTTCCTTGCGGCTTACCCCCTCATAGAAGTTCACGGCCGAGAGCTCCACAATGTCGCCGCTGTCGCTTGTGCTCCTTCTCTGAAGTCCGTTCTCCCTGTCATAGACAAAGTCCAGCACAGCGGAATCAAAGCACCCGCACTCGCGCATCAATTGGGCGAAATACTCGCGGCTGCAATCGGGGAAGAACTTGTCCTCCGCATAATGGTGGTGAACGCCGTTGGAGAAAAATACCCGCTTGGCATATACTTCGAAATTCCGGTAGTCTTCGCAGTCCCTATCTCCGGCGTAGTCAGTGACAATCTTCTCGAGGGTCTTCCTCAGAGCCAGATTCCCGGAGCAGTTCTGGTCCCAATAGATGTCACGGCCCCATTTGGCGGCCTCTGCCAGATGATACACATACTCCTTCTGCTGCAAGCTGAGCCCATCCCATCCCGGGACAGTGTATCTTATGACCTTGAGGTCCGCGAATTCATCCAGAAGGTAGCGGAAGCCTTCTTCCTTATCCTTGTTGCAGGAAACCATACAAAGCGAACTGAGTCCTATCATCGCTGTCAATTTGATTATACCTTTCATTGTTGTTAATTTGAGCATTTCGAGGCGTAAAGATGGGAATAATACTTCGTATTTACAACCGTTTGCCGCCAAGCGGATCCCGCACGTGGCACCAAGAGCAAGCCGCTCGAGCCAAATTATTACCCATTTGAAGGAAAAATGCTCAATCAGAGAAAATAATCCCGAAAATTCAATGTAATTACTTGTATATTGGAATTTTAGTGCTATATTTGTGAGATGATAGTTGTGAAGGGAAGATTTGAAGGGGAGAGATAAATGTAAAAATCTATTCAATTTTGTTAGGAAGGTACACCATAACTATGCTGGTATGCACCCTTTTGACAGGAAGCATACGCGCCACTTCCGGGATTTCGGAAGAGCGTTCTGCCGTAGATACCACCCACCGCGAACAGATTTCCCTTCAGATTCTTTTCAGCCGTTCTTCTTCAGAGATAGAACTTGGCTTTGCAGACAATTCCATTAATATAGAAAGCTTTTTCGCCGCTCTTGACAGCCTTTCCGCTACGAGCGGAGTGCAGTTCGACTCCTTTGCCTCCATACGCTCGTCTGCCTCGCCCGAAGGCCGCAGCACAGCCAACATGGACCTGAGCCAAAGAAGAGCGGAGGCCGTCAAGGCTCTTTGCGCGCAGCGGGGACTGGATTCTATAAGCTTCAATATCAATTCAATAGGGGAGGACTGGCAGACTCTTGGCGAGCTTATCGGAAGGAGCGGCCTCAAAGGCAGGGAGCAGACTGTCAAAGTGATCAACAACACCCCGAGATACATTTTCAAGGATGGCCAGATTGTAGGCGGACGCAAAAAGGCGGCGATGGAACTGGGCTGCGGCAGGGTTTGGCAGCAGCTCGACAGCCTTTTCTTCCCTATCCTGAGGCAGGCAACCCTCACCCTGGGCTACAGCTACAATCCCGCCGCGGCAGCTTCCAAGGAGCTAGCTCTCAGCAGCGAAGATGCCACCGTCTTGGAAGACAAGGCCCGGACAAGCCTTCCCCTGCCAGCAATAAACACTCCCGAAACTCTGAGCCTCAATGCCCTGGAGCTTTCAAGCAGGCCCCTTGTCGCACTCAAGACTAACCTTCTTTTCGATGCCGCTTCGCTTATAAATATAGGAATGGAACTGCCTCTCGGTCAGCGCTACAGTATCGCCGCAGAAGCCTACTTCCCCTGGTGGAGAAACCCCGGCAAAGACTTCACCGCCCAGATGATGGCTGGAACTCTTGAAGGCCGCTACTGGCTGGGCGATAGACGCGACAGCAAGGCTCTTACCGGTTTCTTTGCAGGCGCTTTCGTGAGCGGCGGAGTGTTCGACTTCCAGATGGGAAGGCTCACCGAAGGAAGAGGAGTGCAGGGCGACTATTTCCTCCTCGCAGGCCTGAGTGCAGGTTATGCCCACAGCATAAGCCCTTCGCTCAGAATGGAATATAGCATCGGAGCGGGCTATCTGCGCAGCAGAGTCAGAGATTACGTCAGCGTCAAGGACACCAAGTTCGGAGACATCAAGGTGATGCAGTACCCCTGGGATGTGAAGATAATCACAGGACTAATCCCCGCCAAGGCTTCAGTGTCGCTGGTTTGGATGATTGACTCTAAAAAGGGAGGTGAGCGATGAAAAGAATCCTTCTTGCCGCCTTTTTGGGCCTTCTGAGCCTTGAGTCCTGCACTATGGACCACCTCTACTATGCCTCTTCAGACACGGCCACAGTCTTCGTCCAGCCCGACTGGAGCGAGAGCGGACTGGTGCCCAACGGAGTCACCGTGTTTGCCTACCGCGACTCTGACGGCTCGCTCTACAAGCGTTTCCCTGCCGTGAGCGCCACGGAGAAGTGCTACATCAAGCTCCCTCAGGGGGACTTCACGCTCGTTGTGATGAACGACACCCCCGAGGAGTTCGACGGCAATATGGACTTCACCGGAACCGAGAACATCTCCACTCTCCAGGCGCGAGGCGTCAAGGACGAGAACAAGAGCGCCAAACTTCAGGCTCATCTTGCAAGCAAAGCTTCCGAAGAGGGGCAGGACTACTGCATAGTGGACCCTTCGCCGCTCGCTTTGGCAGTAGTAAGGGGCCTTCACATATCTCCCGAGCAGATTGACTATTATTACGACCGTCCGCAGAACGACATCAGCGAGGCCGAAGCCATAGAAGTGAAGACCGAGCAGCGCAACGTCATATCGACAGTCAATATAAAGGCTCACGTCAAAGGACTCAAATACGCCAGAGGCACTACCTTGTGCTTCCTTCGCGGAGTGGCGGCAGGCCATTGTATGGGGCTGGGCGTGAACTCACAGGACGCCGCATCGCAGGGCTTCATCCTGAACAACCGCACCTTCGACCCCGGTTCGGACAGCGACGGAACCATACGCGCCAGTTTCCCATCGTTCGGCCTGGTGGGCGACGGCAAAGGGGACGAGAAATACTATCTGGACATAAATTTTGTGCTCATCAACGGGCAAGCCTATCCTTTGACCTTCGATGTCACCGAGTTGCTGAGCGTGGATGTGAGCCTGAGCCTGCAGCTGAGTCTGAATGTAGACCTGGAGATCGAGCTTCCCGAAGTGGTGGGAGACGAAGGCGGAGGGTTCAATACCGACATCAACGACTGGATGGACGAAACAGTAGATATCCCAATGTAAATATTTTATAATTAATCTTTTATTTTATGAGAAAATCAACAGTTATCCTTGCAGTACTTGCTTTGGTTGGAGCAAGCTGCACCAAAATTCAAATCGCCGACTCGGGCGACTCTTCACCTTCAAAAGGGGCCATCAGCCTCTCTGCCTACACTGCCATGCCCACAAAGGCTGCGCAGGAGGATGTAAGCACCGATAACTTCGACAAGTTCGAGGTAACTTCAATCGGAAACAGTGCCGTGTACTTTGACAATGTTACCTTCAAGAAGTCCGCCGGTGAAAATGCCGTTTGGGAGAGTGATACCAAATACTTCTGGCCTGCCTTCGCCCTTGACTTCTATGCTTACAACACCCCTGCAAAAGGTTCATTCTCGCACTCAATAAGCACAGCATCCCAGACCCTTAGCTTTACTCCTTCCGCAACTCTCGCCGAGCAGGAGGACCTCGTAGCCGCTTGTGTTACCGGCAAGAAAGAGACTGACAATAATGATAAAGGCGCCATTGCTCTTTCTTTCAACCACTACCTTACACAGGTTATCGTAAAGGCAAAGAATTCAAATTCTACATATAAGGTAGAAGTTGACGGAGCCAAACTTGCAAACCTCGTTGGAGAGGGAACTTACACCTTCGCTTCAGAAGGAATAGGCACAATGGCTCCTAAAGCTGATGTGAAGAATACTGCTGCCGCAGTTGATTATTCTACCACCTTCGCTAATGCTAAAACTCTTTCAACTGAGGCTCAGGAAGTTATGACTGAGGCTGGCAATGGAAGATGGTATCTTGTTCCTCAACCTTCAGAGTTCGCAGCTTGGGCACAGGCAACTGACAGCAAAAACACCAGCAATGGAACATACCTTGCTTTGAAGGTTAAGATTACAGCTAACAACGGTGCTCTCAAGATTTACCCTGCTTCTGGAGAGACTTCCGCTTGGATGGCTATTCCTATCGACAACAGCAAAGTCGCTTTTGCTCAGGGAAAGAGATATAACATTACCGTGGATTTCTTCAGCAGCACCGGCAATGGAGCAGGTTATGTTGATCCCGAGGATGCTGGTGAGCTTGATGGAGACGCTCAGACTGAGGATAACGGTAAGAAGATTATCGGCGGCGCTATCAAGTTTGATGCTACCGTTTCAGAATGGGGCAACGCAGTTGATATCACCATCTCCCTCTAACCCTTTTCGGCCGGGCGGGCCTGACCGCCTTCCCGGTCGCCAATATGAAAAAGACACTATTCATACTCTCTATAATCCTTATGCCGGCCCTGATTCAGGGATGCGGCAAGCTATCACCAGACTCAGCGGCGGGCAAACCTTTGGAGTTCGACAAACTCGAGACCAAAGCAGGGCTCAGCAGCATCCATAGCGACTTCAAGGTATGGGCAAGCAGCCAGGACGCCGAAGGCACTGCAGACATAATGAGCGGCTACAGAGTGAACTACACAGTAGAAGGATGGAGCTATACGACGGGCGAAGGCACTGATAGTCAGGAGCTTCAGTTCTGGAGCGAGTCAGCCCGCTCTTACCGCTTCCACGCCGGAGCGCCGCTCTCAAGGGTCGAAGATATCACTTCCAACTCTCTTACCCTCAAGCTCCAGACCACCCGGACCCTGAGCGAGACAGCCCTCTTCTCGTACCCCTACTATGTAGAGCGTACCGACCCTGCCTACGGCAACATTGTCGCCCTGAGCTTCAGATACGCAAACGCAAGGGTGAACATAGCCTTCCGCTGCACTTCAAGCAGCGAGGTGAACATCACCGGCATCACCCTCACTCCGCCCGCCGGAGCCGAATACGTCACAGCCGGGAGCCTGAAAATCAACTACGACTGGAACCTCATCCAGGCAGCGACGGAAGCCGCCAGCGCCGAGAACACAAGCAGCGAGCCTCTGAGTTTCAGCAATATAAGCGTACCGCCAGGAGAAAAAAGCTCGCAGGAAAGCGCTTCGCCCCTCTATATGGTGCCCTGCAGCACGTTGAAGGGACAGTGGACCGCTTCAATGGAGATAGACGGCCTGCAGAAGAGCGTCCAGTTCACCATCGACAAGCCCTGGGAAGCAGGCCGCTCATACCTCTACCGCTTCGAATACACCGACGAAGCGAACCTGGTATTCATTGGAACAGACGATGTCCTCTTCCTGGGAGAAGACCTCGCGGACGGCGGAAACCATAATTTCAATTAGCAGAATGAGAAGAGTACTTAAGACATATATATCAGTATTGGCAGGCCTTCTTGTTCTGGGCTGCACTAGCGAGACTCTCCGCGTCGACTCCGACTCAAAGGTGCAGATGACCCTTGAGCCGGGCGGCCTTCAGACCCGCGCCCATTTCGAAGACAAGGGCTCGCAGGCCGAATTTGTATGGGATGTAGGCAGCAGTATGATTGCCATCGCCTCAGACGGCTCTTCGCTTGTGCAGTGGAGCTCCCAGGCTTACTGCAGCCCTATGCACATCTCCCTCATCGACCCTTCCGACAAGCATAAGGTCCTCAGGGCCATTTCCTCGCTGAGCCTTCCTTCAGACGGCATGCAGACCGATGACCCCCTGTATTTCTTCTCTCCCGTCGAGGGGAACTCACTTTGCCGCTTGAGCGCCGATGCTTCTTCAGTGGGCGTGGAATTCAGCCTGCCATCAACTTTCTCCCAGAGCTCTACCGGCAGACTCGAGGAGTTCGAGCCCTACTGCTACATAAAAGGGGAGTCAAAAGTGCTGAGCACCCCTTCCGAAGCCGACAAAAACTTCGCCGCCGCTTCGACCGTTTTCCGTGCCATTCCTGCTACTTTCCGCTTCAATATCAGCAACTTGACTGACTCCGACATCACCCTCGAATCCGTCAAGATTACCTGCAACCGTCTCTTCCCCGACCGCCTCTGCTACAGGGCAACTCCCGAAGGGGTAAGCATCGCTGAAGGAGAAGACAAATCGGGATATTTCAACACTATAAAGACTTCAATCGCTTCGGGCTACGGAGAGACCATCAGGGCAAAGCAGGGAGAGACCGTCTCCACGGGGACCTACTACTCCATGTGCCTGCCTTTCGATAGCGACGCCTCGATGCAGGGCGCGACCCTTGCCTTCATCCTCGAGAGCAGCGAAAAAATATACACCTTCAACATCCCCGCGGAGGCGTTCTTCCGCAACAGCGGCGGCGCGAAGCGTTTCGAGGGCGGAAAGCTCTATTCATTCAATTTCAGCGCTGGCGAAAACTCAGTGGAGCTTGAGGGCGTAAGCATCTCAGACTGGATCACAGACCCCTTCAATACCCCCACGGAGCTCATCTCCGAAGACGTGCGCTTCAGCGTCTCCTTCTGGGTCCAGAACAGGGAGAACCTCTACACCTACGCCTTCACCCGGATGATAGGCGACAATGACAGCTACACTCTCTGGAGCGAATGCAATCTTGGCGAATACCTCCCCACATCGACCGAGACTATCCTGAGCTGGAACAGGGTAACGCCCGTCAGCGAGAGCGACAGCGATTACCTGGCACAATACTTCGACGGCATCACCGACTTCAAGTGGAAGACCCCCGCGAAGGCCGATTATGAGGCTTTGCTGGACGATAACAATACTGTTACATCCATTGAATATAACAGCGCTGCAGGAGTTTATGGTCTGAGAATCAAACGCAGGGACAATGAAGAAATATCCCTCTTCCTGCCCTGCTCGGAGAAGGAAGAAATCAAAACCGAATACCCCGAAGACGGCAAGACCGAGATCAGCCGCACCTTCCACGGCTGCTATTGGTCCCGCGACGAAGCTGATGAGAGCAACGGTATCCTTTTCCACTTCGCCTTCCACCAGGTAGAGACTGTCGTGGACGAGACTTCCACCTATTCCGACTACTCCTTTGTCCTCAATGACGGAGCAGAGCTGTTCGAGTTTAAAGCCGAAAGCAAAACCAAGGAACATCCCGTAAAAGCAATTATACAAAATGACTGATACTCTAAGACATATATTCCTTCTGCCGGCCCTGTGCCTGCTTGCTCTCCTCGCTTCCTGCACAAAGCAGAGCCTGGAAGATGGCAGCGGCATGCTTTATATCCGCGCAGCCCAGCTTCCCTTCTGCTCCGAAGGTACCGCTCCGGCAACCAAGGCCATCAATGACGGCTACCTCACCACTTTCGAGAGCGGCGACAGGATAGGCATCAGCGCCATCGACGCTGCCGGGAACGTCATCCCCGAGTGCAACAATCTATTGTATGTCTATGATTCCCAAGTCGATGAAGGGGGAGTGATATGGTCAACCTTCCTCAATAAAAAGGGTTATGCCTTCGTGGAGAAGTTCGAGGGAGCAAGGTACTTCGCCTACTATCCTTATGACGAGAAATGGAACGGGTGCACCCTCGACGAGATTATCGACGCCTTCGAGGTTCTCGAAGACCAGAGCGGCAAGGAGGCATTCAACGGCAGCGACCTTATGACCGCAGGGCCCATATCACCCTCAAACGGAGAGCTCCGCTTCGCTCTGAGCCATAAGATGGCCACCATCTCGATCTTCTACAACAACGAATTCGAGCCCGACGGACAGACGCCCCTTTATCCCATATACCTGATGGACGGGACGTCGCCGGACTCGCTGACCATCGCCAACACCTACCGCGAGAGGCTCTCCGACGGGACCCTTGACCTTCGTCACCGCTACCTCGTGAACCCCCGCAACACCTCCTCCGTCAAGCTCGTAGGCCGCCTTGAAGAGAAGAACACACGCTTCTTCAGCCGCTCTTTCGACGTCGAGAGCGGAGTGGTCTACTCCATCTCCTTTGAAGGCGAGCCCATGGTTCCCTACACCGACGGGGTGGACCTGGAGCTGGACAACGTGCCCTTCATCGACAGGGACGGCAACGAGACAACCCTCGGCCACACCGTCTTCTGGTCGCGCTACAATCTCGGGGAGTCGCTCGGCGAGACCTATTTCTCGGCTCCCGCCAGCGGTGACAGAGGTGAAAGACGAGGCAGCCGTGACCCCTACGCACGCGGAGACTATTACAGCTGGGGCGCAACTTTCACCCAGTACGACAACGGCTTCTCGGGCTACAAGGGCTACGGCTACAACAACTATTTCGACAAGCAGTACAAACTGGCCCCTCTCGGCGGCACCATCAAGGAGACCGAGTACGACGTCGCCCACGCAAAGTGGTGGAGAGGCAAGTGGAGACTCCCGACGGAGAACGAGTTCAGGGCCATGTATGCGGGTTGCACCTTCGAAAAGGTGACGACATACTCGGAGTCCCAGACCCGTTATATGGGTTCGGCGCCCAACACCAAAAGAACCTTCACAGTCTATAAGGTCACCAGCAAGAAGAATCCCGAGAAGTTCATCTATATGTCCTCGGGCGGCTATCTTGACGGCACTATGGAGCCCGAATACGACTCGGAGGGCAACTTCACCGAGTCGGGGGACGGCAAGAAGAACAACGGCCTGCAATACCCGGCGACAGCCTATTATATGTCCTCGAGCGCCTCGCCCACCATCCTGCGTTGCGTCTCCTACGCTTACTTTACCGATCAGACACAAGTCATCAAGGTGGACGGAAGCCGCTACACCGGTATGCTTGTGCGTCCCGTCTATAGTCCCAACGAGAAATGACACTTATGAAACGAACCCTTTCCTATATACTGATTGTCTCACTCTTGTCAGCCCTCTTCCTCTCCTGCTCGAAAAGCGACAGCACGAGAGAAGAAGGGGAGTGGAAGCTTTCGATGAGAATAGAGAGCCTGCAGGGGAGCGCTCCGACCACCAAGGTGAGCTACAGCGGGCCTTACGGGGAGCACAGCGAGTTCGAGACCGGAGACTGCTTCGGGCTCTTCGTTCTCGACGCCGATGGACAGATCATCGTCTCCAATCTCAAGGCCTATTGCTCGGGACTTGACAACAGCGGGGTGGGAGTGTGGTCGGTGTTCAAGGAGGGCAGCGCGGAGGACAACAGTTCGAACTACCCTCTGTCCGAGAAGCTCTCGCAGGGCGTCTCTTATTATGCCTATTTCCCTTTCGACGAGGGCTTTGACTCCGTCGCTGACCTTGAAGGCCTGAAGTCCATAGTGCCTTCGCGCCTTGCCGCCCTTCCCAAAGACCAGAGCGCTTCGCAGTACGCCGACCTGGACTTCCTGGTGGCGAGCAACATAGAGGGCTGCCCGTACGGGAGCGTCAGCCTCACCGGCAGGAGCGTCTCGCTCGTCTTCGGACACTGTTTCGCCCTCTTCCGCTTCCACCTTCCCAAAGGAGCGGTGAAGTACGACTATCTTTTTGATGGCGTTGACTTTACGCCTTACGTCTTCGCCGCAACGGAAGGAGATGAGAACGAGTGCAGGTATATCTTTGCTCCGGGAGAGCAGCTCGACTTCAGCATCAAGTACGTGCTTGACGGGAAGCTCTACCGCATAAGCAACGACAAGGGCAAGAGGCTATGGCCGATTACCACCAAGGCAGGGCATTGTTATTTCCTCGATGAGAATGCCCCGAAGGTCCCTTATTCGACAGCCGTGGATATGGGCACCTCAGTGATGTGGGCCGATTTCAATTTAGGGGCCGAGAATGTGGCGGGAGCGACGCGCGAAAGCGTACGTACCCTTCCCGGAACGCCTGTGATGTGGGCCGTGAACTGTTTCACCCCGAGCTACGGGCAGAGCGAGTATAACAAATACAACAATTCCTTCACCTCGGGCACCAAGCCTGTCGATCTTCCTTTGAGCTATGATTTCAGCTCAGACGTGCGCTATGATGCCGCAAGGAATCTGTGGGGAGGGGAGTGGAGGACTCCGACACTCTCCGAGTGGCAGGAACTATATAACGCCTGCACCACGTTCACCGACACCGATAACCACACCATCACATTTACGAGCAAAACCACCAAGAACAGCATAATTCTTAAGTTCGCCGGCTATTATGACAGTTCCACCCAGTCGCAACCCACTACGGGCTACTATTGGACGAGCACGGCCCACGACGTGAACCTTCCGAGGGCGAACTCCACGCTCTTTGCCGGCACGAGCAGCAGCGTCCCCAAGTTCAACAGCAACGCCAACCGCTACACCGGCCTTCCCGTCCGCCCCGTATACAGCAAATAGATTTCTCGACTCGCTGCGCTCGAAATGACAAAGGGGAAGGCTCTCTGAAATGACAGGGTGACCGTTCCGAACGGGACTTTGCAAGCGCTATACGAGCGATTAGCGAGCAAAAGCGGTCCCAGAGGAACGGTCACCCTGTCAGATAAAAAGTCAGCAGTGCTACTCTACTTTGAAATTATACTCCTTTGCGTACTCTCGAAGAATCGTCAGACGCATACTCCTTTCGGTAAGATTATAAAGAGCCGACCACTGGGTCTGTGAGGTGATTTCTGATGAAGGCGGCTGAGACACAGCCTTGAGCAGATTCATCGCTTCATCGGAAGTGAGAGTATAATTCTTTGCCTTAAGAGTGTTCCTCATAGTCTCGTAGCGCGCCTTTCCGTGCTCCGATCCCCAACCGTCCTTCGTTCCAACCATAGTGGGAGAAACATAGAAGTTGGTCACGCAGCGAAGGGTGTCATTCTCGGTAAATGTCTCCATAATGTGAGGCACGGCTTCGCCTGCATTGCGGGTATATTCCACTATTGCATAATCACCCGTGGCATCTGCCATGAAAAAGTGGTAATTGCTGGTTCCGCTTTCTCTCATATCCATATCATACTCCTTAAGCATCGCCAATGCCTGCTTTACGGTAGAAGCCCTGTCCAGCAGCATACGCATCGCCACTGTAGGACCTATCTTGGTCTGATTGTTCTCCTGAAGGGTCTGAGTCTCCCTCAGGGCAAGGATGCCTATGGCAAATCCATCCTCGTTGATACCGTCAAGGATTGCGTAGGGGAGACCCATAAGCAGCGAAAGGTCCTTGTCGGGATCGGTATAGAAGCCCTGGCCATAACCCAGATTCAATCCGTCCACCATCGCAATGCTCTTCTTGCCGTCCTTCGGAGCAGTGCGCACAAGAATGGCTGAAGTAGGGATATAGCCGCCCTTATCGTCGGTAGCGTGGCAGAAATCGTAATTGCGGCCCATCAGAAAATCGATGCTTCCGTCCTCGGGCACAGCAAAGGCGCTGCATCCGGCTCCGTAGCTTGCAGTGGTCTTTGTCTTGGGAAGCTCGTCATACAGAAGGTATGCCACGTACTGGAACAGGTCATTGGGATTGGTTTTCTGAGCCTTGATAATCTCATCCAGCTTGTAGTCTGCCGTGTAATCAATCTCATAGAGTCTGCCAGTGCCGTCCAAATCCTTCATCGAATAGATCATCGAAAGCTTTGCAGGGTCGGTAATGTACTTAGCCCTAGAAGGCGTCTTGGCACCATTGTCGCAGCTGCATATCCCAAAGCAGGCCATCAGCAAAAACAGGCTGGTGCTTAATAAGTTGAAAGAAGTGTTTTTAACCATATTGCAATATGTTAAGATAATTCTGAACCAACGGAAACATCCGTGCAAATATATAAAAACTTCCCGTTTGTGTCTCCTTTTCGGGCGTTTTTATCAAATTAATCGAAATTAATTCTAAATTTGTAACTGATTTGTATTGGAATATAAAACACTGAACCTTCTAAATACTGTCTTATGGCTGACACGGATAAGAGTCGTCTGATAGACCTTGATGAGGTGGTGGCAACGAAGTTCAAAGGGAAAAAAGTCCCCCGGTTCGTTGTCCATCTTTTAAAGCGTTACGTCCGTCAGGATTATTTGAATTCAGTCATTGCCCGCAGCGGCGACGGAGCGGAATTCTGTACCGATTTTCTCAAAGAGCTGGAAGTCACGCTGGAAGTCAGCGGATTGGATGACATCCCTAATGACGGCAGCCTTTACACCTTTGCCTCGAACCACCCCCTAGGCGGAATTGACGGTCTTGCCCTGACTTCGGTGCTGGGCGGCAAGTTCGGTGATGTGAAGCTGATGGTCAACGACTTTCTGATGTTCATAAAACCAATCGCCGTGATGAGCATTCCGATCAATAAAACAGGAGCGCAGTCGCGCAATCTGCCCGCTCAGATCGAGGAGCTTTACAAGTCCGACAGACAGGTGATGGTCTTCCCCGCAGGCCTCTGTTCCAGAAGAATTGACGGCAAAGTGCAGGACCTTCCCTGGACCAAAACCTTCATAAAAAAGAGCGTCGAAAGCGGCCGCAAGATAGTCCCTGTGCACTTCGAAGGGCGGAACTCAAATATGTTCTACGCAGTGGCCAACCTCTGTAAAGTGCTCAAACTCAAGACTAACCTTGCGATGTTCATGCTCCCGCGCGAGATGTTCAAGGCCCGCGGCTCCCACTTCAAAATCGTATTCGGCAAGCCCATAGCCGCGAGCAGTTTCGACTCTTCAAAGTCCTCTCTCGAATGGGCCGCTGAAGTCAGAAAAATGGTATACGAACTCTAGTAATATGGAAAAGATTATAGACCCCGTTGATGTCAGGCTGCTCAAAGCAGAACTCACCCCAGACAAGAAACTCTGCAACACCAACAAGGCCGACAACGAAATATATGTCATCGACGCCTTCGACTCCCCGAATGTGCTCAGGGAGGTGGGAAGGCTCAGGGAAGTGTCCTTCCGCCAGGCCGGTGGCAGCTCGGGGCTCAGCCTCGACCTTGACGAGTTCGACACAATGGAGAACCCCTACAAGCAGATTGTCATCTGGGACCCTGAGGCTGAGGCGATTATAGGCGGCTACCGCTATATTCTGGGCCCTGACGTGAAACTCGGCCCTGACGGCCAGCCCCTGCTCGCAACTGCACATATGTTCCATTTCTCGGACCATTTCATCAAGGAGTACCTTCCCCACGTGATTGAGCTCGGGCGCTCGTTCGTGACCCCCGACTACCAGAGTTCAAAGGCAGGAGCCAAAGCCATTTTCGCCCTCGACAACCTCTGGGACGGCATAGGCGCTGTGATGATGCAGCACCCTAACATAGTCTATTTCTTCGGCAAGATGACTATGTACCCCAGCTACGACCATTCGTGCCGCGACCTCATTCTTCACTTCCTCTGGAAGCATTTCGAGGACAAGGACGACCTGATAAGACCTATCGAGCCCAAGATGCCGGACGCAGATACAAGACTGCTCGACCTTATCCTCAAGGACGAGGGCTTCAAGAGCGACTACCGCAACCTCAAGGACGCTGTCCGGAGGCTCGGCACCACCATCCCACCGCTCATCAATACCTATATGAACTCTTCTCCCACGATGAAGATGTTCGGCACCGCAGTCAACAAAGAGTTCTCAGACGTGGAAGAGACAGGCATACTCATCAGTTTCAATGAGATGTACCCCGAGAAGCGAGACCGCCACAAGGAGCCTTATATGCGCCACCTGTTCAGCAGGATGAAAAGCCGCTTCCCCCAGATGAAGGACGAACTCGCCGAAAAATTCAGCGAAAAAAAGGACCGCCTGCGCGACAAAGCGATGGCTGCAATCAATATGAAAAAGGCCTAGGTAAGCTCTCCGAGGTCATTGTCCCCATAGCCGAAAGAAGGGGAGTCCGAGCCCAGAAGAACAGCCTCCAGGCCCGAAAACTCTATCACTTCCATCTCGGGAGCGATGTATGTCGCTTTGGTCTCAATCATATCTCATCTCCGTCTCCATAGGCGATTTCCGCCACAGGATTGTCGGCATCAATTGTCACGCCCTTTACTATGCGCCTGCTCACCACCTTACCGTTATCGCCGCTATCCTTCTGGGTAAAGGTAATATCGTAGGTTCCATAACGCATAGTAATCTTTGCTATTTCGCCCATATCATACGTTCCGCTCACGGTATCATACGGAATACCAGTAGCATACTCGCCGGTCCTATATACTGTGATATTGGTCAAGAAGTAGTCTTCGTAACCAGTGTCGTTCGTGAGATAAATCGTTCCCGCCGGGATACGGTTGATGGCAGGCATATCCATTACAAACTCGTACGGGGGATGCTCATAGGTGGTTCTGCCCTCAAAGAACTGCTCTATCTGAGGCACCAGCTGCACATAATCCCCCCTATAGGCTATCTTATATGTAGGCCTTACTGCGACTTTCATCTGCATCTCGCGCAAATCATTGTCTTTGGCGCAGTCAACTCCTTTCTTGACGTGCCAGATCCAGTTGAACTTCACTATCTGGTCTGTTTTGAACACATCAGGGATATACTTGTTGCCATAGCCGGTCTCGTCGTTCATAGTCTTGAACTGGTAGTGAACCTCACGGTCGTCAGAGTCGTAGTACATCAGATTAGTCTGGTCGGGAAGGTTCTGAGAAGTAGAATTCACCCACTGGAAACTGCCGCCGAGCCAACCCTTGAAGAGGAATTTCCACGCCCTGCGGCGGCGGCTGACTTTGGGCCTTGCCATACCGATAGTAAGCTGCGTGTTGAGCGAGATAGTAAGCTGGTGGTGGTAATTCCAGTCAGTTGTGGTTGAAGACGGCTCCGGAGTGCTGAGGAACGACAGGTCGTTCAGTCCGTCGAGAGGCTCGCCTTCGCTGCTGAGCAGCTGAAAGTCAAGAGCATACATCGAAGGGTACCAGCCGTAGAGTCCCACTCCCTTATTGTAGCGGTCTGCATAGATGAGAGCGTTGTGGCTGACAATATATCCGTCCACATAATAATAGTCCCCGCTCTCGTTTCCATCTCCGAAAGCATACATAGGGAAAATTTCCAGATGCAGCTGCACGGCCGCATCTGCATTCACACCCGGGGCTGTAAGATTCACCGGATGGAAAGGGTCGTGCTCTGTTCTGCTCGCGACAATCATCTCCGGGATGTTCACGGCAAAAGTCGTGTCGAAGACCATAGTATAATAAGGGTCTTCGGGGGTATCGGGGGTTGCGCCCTGCTTGTCGGCCTTGTCCATGGAGATGGAAAGGGTGTTGCGGCTGTTCTTTTTCAGATTGAGGCTCAAGCCCGACCAGGACTTGGTATAGACGGCTCTGTCTGAGGTGATTACCACCTTAAGGTCAGAGATTGTCTGCGGCAGGACCGAGAACCACACATCGTCTATCTTCCCGCCCGAGCATACCAGATTGCCCCGGACGCTTTCTACAATGACCGAATCGGCGGCATTGACTGCAGTGACCGAGCCGCTCGTAATATCATAGCTGAAGGTGCCGCTCAGCTTCGAGGAATTGTTTGCAACCAGTTTGATGCTTTTCAGCACTTCGTCATCACTGAAAGCTACATCCTTGAAGTTCACGCACAGATGGGCGACCAGCCTGTCCCAATACAGAGGATAAGTCTTTCCCTTCTCAAGTGCGCCGATATCTGCGGTATGGCCCACCAGCACATCCCCGTCAGGGTCGAAAGAATGTCCCGAGGTCTTCGATAAGGGAATCTGCCTGGTGGGAATTCGGAACGAGAAGCTCTTGCTGTCTGTCATCTGAGTGTTCAGAAGGCAGCTGGGTGGATACACCCCGTAGAACTTCCAGCTGCCGCTCGAATCGGCAAGGAATCTCGAAGGAACGGCAAAATTCATAACTGCCGTATCCTTCTGAACTACAGTGGGAGAAACCAGGAAATCCCCTCCACCGCTCCCGGAGGCGGCTGAAGAATCGAGCCAGGCTCCGTTCCTGAGGGCTAGTATCTGGATTTCGTCTGATACAGTCCAGCTGATGGAGTCTTTCTTAATCCAAGTAGTCTTGGTATCAGGCTCGTAGCCCCCCAACGAAGGCTTCCCCGAGCCGAGAAAAACCTGAAATTCTTTCTCAACAGGGAAAAGCTTCTCCGATGTGCATCCTGCAAAGCAGAAGCATAAGGCTATGACGCAAAGACGACGAAGTCTCATCTACCTACTTTGTTTTATCTGCATCATCACTCTGGATACCAGTCGTTTTACCCTTAGTCACTTGAATGCCGGAATATTTATAGCTTCCTAAAAATCTATCTGCCTTGTTCGGTGCATCAGGATTGTAGATATCAAAGGTGATGTAATAAGTACCTGCAGGGAGCTGGTAGCGCAGCAGGAAATTTTTCTTGTATGATCCGTCGGAAGTGGCCTTAGGTTTCGAGGTGTCCTTAAGGTCATACACCTTAACATTTCTTATATTATACTTGCTGGTGCACTCCATCTCAATGATGCCAGTAGGAGTCCTGTTGGGGCATTTGACTGTAATGCTTATTACAGTATCGTTTTGGGGAAGCAGGTGAACGTCGTGCTTCAGGTGCCCCTCGGCGCCCCAGGTGCAGTGGCGGTACATATATCCGTACAGAGGGTCAGTCTTGAATTTCATCGTAAACTGCGTGGTCTCATTGTCGCTGACTCCATCCACCTTCCAGTACCAGGAAGCGGTGCATACTTGGCTGGACTTAAGTATCTGGGGCACAGCCTGCTCCGCGTTATCGTTCTTCAGGTGGTTCAGACCCTTGTACTCGTGTTTAACCTTTCCTGTCTTGTTGCTGTAAGACATATTGATTGTCTGGTCGTTCAGAGTAATGTCGGTAGCGTTGTTCCAAGTGAAGGTACCGCCGACGGTAAGCATTCCCGTGGGTGCGGGGCCTGTAAATCCAATCTGACCGGTCACGTTCAAGGTTGCAGAGAATCCGTGTGTGTACTTCATCTGCCCTACAGTAGTCGTGGGAGTGGGAACATCGGGGAAGGTGACCTTATATTTTGAGTTGTTGCCGGTCTCCAGTCTGGCCTCCCAATTGATGTTCTCGCTGTAGAAAGCGTGGGCTACGGTAGGAATGGCCCCGTGCCTTTTCTTGTAGGTTCCGAACAGCGGATAGTTGTGGGAAACGAATTGGGCGGTAATGAAGTAGTAGTCAGCTGCGTTCTTCCCGTTCTGGGCAAAGGCATAGAACGGGGTTATGGTAATTTCGTAATCATAAGTGGAGTGCCTTGATATCTTGTCCGGCTTCGAAGAGGCAATTTTGCAGAGTTGGTAATTATCCGCTCCGATATTCAGCGTACCTTTTTCTATCTGGCTGCATTCGTCCCTGTGTATGAGCTGGTCGATTTTGTCTATCACTTCGGCATTTGTGTTGACCATCTCGCTGGCCTGAACGCCCTGAGAGGAGAGATTCTTTGCCATCCAGGCAGCAAAGCTCTCAAGCTTGGTTTTGATATACTCGCTGGTAGCCTCTATGCTCACGACCTCGTTTGTGTCTTCGTCTTCAAACACTTCGTCCGAGGGGCTTGCAAGCTCATCATCCTCGGCCTCCAGGTCCTGAAGATGGTCGTCCAGATTCATAGGGTTGCTCACCCTGTAGCTTCCGTAGTTGTGAACAGCAATCAGCAGGAAATCTTCCTTATCCCTGTCCTCGGGCAGGAATGCGCCCGGACCGATATAGTCCCAAAGCTCATCGTGAGCGGCGAACTCGGGATGAATCTCCAACGTGATTCCACCTGCCTTCCAGAGATCGGCGAGCTCAGCCTTATATGCAAGAAGGTCAGCTGAGCGGCCCACAACCACCTTCGCATCGGCAATATTTGAAGTAGTATAAGGCATATAATGCTTGAGCGCATCCTTGATGTAAGGAGGAATCGAGCCGGCGTAATAGACCTTTTCTCTAACCTGGTCGGGACTGAGGATTGAGGAGTCGATGCTGTTTTTGTCGCAGCAGACAAACAGGCCGGCAAGACAGAGCGCCAGCAGGAGGTGGAGGAACTTTCTCATACTACGTTGATACTCACAATATATACATTATCACTAACCGCGCAAAGATAGCAATAATTGTATTCTTTACAAATTAAGGGTATGTCATCTCGACCGAGCGCAGCTTTATGTCATCTCGACCGAGCGCAGCGAGCGGAGAGATCTAAACCTACGAAGCAGCAAAGGCTTCGAAAGCCTCCCCAGGCTTGCCGTCCAAAGTGAAAGCGCCCATCTGGTAGGCCTGCCATCCGAGCGTGCTGTAGTACGAAGGCTTCCACTTCCCGTCCACTTCCGGCTCCCAGTAGAACACTCCCGAGCAGCCTTTAATCTTGGAAAGCCTACCCACAAGGTCTGCCATCACTCTTGCAGCGAGAGCGCTGTCGGAAGAGCTGAACCCGGTCTCAACCACCATAACGGGCACATTGAACAGGGTATGGAGCGAAGACACGGCCGCCGCGGCGTTGGGATTGCTCTCGACTCCGCTTTCTGTGCTGGACCAGGAGCTGAAATCGGGGTATAAAGAAAGGCCAATCATATCGAACTTCGCACCAGCCTCCCTTACCTCCTTAAAAAACCATCCGTCCCACTCCGCAGCCTTCACCGTTCCTGCGTAATGCATTATCACTGAAGCATCTGAATAGACCGATTTGACGGCGTCATAGGCAGTATTATGAAGCTGAACAAAAGTGTTATACCTCGTTTTGGCGTCCTTGTTCCAGTCTATCTTCCCGCTGTCCCAGAGCATTCCGCTGTTGATTTCGTTGCCGGTCTGCACCCAGGCCACATCCACCCCTTCGCTCTTCAGAGCCTGCAGAATCTCCTTCGTGTGCACGCTTACAGCCTGCTGGAGCTCGCTCAGCGACATATCCTTCCAGTCAAGCGGAGTAGTCTGGCGGCTGGGGTCGGCGAAAAAGTCGCTGTAGTGGAAGTCCACCATCACCTTGAGTCCCTGTGCCTTTGCCCTTTTTGCCTTGGCGATAACGTCGGCCTTGTCACACCAGGCCCCGTAGCCGAACTTCGAAGGATTCACCCATACTCTGAGCCTGACGGCGCCAAGCCCCGACTCCTTCATCAGGGCAAACAGGTCCCTGCCTTCGCCCTTGGCGTTATAGAACTTCCTGCCGGAAGCTTCCATCTCGCTACACCAGCTCACATCGGCACCTTTGATAAAGGTCTCCTCCTGCTGGATGGGCGGGACTACAGGGTCCACCGGTTTAGGATCGCATCCCATAAAAAGGCCGGCCGAGGCTACCAATGTGCACATTAATACTTTCGCTTTCATATTCTTGATGTATTTTATTCAATCATAATCTGATTCCCCTTCTTGACAAGCACTCCGGCCGTCTCAAGGGCTTTGCGTAGAGCCTCGGGGTCGTCAACCTTATAAAACTTAAGGGTCCTCGAGCGGGGATAACGGTTGAAATACGGATCTATGGTATAATACCACTTATGCTCCCTGATACAATCGAGCCTCTCCATCTCCCTCCACAGGCTGAACAGGGCCGTTTTCGTCGACACTGTCACGCAGAGCCTCGAGTCCTTGAACGTGCTCACGCACACGATATGCTCCCTCAGCTCTTCGTCCGCCTCATTTTCCTGCTCGCTGCGGCGGTGCGATATGCTGATATGCCTTCCGTAGCGGCTGTTGATTTCTTCCATCATCCTCCGGAACAACTGCCCGTGCGAACTGCTGTCCTCCAGATTGTTAGACAATATATAAAGGTGAATCATCTCGTGGATCAGAGTATCTTCCACCACGCTCTGCTCCATATCGATCAGGGTGCTCAGGCGCAGGGTGAAGTCATAGTTCTCCCAGCCTCCGAAGGTCTTGCGCCGCCTTTTGTACTCCAGCTGCCCGAGCTTGCGGCGCGAACGGCTGAGCTCGATGCGGGGCATAGTCAGCCGGCCTGCAAAACAGAGCTTGTTGAAGTATGAGAATCGCTCAATTATGTATTCCCGGGTCGGTTTCATACTTGCAAAAATAACTCTAAAAATTCGTAATTTTGCAGGTCACGTTCCGAATTTGCGGGACTTGAGTAATGAAATCGGTGCAAATAAAAGACAGATAATGAAAAAAGCATTCTTAGCTATGTGTGCATCAGCTCTGATAGCATCCTGCTGCCCCAAGGGGGACTCCCAGCAACCAAGCTCCAACATCAGCCCTTCAGAGGCCCTCGCCCTCAGCCGCAGCCTCGGATCCGAAGGCGGAGACCTGCTTGAAAGGGGAGTGCTGCAGACAGCCGCCCTGTGGCGCGAGAGCGACGGGGATTATGTTGATTTTGAATCATTTGTAAAGGATAACTACGCCGCTACGCCAAAGGAGCGCAGGGAGCTGTTCGAGCATCTCTCCCACTCTTTCGAGCTTATCAACGGGGCCTACAACCAGCTCGCCCTGGACCTTCAGAAGCCCTCTATGCTCGCAAGTATGGAGCCCCTGGAGTCGGACTATATCTTCAGTTCATTCAGCCCCTCGGCTCATCTGGACGACGACCTTTTTGCCAATAAGATAGCCTTCCTCACCACCCTGAACTTTCCGCATTTCACCCTCGAGGAGAAAGACAGCCTCGGAAGGGAGTGGAGCCGCGAGCAGTGGGCTTATGCCAGAATGGGGGATATGTTCACCGAGCGGGTGAGTGCGGAAGTCAATCAGCAGCGCGCCCTCGCCGAGAGCAGGGCCGAGAACTATATCGCCTCCTATAATATAATGATGGGCTCGCTGCTTTCGGAGGATGGCCGCCGGCTTTTCCCCGATGACCTGTGTCTTCTGTCGCACTGGAACCTTCGCGACGAGCTGAAGGCCTGCTACGCCCTTGGTGAGCAGGGACTTGAGAAGCAGGAGATGATTTTCAGCGTGATGCAGCGCATCATTTCGCAGGAGATTCCCGCTGCGGTCATCAACAGCAGCGAATACGACTGGATGCCTGTTTCGAACCGCTGCTTCAAGGACGGGAAGGAAGTCAAGCTGGAGCGCGAGAAGGACGAAAGGTACTCCAGGATTCTGGAAGTTTTCCACGCCTACCAGCAGCAGGACAAGTGTTCAAGCAGCGGAGTCAACGCCATAGGGCGCAACTTCGAGGAGGGTATGGAGGTGAGTGACAGCAAGATAGAGTCGCTCTTCAAGACTCTTCTCTCTTCGCCTCAGGTCGCTCAGGTGGCTTCGCTGATTGAGAGCCGTCTGGGACGTCCGCTCAGGCCTTTCGACATCTGGTACGACGGCTTCAAGGCGCGCACGGCCATTTCGGAGAGCAGTCTGACCGATATGACCCGCAGCCGCTATCCCGACAGCGATGCCTATAAGAAAGATATGCCCCGTATGTTCCGCGCCCTGGGATTCAGCGCCTCCTATGCCGATTTCCTGGCTTCCAAGATTGAGGTGGAGAACGCCCGCGGATCCGGTCACGCGTGGGGAACAGCAGCCCGCGGCTACAATTCTTTCCTGCGTACGCGCATAGGGGAGGGCGGTATGGATTATAAGGGCTACAATATTGCGGTGCACGAGATGGGGCATAATGTGGAGCAGACAATTGATATGTATGATATTGATTATTATACTCTTGCAGGTGTACCCAATACTGCTTTCACGGAGACTCTGGCTTTCATTTTCCAGAAGCGTGATCTGCAGCTGCTCGGGTTGGATGCTCCGCTGGATTCGGACAATATGACTCTGGACATTTTCTGGGGCATGTATGAGATTATGGGTGTGTCGCTGGTGGATATGTACACGTGGCGCTGGCTTTATGCCCATCCGCAGGCCAGTAGCGCTGAGCTGCGCGAGGCTGTGATGGGGATTGCGGCTGAGGTGTGGGATGAGTATTATGCGCCTGTGCTGGGGCAGCCCGGGTGCACTTTGCTTGCTGTGTATTCGCATATGGTGAATTCGCCTATGTATCTGCCTAATTATCCTTATGGGCATATTGTTGAGTATCAGATAGAAAGTTACCTGAAGGGGCTTGAGAATCCGCGTCTGATTGCGCCTGAGGTTTTGCGGATCTGGAAGTGCGGTAGGCTGACTCCGGACCGCTGGATGAATGAGGCGGTGGGGAGCGATGTGTCGGTGCAGCCTATTCTCGATGAGCTGACGCAGATTCTTGCCAAATATTAGCACTTATGCCGCCTTTAGCTTTCATGCTGCCTTCCCCTGTCATTTCGAGCAAGCGCAGCGCTGCTTTTAGCTTTCATGCTGCCAACGGCGGAGCTCCGTTCGGCTTCGCCTCACTTCGGCCCCTCCCAGAATCTACTGCGTCATCGCTTCTCGATAACTTGTATCTTCAGGGCCCCTCCCCCTGCCCTCTCCGGGGGTGGATATGTCCGCCTTTTTGGCAGCACAAAAGCTTTAAAAAGCGGCGCCGCCTCCCTGTCATTTCGAGCGGAGCACGAAGTGCGAAGTCGAGAAATCTAGTAATCTAATCAAGTCAATAATAAAATAATTCAATAACTGATATGAAGATAGTATATCTGGATGCCTCTTCGATAGGGGCGACCCCTCTGGACGAGATTGCCGCATTGGGCGATTTCACTGCTTATGCCAATTCCACCCCTGAGCAGGCACGCGAGCGCGTTAAGGATTGCGATGTGCTGATAATCAATAAGATAATCATCAATGAAGAGCTGCTTTCCTGCGCCCCGAAGCTGAAGCTCATCTGCGAGTCAGCGACAGGAGTGAACAACATTGACCTCGAGGCGGCGAAGGCGCGCGGAATCATCGTGCGCAATGTGGCGGCTTACAGCACGGAGTCTGTGGTGCAGCAGACTTTCACCCTGCTGCTCTCGCTGGTAGGGAAGGTGCGCTACTTCGACGATTATGTGAAGTCGGGGGAGTATTCGCATTGCGGGATGTTCACCAATGTCAGCTATCCTTTTATGGAGCTCTGCGGCAAGACTATGGGCATCATCGGTATGGGCAATATCGGAAGCAGGGTGGCGCAGGTCGCTACGGCATTCGGGATGAAGGTGGTGTACTTTTCGACCTCTGGGACTTCGCATTGCACGGAGTATCCTTCGCTGAGCCTGGAGGAGCTGCTTGAGAGTTCGGATGTAGTGAGTGTGCACGCACCCCTTAACGAGAGGACTCGTTCGCTGATTGATTATGAAGGACTTAAGCGTATGAAGAGGAGAGCCTATATTCTGAATCTGGGCAGGGGAGGCATTGTTGACGAGGCGGCGCTTGCACGCGCAGTGGACGAGGGGCTTATAGCCGGAGCGGGGCTGGATGTGTTCGAGAGAGAGCCTCTGAGCGAGGATAATCCGCTGATGCATATAGTCCATAAGGAGAGGGTAGTCTTCTCGCCCCACGTGGCCTGGGCCAGCAGCGAAGCCCTGTCAAGACTCATCTCCAAGGTCGCCGACAATATCCGCCAGGGCTGGTAGAAAAAGAAATGAGTTGTGACCTCACGGCAACAACTCACACTAACCACATAATTAATAACACTAAAACTAATAACCAATAGGTTGACGGGCCAGAATGGTCACTTGCTCAACCCAGATGCAAAGGTAGAACAATTTTCCGAAACTGCAAAATTTTTCGGGAAATTTTTTGAAAAAATTTTAATATTTTAGAAAATAGTAGATTTTCAAACAGTTAGCATGCGGATAACAATAATTAAAACATTTTGTAACCATTTTTTAACTACCTTTGCCCTTGTACCGAATTGTTGAATTATGAATAATTTTAATAATATAACTCTGCCTGAGGGCTTTGACCCTGAGGAGCGCAGCAGGAGGGCGGAAGAGAACTTCCGCAAGGGCTACAACTGCTGCCAGGCTGTGCTTCTTGCTTTTGCAGACATCCTGGAGGCGAACTCGCTGGCCAGCAAAGAGCTGCTGGTCGCCCTCGGATCGGGCTTCGGAGGCGGAATGGGGCGCCTTCGCGAGGTGTGCGGGAGTTTCAGCGCCGCTGTCGCAATGGCCGGATTCATCCTGCCCGCCTGCAACCCCGGCAATCTGGAAGAGCGCAAGGACAACTACGCCCTGGTGCAGGAGTTCGCTCTCTCTTTCAAGCAGATGAACGGCGGAAGCATAGTCTGCAGGGAGCTACTGGGGCTTGCGAAGCAGACCAACCCCGCCAATCAGGCAAGCGCCGGGAATGGTGCTCAGAACGCCAAAACCGCCGCTACTGGCACTCTGGACTCCGAGGCAGCCGTTCCTTGCACTTTGGACTCCGGAGCAGCCGCACAAGTCCCGGCTACCGTCCCGGAGTCGCCTATGCCCTCGGCGCGCACCGAAGAGTACTACCGCAAAAGGCCCTGCGGCCGCATCATCGCCTCCTCCGCCCTCATCATCGCCCGCAAACTGAAGCAGCTCTCTGAGCCGTAGCGCCTAAAGCAGCCAGCTTCCATATCTATGCGTCGCAAAGCCTAATGTTGCACCAAACTAGCCTCAAAAATGCAAACTTTGGTGCAACATTTACTACTCCGTATCTGCCGCAAATAATTTAAATATAGAGTATTAACCTTTTATATAATTTACAAAAACGACAGGAAATTTTTCCCAGAGAATGCAAACTTTGGTGCAACATTCCGTGCCAAGCGAAGCGCTGCGCTGCTTAGAGCTTTTAGGCTGCCAACGGCGGAGCTCCGTTCGGCTGCGCCTCACTCCGGCCCCTCCCAGAATCTACAGCGTCATCGCTTCGCGATAACTTGTATCTTCCGGGCCCCTCCCCCTGCCCTCTCC
>CAMCGB010000020.1 GCA_945874355.1 uncultured Bacteroides sp.
GGGATATTTAAAAAACGTAAAAAACCGGGCGACGTTTTTTAACTTTCCTTGGCGCATACAATAAAGCAGCATAGTTTTGCAGCCAAACAAATGTGACTATGACAAACGACACTTACAACCGGAAAGGTCTCATCATTCTATCCCGGCTTAAGAGCGGAGGTACTCTTCCACGCCGCCGGACTATTCCTTTTCTTCTATTCAGCTTGCTTATTATTACGGTCTTTCCGGTTGTATCGTGCCGTAAATCACTCTCGCTGGGAGAAGATCCGGACAAAAGCAAAGACTCCACCACAGTGCACATCAGATTCGCAGGCGACATCCCGACTTACGGCGCCCTTGACCTTCTTATATATGACTCCGTAGGCGAATGTCCTCTTGAACAGCACCTGAGATTCGAAGGGAAAAGCGGCAAAGAACTGCAGATCAGAACACTCAAAGGCGACAAAGAAATAGTAGCCATAGCGGGCAGCCCCAAAAAACTCAACAGCGCCGCGCTATCCAAACTCTCCTACATACGCAAAATCCTCTTCAGCTACGAAGAAGACAATCCCCTCAGCCCCATCATGACAGCAAGAGGGAAAAGCAGCGGCGGAGAGTGCGAACTGGACCTGCGCTCACTGCTCTGCCGCATCAAGATAGAAAGCATCAGCAACACTCTCGACGACTATGTCCTGCTCGAAGAGCCTAAGCTGCGGCTTCTGAACGTCAATGCCACAATCTGCCCCTTCAGCTCTGACGGAGAGCATTTCCCGAGCGAAACCCTTGACTCACCTGCAGTCCCACTCGCCTACGACATAGGCTACTACCCCCAGAACGTGGACATCACCCTATACAGCTATCCGAACAGCAGCGGCGAAGACGTACTCGGCCCGGAAAGAACATACCTGGAGCTCAGCTGCATAATAGAAGGGAGCAGACATACGATGCATAAGGAAATCCCTCCGCTCGAAAGGGAGCAGACTCTCGGAGTGGAAATCATTGTAGAATCCCAAAACAGCATGCAGTGCAACTTCCACCGGATAAATGAGCAATAGTGAAGTTACGGAAGAAAAAGCTTATCTTTGTGGGGTAAAGCAGCGCAAGCAAAAGATGAGCGTCAAGGTATCCATAATAATGCCCGTTTATAATGCCGCCGAGTTTCTGGAAAGGGGCATAGGAAGCATTATCAACCAAAGTGAGAAGAGTTGGGAGCTGTTGTGCGTCGATGACGGAAGCACCGACTCGAGCCCGCAGATTCTTTCCGGCCTGAGCGGCAAGGAAGCCCGCATCAAAGTCATCACCCAGGCCAATGCCGGAGTGAGCGCGGCACGCAACGCGGCGCTTCAGCAATGCAGCGGAGAGTATGTAGCTTTTGTGGACAGCGACGATTTCCTTCATCCGCAGGCCCTTGAGATATGCCTCGAAGCAGCCCGAAGGGACTCTTCCGACCTTGTCGCCTTCACCTACGACCGCTCATACCGCACCCGCACAATGCTGCGCCACTTTCTGGGATTAAGAGACCGCAAGACTCTGAAATTCAAGACCTTCACTCATGAGCAACGCCGCGGCCTCCAGTGCTCCGACATCTACTCCTATGTAAGCGAATACTCCGGAGCGAAGAACCCTGCGGGAAGCAAACAATGGGCTGTGAAACACTGCCAGCCCTGGAGATGCCTTTACAGAAGGGAAACAGTGCAGGACATACGCTTCATCCCGGGCATTATCTACGAAGACTTCCCCTGGTGGGGCGAAGTGCTTCTGAAAGTGCGAAGGGCAACAATTCTGAACCTTCCGCTCTACTTCTACTACCCAAATCGCGGCAGCTACATACTATCCTCCCGGCAGGAGTACCGCATCAAGAGCCTCGAAGTGGCGCTTGAGGCGGCAGAAAAAGTCTATGCCGACGCCCCGCAGCGCAAAAAGGAAATATGGCAGGAATACTTCATCACCCCTTTCCGGGAGAAGCTGGAGAAGAAGAGAAGGCTTTACGGAAAAGATACGAAAGATAGCGCCTGAAAGAATCAAATCGGCTCTGTTTCAATAAATTGCTTACGTATTCAGGAGAAAGGATCCTCTCGGCGTCATTGAGTATGGCCTCCCTGCACGAAGGCTCGAGGGACGAGAACACTCTTGAAAGTTTATAGCCCAGACTCCCGTTGTGCCGAACAAATGTATCCTTTTTCACAAAAGGCACCCCAGAGTCAAGAAGATAGTCCGGAGAGTTGTATACCTTCTTCCCGGAAGCCTTGCAGAGCGAAAAGCAGGAACCGCAGATGCTTTTCAAAACATCTGTCAGCCCATTCTCATACTTCTGGCAGACTTCCAGCTTGCTGCCCACCGTCTGAACGGAAGAAATGAAAGCCTTGAAATCCTTCCCCAGGGCAATTTCCCTTTTCATTCCAACAAACCACGACTGCAGATGGGGATGATGCCCGGAAGGATTTTCAACCAGCGCGAAAGCATTCCTGCCCGAGGACTCCATAGAGCAAAGAGCAGGAGAAAGGTCATACAAAGGTCCGAAAACAGAATCGTTCACCAGATATACATAGTCGTAGCGACTCAGGTCCAGATGCTCCGTAGCCCAGACAAAAGCTCTTTTGTACGAGCCGAAATCATATTCCCCGTGACTCTGGCAAATGCTCTCCAGCACATAGGGTGACATCTTATCCTTCTCACTCTGAGAGAATTCGTTATCAGAAGCGAGTACTATATCGCCCAGCCGGGACAGGGCCTTGAGATACCACAGCAGCGACTCCCCCACCGTTTTCCGGGCATCATAGGCCGCAAACAGGAATAGGCGTTTCCTGCCCGGATACATCCCCATCAGCTTCCAGGCCACGCTGCCAGGACGTGGGCTGCGGGCGCAGGACGACTTGTACTCAGTCTTCTGGAACACCGCCTCCGAGCACAACTTGCGAAGCAGCGCAGGGTCATAAGGCTTGTCGGCATTGCCGAACCATACGGTATGAGTCGGGTCCTGCACCACTTTAGGCATCTTCCCGTACAGCTCCCGCGCTTTAGGGTCGCACTCTACGAGCTTTTTGAATATCAGCTGATGCACAAAATAGTCTATCGTGCTGTCTTCCCTCTCCCAATAGCGGAGAATGGCCTGAAGCCACGCACTCAGCAGGTAGTTCCCCTTGCGGGCCCTGATAAAACAGTTCTGGATGAACGAGTAACACCCGCGCAGGCTGTCACCGCTACCGAAGACGAAAAAGTCCTCGTCAAGTATCCACTGCGGAATGGGCGCCGACACGAAGTCAGTCGAATCGAGCCACAGGCCTCCGTAACGCTCCAGAAGAGCAAGACGGCAGATGTCCGTAAAATGGGCGTGCCGCATCTTGCCTTCCTTCCACTTTCTCACCACATATTCAGGAAGCTCAATCCACTCGAATATACTCTCCCCGTCAAGGATTACCAATTTCTGGGAGCAATTCTCCCTTATGCTTCTCCAGCAGGCTTTTACGATGGCCGGGGCCTTGTCTTCGCCCTGAAGCCAGATGCTGAATATACGCTCCTCAGTGGCACTCCCTGTCTGAACGCATCGCGAAGGAAGAGGCGTTTGGAATATAAACTCAAGATACTCAAGCACATATCTTGCAGTTACCCTGCCCCTTTTCCGCCTTCTTTCAAGACGGCTTTTCCACGGGGCATTGAGTATGTGCCCGCGGAAAGCAATCCGTGAGCTGGTCAGAAAGCGTGATGGAGACTTAGTCATTGGCAAAAACGTATTTAGCGGTGAATCCGTCAGTTCCCTTCATATCCTCAGGCCTTCCCTGATATACTATCTGCCCACCCTTGCTTCCGGCATCCGGCCCCAGGTCTATTATCCAGTCGGCCGCCTTTATGACATCGGGATTGTGCTCCACGATAACCAGAGTATGCCCGGCCGCGAGAAGAGTATCGAAAGCCTTCAGGAGGATTTCCACATCGTGGAAGTGAAGACCCGTGGTAGGCTCGTCAAAGATGAACATCATCTGTTTCTGCTTTCCTCCCTGCCTAGACACCGACAGATAATACGCCAGCTTGATTCTCTGGCTCTCTCCGCCCGAAAGGGTCGAGCTGCTCTGCCCCAGCTTTATGTATCCCAGACCCACATCCTTGAGGGCGCTCAGCTTCTGCGCCGCACTCCTGGCAGCGCTTTCGCTCCCCTGCGAGAAGAACTCCACTGCTTCATCCACGCTCATATTCAGGATGTCATCCACATTCTTGCCCCTGTACCGCACCTCAAGCACTTCTGCCTTGAAGCGCTTGCCGCCGCAGGATTCACACACCATATCCACATCCGAGACGAACTGCATAGGGATATGTACGACTCCCTCCCCCTGGCACTCAGGGCAGCGCCCTCCTTCAGTGTTGAACGAGAAATAGTTGGCCGAGAATCCGGCTATCTTCGAAGCCTGCTGGTCTGCGAGCAGGCGGCGTATGTCATCATAAGCCTTGAGATAAGTGGCGGCATTGGAGCGCGAACTTCTGCCTATGGGGTACTGGTCCACATACTCCACATCCGCAAGCCGGTCGTAACTACCTTCAAGCGAGCGGAATACGCCACACTGCTCCGAACTTTCGACAAGCTTCTTCTTAAGCGCAGGATAGAGTATGTCTCCCACCAGAGAAGACTTGCCTGAACCCGACACCCCGCTCACTACAGTCATCACTCCCAGCGGGAAACGGACATTGATGTCTTTAAGGTTATGCTCCATCGCACCACGGACCTCCACCCAATAGTTGGGAGTCCGCTTCTGCCTTTTATAGCGCGCAATAGCAGAGCACAGATACTTCAGTGTCAGGGACTCTTTCTCCTGTCCCTTCAGCAAACTCAAATCTGAAGGCAACTTCCCTTTATAGATGACCTCACCTCCCCGGGCTCCGGCCAGAGGTCCCATATCTATCAGAAGATCAGCCGAGCGCATTATCTCCTCATCGTGCTCTACGACGATGACAGTATTACCGAGGTCACGAAGCCTCTTAAGCACCGAGATAAGACGCTCAGTATCTCGTGGATGAAGCCCGATACTCGGCTCATCCAGAATATACATCGAGCCCACGAGGCTGCTCCCCAGGGCCGTTACGAGGCTAATCCTCTGGCTCTCTCCTCCCGAGAGAGTATTGCACGCCCGGTCGAGGGTAAGGTAAGGCAGACCCACATCGCACAGACACTCAAGGCGCGAAAGAATCTCCGACAGCGCCTCCGAGACTATGCTGCGTTCATGTTCAGAGAGAGCAAGATTGGTGAAAAAGTCCAGGGCCTGAGCAATAGTCATCGAAAGTATGTCAGCGATGGTTTTCCCCTGTACCTTTACCCACAGGGCTTCTTTTGTAAGCCTGGTTCCGCGGCAGGCGGGACACTCGGCCCGTCCGCTGAAGCGCGAGAGCATATACTTGTACTGTATCTTATATTTCTGGCTGTCAACCCATTCGAAGAATTCGTCTATACCCACAAAACTCTCACTCTCCGATTCCGAAGACCTGGTGTGCCAGATAAGGTCCCGGTGCTTTTTGCTCAGATTGCAGTAAGGTTCAAATACCGGGATGCCGTAGCGGCCTGCACACTCTATGAGTTTGTCCTTGAACCACACCATTTTCTCTCCTCTCCAGGGCGCGATGGCTCCGTCATACAGGCTCAGGCTTTTGTCGGGCACCACGAGGTCTTCGCTGATGCCGCTCACCTTCCCCAGGCCGCCGCATACCGGGCAGGCACCGAGGGGAGAATTGAAGCTGAACAGGTTCTCGTCGTTCTCCCTGAACTTGATTCCATCCAGCTCGAAACGGCTGCAGAACTCCCTCGGCGGAGTGTTTTCTCCAATCACGAAAAGATGTTCGTCTCCGCGGCTGAATGCCGTCTGGACAGAAGACAACAGTCTTGAGCGCTCCGAAGAGTCTGAAGAGCCGGAGCGGTAGCGGTCCACCAGCAGATAGATATCCGAGGGAGCAGAATCCACGCCGCCCTGAAGCAGGTCATCTATCCTTATGACTCCCTGCGAGAGAGAATAGAGCCTCGAGAAACCGTCTTCCTTCAGGCCCAGCAGCAAAATGGTCCTGTCAATCTTGTCCCAGGCAACAGGAGACAGAACATAATAGGTATCGTCCGAGGAAGACATCAGATAATCAACTACATCGGAAGCGGTGTCCTTATGGACTTCCCGCCCACTTATAGGAGAATAAGTCCGGCCGATGCGCGAAAAAACGAGCCTCAGGAAATCGTAAATCTCAGTCGTGGTGGCGACCGTAGAACGGGGGTTGCGGGTAGTTACTTTCTGCTCTATTGCTATCGCAGGAGGAATGCCGTCGATAAGGTCCACATCAGGCTTGCTCATCCTCCCGAGGAACTGCCGGGCATAGGACGAGAGGCTCTCGCTGAAGCGCCTCTGCCCCTCGGCATAAAGAGTGTCAAAAACGAGAGAAGACTTGCCGGACCCGGAAATTCCGGTTACCACGACAAGTTTTCCTCTCGGTATCTCAAGAGTCAGGTTTTTGAGATTGTTGACTCTTGCTCCTTTTATAAGTATATTATTGCTCACTTTGCTGGGTCTCCGGGGCTGCTGCTTGCTCAGACTCAGGAGCTTTGAACTTTGCTATCGCTTCCTTTCCCCAAAGTATCCATACCGCGCAGGCGCACAGTCCGAGGAATATGAAAGCGGCAAGAGTCTTCATCTTGGAAGGCTTGGTGGCCTTTATCGGGAGCACGGGAGGCTCCACAATTACGCACACCGGAGTCTCCTGCTGAACCTTCGCACGGGACATCTGGAGCTGCTGGGCGCAGGAGTTGTACAGGTCAAAAGCCAGCTTCATCTCATTCTGCAGCCTTTCCTGCTCTGTCTTTACCCTCTGCAGGAACACACCCTGATTGGCATCCACATAGTTGGCGTACCTCTGCTGGGCGGCATAGTAGTCTGCCTTGGCCTCGTCGTAAAGCTGGAGATAATAGTCCATATCCTTGCGGGCCTTTTCCGTGCGGTATGAGGTCACATACCTCTGAATCTTGTCTATCACCAGGTCGGACAGGTCCTTGGCCACTCTGGGGTTCTGCGCCGTCACGTCAAGGCTTATGACCTGGGTCTTCTTGTCCACAGTCACCACCACGCTCTTGCGTATGGCCTTGGCGATAAGAGTCTGCTCCCTGGTAAGAGCCGAAGCATCGAGCGCAGCGTAGCCCTCGACTTCCTCCTGCTTCTCCCTGAAAAGCCCCATAAACCAGCCCAGAGCCTTGAAGGGGGCGTTGAATACGGCATTCCACCAGGGAGACTTGTTGTAATCCTTAAGGTAGGTATACAGGTCCATATCCAACTTCCCTTCCTTTTTGGTCTCTATGCTTACAGGCATACTGAAAAGCTCGGTCACAAAAGGAGTGGAAGCGACAATTTCGGGATAGAGGTCGGGATAAACGGCGTCGTTGGTGGTCATATTGCTTATGTTCGCACCGAGCATAGAGGCAATCGAAGCCACAGATCCGCTGGTCTTGGTGACAATCTCGGGAGCCATCTTGGACGAAACGGTGTACTGCCTCGGTATGCTGAAGGCGACTACAATGCCGACTACAGCCGCAATACCGGCCCAAAGCAGGAGCTTCTTCCACTGCCCGAGGAGAGTGCGCACCATTGCCATTATATCGATGTCGTCGTTCTGCTCCTCATACATTGCGGGAGCAGCCGGGTCGTAATGTCTGTTTTCTTCCATCTTGAATTCCGTTAAATGCTTAGAACAGTCTTATCAGCATTGCCACCACGCTGGTCAGGGACGATGCCACGCTGGCTGTTGCGAGGACATCTGAAGTGGTCATTTGCCTTCTTTCAGGCTTCGAGGGCACTATGATGGTGCACCCCGGCTCCACTTTCGCGCTGTTCAGGACGTTCTTGGTGGCGCTTCCGTTCATATACACCACATACACTTTGCTCCTCTTTGCATTCTGGGTGAATCCGCCGGCCGAGTTGATATAATGGCCCACGCCCTTGCCCTTCTTGTAAACCACGGTGTTGGGGAACATCACTTCGCCGAGCACCTGGACAGTATTCACAAACTCGGGGATTATAACCCTGTCGCCTTCCTTGAGGACGATGTCCGAGTCGCTTCCCTTATGGCTCATAATATAGTCGAGATCCAGTGAGATAATCTGGTCCTCATTCAGGTTCACGTTCAGGCTGTCCCTGCTGGACATATTCTTCAAATCCTCAACCGAGCGGGCTACGACATCGACTCCTTCCGTAATTGTGCGCTTGCGCAGAAGCATAGCGGCATCGGAATATGCAGTAGGCAGAAGTCCACCGCATCTTTCGACGAGTTCAGAAAGCCTCTCACCCTCCTTGAGAAGGACATAACTGCCGGGGAAGAGCACCTCTCCTGAAATCTCGGCAAACTTCTGGGGTCTGAAGCCGGGGCTGCGCCTTACCGATACTACATCATAGGGCTCGAGAATAAAGCCCTGAGCCTCATCGATGCACAATCCGTCCTGAATTGCGAATGTATAGGTAAGTCCCAGAGCATCAGAATACTCCTCGGCAGCCGGGTCATAAAGACGGCGGGACACGTCAACCCTCGCGGTAGAAGCTCCTTCGAGCAGACCACCGGCCTGAAGTATAAGGTCCTCGAGGGTGGTGTTGTCGGCGAAGGGGAAGACTCCGGGATTTGCCACCATACCGTTGATGGTCAGGGTGCCCCTGTCTTCAAGCTCATATTTTCCGGAAATCACCAGCACATCGTTCTTCTTGAGAGGGATGTCCTTCATCCCGCCGGAGAGCACTTCCTTAAGGTTCACAGCCATGGTCTCAAGGCTCAGGTCCTCTTTCTCCCTGAGGAGCACAGCCCTTGAAGTGAAAGCATCCTCCTTGAGGCCTCCGGCAAACTCCACCAGGGTCCTTACAGAATTGATCTCATCCCCGAGTTCATACATACCGGGACGGAAAACATATCCCCTGACCTCAATCTTGTTGGCATATCGGTCAAGGTTCGAGCCCACGGTCAGCTTGTCGCCGTCCTCGAGGACGAATGTGGCGAACTCCGAGCTCTTTATGGTCTTGACTTCCATCTCGCGGCCGGTGTTGCGCACAAGGTTTATATTCTCCTGGTAAGCGTTGCTGGAAAAGCCTCCTGCGTATGCAATCAGGTCTTCTACGCTCTGGCCGTCCTTGAGCTCATAGCCCATCGGCCTTTTCACTCCGCCGCTTACGGAAACTATGTTCTGATAGGGAGGTACGATGATGATGTCATCCTCCTTCAAAGTAAGGTCGCAGTCCGTGAGGCCTTCGAAAAGGTATGAATATACGTCAATAGTGGCAATCTGCTTGCCCTCGCGTACCAGGCGGATGGCTCTAAGCGTACCGTTGTCATTTACGCCGCCCGCCCTGTAGAGGGCGTTGAAGACGGTCGAGAATGACGACAGGCGGTAGGTGCCCGGGGTGGCGACCTCGCCCATCACATTGACCTTGATGGTCCTGATATTGCCGAGGGTAACGCTTATCGAAGAGCTGGGATTCTTCCCGGAAATGCCTGAATATCTTTTTGAAAGAGCCTTGCGTATCTTTGCTGTGGCTTCTTCTATGGTCAGCCCCGAAAGCTGTATGGGGCCTACCTGCTCAATGTTGATTTTCCCTTCGGGAGTTATGGTCCTGGTGAAACTGGCTTCATTCAATCCCCAGATTTCGATGATGACCTCATCTCCGGGACCGAGCTGATAGGTCAAAGGAGTGGCCACGTTCTCGTTAGGCTCGAAAGTAAGGCTCTTGCCCGAGAAGAGCTCATGACCGAAGACCGTTCCTCCGAGGTCTGGAGTGCTGCTGGCGAGCGATGTGAGACCGGAGGTGCCGGCAGAAGTAGTTTCAAGCCCTTCGTTAATGGTCTGGGACCTGGAGTTCCTGGACACTACCGTTCCTGACAAAGCCTGGTCGGTAATCGAAGCATTGGCAGCGCCTACTGCCTCATACTTGGCCATAATCCTTTTGGCCTGGGCCTCGGTCACACCCTTTGCCAGAAGTTCCTTTGCAATCTGCTCCTCACCTTTCCCCTGCGAAGCAGCATCCTTGACATACTCTACTACCTGCTCGTCGGTCATCTGTGCAAATACAGGCACAGAGAGGGCCAGAAGCAGTGAAGTCACGATAATTCTAAGTGTTTTCATCCGTTACATAGCTAAAGTTTACAAATATACTCAAAATCACCCGAAAAGCAATATCAATACTCCAGACGCACATCATCTATCCACATTTTCGAGTCCGCACTGCCCGTGAAATAGTCGCCGAGCATACTTGATGCCGCAGATACTATGATGTGGGTGGGATGTTTGGTGAGCGTGCGATAGTCCAGGGGGATTTCTATCCGGGTCCACGAGTCATAGTCCCTGTCGGCAATGAAACGGCCGTAGGCTATCACGTCTTCCCCCTCGGGGTCGAAGAAAGTGCTCTTGTCGGTGGTGTTCAACTCGTAGGGGCTGTCGGGTGAACCTCCGTAGCGCTTGTAGTCCCAGGTGCCGAGCGCCACCCAGACACAGCCGCGGTCGCGGTCTCCCACCTTCACCGGATCGCCTTCAGGAGCCCCGGAGAAAGTCTTGTCCGTGATTATTCCCGCCTTGTACTTAAGCGAGAGCACCAGCTTGGCGGGCCTGCTTTCGAAGGGCCTTCCGAGGCGTATCACTCCCCCGCTGGTTCCTATAGTCTTATAATACTCTCCGGAGAATATGTTTCCCGCCGCGAATTTGACTATCACGTAGGCCGAGGCCATCAGAAGCGAACTCTCCCCCTCAACCTTGTCGTCGGTGCATGGCATGGTGATAGTGTAGCTCGAACCTACGGTTGTGGAGCCCTTGTTGCCGCTTCCCCACCACTTTGTCTGAAGGGAAAGTTCCGGGCTCGAAGGGTCATAGAACGAGTAGTATTTATCGGACTCAGCGTGCGAATAGGTCTCAAAGCCTGAGTTCGGCAGCTGGATTTCAGACTCGGTGGTCACCTTGACGGGCTCTGTGGTATCCTTCCCGCTATAAGCCACGCACTCATAGGCAGCCTCGCTCTCCAGACCCGTCGCCCAGGCCGAGAATTCACCTGAGGAATAGCTGACATTCTGGACCTCAACCCAGTCCTGCTCTCCTTCCCTGCGGTAGCGGAAACCCCTTGCGGGGCCTTCTGCCGCCTGCGCCCTGAGATATATTTTGTTCGCCCAGGGATCGCACACAGAAAGCTTTACCGTCACTTCGCTGCGCGATACATATATGTTCCATATTTCCTTGTACTCCCCATATACCACCAGCAGGGGCTGGACAGAACTGAAGTCCTTAAGTGTCGAAGGCTCAGGCGAATAGGCGGTAATATCCGAGGGCCCGAGCTTGCAGGAAGTCACGCTCAGATTCTCAAGGTCCGCTCCCGCGTCCACTTCCAGCATCACCCTCCGGTTCGCCGGGTCGATGACGCTCTCCCCTACCTGGGATGAAAGGGTAAAATACCTTTCGATTGTCTGCTCGGCCACCACTGTCCACTCGTAGTCGTCGAAGGTCGTCAGCGTGACTTTAAGAGGCGATGACAGGTCCCTTGTCCCCCTTATATCCCAGGAAGGCACGACTGAAGGGTCCGAGTAGCCGACGCTCAGAATCTTCACGGAACGGATGTCGGTCTGCTCTTCAAGACTGATTGTTACCTTTCTTGCACTTTTGTCTATAGATACTGACTTCGCCCCTTCCGCCTCAAGAGAAGAAATCTCCGCAACGACCACCGGGTAAGGTATGTCGTTTTTGATGCAGGATGCGGCACAAAGCAGCAAGGACAGTATTAAAGGCTTTACTTTCAATGATATATCCATTTAGAAATGAAGGAAAAGACCGACTGCAATATCGGTGACATCAAGCATGAAGCGGGCATTCGAGGCATCCCGGCGCCCGATGACCTCCCCACCTTTTATACAGCGGGTAGAAGTATACGAAGCGCCCCCAATGCCTATGGACACGAAGGAACTGACGTTGTTCATAACAAACACCTCAAGGCCGGGATGCAGGCTGAAACGCACTTTGTCCGAGAGTGTGTACGAATCCAGCGAAGCGCTCCCGTAGGAGAAAGCAGTCGAGGTTCTGGAGTACGACAACTCCAGGTCGGTAAACAAACCGAAACGGCCGCGATCGTCAAGCCCAATGGAACTACGGTAGAAGACTGCGGCCTGAATGCTGTTGCTGTGAGCCCTCAAATCGCTGATATTCAACGATAAATCTTCGCTCAAAAGACTCAGGTCAGCCGAATTCACGTTGGCGTCGGAGTTGGAATATTTGAGCCTGAGGCCAAGAGCTTTGTTGTCGGCAATGGCATAGGAAACTGTAGGCGCAATGCTCATGGTCTTGGCGTAAGCATCGAAATTCTGGAGCAGCATCAGCAGCTGGCTGTCCGAGCTCGAGAGATCAAGGTAGGAGAACTGCAAGCCCAGCGCATACTCCCCCTTTGCGATGAAAAGTTTCTCGGCAATACGGCGGGAGTAGTCAAAGGTGGAGTCAGCCTCCATAGTCGCTCCCATCTTGCGGGGAGGCCCCTTGGGAGCCTTTTCCCGTGCACACAAGGGCAGGGAAAGCAGCAATAAAAGCAGCACCGCAAAGGTTCTCAAAGGATTCATTCCTCGTTTCATAGCTTAGGGAGATTAAAAATAATAATACAGACCCACTCCCACCGAGAGAACGTTCACCTTAAAATTGACCGTAGTGGTATTCCTGCTGCCGTGATAAACCTGATTATGGGTCTGATTGACGTGCGAGATATTCAAGCCCAGCATATTGACGCTAAGCTCCACCGCAAAATGCTCGTCGGCAAAAGCCATAAGACCGGGACACACGTTCAGCCCGAAACTCGACAGGGAGTCGTACGAGCCCAGAGGATAGTCGCCATTTCCGTTCAGGACCTTCCCCTGCCCCAGTCCAAGCGAAAGCTGGGTTTCGTTGAACATCGCGAAGCGCTTCGAATCCCCTATTGGAAGATAGTTGCGAAGGATTACTCTCGTCGTCAGTTCGTGCTTCAGATAGTGATAGTTATGAATCTGCATCGAGGCATCGCCCAGATTCAGGCTGGCCTCGTCGAGCTTGAACATATTCCTGCTGTAATCCATCCTCAATCCCAGGCCCATATTGTCCTTTATCATATAGCAGAAGGCAGGACTGACCTCCAGATTGTAGCCCGTGGAGTTTATGCCTTCGGCAATAAGGAACTGATAGTTGTCATTATGGTGCAGGGAATAGTTGGCAGTTCCTCCCGCCATCCAGGTGCCCTTTTTCAGAAAGTCACCACGGGAAGACAGGTCATAGCCCCTGTCGTAGCGCTGGGCTTCCGCCTTGAAGGCAAGAAGGCCCAGTGCCAGGACAAGAGAAAACTTCATTGAGGACCCGCTTCCCATCAGCTTACTCGTAAAGCAGTTCTACAGCGTCGACCCACAGCTTACTGCTGTCGCAGCCGGTGAAGTAGTCACCGTACATACTTGCCGCGAAGCTGATCATTATATGGGTCGGATACTTGTTCAGGTTGCGGTACTCCAGAGGTATGGTTATCTGCTGCCATACATTCGTCGAGTTGGCCTCATCGCTGACAATTATCTTTTCGCCGAAGGCAATGGTGGAAGCGTCTGTGGTGAAATCCACGAAGGTGGACTCGTCTGTAGTGTTGACAAGAATCGGGCTATTTGCATCGCCGCCATAAGTCTTGTAATCCCAGGTGCCGAGGGCAATACGGAGCGAAGCCTTGTCGTAGTCACCCTTGGCAACCTCAGAAGGAGCATTGTCCTGATAGCGGTTGATTGTACCTCCGGAGTACTTGCACCACAGCCTCATGGCAGTAGGACGGGCGGTGAAGGGACGGCCGAAATAAACCGTTCCGCCGCTTGTTCCTATGGTTTCACCAAAGCGTCCCGCAAACAGGTTGCCTGCCGCAAACTTCACTATCACATACCTTGACTCCAGACACACGGACTGGTTGCCGTCCTTTTTGTCGGAAGTGTCGGGATAGGTTATCTGATAGCTGCTTCCTACGGTAGTCGAGCCCTTGTTGCCGCTGCACCACCACTTGGTCTGCAGGCTGGGATCCGACGATGAAGGGTCGTAGAACGAGTAGTAGTTGCTGCTCTCGGTCTTACTTACAGTCTCGAAACTTGAGTTCGGAGCCTGGGTGGCAACGTCGGTTGTGAAGGTACTGATGCTCTCCACAATCTCTTCAGCGGCAGACACGGTGTTGTATAGAACAAGCCTGTACTCATATTCAGTCCCGGGGGTCAAAGAAGAAAGCACCGCGCTGAAGCTGCCCTCGGACTCCCTTGTGGCGGCAACGCTTCTAGTCCAATCTTCAGTTCCCTTTACCCTGTACTCGAAATACACCTGCGCAGGGTCATACTCGGCTTCATCAACATCGGCGTGGGCAGTAAAGTGTCCGGCCCAGGTCTCGTACCTGCTGCTGGCGCTGATTCCGGTCGATACGGGCACGAAGACTATGTCGTCATAGATGTCGTTGGTGGTCTCGTCAACAAGTATCACCACGTCCACTATTCCGTTCTTCTCCACATACTTGAGGCTCATATTGTAGCGCTTTGCAGCCTCCACGGCGCTGATTTCGCCGCTCTTTACTACGCTCGCGGCGCCGTCCTTCAGAGTGCCGCTGAAACTCCAGTACAGCGAAGGCTCGAAGCCGGAGATGATAAAGTAGCCGTCAGAGCCGCTGAGGGAAGAGTCATAAACGAGAACCGCATCGCTGAAGTCCTCTTTCAGGGACACCTTACAAGTGAAGCCGGGCTCGAAATACTGGGCTACTGAAGCGTCGAAGACTATGTTGCTTATGGCGTTGGACACCGTCGCGGCAACAGTCACGCTCTTGCTCTTCGAAGGCTCGATGGTCACATCGGCAGTGCCCTTGTAACTCTTCTGCTCCCAGCTTGCTAGGCTCGGACTCTCCTTTGCGGCCTCGCCGGCCAGCACATCGATGCGGTAGTCTCCCGAAGGCAGATACACTTCAGAAGGCATCTGGGAGTAGCTGTAATGACGCACCATACCGCTGAAGTCAGCCTTGTAGATACGCACGTCGGCAGACGCGAGAAGCTCCTCGGAACTCATCGCAGCCTTGGTCTCGCCCTGAGTCTGGACCGAGAGGCAAAGGGCGCCCTCGAGAGTCTGCTCCATATTCTCCTTGCAGGATACCACAGAGAAGAAGGCAACTGCAAGACAAACGGTCAAAGTTCTTGTTTTCATAATCTTACCCTCCATTATTCAACCACCAGAACTATATCGATGCTCTTGCGGCATCCCTTCTGATCGGTAACGTTCATCTTAAAAGTATGGATTCCCACGAATCCCAGTAGAGGAGTCTGGGCATTGGACAGGTCGAAATCGATGCTCGTCGCACCCTTGAGCTGTGAGCCGTGAGGGAAAGGCACGATGTCGAAGATACCCATAGCGGCATCCGAAGGATTAATCAGGTCAAGGGTAGTTCCACCCACAGTGTTGACCGAATTGATGAAGTCCGCATTGGTAGAAGCTATGTCCACGGTGAATTTGAGCGTTCCGTTGGGTACCTGAGCCTGCATGGTGAGATTGAAGCTTCCCGAGGCTGTGGGAACGACTATAGGCTGAGTTATATCATAGCTGCAGGTGCTGACAAGACTGATTCCGCCGTCACCCACAGGCGCGTTCGGATCGTTCCCGTCGCCCTGCTCGTCGCCCTCGAAGTCATTGTTCAGATCCACGTCTGCAACCAGTCCGTCGATTTCTATGCCTATGGTCACATCTCCGTTCTGGTTGACCTTCTTCATAAAGGTAACGATGTGATAGTCCCTGGGTTTGATGCCTGTGATGGTAGTGGTCATCTTCTGGGTCTTGCCTTCTATGCCTCCCTTGAAGGTGACGGTCATAGTGGTATTCTCGCCTCCGTTCACGGCAAAGTAGCCTATTCTCCTGTCGTACTTGGGTGAGCCGTTGTTATAGCTCAGGGCATAGTCCAGAGGCGAGCCGGAGGTCACCTCCACGCTGGCCACTCCGTCGCCGGTAACCATAGCGAGGAAATCGTCGTTATAGCCTACCGAAACCGCACTCTGCAAAAGGGTGCAGGTAAGCGTTCCGAGGCTTGTGGTCTGGGCGGCCTGGATGTCGAACTCCTCGCTTACCCCATACACAGGAGCGGAAAACTTGGCATCAGGCACTTCTGACGAAGTAGAACGGGCCTCAAGGGTATAGTGTCCCGCGAGCAGGGAGATTTTTGTACCCTCCTTGATAGCCGAATAGCTTGACGACCAAACGGTAGAGTTATTGTCGTCACGCACATATAACATATAGGTACCGTCTGCCTCGTCGGCCTTGGTGGTGATGTCGGTCACCAGTCCGCCAATCTCCAGCTCGCCTTTATTGTCCTTGCCGCCAAGATAGTCAAAGCGGTCGTCAGAACATCCGGCCAGGATGGTCAGGGCAGATGCAAGAGCAAATATTGAATATTTTCTTTCCATATCTTTACTCGTTTATGTCAACTTCCCCGACCGTAACGTCCACGACTGTGTCGTTGAAGCTGATGGTGATAATGTTGGAACCGATGTTTGAGGCATCCATCTTCAAAGTGTAGCAGGTTGCGCTCTGGAGGTTTTTGAACTCCTTAGTAGGGATGACCGTGCTCACTCCAGCCTGGTTTACAAGAGTTCCGCTGAGGCTGAACTGATATGCATCCATAAAGCATGCCCTGGTCTCGCTCCTGGGGAAGGAGATCACGCTGCCGTTACCGGTAGTGACTGTAAGGTTGTAGTCAGGATAATAATTCCTGAAATTGTCCGTAAAAGCCATCTTGACAATGCAGGAAGCAAGACTTACCCTGATGCTGACAGTAGAGCTCTCTCCACCCTTGACGGTGAACGTGGTGCTTCCGCTGAAGCAGGGCTTGTCAAAGCCTTCATCGGTAAGAGTTCCGTAGCTTGCGGTAGCGGTATAATCTCCGGAAGGAAGACTGATAGGAGCACTCAAATCACTTACAACTGTCTGGTTGCCGGAGGCGTCTTCAACCGTTATGCTGAAGTCCGCCGCAGTGGGCAGGGTCGTGAAGTCGCCCACCGAGCTCTTGGTCTCGATGTCTATCACCCCGCTTTGGTTTTCAAGGCTGAATTGCACGCTCCCCTCGCCGCTCAGGCCCCTATTGCAGGATGCCAGGAGGAGAAGGGGCAGCAGCATAGCCGCCAAATTCTTGATTTTCATCTTTTTAACTATTATATTCATTTATTTGTTATCTATTTTGCGATGCTTGCTTTTATATTGTCCAGATATAACCAATATGTACCGTTGGTAAAGTCGACCTTGAGCTCATTCTCCTGTCGTATGGACAGTCGTTTGGTATTGTCCATATCAAGGAGAGTTGTCTGGAAGAGTTTATCGATATTGGTATATGATCCAGTGGTCTCGTTGAGATAGAAACTATCCGGGAAAGTTCCGCTCTCATCCCCGCTCTTCAGATCTCCTGTCTCAGTGGTCCAGCCAACATATACTGTACAACCAAGTTTCGGATTGCTTCCCAAACCTCCTTCCTGCCTGTTCATAGAGTAATTGAAACTGAGGCTTAGTTTTACAGTCGAGCCGTCCTTCAGACCGCTCAGCAAAGGCGAGTCGCAACGTGAAGGCATATTGTTCACGGTTTCACGGTGAGCCGCCAGCCTCACTGCCGTACCTGCGCTTCCGCCTGCCCTCGCTACACTCCAGCCGCTCGGGATATAATAGGGGGCCTTGCTTCCCGTATTGGAAGCGCTGTATTTGTCTCCGCTGTTGAAGTCCGCCTCGATGCAGGAGAAGTCCTCAAACAGCAGGTACGGGCAGTTGAGCGATACTTCCATAACAGTAGATCCAAACTCTGCGGAAAGGGTAATCTCCTCACTCACAATGGCATTCTCACTCTCGTAGCTAACCGTCACCTTCTGCCCAGGAAGGGCGGCGAACTCTCTTTGCTCTATGGTCCTGAGTTCGAAACTGTCCCCGACTTTTATCACCGAGCCGTCATCCTTTTCGAGAGTGAACGAGCTCACCGAAGCCCCCTCCCAGGTGATTGCAGAAGGGAGCTGAAGAGTAATCTTCTGCACATCCTCGCCCAGATTATTGCTGTCAAGCCTGAAAATAACCCTGTATACAGGGCCAAGGCTCTGGGGACGGAGGGCCACAGAAGTGATATGGCCGGCAGCAAAGTTCCTTCCGCCCAGGCTTATGGCCTCGAGGTCAGAGTAGTGGTTGCGGGAAAAAATTCTGATGTTCAGCTTGTCTTCTTCGCCATAAGTGCGCGAGGGCGGGAAGATGGCGGCTGAAGCGAATTCCTGCTCCCCTATAGGATGCGAAAGAGCAAGAGTTTCGCTAGAGACCCCGTTCTCAATAGTGCTGGAGCCGTCTTTGATGTTTACTTTAACATCCCCGCTTATGCTCTCGGGCATAGAAAAAACAATCTTCTCGATATCCTCCCCCAAAATATTGCATCCCTGGGGAATATAAAAACGCAGATAATGAAGAAGGTGGTGGAGCTTGAAATTCAGCAGAGTGCTCTGGTCTATAGGGTAATTAGCATCCAGTGAAGTTAGCTCAGGCCCTATGAGAGCGTCCGAAAGCATAATGGAAGCGCCACCCGAAGAGAGCCCGTCCTGAGTCGAAGGCAGATTGAAAAGCGCCAATCCATCAGAATATGACAGGGCAGCAGGATAGCTCAGGCGATAAGTATAACTGCCCTGAGGCATTGCTGAAGCAAGGACGGAACTGAAATAGGCAAGATTGCCACGGGGGCTGCGCGCCTGAAGCGAAAAAGGCTGCGCGCCTAGAACTTCAGTGCCACCCTCAGACTCTGCCCACAGTGACACTTTGTCAGCGTCTTCCCAGCTGAAAAGCCCCGTCAAAGGGTCAAGCACAGTCTTGGTTCCGGACTCCTGAAGAGCAAAGCCTACTTTTACAGTGGAAGGGGCAAGTTCCTGAGAATCAATCTTGGAACACGCCGTATAGGTAAAGGTTAATACTACTACTAAAAGCGAAAATATGTCTTTTCCTAATATTCGCACACTGCAAAGTTATAAAAACTCCACAAAACCCATCAAAGCTTATACCACTTTCTCAAGTTTGGCAGCGTGAATGTCCGCTATGGCTACCACCGCCACACCTTTAACACAGACAAGCAGTTTGCGGTCCTTGCGGATGCGCTTTATATACCCTTCGGCTCCCTTGTAGATTCCGTCCAGAATCCTGACCTTCTCGCCTGTATGATACTCCGGCCGGTCTTTGCCTATATATTCCACCCGGGCGTCCTCCCCCAAAGAAGTCACCATACGGAACATCTCCATCTCATCATCATCTATCCTTCCCGGATTATAACTCCCGACCTCGGAGTAATACATCAGATATCCCCAATGCTCATAGCGGTATTTAATAAGCCACGAAGGGGTGCAGTACACAAATAAAGTCGAGGGTATCAGAGGTTTGAGGCTTCTTACCACCTCACCTTCAACCACTTTCCGGTCTATGCGCATAGGCATATACACCTCCTGTCCCAAGGAGATGATGTCGTTCTTATAACGGCTGACCCTGTTGAAGAACACTTTGACTGCGAACCAGCCCTTCTGCTCGTTTTCCATAGCCGAACTCTCTTATACTCTGAGTTTCAGGCCTGACAGTATGGTGTCCGGTTTGAGTTCCATCACGGCCGACTGCTCACCTGCCATACAGAAGCCGCACTTGGAGCATACTCCAGCCTTCTGTCCTATGCAGGTATCGGACCTTGTCCCATCTGCAAAAATGAAGTTGCTCATCCAGCAGCGCTGGCGGAACTTATTGTCTCTCATCTTCTTAAGTCCGCTGCGCGAGTTCATTATCGGATAGCCCTTCTTCTTATAGTCCAGAATCAGGTCCACCACCTCGTGCCTTTTGTCCCGGGGCAGCTCCAGAGCTTCGGTCCCCTCAAAGGGCGTGTGGAAGTTCAGCGAGATGCTCCTGATGGACGGATTGGCAGCCGCATACTCGATTGCCCGGCCCACACCACGGTAGTTCAATGAATTCACCACCATATTGACGCTCAACGCCTTGCAGCCGCAACTGGCAATATTCTTCTCCAGCCTCCCAAAGGCGCCCTTGCCCCTTATGCTGTCGTGGTCCTCCCCCACTCCGTCCATAGACACCCAGATTGAATCGGCAACGCTCCCGTCGAAACTCTGCTGTGCATTGGTCGTGATGGTGCAGGAGAAAAAGCCCATACTGCGGGCCAGGCGGCACAGGTCGTTCACCGTCCTGTCGCCGTCCCTCCAGATGAAAGGCTCCCCTCCTTCGAAATCCACGAACCTCGAACCCAAGGAGTAGCAGTATTCCAGCTCGGAACGTATCTGGTCAAAAGTCTTGTCAATCGGAGCAGTATGGTTATAGACACTGCAGTGCTTGCAGCTCAGGTTGCAGCGGTCAGAGATGAATATCACACTCTGAAGCGGAGAGTGCTTACCCAGTACGGCGGCCTTGAACCACCACCAGGGAAGGTATATCAACTTTGTCAATGAAGTCATTTTCAAACAAATAAAAGAATGATACAGACGATGGAAATGATGGCGCAGAAAGCGCTCAGGATGTTGCGCGAGGCCAGCCACCTGCCCATAAACCAGCCTATCGAAGCCCCTTTTATCCCCTCCCAGTCGAGCATGTTTCCCATATAGAACGGGGGTCGGTCTATAATGTCCACATCGCCCCTGGTGAATGAGCAAAGCGAGCGGCAAAGCCAGATGGAACGGGGAAGAACCAGAAAGACAGCAAGATAGGCGTAATGAAGAAGCCCGCACAGACAGCCTGCGGCAATCATCAGATAGGGCAGGAAGTTTATCAGAAGACTCGCCGCCATACAGGCCTTGTCCGAGCCGAGCAGCAGGGCGAAGGTCATTTTGTTCGATTCGGCGTCCCCCTTGCGTTCGATGAAACTGTGGGTAAAAAGTATGTTCAGCACCAGCAGCCCTACGGGAACTGACACCATAACCACCTGCATATCAAACTTTCCTGCAGCGCTATAGTAAACTCCCGTCATAAGAAGCGGGCCGAAAATGAAGCCTATCACCAACTCTCCGAGCCCCCTGTATGCAAGTTTGAGGGGAGGGGCGGAATAGAAAACTCCAAGGAAGGCGCAGCAAAGGGTCAGGGCTAATATTATCCAAGTTCCCTGAAGGGTAAAAATGCCGTTCTGAACGCTGCGGACTGTAAATATCACAGCCCCGCAGGCAAGAGCAGCAGCAATAAAGGAAGCGATTGCGCGGCCAAGCGAGCGCAGGGACTCGCTGCCGTCGGTAAGGTAAGGGTATTTGACCATCATCGCGCGAAAGCCTTTGCGTATGACTTTGTCGCGGTCGGAAAGCATATCTGCCTTATAGTCGAAATAGTCGTCGGCGAGGTTCATCCCCAGATGGGCGCAGGCGACGCCAAGACAAGCCAGAATGGCCAGATATATATTGAAGCACTCCGCCCCGATGGCCAGCACAACAGCCAGAACAGCGGGCATAAGGCTCTGCACGAGGGACATGCTCCTCGCGTTTTTCATCCATTGTCTTAATTTCTTCAGCATTGCAGGAAGCTTACAGCAAATTAACTATATCATCAGCCGCCATCTTTAAACAAGGCGCAGAAGGCAAAGGTACAAAAAAAGGGGCAGGGCTGCAAATGCAGTCCCGCCCAAAGCAAATGATTGATATAGAAATGCTAATATCCGAAAATGTCTTCGAGAGACAGAATCTTCACCTCTCCCAGAGTCTTCAGGTACTTCACATCAAGGTCCTTGATGTCTCCAAGGATAGCATAGCAGTATGCCCTGTCCTTCACCCACTTCTGCTGGGTTGCGATTACGTCGTCGAGAGTCATCTCCTGCAGTATTGCGAAATTCTGCCTTGCAAGAGGCTCTTCAAGGCCCAGACGGCGGCAGCTCTGATATGAGTTCAGCACATTCACTCCGGTAACCCTTGCAGTCCTCATCCTTCCGATGATGGCTTCTTTTGCGATGTCAAATGCGGCCTGGGACTGGGGCATATCGTTGATGATGCTGTCGAAAGCCTCGATAGCCTGGCGCATCTTGTCGTTCTGGGTGGCTATGAACGCGTAGTAGAGATAATCTCCATCCTTATGTGAGGGAGTGCCCAAACGGGCGGCGGCCGAATATGCAAGGCCCCTTGCCTCTCTCATCTCCTGGAACACAATTGCGTTCATTCCGCCTCCGAAGTACTCGTTGTACATACTGATGGCAGCATCCTGGGCGGCATCGAAAGCCTCACCGCGGTTGGAGTACTGATAGTAGTACAGCTGCTTTGCATCATACTGGGCGAGAAGCACTTCGGGAGCGTCAATCTTTCGGGGCTGAGAATACCTCTCCTCGAGAATCTGCGCTCCTTCAGCCACGTAATGATTGCCCTCGAGAGCGGCCTTGAGCTCTTTTTCATTCATAGGACCATAGTACTTGATTTCGTGGCCCTTGGAGAGCACGTCTTTCACTGCCTGCAGAAGCTCCTCGGAGCTGACAGAGCTGATGTACCCGTTTGAAGGAGTCGTTGCGGCTATATACTCGGGGCCGGCAATCATATAATTGGTCAGGGCGTCGAAGCAGGCCGACTGATTCAATTTGCTGTCGGAGCGGTTCTTCAGGTAGTCACTCTTCACGTTCTCGAGCACCTGAGCGTCAGCCACTGCGCCAAGGAGCATATCCTCATACAGCTTGATGGCCTGGGGAAGATTCTCGCCAAGTCCTGACAGATGCAAGGAGGTGGAGTATGCGCCGCTGCCGAAAGCGTAGCTGCAACCCAACTCATACATCTTCGAAGCGAAGTCCTCGCGGCTCATAACTTCCGTACCCAGATAATCCACGTAAGTGGCGGCAAGTTCGAGGGCCGGGTTGTCCACAACGCCGTAGTTGTAGGTGATGTCGATATCGAAAATATCGTTCAGTTCATTCTTCTTATAAAGCACGTCTGCCCCGTCGCAAAGGGAGAAGGCGGACATCTCCTTTGAGAAATCCACGAACACGGGCTCGATGGGCTTCACCTCAGTCTGCTGGATTTCCTTCACGAAGTCACTGACTGCGTCGCGGTTCGATACGATAGGAGTAATCTTCGGAGCGGCAATCTTCTTTACTGAATCGTCAACTCCCATACGCTTATAGAGCACAGCGTAGTTGTCATAGCCGAGATACTTGTTCGCAAACTCCACAACATCTTCCTTGGTTACGGAGGTAAGCCTGTCGATGCTCAGGGCCGCATCCTTCCAGTCCACTCCGCAGATGAAGGCATCGACATACTTCTGAGCTCTGGAAGAGTTGCTCTCCAGAGAGCGCATCTCGCTGAGTTTGATATTGTTGATGGTGGCTTCAATCAGCGAGGCATCGAAATCTCCGCTCCTCAGGCGGGCCACCTGCTCGAGGGCAAGGTCGCGCAACTGCTCAAGGCTCTGGCCCTGTTTGGGATAGGCGATCACCGCCATTCCGCCGTAGTCAGCCATTCCGACACTCGTTGCGGCCATCATCATCGCCTTCTGCTGCTGGTTCACGTCAAGGTCCATAATACCGCAGGATCCATTGTAGAGGATATTGGTAGCGATAGTGGCTACAGCGTCGGTACGCACGTCAGCAAGACCGGGAAGCCTCCAGGCGAGGTACATATACTCGGACTCCTGTCCGTAAATGTCCCTTGCTATAGGAGTTGTGATGGGCTCCTCCTCGGGATACTCCAGGGTAGGGATATCGGGATTGGGCTCCCAGTCGCCGAAGTACTTCTCGATGGTCTTCACCATATAGTCGGGATCGAAATCACCGCTGACGCAGATAGCGATATTGTTGGGCACATAGTAGGTGTCGTGATACTTCTTCACATTGGTGATGGAAGGATTCTTGAGGTGCTCCTGGGTGCCGAGGGTAGTCTGCTTGCCGTAAGGGTGGCTGGGATACAGGGCATTCAGCAGGCCTTCATACATCTTGCGGTTGTCCTGGGTGAGGCTCATGTTCTTCTCCTCATAGATGGTCTCAAGCTCTGTGTGGAAGCCCCTGATGACGTTGTTGCGGAAACGGTCAGCCTGGATTCTGGCCCAGTTGTCAATCTGGTTCGAAGGAATGTCCTCGGTATAGACGGTCTCGTCGTTTGAGGTCCAGGCATTGGTTCCCTTGGCTCCTATGAGCGACATAAGCTTGTCGTATTCATTGGGGATGGCAAGCTTGGAAGCCTCGTAGCTGATGGAGTCTATCCTATGATATATCGCAGCCCTCTGAGCCTCGTCGCTTGTGGCCCTGTACTGCTCGAACAGAGCCTCAATCTCGTCAAGCATAGGCTTTTCGGCGGCGTAGTCGGAAGTTCCGAAGCTCTCGGTGCCCTTGAACATCAGGTGCTCGAAATAGTGGGCAAGACCGGTAGTCTCACTGGGGTCATTCTTGCTTCCGACCTTGACAGCTATGTAGGTCTGGATTCTGGGGGTCTCCTTGTTTACGGACATATATACTTTCAGCCCGTTGTCAAGGGTGTAGATTTTGGTGTTCTGCGGATCCCCCTTCACAGTCTCGTATTTGTAGGAGGTGCAGGAAAATGCCAGGGCCGCAAGCAGCACCGTGGCAGTCAATTTAAGGGTTTGTTTCATAAGCATTACAATACTAACCGGCCTTGAAAGACAAAGCCGGCCCAAATATAACATATTATATATTATTCAACAAATCTGACTTTTGTCTCGTCCCTGGGCTTGACGGCAGGCGTTTCGTCGGGATAACCGAGCCCCATGCACATAAAAAGCTCATAGCCGTTACTGAATGCGAGCCTGTCCATAAGGGCATCCACTTCCGCATCCCCGCGGGCGGCTCTGAGCAGCCTTACGGGAGTACCCAGGCAGACCGATCCCACTCCCAGGCCGTGGGCAGAGAGCATTACATTCTCGCTCAGCAGGCCGCAGTCAAACTCGGAATACTGGTTCGAAAGGTCATTGGCGATGAAGACAAGTACGGTAGCTCCCCTGAAGCTGTCGCCCGGAGCATCGGGATTGGCTGCAACGATTGCATCCTTAAAGCGTTTTACCAGCTCGGGATTATCCACCACCCTCACTTCCCAGGGCTGTTTGTTCAGAGCGCTCGGAGCATAGATTCCGGCTTTGAATATCATTTCAAGAGTATCCCTCGAAGGAACTTCGCTCTTATACTTGCGTATGCTTCTTCTGGTAAGAAGCACCTCCTGAATCGTGTCCTGAGAGGCCTGGGGAGCCCCTGAGTCGCAAGACGGGAAGGCCACGATAGTGGCAAGAAACGGCAAAAAGGCTTTAAAATTTTTCATAACACACAATTTTTATCTCAAAAATAGAAAAATAGGCCTGTTTTTCAAAAAAACCTATTGTCAAAAAAAAAAAAAAAATGCTAAATTCGCGTTGAAGTTTTTCATAGTTTAAGTTTAGGTTAAGTACCGCCTTCTTCGCAGTGATTGCAAGGAAGGCGGGAATTTTTTCTCCCAGGGACTTTTTCTGTTTTTTAACCTCCTTTTTCTGTTTTTTATCTCCATTCTGCTTCGCTGTACTTAGCTTTGGGAAAAATCGACAAACTATGAAAGCACTACCCTATTTCAAAACCGCCGTTTATGGCCTTGCCGTTTCAGCTTTGGTCCTGTCATCAGTCTCCTGCCAGTCTTTCCGGCAGTCCGGCAACGGAGAGCTTCTCGTACGCTTCAACACCGAGGGCCTGCCTCAAGGCACAAGAGCCCAGGAGCAGATTCCCGACACCGACGATTTCGTCCTCGACATCGTCGACTCAGACTCCCGTACTGTTTATAATGGCAGGTTCGGCGATTCTCCGGAGAGCTTCAGCCTCTCCGCCGGAGCCTATACTGTCAGCGCCTGGTCGGCGGAGTTCGAATCCCCCGAGTTCGACTCGCCCCAGTGGGGAGACACCCAGACAGTGAGCGTAAAGGCCGGCGGAAGCATCGCCACCACCCTGGAATGCACTCAGCTCAACTGCGGCCTGAGGCTCCTTGTCGAAGACAGTTTCCGTCAGGCCTTTCCCGATGGCAGCCTGCTGGTAAAAGCCAGGGAGGGAGAACTCGAGTACAGCTACGACGAGTCCCGCACCGCATTTTTCAAAAGCGGAAGCGTCAACGTATGCCTGCTTGACGCCGAAGAAGAGCAGAGCCTGTTCACCCGCACCCTAGAGCCAAGGCAGGTTCTCTCGGTCAAGCTCAAGGCAGACATAGGCCAGATGAACGGACGCATCAGCATCCAGATTGACACCACCCGCAACTACATCGGAGGCGAGTACTGCTATGACGACAGGGACTACTCCCTGATAGAAAATGCACTCAAGGTGGATGAACTGAAAGACCACCTGGGCGAAAGTACAGTATGGGTTGAAGGATATATAGTAGGTGTGGCCACAGGGACTTCGAAGTTCAGTTTCACCCCTCCCTTCGAGAAGAACACCAACATACTTCTGGGCCTGAGGAGCAATACTTCGCAGAAAGAATGGTGCATCAGCGCCGAACTGCGCTCAGGAGCCATCAGGGACGAGTTGAACCTTGTGGACAACCCCAATCTCAAGGGCAGGAAGGTAACTATAAAAGGAAGCCCGGCATCCTCGTATTTCGGGATACCGGGCCTCAAAGCTGTAAGCGAGTACCAGTTCTAGAGCCTCTTGAGGATCTCCTCGGTCTGGGCCTCGTAGCCGGGCTTGCGCAGAAGAGCGAACATATTCTTCTTGTAGGCCTCTACACCGGGCTGATTGAAAGGATTGATACCCAGCAGATAAGCGCTCACGCCACAGGCGAACTCGAAGAAGTAGAACAGCTCTCCGAGACTGCGTGCGCTGATTCTGTCGATGCTGACCTCAATCTGGGGAACTCCGCCGTCGATATGGGCGAGTTTGGTTCCGAGCTGGGCCATTGCGTTGCAGTGTTCAACCCTCTGGCCGGCAAGGTAGTTGAGCTGGTCGAGGTTCTGCTCGTCTGAGCCGATGACTATCTCGCGGTTGGAGTTCTCCACCTTGACTGTGGTCTCGAACATTATCCTGTCACCTTCCTGAATGAACTGGCCCATCGAGTGAAGGTCAGTGGTGCATACGACTGAAGCGGGGAAGATACCCTTGAGGTCCTTGCCTTCGGACTCTCCGTAGAGCTGCTTCCACCACTCGCCGAGATACTGGAACTTGGGATTGAAGGTCACAAGGATTTCAACTTTCTTTCCGAGCTCGCTGTAGAGCAGGTTGCGCATTGCGGCATACTTGATTGCGGCATTCTCCCCGTCCCTGCTCTGGAGAGCAAGCCTCTGCTCTGCAGCACCTGCAAGCATCTCGCGCACGTCAAATCCGGCGAGCACTATGGGAAGGAGTCCTACAGGAGTGAGCACAGAGTAGCGGCCTCCCACATTGTCAGGCACTACATATGACTTGTAGCCTTCCTGGCTTGAAAGGGTCTTGAGCGCGCCCTTTTTGGCATCGGTGATGGCTACGATTCTCTCGGCGGCCTCTGCCTTGCCGTAGGTCTTCTCGATATGCTCCTTTACGATTCTGAAAGCGACAGCAGGCTCGGTAGTGGTACCGGACTTGGAGATGACCACGCAGGCTGCGTTCTTCATCTGCACAAGGTCCATCAGCTCTGCAAGGTACTCTTCGGAAAGATTATTGCCAGCAAAAACGATACGGGGATAGTCCTTTGAAGGGATGAAACTGTGGCTGAGGGCCTCCAGGGCACAACGGGCTCCGAGATAAGAGCCTCCGATGCCGATGACCACAACGATATCGACTCCCTTGGCTTTCCAGCTGTCGCGGATGTCCTCAAACTCCTTGATGAGGCTCTCGGGGATGTCCACGGGAAGAGTCTTCCAGCCGAGGAAGTCATTGCCCGCTCCGTTCTCTGCCTGAAGGGTGTCGAAAGCGGCAAGAGCCTTCTGTACATAATTCTGATAATCTGCGGCCGCAACGAAACTGTCGCAGCCGGAAATGTTAACTTTTACCATAATATAGTAGTGTTTGGATTTTCTTCACAACTCTGCAAAAATACTAAACTCTTTTCATTAGTGGAAACAAAAAGAGCACAGGCTTGCAGGATTTTTCTCTCATTTGCAGTTTAATGCCATTTTTGCTAAATTGCGTAGTATTGAACTAACCCCTGCCAGGGAGCGTGCTGCAAAGCACAGGCCGCGTTCCCCTAATAGGGGATGTCGGTTTGCGCGGCGAAACGGCCAGCGAGATGTCCAAGATGAATTTCCTGGATTGAGCTGGAACAGGTTTGGGGTTTAGGTTGTAACTTTGGAAAATATTTGTTTGTGACCATAATAATGGAAAGAATGGAGCAGAATGACATCATTATCTACAATACTGATGATGGAAAATCATCGGTAGTCCTTGTAGGCGCAGAGGGAATGGTTTGGTTGAACCAATTACAGATGGCGGAACTTTTTGCTACCTCCAAGCAGTCTATCAGCTATCATATTACCAATATATTGAAAGAGAAAGAATTACCCAAGATCGCAGTTGTCAAAAATATTTTGACAACTGCTTCTGATGGGAAGCAATATATGGTGGAACATTACTCTCTGGATATGGTGTTAGCTGTCGGGTATCGTGTTAAAGGAGTACGAGGCATCCAGTTCCGCCAATGGGCTACGAGAAACCTATCGGAGTATCTGGTAAAGGGTTTTGTTATTGATTCTGATCGTTTGAAGAATCCTGATGGCAGACCGGATTATTTTGATGAGCTGCTTTCCAAAATTAGGGATATCAGAGCGTCGGAAAAGCGCTTTTATCAGAAACTTAGAGAGTTATTTGCGCTTAGCAGCGACTATGATGCAAGCGATAAAGCGGTCCAGATGTTCTTTGCAGAGACGCAAAACAAACTTTTGTACGCGGTAACAAATCATACTGCCGCAGAACTAATTATGGAACGGGCAGATGCTGGAAAACCTAATATGGGGCTTACTTCATGGAAAGGTAGTATTGTCCGCAAACAAGATATATTCATTGCCAAGAATTACCTTCAAGAGAGCGAACTGGATAAATTAAACCGACTTGTCTCAATCTTTCTTGAATCGGCTGAACTACGTGTAAAAGAGCGTCGTGATCTCACAATGAGTTTTTGGCGCAATAACGTCGATGCAATGCTGACATTTCAAAACCAGACCATATTGCCTGACGCAGGGCGAATTTCCAATCAAGTGATGGAAAAACGCGTCAGAGATATTTATGAACAATATGACCAGAGGAGGCGTGAATATGAAGCTTTGGAGGCAGATAGGCAAGATATGCTTGAATTGCAGGAAATTGAGAATAGTATTATC
>CAMCGB010000021.1 GCA_945874355.1 uncultured Bacteroides sp.
GAAGGTAATACTTGTCTGCCGAGTGTATCAGCTTGGAGTTGTCATTCTTCAGGAGAACCTTGAACTTTGTGTGGAAATACCAATTGCCCAAATCTGCCGTAATCGTGCCGTCGGAATATGAGTAAGACAAGGCATCAGCGGCAACTACCATCGGGCTGTTATATACATCATTCTCTGCAATTCCCAGATATACGCTGGCTGGTTTGAACCATTCACTATAATAGTATTCATATGTATATTTTGAAAGGTCATTGAATCCTTCAAAGAGGGCAGCCTGCCTTCGCTGATACGCTACCTGAAGCAGTCGCACGAGTATTTCCTGGATTTCAAGCTTCCCAGCATACGCCGCAAACTCATCGAAGCCGTCGATTGCTCGGCAGGCAACGATATCGCGATGCTCATCATCCGTTTCTATGACGAGTATGTCCAGGCGGTCCGCAAGCATATGGATTATGAGAACGATGTGGTGTTCTGCTACGTCGAGCAGCTGACTCAAGGCCATCTGAAACAGAACTACAACATCTGCGAATTTGCGAGCAGGCACACGCCCATTGGCGACAAACTGAAGGAATTGAAGGACGTCATCATCCGCTGCTATCCGGAAAAGAACAACTACCTGCTGAATGAGGCCTTGCTGGATATCATCTCGTGCGAGCAGGATTTGTCCTCACACTGCATGATAGAAGACAATCTGTTTGTGCCCGCGGTCAAACTCATCGAGCAGCAGCTCCGTCAGAAGGGAGCGGCGGAATATCCCGACACGAAAGAGCGTGGAGCTTCGGACAAGAAAGACAAACTGGAAATGCTCAGCGAAAGGGAGAAGGACATCATCGCCTGTGTGACAAAAGGGATGAGCAACAAAGAGATTGCCCGCGCGCTGTTCCTCTCGGTACACACGGTCACCACCCATCGCCGCAATATCTCGAACAAACTCCAGATCCACACCCCTGCCGGCCTTACAATCTACGCTATCGCAAATAAACTGGTCAACATCGAGGATCTGCAACTGTGACACTCTCCCTCCTGTGCGCTATACCTCAGCCACTTACCTTGAAGTTCTCAGCGCCCAGCAGTCCCTGCTTGATGTCCGTCTGGCATTGGCGCAAGACCGTATCGACAAGATACAGGCTGTCATTGCGCTTTATCACTCGCTTGGAGGAGGAGTCTTGTGAAAGCGTGAGTATTCTTCGCTGGGAGGATAGCCGAAAGTCTCTTTGTAGTGTCTGGAGAAGTAGGAAAGATTGCAGAATCCGACGTCCGCCATCACATCCTGCACCTGCATCTTCCCCTCGCGGAGCATCTTCCGGGCGCTTTGCAGCCTTCGCGCGATTATCCACTTCTGCGGACTCGTGCCGAAGGCCTTGCGAAAATCCCTGTTGAATGTGGACAGGCTGCGTCCGGAGTAGTTCGCGAGCTGCTCGAGCGAGAGGTCCAGCGGGTAGTTGTCCTCCATAAAGTCCACGAGTCCTATCTTCCATCTGCTGGTAAAGTCGAACAGTGAAGCGTACACGTCATTATCCGTGCGAAGTATGCAGTTGAGGCCTTCCGTGCGTCTGTTTTCGAGCCATTGCCCGTCCGGCTTGTCGTCGCTCCAGAAGTATGGCATCAGCGACAGGAAGAGGCTTGAAACGTCCGGTCTGGAAGGGATCAGCAGGATGGAATCCTGTGCCCGCTGGGAGCTGTGCGGGAGCGATTCCTTGGGTATGTGGCGGTAGTAGTCCAGCAGAAAGCGGTGCTTGAGCACCATAGTGATGGCCTTGTACGGCTCCCCGTCCTCTGCCATCGACTTGGCGAGCGTCAGGTTGCTGTCCTTCCTGACGAAGACGCACTGTCCCGGCAGGATGGTCAATGTCCTCGAAGGGTACTCTATCTCCAGGAGCCCGCTCTTTATGTAGATGAGAGCGTGGTCGCTCAGGGTGAAACGTTCCTTGAGCTTGCGCTGATGGATGCAGGAGAAATAGATGTCGTTATACTCTATAACTCTTGATGGCTGGTATTCTGGCATTGTGGGCAAAGTAAAATGACACGCACAGCAAAATTAATATAAATTTTCGGTAGTTTCTTTGCATCCTGAAATCAGAATCGATATGAAAAGAATTGTTTTGTGCCTTCTATTGATGGGATCGGCCCTCTCATCTTATGCGGAATCCAATCCCTCCGACAAGTCCGAAAGCGTGACGGATACCATCAGAACCTCTGTGGTGACAGGTACCAGAGTGCCTCTGCTTCGTGACAGGGTCTCTTCCCCCGTAAGCGTTGTGAGCTTATCCCGGATTCTCGCGAGTGATGAAACTGCAGTTATGCCTGCCGTAATGGGGCAGGTTCCGGGTCTATTCATTACTTCCCGCGGGGTCACCGGCTACGGAGTATCGGGCGGCGCCGCCGGCAGCATTTCCCTGCGCGGATTCGGAGCCGGTAGCGGCCGGGTGCTCATCCTGATCGACGGTCATCCGCAGTTCGAATCCATCTACGGCCACCCCGTTGCAGACGAATACCTTTCTGGCGGTGTGCAAAGGGTTGAGGTGCTTCGCGGCGCAGCATCCACTCTCTATGGATCCAACGCGATGGGAGGAGCCATCAATATCATAACGTCAAAGCCTGAGAAGGAGGGCAATACTGCCGAACTTAAACTCATGGGCGGGTCCTATGGCTCCTGGAGGGCTTCTCTGGGGGACAGCTTCCGCAAAGGCCGGCTTAGCCTTTCAGCCAACCTGAGCGCGGACCACACCGACGGACACAGAGCCAATTCAGCATTCACCTCTTTAGGGGGAGTGTTCACCGCAGGATATGAGATCTCCGACGCTCTCAGGCTGAAGTCCCGTCTCAGCCTTTCCGATGCCCGCAGCGAAAATCCCGGAACCGTTACAGATCCCATGTTCGAGTGTACTGCCCATACCATAAGGGGGATGGCAAGCGTATCGCTGGACAACCATCTATCAAATGCATCCGGAGTCCTCGACCTATACTTAAACTGGGGTAATCATATCATCAATGACGGTTACATTGAAGGTGGAAAGCCGCAGGAGTATCTGTTCCACGGCACCGACTACACCGCCGGCATCACTTTATATGAGAGCTTCAGGCTCTTCCGCGGTAACTCTCTTACCACTGGAGCTGACCTTATGATTTACGGCGGGAACGCCTACCGCAACCCTGTCACCGAAGTTTACGCAGACCATAAGAGGCTCAATGAGTGCGCAGTCTATGTATCAGATACTCAGACACTTGGAAAATTCACCTTAAATGCCGGAGTGCGTATGGACCGTCACAGTGCCTACGGCATCAAGTGGATACCCCAGGCAGGGGTCACTTATATCCCCGAGGCCAATACTACCATCAAGCTCTCTGTCTCGAACGGATTCAGGATGCCCAATATGAGGGAACTCTATATGTACGCGGTTGCCAACGAGGATCTGCTCCCGGAAGATGCGTGGAGCTACGACCTGACCCTCGGACATCATTTCCTGGACGGCAAGCTGAACCTGGAGGCAAGCGCCTTCCACACCACGGGCTCTAACATCATCGCCGTCACAGTGGTGGACGGCAGACCGCAGAACCACAATGTCGGAGAATTTGCAAACAGCGGACTGGAGCTCAGCGCAGACTGGAAAGCCTGCGAGAGTCTGTCCTTCAATGCCAACTACAGTTTTCTTCATATGGATACCATCTACACCGGTGCGCCGGAGCATAAACTATACCTCGGAGCAGATTTCAGAAAGGGACGCTTCAGCGCCAATATCGGCGCAATGGGGATAGCTGGGCTCTACCTCACCACCGGGGAGAGCGCCGTAAAGGAGCAGTACGTCGATCTGAAGGCAAGGCTAGCATACCAGCTCTGCAAGGGTATCAGCGTCTTCGTCCGCGGTCAGAATCTCCTGAACCAGACTTACCAGACAATGCTCGGATTCCCCGTGCCCGGCATCACCGTCTTTGGCGGAGTGAGCATAAAACTCTGACAGATCCACACTCTGACAGATCAACACTCTGACAGTCAGGAGTTCCGTCATACATTTTTGCAGGAAAAATCTGATTCTGAAATATGTATGACGGAATTTTTTGTATATTTGAGTCGATTCGTGGAGAAGCCTCCCGTTTTAAGATTAGGATCATTCAGATACCCCGAGCTGTTCTGCGCCGTGTCAAGCGTTGCCGGAGCAGTGGTGAATTGGGAGGAGGAGCATATGACCCTCAGTTCTGGGACAGGGCATTCGGACGTTGAATGGATACCCGAAGGACGGCCGGCTTGGCTTATTGCAGGATGGATGAGCGTATCTTCTCTCCGTTCAGGTTTACATCCAGCATCATTATTGAATGGCAGCCTTCTATGCTTGCAGCTGGATCGCTGGCTGTAATGCAGGCATCGTTAAGGACAAAACCCTGAACGTCGCGCATCTTCATGAACTGCCGGCAATTGGCTCTGACACCGCTGAAGATCACTCCGCGCAGCGGACGCTCCGGTAGCCCAAGAGCAAATATCAGTTGACGGCAGTTTTCTATGATGACATCGTTGATGACAATGGTGTTGAAATCGGGTGTGAAACGGTTGATGGCAGGAGCATTCTTGCCGTCAGGATACCGGCGCGCCAAGTCTCCGCCCCATTTGATGCTGCCCAGCATATCGCAGTAGAATGCGTAGTCCTTCACATTGGCACGTACCCGCTCCACCACCAGATTCTCCACGCCTCCACCCCGGGTTCTCAGTGTCTTCACGCGGAAAGCCTGGTCTGTGCCGTCGAACACGCAGTCGCAGCAATAGATGTTCTTTACGCCCGCTGCCAGTTCTGTGCCGCATACAATTCCTCCTGCTCCTCTGAGAGCCAAACAATTACGTATCACGACATTCTCCGTGGGGATGTTGACCCGAAGGCCGTCGCCGTTGCGACCGCTTTTCATAGTGTAACAGTCATCCTGGCAGTCGAGCGAGCAATACTCGACCAATACGTTTTTGGAAGACTCTATATCTATGCCGTCAGTGCGTCCGTGTCCGAAACTGTTGACTGTGACACCTCTTATGATGACATTCTCACAGTATTGAGGCACAACGTTCCAGTATAGGCTTCGATCTATGGTAATGCCTTCGATGAAAACGTTTTTGCAGCGGATCGGGGCTATCGATTTGGGCAGGAATACCTCTCCTGCGTGGTGAGCGCCGTCATAGATGCGTTCTTCCACCGGCATATCGGGCGTGATGATACTCTCTATATTCAGGGCTTTCTCTTTGTTGATCTGATAGATTTCGCAATCAGTCGATGGACCTATGATACGGCCTCTTCCTGTAATGGCAATGTTTTCAGCCCCGTTGGCGTAAATAAATGCCCCTAGCGAATATAACTCTATACCCTCATCACGGGTGAACACCACCGGCAGATAGTCTTTGATCTGTCCGCTGAAATTCAGTTCGGCGCCCTCGGACAGATGCAGTTCGATGTTTGACTTCAGCTCGATGCGACCAGAATGCCAGCTTCCGGAAGGAATGACAACCTGCCCTCCGCCCTGCTTTGCGAGTTTGTCGATTGCGCTCTGAATCGCTTCTGTGGACATTCCCTTCTTTGACATCTTCACAACCACCTTTCTGTCACTGATGGCGGAACGGGAGAGCTGAGGCATAGGGAAAGGCGCAGAGATAGGGGCGATTTCGTCAGTCATAGCCTGAGGACCGACGTCCTCTCGTGTGGGCAAGTCATAATCTTCCAGTCTCCACTCGTCTTTCCATTCCAGGGTAGGTTTGCCGTTGCTGTCGAAAGTGATTGGCAAAAACACATAGGTGGCCTCGTCGGTAGTGTCCCATTTGTTGCGTTTCGCGTTTGTCTTATCCTTGACCTGAGGAGTGGAGAAGTCGCGCTCGAACGGTTTATGGTTTAGGTAGGCTGTTTCCTTATCCTTGAATATGCGCTTCGGAATGTCAGTGCCACACAGATGCGGCAGCCAGCGGTCGGCAAGCGCTACGTAGAGATTCTTTCCGGGTATCTTGATTACGCTCGTTATCTGCGAGCAGAAAGTGTCTTCGAACCTGTCGTCGATGCAAGGGTCTCCCAAGTCGGTATACTCGCCGTGATAGTCATCAAAGACAGCTACTTTTGATGAATTGGGAACATAGCCGGTGGTGCCTGACGTGAACATATAGTGACGGCCGCGCCACACGAAATGGCTGGGAGCCTCGCGTGTGTACGGAGGACGCAAGCCCACGAAATGCTCCGAGAAACGGCCGTTGGTGCCCAGAAAGTCGTCGGTCAGTTCGGCGCATATCAATTCCCAGTGCGGACGCTCGAACCAGACATAGCCCTTTCCCGTCTGCGGGTCGCAGTACATATCGAAATCACCCACACCGAATCCCTCCGGCTTCATCCTCTTGACAAGAGTGTATGGCCCTTCGAACCGGTCAGCCTGCAGGATGACAAAATAGCCATCGGTATCCATCGACTTTATCCAGCACACCCATTTGTCTGTGTTTTTGTTATACAATATGTGGGGACGATCCAGAGTCTGACTGTAGTGCAGAGGCGACTTCACGTCAGTCGTGTCAGGCGGGATGATGAGTCCCAGGTCTTCCCAGTTGTAGAAGTCTTTCGAGCGATAGGCACGTATGCCCCAGGTCCATACATTCGTTCCCAGGTGGGTATGCTCCTTGTTCTCACCATACCAATAATAGGTGCCATCCTTTTCGAAGATTTGGAATCCGTGGGCGTGGATAGGCTTACCCTCGGTGTCCAGCCATTTCCGTCCGGGACGGATGCTGTCATATCGTTGCGCTGCAGCGCTTGTCGCAAGCAGCATCATCAGGGCGATGCCGGCAAGAATTGTCAGTGTTCTTTTCATATCTGGTTTATTTGCGGTGTTTAGGTGCAAATTTAGCAATTCTAAAGCATATTATTACTTATCGCTTGGTGAGAATTATCATAAAGCTCACGGCAACTATGGAAATCAGAATGCCGGCGATTATGTTCGCTGTGAGCGCCTCTCCGAAAACCAAAGTACCTACCAGAATCGCCGTAATCGGTTCAAACACACCCAATACGGAGGCCTTGGTGGCTCCGATGTTCCTGGTAGCGACCGCAAGTGATGCAGTGGAAATGATAGTTGGCAGAATCGCAAGGCCTATGAGATTGACCCAGGAGAGCCCTGAATCAAGCCCTGCCATAAGATCGGTTCCGGAAAGCGAGCATCTGGCATAGAAGACGACCGTCCCGACGAGCAGGGCATAGAAGGTCAGAAGGGAATTCGGGATTGACGATATGGTCCTGCTTTTGTTGATGATGACTATGAATAGGGCATAGACAAAGGCAGATGCGATGGAAAGCCATACGCCAAGGGGATCGATATTCCCGGTGCCAGAGCCTCCTGTCATTATCATCACTCCTGCGAACGTGGCCGCAATCGAGAGCCACACCGGCCAGGAAGGAACTACCTTCAGAAAGACCATAATGATAGCGACCATTGCCGGGAACAGGAATACCAGCGTGGTGGCAAGACCTGAGGCGATGTATTTGTAGGCCTCGAAAAGAAAAGCGCTGCTTGCGGTATAGAGCAGTCCCAGGCTCAGCAGGACTCCGGCCTGTTTGAGAGTGAGCCAAATAGCATCATTGATGATTATTGTAGAGATTGTTCTCCGTCAGGATATCGATAAACACTTTCGTTGCCTTTTTCCGGTATGCCCCTTTCAGGAAATGGTAGCAGCCGAGCATGCGACTCTCCGGATGGTCGATGGGGATAGCGGTGAGAGCCTTGATGTCCTGCACGGCTTCGCCGGAGAGAATGGTCAGCAACGGACTGGAATGAACGAGGGACAGAATCGTGTGTATACTGTTATGCTCCATACGTATATCCAGATTTACATTATGCCCGAACAGGACTGATTCCAACATATCTCTGGCTTGCATACCCTTGTAGGGAAGGGCGAGGGGATACTTGCTGAGCATCTCCACCGGAACCGGATTCGGGCATCCCGCCAGTTCGTCCTTGCGCCCTATCAGACACAGCCTGTTCTCGAACAGCATACGGGACTCGATCCTCTCGTCGAGTATTGAAGACTTGTATGCTATTGCTATGTCCAGTTCCCTGTTCAGCAGTTTCTGCTGGAGCTCTGCCGTAGATGCACTCACCAGGTGCAGCCTCACGTGCGGATACCTCTCGTAAAAATCCAGGATTGTCTGCCTGAGCAAGGGTCCGAAGGAATAGGACGAGCCGACACTCAGCGACCCGTGATGCAGGTCCTTTACATCCCTTATCGCATCAGAGCATAACTCGGCCTCTTCAATGATCTTCATCGCGTGAGGCAGGAACTGCTCCCCATAATCGCTCAGGCACACGTGCCTGCTGTCCCTGATGAGCAACTTCACTCCCAGTTCCTCTTCCAGTTTCCCTATTTGCTGGGATATGGTGCTTTGGGTAATGAATACAGACTTTGAAGCCAGGGAGAAACTCCCGAGTTTGGCCACTTCCAGAAAATACTTCAATTGACGCAGTTCCATAATCTTCAACTTAAGTTCCGCTTGCTGATTCAAATGCATTTGAGGCACTAAAGATAGTATTATTTATCGATTCTATCTAACAGTATTATCGAAATAAACCTTATTTATCAATAAGAATAAGCATTATTAATTCCTACCTTTGCAAGCGGAAAAAACGATTTGCCGAAACAAACGCTATAACAATATGAAACACAGCTATTTACTAGTCTTCCTGCTCGCAACGGTCCTTTGCGCTTGCGAGTCCGGACAAAAATCTCCCTTCAGCAGAAAAATGGCCGATTATGAACTGGTCACAATTCCTGCCCCTGACCTTAGGGATATTACTGACAATGGAAAAGAGGTTCTCAATCTCTACCGTTTTGCCGCTGATGAGATAGACGCCATCTATTGGGAACAGTATTTCGGTGACAAGCAGCGGCTCCTCGACGGCATTGAAGATCCCCTTCAGAAAGAATTCGCTCTTGTCAACTATGGTCCCTGGGACCGCTACGACGGGAAATCATTCGTCGAAGGCTACGCTGACCGTCTTCCCGGTGCCGGATTCTATCCTGCCGATATGACCCTTGAGGAGTTCAACGCTTGGGAGAATGACGACAAACTGAGCCCCTACACGATGATACGTCGCGCCGAAGACGGTTCCCTGCAGGCTGTATGGTATCACGATGCCTTCAAGGAGCATATCGACAAAATAGCCAACTACCTCACTGCCGCTGCTGATATCACCATCAAGCCCAGTGTCAAGAAATACCTCCTCTCAAAGGCTCAAGCCTTGAAGAGCGACGATTACTACCAGAGCAGCCTCGACTGGCTTGAAATGGACGACAGCAAGATGGACCTCGTAATCGGGCCCGATGAGAGCACTGACGACCAGCTTCTGGGCATCAAGCGTTCCTATGAAGCTTTCGTGCTGTTGAAAAATCAGGGAAGGACGGCCCAGCTCGAAGAGTTCGTCTCAAGAATCGGAGAATTCCAGCAGACTCTGCCCTGTGATCCGGCCTACAAGACTTTCCAGCCCGGCAGCGCTTCAAACATATTCTCCTGCGACGCCATCTACTATGCCGGCCGGGCAAATGCAGGCATCAAAGTAATCGCCCTCAACCTTCCCTTCGATAACGATGTGCAGAAGGACAAGGGTACAAGGACCATACTTCTGGAGAATATCATACGCGCCAAATTCAACAGTGTAGTTGCTCCGGCAGGTAATGTGATTCTATCGTCTGAGGACAAAGAGCATCTTCGCGCCGAAGCGTTCTATTGGAACATCGTCTTCCGTGAGGTAATGCACGGACTCGGAGTCAAACAGACCGTAAACGGCAGGGGCAGCGTTGAGCAGGCTCTGGGCAACCTGGCACCTACCTTCGAGGAGCTCAAGGCAAATGTCGCCGGCGTGCTTCTGGTAAGCAAACTCCAGAGGCGTTACCATATTCATCAGCTGTTCACAAGCGAAGATGCCCTCGCAAGCTTCTTCACTTCGCTGGTACGTTCTGAGCGCTTCGGCGAAGCCAATTCACTGGGTCGGGCCAATACCATCATATACAATTTCCTTAAGGAGAAAGGCGCCTTTCTGCGCCAGCCTGCAGGCCAGTATGTTCTTGATTATGAGAAAATGGAGGATGCACTGAACGAGCTGACCGCCCTGGTTCTCAAGATTCAGGCGACCGGCGATTATGAGTTCGCAAAGGAGTTCGATCAGAATTACTCCAAGCCTTGCGAGGATTATAAATCTGATGTGCTGAACCTCGGACTTGCCAAGGTTCCGGTAGATATACGTTTTGAGTTCAAGAGATAAACTGACTAACAGCAATAATATGTTCAAGAAGAAAAATCTGGGTTTCCTTTTAGTTGCCATCGTTTTCCTGGTGTTGTGGTTCCTTCCCTCCGAGGTCTTCGGAATGGATGGTCTCACCCAGGTCCAGCAAAGAATCATTGCCATCTTCGCATACGCCACTTTGATGTGGGTATTGGAACTGGTCCCCGCCTGGGCTACTTCAGTATCGATAATGGTGCTGTTGCTGCTCTGCGCTTCAGATTCCGGCTTCAAGTGGATGTGCGACCCCTCTATCGCGGGACAACTGTTGAGCTATAAGCAAGTTATGGCAAGTTTTGCCGATCCTGTAGTAATGCTCTTCATCGGAGGCTTTGTCTTGGCCATCGCCACCACCAAGACCGGTCTGGACGTCCACCTTGCCCGCGTGCTTCTTACTCCTTTCGGTAAGAAGAGTGAGAACATCCTGCTGGGCTTTATGCTTGTGACCGCCCTGTTCTCGATGTTTATAAGCAATACGGCAACTACCGCAATGATGCTCACCTTCCTCGGTCCTGTATTCAAACAGCTCCCCGAGGCAGGCAAAGGTCGTATCGCAATGGCACTCAGCGTGCCTATTGCGGCTAACATCGGCGGAATGGGAACTCCTATCGGAACCCCTCCTAACACCATTGCCCTGAAGTATCTGAACGATCCCGAAAGCCTGAATCTGGGCATAGGTTTCGGACAGTGGATGCTCTTTATGGTCCCCCTGGTGATTATCCTCATCCTGATTGCCTGGACCGTTCTCAAGAAGCTTTTCCCTTTCTCACAGAAAACCATCGAGCTCAAGATTGACGGAGAGATGAAACGCGGAGTCCAGACCACGCTTGTCATCGTCACCCTGATTGTCACGATTCTGCTCTGGATGCTGGATACCCTGACCGGAATCAATACCTACACCGTCGCGCTGATACCTTTCGCCGTATTCGCAATGGCGGGAATCGTCACCAAAAAGGACCTCGAGGAAATCAACTGGTCAGTCATCTGGATGGTTGCGGGCGGTTTTGCCCTGGGCTATGCCATGAACGGCTCCGGTCTTGCCGCCCTGTTCATCCGAGCCATTCCTTTCGGCGAGTTCTCACCCGTGCTGATTCTGATTCTTTCAGGCCTTATCTGCTATATTCTCTCCAACCTTATTTCCCACTCGGCAACTGCCGCCCTGCTTATGCCCATCCTTGTGGTAGTATGTACAGCCATGGGAGACAAGCTCTCAGTAATCGGCGGTCCTTCCACTGTCCTTATCGGAGTTGCCATCGCATCCAGCAGCGCCATGATTCTGCCTATTTCCACCCCGCCGAACGCTTTGGCATACGCCACCAACCTGATTCAGCAGAAAGATATGGCCAAAATGGGCGTAATTATGGGTATTACCAGCATTATACTCGGATATTTGATTCTTGTCGTTGCAAGAGCGCTGAATATCATTTAAATTCACTAACTTGAATCCAATTTTGAAAACGAACATGAAAAAGAGTATATTTATCGCCCTTGCCGCTCTGTGCCTCCTCATGGCAGTCTCCTGCTCACAGGAGCAGAGCAACGTAGCCACCCTGGTGGATGATTATGCCCAGGTTACGATTCCCGCTCCCGACCTGAGCGGAATCACCGACAACGGAAAGGAAGTACTGAAGCTCTACCGTCTTGCCGCTGATGAAGTTGACAAGATTTACTGGGAGCAGAACTACGGACAGAAAGAGAATCTTCTCGAGTCCATTTCAGACCCTTCAGAGAGGAAATATGCCGAAATCAATTATGGCCCCTGGGACCGCATAGACGGCAAGCCTTTCGTGCGCGGATATGGGGACAAGCCCGCCGGCTCCCGTTTCTACCCCTCCGATATGAGCCCGAAAGAATTCGACGCCTTTGAGGACAAAGACAAGCTCAGCCCCTACACTCTCATCGTACGCGAGGGTGACTCGCTCAAGACTGTCTGGTATCACGACGCGTATGCCGAATCCATAGCCAAGATTGAGCACTACCTGAGCTGGGCTGCAGATGTAACCATCAAGAGCAGCGTGAGAAACTATCTGCTCGAGATGATTAAAGGTCTTAAGACTGATTCATATTACGACAGCTACAAGGCCTGGCTTGATATGGATGACAGCAAGATGGACCTGGTAATCGGCCCGCTCGAAGCCATAGACGACGCTCTCTACGGCACCAAAGCCTCATACGGAGCCTATGTTCTGCTGAAGAACCTCAAGCGCACCGAAGAGCTCAATGCCCTGTCTTCCAGGATGCAGGAGTTCCAGATGATGCTGCCCGGCAATCCGGTCAACCGCCATTTCCTGCCTGGAGACAAGTCCGATATTTTCTCCTGCGATGTGCTCTACTGCAGCGGCTATCCCAATGCCGGTTTTAAGGTCATCGGCATCAATTTCCCTTATGACGCCAGGATTCAGCAGGAGCTCGGCACCCGAACCATCGTGTTTGACAATATCATCAGGGAGAAGTTCATCCATACTGTTTACCCGGTAGGCCAGCACCTTCTGGAAGAGGAATTCCAGCCCCACGTGGACGCCAGCGCTTTCTACTGGATTATTGTATTCCGTGAGATTGCCAAAGGACTGGGCGTAAAGGAGACCATCAACGGTAAGGGCACTGTAGCCGAGGCTCTCGGAAACGAGGCTTTGGTCATGGAGAAGGCCAAATCAAACGTTCTGGGCACCTGGCTTTGCGCACTTGAGGCGGAGGCATATCATATATCCGCCATTTTCAAAAAGGAGGATGTGCTTGCCACCTTCGTCGCCAACATTCTTCGCTCGGTTCGCTTCGGAGCCGGGGACCCGACTGGTGTAGCGAACATCATCGTGTACAACTATCTGCTTGAAAACAAAGCTATTGTATGGAATGCTACAGGTCGCTACAGTATCGACTACGATAAGACCTGGGACTCTCTTGATGCTCTTGGCTCAGAGATTCTGCGCATTCAGGCAAACGGAGACATTGAGGCGGCAAGAGAGTGGGTAGCCAAGTATGGAGTGGCAGGGCTTGAAAGCAAGTCGGACAAGCGTGTGCTCGACAACGCAAACATCCCTGTGGATATACTCCTAAGCTACGAATAGTTTTTAGAGTGATAGAGGCACTTCCATCAGGGAGTGGATTTGAGCGACGTGCAGGCGCAGATGCTCTGCGTAAGCTGCCGCCATCCGGCTCAAAGTACACTTGTTGCCCTGATAGTCAGTCCAATAATTGTCTAGTTTGGACTCGTCGATGGCCTCTATCACTCTTGCTATATGAAGATTGGCGTATTTCCACATCATCAGCAGTTCTTCCCAAGGGTAGCTGCGGTAGTTCTGGAGCTCTATCCACAGGTCATTGTCCTGGGTGTAGTCCGGGAACACCAGCATTCCGACGTTTGCGTCCGGCATAGACCAGCCGCAGCGGGGAGCATATTGAAGGCGTACCAGCCGCTGCTGATTGTTGCCCGCTGAGTCTATCATATGTCCCAGAAGCATCTTGATGTTCCTGTTCTGCTTGTTGAAACGTCCCGAGACCACGTCCTCGGGCAGGGCTGAAAGTATCTTCTCCTCCTTCCCGACAATCTGCCTGACTTCGTCGGCTATAGCTTTTAAATTCACCATATTATTATTGCTTGAAGCCGCAAATATAAAACGCTTTTCTAATAAATACAAGCGTTATAGAACAGATGTTCCGAAAGGAACAGATTTCTCGGCTCGCTGCGCTCGGTCGAAATGACAGGGGAAGGCGCTGCGGATACAGCCTGGCTGCCCATTTCGAACGGGACTTTGCAAGCGCAATACGAGCGACTAGCGAGCTAAAGCGGTCCCTGAGAAAGGGCAGACTGGCTGCAGCAGTGCCGAAGTGCAGCAGAAAATAGATTTCTCGACTCGCTTCGCTCTCTCGAAATGACAAAGAGAAGGCTTCGCTCGGTCGGAATGACAGGGGAAGGCAATACAGTTTTCTTTTGTAACTTTGTACAAAACAAGACCGATTATGACACTTGATAGAATCCTCCCGGTTCCCAAGCGCTTCCTGCCGCTTGCCAACGCCTCCCTGCTGTCCTTCCTTCCCTTAAGAGGCTGGATCCTGATTATCTTCATGATGGGCCTCGGTCCCGCACTCATTCTCGACGCCATCCTGTTCCTCTGCCGCTTCTTCAAAGCAAACTAAAATCGCAAACACGAAATAATATGAAAAAGACACTTGCAATCGTCGGCTGCGGGAAACTGGGCAAAGTTGTAGCCCGGGCCCTTAGCGACGGAATTCTTCCCGACTATACCCTGGTCGGAACATATTCAAGGACTTACGAAAAGGCCCGGGAACTATCCGCCGCCTTCCCCGATACCTGCACGCCCTGCGAGGGAGTTGATGACCTTCTGGCCCTGAGACCGGACTATATTGTTGAAGCCGCCTCACCCGCGGCAATGAAACAAATCGCCCTCCCGGCCCTGCAGCAAGGCATATCCATCATCACACTCTCGATAGGCGCTTTTGCCGATGACGAATTCTATGACCGGGTCAAGAGTGCGGCGCTTTCCTCCGGAGCCAGAGTGTATGTGGCTTCGGGTGCTACAGGAGGCTTCGACGTTCTGCGCACCGTAACGTTGATGGGCGATGCCAAGGCTGAATTTTTCAACGAAAAAGGCCCGGATGCCCTCAGGGGAACAGCCGTGTACGAAGAAAGCCTCCAAAACGAACGTAAAACAGTGTTTGAAGGGACAGCCACGCAGGCCATAGAACTGTTCCCGACTAAAGTCAATGTGACAGTAGCGGCATCACGAGCATCCGTAGGCCCGGACAAGATGAAGGTGACAATGGTCAGCACTCCCGGATTCAAAGGCGACACCCAAAGAGTTGAGATATCCAACCCTCAGGTGCACGCCGTTATAGATGTCTATAGCCGCACCGCCGAGATTGCGGCCTGGTCTGTGGTGAGGATACTTCAGAACCTAGTCTCGCCTATAGTATTCTGAAAGTTGACGATATTGTCAAGCACCTTCGTGCTCAAACGGTCGAACGCCTGCTTTGTGCGTCCGGTGGACACGTCCATACAATGCACCCCGCGCCTGCCGACAAGATGTCTGCCACCCAGCGCCCCTACAGAGTCGCAATAACAGAGATTGGCGCGGCCCGACTCTCCTTCTGAAGAAAGCCATCTGAGCATAGGCTCCTCGTCCCAGGCAGGGGAGAGGCCGGTGTTGAACAGAATCTTCCCGTTCCCGAGGCTGCGGAACTCCTCCTCGTGGAGCAGAACGGTGTTTTTGTTAAGGCAGCAGAACACTACATCGCTCTCGCTCAGCAGAGTGCGGAGCGGCAGAAATTCATAGCCTTTGGCCTTTGCAGCCTGCTTCTCGCTCCGGGCGAAATAGCAAATCTGCGCTCCGAAAAACTTGAGTGCATCGGCTATCATTCCGCCCGATTTGCCAAGACCCACAATTCCGGCTTTGAGCCCTGTTATCTCCCTGGGCACTCCCTCCCAAGGCTCGCAGCCGAAGCCGTGCAGGCATCTGACAAGCTCCGAAATAACATATTCGACCACTCCTTCGTCGCCGTAATCCCTTATCCCCGTGACTGTTATACCTTTCTCGGAAGCGTGCGTGATATCCACATTGGCGCTTTGGGGCGAGTAGAGGGAACAGCACATCCCTATATACTTTATCTGAGGACACCTGTCAATGACCTCCGCGTCAATCCTTGAAGTGTAACTGAGAAGCACGGCATCGGCATCCCCGATTCTGGCGGCAATAGTATCGTTATCCTGGGGGATACCGTCATACAGGACCACCTCTTCTGCCAAATCATACAGTTTCTTCTCCGCCTGCGGAACCAGTCCGATGGGCTCTATGGCTACAAGTTTTCTGAACATAACGATTTCGTTTTAATGTCATTGTGTATTTGAATAGCAAAGATAGGATTTATAAGGCACAATAAAAATTCAAGTTTTGTTAGTATATTTGTCCGTATGAAAACTCTGGCGCTGATATTGTCCTTGTTGCTGACTCTGCTTTTCGGGGGCGGCAGGGATAATGTCAGTTATGAATGTCCTGAAACCCAAGCCGGAGCCGTTCTTGAGCAGCAGTCGCAAGATGATTCTCCCGCTCAGACGCTAAACAGGGACATCTGTCTCAGCTCGGCCCTGGGATACACTTTCACCGGCGAAAACAGCGCCGGCTCCTTTTCTGTGCGCACTACTAATGCGGGCCGCCGGAGTCAGTCTCAATCCAAATCTTCTTTTCAGGCAGTGAAGTCCGGGAAGGTGATTGATTATAGAATCTCCTGTCCTTTCCTCTCTTTAGTTCCCCTGTCCGGGACACGTACTTCCGAAAGGTTCATTTACTCGATCTGCAAACTGAGGATTTAGCAGTTCCTTAAGCTTCAAGCCGGCCTTCGTGCCCCTATGCGCAGGAGTGAGCGACAGATATGCCGCCGCACCTGTGCCGGCAGGCGCAACAGCTTGCCATATAACCGATTCAATATTAATTGATAATCCAATGGACATTATATTCAAAAAGGTTCATACCCTAAAGGACCTCTCCCTTTCTGCCGCCATCATACTTTCCGGCATAGGGCTTTATTTTCTCAATGCCGGATTGGGCATACTTATTGGAGTCTGCGGACTTCTGATGATAATATTTTATAAAACTTCATACAAACGTGCCGGCGAAACCACGCTTCTGAAAAAAGAAGCTGTGGACATCTGTTCCTCTTGCCGTGATTCGCTGAGAGCCTATCTGGACGGGAAGGATGTGCAGCCGGAAGTGAAAACATCCCCGGAAGGCGCCGTAATTCGTCTGGAAGTGTACTACAATGCCGGGGAGTCCGTCGCATACGCGCAGCTGTTCGACTTTTCCAATTACAGTTATGTCCCCGCGACGGGAATAGTCGAACTACGCGGACCAAGGGCGGACAGTCTCATAACAAAACTATAAGCAATGACAAGTCTTTTCCTCATCCTCATCGTAACAGTCATCTTCACCTGTGTGTGGCTGAACCGGATTTCGGCCCGGATAGGGGTACCTACTTTGCTGGCATTCATCGTGTTGGGTATCGTGTGCGGCAATGTGGGGGCTATACCCTTGTATCTGGACAATCACGATTTCGCAAAGAATGTGTGCAGCGTGGCCCTGCTTTTCATAATGTTCTACGGCGGATTCGGAACACGCTGGGAGAGCGTGAAGCCGGTTGTGCGGGAGTCAGTCCTTCTGGCTTCGCTCGGAGTGGTGGTGACGGCCGCCCTCACAGGGCTGTTCTGCCACTTTGTCCTGCGTTGGGGATGGACGGAAAGTTTTCTGCTGGGAGCCGTGGTCAGTTCTACGGACGCGGCTTCCGTCTTTTCCATACTCCGAAGCAAAAAACTGGGCCTGAAGAACAACACGGCCCCGATGCTGGAGATGGAGAGCGGAAGCAACGACCCTGCGGCCTATATGCTCACGGCCATTATGATTTCCCTCTCCAACGGAAGCGCCAGCGGATGGTCGCTGGTATGGATGGTCTTCGCCCAGATTCTTTTCGGAGCCGGCCTCGGCTATCTCATAGCCAAAGTCGCCAGCCTGGTGCTCCGGCGGGTTCACTTTTCCAATGACGGCTTCGACACTCTCTTCATCTTTGCCGTAGCCATTACGTCGTATGCCCTCCCGGATGTGTTGGGCGGCAACGGATATTTGAGCGCCTATATCGTGGGTGTGATGCTGGGCAATGAGGAGTTCAGGGGGAAGAAGTCAATGGTCGGATTCTTCGACGCCTTGACAGGCCTGATGCAGGTGCTGATTTTCTTCCTTCTGGGTTTGCTGGCACGCCCCTCGCTTCTGCACAGGGCCATCCTTCCTGCACTCGCCATATCGGCCTTCATGCTCCTGGTGGCCCGTCCGGCTGCTGTTTTCGGCATCCTGTCGCCCTTCAGGAAGTACTCTGCAAAGCAGCAGTGCCTGGTGTCTTTCGTGGGCCTACGCGGGGCCGCATCCATAGTTTTCGCCATCATGGCTTTCACCGGAGTAGGGAACCTTAACCACGACCTTTTCAGTATCGTGTTCTGTATAGTGCTCATTTCTATATCTTTGCAGGGTTCGCTCATACCCCAGGTGGCAAAGAAACTGGATATGACGGATTCTGCCGACAATGTGATGAAGACTTTCAATGACTATTCCGAAGTGACAGAGATGCAGTTCGGCAGCCTAGACATCGCAAAGGGGAGTCATTGGTGCGGAAAGAAGGTGATGGAGCTCGCTCTTCCGGGCAATATGCTGATTGCACAGATAATACGCGGAAGGGAGCGGATTACTGCAAGAGGAGATACGGTCCTGCTGCCAGGGGACAGGGTTGTGCTGGTGACCAAGGCCTTTGACGACTCGGAAACCTTCCTTCTGGAAAAGACAGTCAGGAAAGGAGGGAAACTGGACGGCCACGCCATAAGCGAATTCCAGTCTGACGGTCTGATACTCCTGATCAGGCGCGATGATGAGGAAATCATCCCTCAAGGGGATACGCTTCTTCGGGCTGGCGACCGTCTGGTGATACTCAAAAGCCGGTGAAAACGTTTATGGCTCTTCCATAAAAAGTTGCTGCTTTACATACTCGAGGCTTTCCTGCGCGAAAGCGTATCCGGAAGAGCCAACTTTGCCGTGTTTGAGGTAAAGCAGGTAGTATTTCTCGGCCAGTTTCCACTCCTTAAGTGTGGCAGTCAGCAAGTTCACTGAGGAGCTCCTCGTCAAAACAGTCAGGCCTTAACAGTCCGGACAGAAGCGAGATGGCCTTATCGGTCTTATATATGCTCTTGAGGTATCTTGCCTCGGAAATGGTCTTTTGCTTTATGGATACAGCATCCTTCTCCTGTGCCTTCGGAATAAAGGGGAACAAGAGAAGGAATGCAAGCCTAGTTCAGTTTGAAGACTACGGGGAATACGAATGTTACAGGTACAATTTCGCCCTTCTCGTCTTTGCCCGGGGTCCAAAGAGGGGATTCGCTCACCACGCGCACCGCTTCCTTATCGAGCTCTTCGTTCACTCCCTTCAGAACAGTTATATCAGAGACTTTCCCCGTCTCGGCAATAGTGAATTTCAGCATGACTCTGCCCTGGACTTTCGAGTGGCGGCACTTTTCAGGATATACCATATTTTCAGCCACCCACTTTGTGAACTCATTGGCATCACCTCCGTTGAATCCGGGTTTATGGGTCAACTTCTGGAAAGGAACCGGCTCCTTCTTTTCAACATCGTCCAAGACGAAATTATTTGTATCTTTGCCGCTGAAAGTGTCGGCCACAGCCTCGCTCTGACGGCTTTCATATTGGTAATTTACCTTGGTCTCTGCATTTGCTGCCAGAGAAATTCCCACAAGAGGGAGTACGTAGAGAGCCTTCCAGGCACTCATACGCGATGATTTTTTGTTTGACATCATAGTAATACGATTTTTAAGAGTACTGTGATTAAAGCTGTCGACAACTGAGTAGCCGCTCTTGCCGACAGCTTTTTTTATAAGAAGATACTGATATTCCCTGATGTTCGCTCCGCTGCGTAGAACCGCATCATCAGCCTCGAACTCGTGCAGGGCGCGAAGATCAGAGCGGAGCATCCATATCACCGGGTTGAACCATTGGAGGGTTGCAACCAGATTAACGAATAGCAGGTCCCACGAATGCCTTAGGGCAACGTGTGCCTTTTCGTGGGTAAGAATCTGAGTGCATCCTTCCTCGTAGTCCTCGCGGGAAAGAACGATATAATTCATCCAGCTGAAAGGAGCCGTGGGCGTTTCTGTAAGTACCAGAGTCTCTCCGCTGTCAAGGCTGCGCTGCTCTCCGCTCCTGATTATTGACCTGACCTTGAAGATTGAGATTGCCGTCACAATCAATACTGTCAGGGCCCCGAGGATGAATACGCCAAGACAAACGGGTGCCCATATAGTTTCGTGCTGTCCTGCAGTAAGGCTCCCGACTTGCTGTGCCGCCCCGTCAATAGTTTCAGAAGAGGGGAGAATGACGGTTTTGTTGACGGTGATAATACATAACGGCAGGATGAATGAAAGGGCAGCCGTACCCAAAAGGACAAACCTGTTGAGACGATGGAGGCTTTCCTTGCTGAGAAGCAGGCGGTAGAAAATATAGAAAACAGCCAGCGCCACAGCAACCTTTACTTGATATATGAGGAATCCTGTCATATTATTCGCTTTGTCCGTTTTCAATCTTATTGATGAGCTCTTTCAGTTCTTCAACGGTGATTTTTTCTTCTTTGACCAGCGCAGACACGGCGCTGAGATATGAATTGTTGAAATAACTGCTGATGATACCTTTGAATGAACTGCCGGCATACTCCTCGCGGCTTACGACAGGGAAGTACTGGTAAGTGTTCCCGTATGCCTTATGGCTTAGGTAACCGTTTGATTCCAAGGTTCTTACCATTGTCGATAAGGTGTTGAAATGAGGCTTCGGGTCGGGGTAAAGTTCAAGCAGTTCCTTTACGAACATCGCTCCTTTGTCCCAAAAGAGATTCATTATCTCGTCTTCTTTTTTAGTAAGCTTCTTCATATCAAATCCGTTTTCGGGACAAATATAACTAAATTTTATTCATGTGCAACTATTATCTTTAGTTTTTTAACTAAAATTTATAGTTTGATATTTCTACAATAGAATTGTACCGCGATTACGGGCCTCCTGCAATGCACAATTGTCAGGAAGCCCGGGAAGTAGGGGAGAGGGACTTTTATTCGACAGTTATCTCGTCGATGAAGATGAAGCTCTGAGCTCCGGCGCCCGGATGCCAGTCGGGTATGGTCCCCAGCTGACGGGCGACCACTTTTATGAATCTTGTCTGCCTGCCGATTTCTATGCCCAGTTCCTTTATCTGCAATTCATAATCCTGAGGGTCGCATCCTCCCTCCACGCTCCCTTCGAGGGTGAAATGCTCACCGTCCTGGGAGCTGTAGAACTCAACTCTGCGCGGCATCCATATCCACGAACGGGCATCCTGGCAGAAGCCTGCGCTGACCTTGCTGACAAACCTCGGGCTCTGCAGGTCCACTACCGCCGAGAAATCAACTCCTTGATAGCCCTGCCATCCGCCAGTCCTCCAATTGGTGCTTCCCCTGAAACCGTCAATCAGGGCGTCATCTCCGCCGCCGCTGTACTGCGGATTGTACCTCTGGCCCAGTTTGACGCTGAGGTCCTTCCTCACCTTGTGCAGTCTTGTGCGTGTGACAAAGCTCCTTCTGCCGTCAGGCGTCTCGCAGTATGCTTCAATCGTGCAGGGATTGCTTGCCGTGAAAGCCTGCCTGTATTCCTGAAAGTCCTCAGAATCAATCCGATAATAAGCCTTTGCGCCCTGCTCGATATTGCCTATCCCCACTCTGATGCTGTCGGTGATGATATCGCTCTCCATCTCGAAAACCGGGTTGACCACTATGGTCTTTGGCATCGAAGTGAGCGTCTTCGGCTCTGCTGCCGGGCAGACCGGGTAGCGCCCAAGAGCGCTGAGCACATACCAGGCGGACATCTGCCCGCAGTCGTCGTTCCCGCATAAGCCGTCAGGGGAGTTGCTATAGAGGCTTGTGAGTATGCGGTTTACCAGCTCCTTACTCATATCGGGCCGTCCCAGCAGCTCCGGAATCCAGGCGATGTGGTGGCTGGGCTCGTTGCCGTGGGCATACTGGCCAATCTGCCCGGTGATGTCAGCCTGCGTCCTGCCGCTGGTCTTCTGCGGAGCGCGGAACAGCGAGTCAATCCGCGAGAGGAAGGCCAGCTTGCCACCGTGGGCTTCCATCAGGCCCTTCAGGTCGTGCGGCACGAAGAAACTGTACTGCCAACTGTTGGCCTCGGTGTAGTGGTTGTTCACTTCAGTAGGGTTGAAGGGAGAGAGGAAACGGCCGTTCAGCCGCGCACGCATGAAGCCGGTCTGAGGGTCGAACACATTGCGCCAGTACTGGGCCGACTGCATATACTTCTCATATTCATCCTCGTGTCCGAGCTTCTTTGCCACCTGGGCCACGCACCAGTCATCGTAAGCGTATTCCAGGGTCTTGGACACCGATTCGTGCTCGTCGTCGGCGAGAACCAGACCGTTGCGACGGAAGCTGTCCAGCCCGAACTCTCCTCTCATGGCCGAAGCCTTCATCGCTTCGAAAGCCTCCTGCGGATCGAAGCCGCCAATGCCGCGGAATACTGCATCTGCTATGACAGGTGCCGCGTTATAGCCTATCATACAATTGGTTTCGTTGCCCCACAGTTCCCAGACCGGGAGCTTTCCCGCCTGACGGTATATGGCTATGAAGGAGTTGATGAAGTCGGAACTGCGCTCGGGCTCAAGCTCGAAAAGCAGGGGATGGAGGCCCCTGAAAGTGTCCCAAAGGGAGAAGATGCTGTACTGTTCGTAGGGCGTTCCGTCCTTGCGCAGTGCCTTGTGTACCTGCCTGTCCATCCCGCGATACTCTCCGTTGGCATCGGAGTAGAGCGAAGGGTGAATCGCACAGTGGTACAGAGCCGTGTAGAAGACTTCCTTTGAAGGGCAGTCAGAAGGCGGGGTGAGTTTCGAGAGAAAGGCTTCCCAGGCCTGTTCGCACTCTTTTCTGCAGGATTCAAAGCTCTTCGGGTATTCGGATTCCAGATTCAGGCGGGCATTCTCCACCGAGACTGATGAGAGGCCTACCCTAAGGCTGATAGTTCTGCTGTTGCGCTTGAATGTCAGAAGCGCGGCCCTGCCGGAAGGGTCTATGCTGCTGAGCGCGAAAGGCTCCGAGAACTCCGCGTAGAAATATACGCTCTGGTCTGTAGCCCAGCTTCTGGACCGGCGGTGCCCGCAGACGACCCTGTCCCCGAGAGTTTGCAGCCGGGCGTCAAGCACCTGGTCGCGATGGTTGAGGTCTATGACAATCTGCGGGGCTGAGCCCTTGGCGAAACTGTATTCGTGGAAACCGATCCGTCTGCCGACGCTGAGCCGGGCCTTTACGTCATAGCGGTCCAGGCTGACTTCGTAATAGCCCGGACTCGCCTTCTCGCTCCCGTGCGAGAATGTGGAGGCGTAGTCTTTTCTGCCTGCGGGAGAGTTGAATCCCCGGACGGGCATCACCATTATGTCGCACAGGTCGTCGCAGCCCGTGCCGCTGAGGTGGGTGTGGCTGAAACCGTAAATCAGCGAATCGGAATAGTGGTAGCCGCTGCATCCGTCCCAGTTGCCGCTGTCAGGCCTGGTGTCGGGGCTCAGTTGCACCATACCGAAAGGATAAGCCGCACCGGGGAAGGTGTGACCGTGAAAGTCAGTGCCCACAAAGGGGTTGACCAGTGATACCAAAGAGGTAAGAAACGCCATCAGAGGCAGTTTGGCGGCAAGAAAAAAACCGGTCATTTTATGATTCAATCAGAAGTTTGAAAGAGAGCATTCCCTGATGGTCCGGGTCCAGCGAGTAGGCCTGATCAAAGTATTTTTTCGACTTTTCGTATTCGCCAAGGCCATAATGGCCCAGAGCAAGCATAAAGAGGCAGTGAACCCGGTTCTTCTGCTGAAGGTCGGCATCCCAGATGGCAAGGTCGGGCAAAGAGACTGCAAAATAATCCATCACCACTTCATCGAAAAGATGCTTCTCCCCGTACGAAGTCAAGGCGTGGAAGCGGCTACGGGCTTGCTTTTCCCGACCAAGTTCTTTGAGCGCAAGTCCTTGATAGAAAATCTTTTCGGGTTTAGCGTCATTATAGTACATTGCGGCTGCAGGCTCCAGATTGCCCTGCGCAGCCTTCTCCAGCCACAGCTGAGCTTCTTCTTTCCGGCCCAGGGCATTGTAAGCAAGACCGATCCAATAATGGAAATCGTTCTCCTGGGCTCCGTAGAGCTTACCTTCTCCGAGATTGTGGGGGTATTCGAGGCACTCCTTCAGCAGAACAACTGCGTCTGCGGCCTTGCCGTTTGCAATGGCGGTCCTTGCAAGTTCCACGCGCGAGAACTGATACTGCGCAGGCACCTTTCCTTCTCCTCCTTCCCAGGGGTGGAAGCTGTGCTTGTCCAGCTTTTCCTTCGCTTCACTGTAGCGGCCTGTCATATTGAGAAGGGTAATCTCCTCAAGCACAAGGTCGTCTCTTTGCCCAACCAGACCGGGATACTTCTGAAGGAAGGCTAGTCTTTCTTCGTGAGGCTTGTGCAGCTTCTTGTACAATTGGTCGAGCTCCATAAGGATGCGGCTGTCCGCAGGGTCAAGCGAGAACGCCTTCTCCATCGAGGACAATGCCTTCTGCGCGTCGTTCTGCTTATTGTAATATGCAAGGGCAAGGTTCCTGTGGACAGTAGGGAAGCCCGGGTCCAAAGAGGCCGACTGTTCCCACGCCTGCAGAGCAAGGTCGTACTGCCTCTTGTCGTAGTAAAGGTTACCGAGGTAGTACGGGGCCTTGGCATCTTTAGCGTTGATTGTCATTGCATTGCGCAGAGCAATGATGGCTTCGAGCCTGTTCGGGAAGCAGTACTTGGGATCGAATGCGGAAGCCTTCCCGCAGAGCTCTTCAGCGCGGTCCCTGTCGGAGAGAGCCCAATAATAATATGTCATAGGACTTACCGCGCCGCATTCTTCAGCAAGGCTCCAAACCCTGCATGCTTCTTCGTGCAGTCCTGCGTTATAATAATCCAGAGCAATCTCATCGTAGTTGTGGCTCTCGCCCCTGAGCAGGGCCATAAGCTCCTCCTTGCCCTGTCCGCCCAGGAAGAGCTGCTCGAAGCGGCAGCCGTAATTGAATGCATCGATGCCCAAGGACTCCGAGATGAGCGCTTCGGCTTCCGAAATGCGTCCAAGGTGGCGCAGGACAGCTGCTTTCAGGGCACGGGCCTGATGGTTATGATAGTTGCGGATCAGGCTGCGGTCCAGCTCCCAAAGGGCATCTTCCCATCTCTGCTGCAGGCTTGAAATCTGGGCGCAGGCGAAGTATCCCGCATCCTGCCAGGCTCCGTTCCAGGTGGATTTGTAGAAGTATGAATAAGCCTCGTCATATCTTCCCTGGTATTTCAGGCATAAGCCCAGGTTATATATAGGCTCTCCGTCATAAGGATTGGGATTGCGCTTCTGGAGCACCTTGACGGCAGTTCTCAGATAGCTTTCGGCCTTGTCGAAGCGTCCTTTGCGTATGTACCAGAGTCCCAGGGCATTGTTGTTCCTTACATCCAGGGGGTCACGCCTCAGGGCCTCTTCGTAGTAATCCACGGGGCTCCAGGTGGCGTGACGGTACTGCTCCAGGTGAAGGCCTGTAAGGTATAACTGCTCGCAGGTCTTCGTCTCCTTCGGGCTGAGGGCGGCTTCGGCGGGGTCAGGTATGGGCTTGATTTCATCGCTCTCGGCGTGCCAATCCAGCACAAGGCGTCCGCCCCGGTAGATCTCCAACTTCAGGTCATTGAACTCCACTTCGCTTGCAACTATTTCATCCAGAACGCTTTCCGGGCTCACGGTGCATTCTTTCTCATAGATTACTTCACCCTCGTCCGAGCGCAGAACTATGCGTACGTCCTGCCTCGAAGTGGCAAATATCTTGAACTCCACCCGGGCGTTAGGGAGCGGATCAATGTTCAGAAGGAGGTCCTTGCTTGCATTCTTGACCACTCCGAGCTCCCTGTATGGCAGGAAATACTGTACGAATGCTTTCTCCTCGTAAGGCTGGAGCCAGGTGAAATCAGGCTGGTTCTCGGTATATACTCCGGCCATCACCTCGATGTACGGGCCATCCTCATCGGTGAGATTCCTGTCCCACGCGCGGCCGAAATCCCCGTTGCCCCAGGTCCACTGCTTCTTCCCGGGGGAGATGTGATGGTTGGCGACGTGAAGCATACCGGCCCTGCTGTCATTCTCGTAGCCTCCCTCGAAGTTGAAACGCGAATTCACTCCCATATAGGAAGTCGGAACATAGATGTTCTTGTAGTTCGAGATGTCCACTCCGGCCGAGTAGTCCATCTTGTAGTAAGTTCCTGTTGCAATCGGGAAGCTGCTCACTGCCCGTTTCCCGTGGTCGAAGACTGCATTGATGTCGGGCGGGAACACGGTCTGGTAGTGGTCGTTTACTGCTACGGCCGGGTTGGCCCACCAGAGGAAAGTCTGGGGAATTTCGCTCCGGTTGCAAAGTACTCCCTTGATTTCCAGGTACGCGCATCCGGGCCTCAGGGTGAATCCGGCCTGTCCTCTCTGATGGAACATCCTCTCCATTTCATTCACCCACACGGTGACGCTGCCGTCTTCGTACTCTTCTATCTTGCAGTCCACGCCCATAAAGGTGCTCGGACGGTGGTGCTGGGGCCAGTTGAACTCGATGCCGCCGCTGATCCACGGGCCGGCAAGTCCCACGAGGGCCGGCTTTATCACCTGGTTATAATATACGAAATGACGACCTTTGATCTTGTCATAAGCCATCTGCACACGTCCTCCCAATTCGGGAAGAATCATTACCTTGATGTACTCGTTTTCAATAAAGACTGCTTCATATTCGTGGTCGGTCTTCTCATCCGAGATGGATTCGATTACAGGGTAGGGATACACCACACCGCTGCTTCCCTGATAAACTCTCTTCTCGAGGAAAATGGGGTTTTTCTCCGCCGTTCCGACTTCATAGGTAGGGATTACTACCTTTTCTTTCCAAGCTTTTACCATGCCTTTTTCAATTTGATCTGTGCAAAACTTCACACCCAAGAATTAAGTGGTCGATACAAAGATAGAATTTTTATCTTATATTTGCCGCCGCATGACGAGACTGAAAAAGTATTGGAGCGCACTGCTGCTACTGTTATTTGCGTTCTTCTTTGCATCTTCAAACCTCTTTACCCACGTACACGAAGGTCCGGAGGGAAGGATTGTGCACTCCCACCCTTGGAGTGCAAAATCGCACAGCCACACTGATGCTCAATACCAGTTGATTCAGCTCCTCTCGGGCAACATTTTCCAGGCAGGAGAAGAGGAACATTTCCAGGCTCCGCCACTCTTTGTTGAGGCTATCTCCTCAAGTGACCTGCCAAGAATTCATTTCAAAAGAATTTTCCATCACGTCCTCGGTCTGAGGGCTCCTCCTGCGTCGTTATTGTAAGGTATCAAAGATATTAACAATAACGACAAATCTTTTTCAATGAATAAAATACATTTCTTTGCCGCTATAGCGGCTATGCTCGTCGTGTCTGCGAGCGGGCTCTCCTACGCGCAGCCCAAAACGGACACAAGCATTTCAGGACACGTGACTGACTCCAGGAGTGGCGAACATCTTCCTTTTATCACAATAATGCTGAAAGGGACCAACATAGGCACGCAGACATCTTCTTCAGGACATTATACTATGCGAAACCTGCCTGTCGGCACATTTGAGGTGGTTGCAAGTTCGATAGGCTACAAAGAGTCCTCAATAAAGATGGAATTAAAGAAAGGCGAATCATACGAAATCAATTTCAGCTTGGAGGAAGAAAATCTTGCCATTGATGCAGTAGTAGTGAGCGCCACAAGGAACCATTCCTCGCGAAAAGAAGCGCCAAGTCTTGTAAATGTACTGGACAACAGCATCTTTACCAGAACGGTTTCTGCTACTCTGGCTGACGGACTTATGTTCCAACCAGGTGTGCGAGTGGAGAATGACTGCCAGAACTGCGGCTTCGTACAGGCAAGAATAAATGGTCTGGACGGACACTATTCGCAGGTGCTCATCGATTCAAGACCCATCTTCTCGTCGCTTGCAGGGGTTTATGGGCTTGAGCAGATTCCTGCGGCGATGATAGATAGAGTTGAGGTCGTAAGAGGCGGTGGTTCAGCACTTTTCGGTGCTTCCGCCATAGGAGGAACGATAAACATCATCACCAAAGAAGCAATGAGGTCCAGCGCTGAAATCAGGCACGATTTCACCTCCATAGGCATAAGTCCGTCCTTTGACAACAACACCAGCATTAATGCCTCCATGGTTTCTGATGACGGAAAGGCAGGTCTGTTCGTATTTGGGCAGAAGCGTTCCAGGGATGGATATGATGCTGATTCTGACGGATTTACTGAGATTCCGACTTTAAACTCGCTGACTATAGGGACAAGAGGCCATCTGAGGGTGAGCCCATATTCAAAAATCAGTTTCGAATACCACGCTCTTAAAGAATACAGGCGCGGGTGTAAGTAGCAAAGTAGATTTCCACCAAAGTGGCATAGAAAAAGGGACCAGAGAA
>CAMCGB010000022.1 GCA_945874355.1 uncultured Bacteroides sp.
ACGTGGAGGAATGTCTCAAAAGCGTCAACTGTTGAGTGCAGCCAGTAAAGTTTGCCGCCTTTTTCGAAAATCTTGTTCATACTTTTAAGCCATTTCCTTGAGCATAAGGTCGATGCCTTGTGCGATTATGTCCTGAATGTTGTTCTTGCTCGGGTCGATGAACTCGCAGGTGGCGAGATCCTCGGGGAGCACTTCATAGATGCCGAACTTCTCCATCTTGTCGATGTCGCCGGCAAGGCAGGCCTTGGTAAGATAGATGGGATATATGTCCATAGGAAGAACCTTGGCGTAATATCCGTCGTTCATCATAAATGCGCGGACGCCACCGTGGAGGTTGGTGTCCATATCGTACTTGCGCCAGGGCATAAGCCAGGAGAAGTAGCTGTGGTCGCGGCTGAAGAGCTTGTAGCGGATAGGGCGTACCCAGCCGAGAAGCTCCTTGTCGGTGCCTTCCTTGAGGAGGGTGACCTGGTTGCTGAAGAAATCAAGATAGCCTTCGGCACCTGCGTTCTTTCCGCTCAGGGCGTCACCGCTGATGAAGCGTATGCCCTCGGGGCAGTCGCCGTAGAATGCTGCCAGAGCCTTCATCGGGGTGCCGGGAACGGCTTCGATGTAAGAAGGCTCAATGGCCATAGGACCGCAGACGGCAACTTTGCGACGCAGGTCGAACTTGCCGCCCAGAAGGAGCTTTCCGATTGCGGCAACTCCCTGCAGGCTGACAGTCCAGACTGTCTCTCCCTTTCGTATGGGACGTATGGCTGCAATCTGCACGCCTACATTCCCTGCGGGATGCTTGCCCTTGAAAAGATGGATCTCGGCGTCCTGGATGCGCGCAAGGTCAGAGTGCTCGGCGCTCTTGGCGCAAAGGCTGAGGTGAACCTTGCCTGCGGTGAGTTTGCTCAGGGCTGTGATACCTGCCTGGATGGCCTTGGTCTGCGAAGAGAAGCAGAACTCGGTGTCGGCGGCGAGAGGAGAGGTGTTGAAACCGGAGACGAAAATGTCTCTGGGGCTTACAGCCGGATCGGCAATCACGCCGTAGGGCCTTTGCACGATGAACGGCCACAGACCGCTCTCCAGCAGGGCTTTACGTACGGCATTGCCGTCCATGGAACTGGGGTCCTTCTTTCCGAAGTCCACGGATTTCTGCTCAGAGTCGGCCTCGATGAGGACGGCGAGCAACTTGCGTTTGTCGCCTCTGACGAGCTCCTTAACCACTCCGCTTACCGGAGAACAGAGAAGGATGTCAGGGTTTTTCTTGTCTGCAATGACGGGGGAGCCACAAAGCACGCTGTCGCCTTCCTTGACCAGAAGTCTGGGAAGGAGGCCCTTGAAATCGGTGGGACAAACGGCTGTCAGGCCCGGAGCAATCGCCTTGGAGACATTCAGTTCTGCTTCTCCCGAGATGGGGATGTTCAGACCTTTTTTCAAAACGATAGTTTTAGACATTGAATATGACTTTATTATGATTTACCAAAAATCGCGGTGCGAAGTTACTAATTTTTTACTAATTTCGCGCCATTGAAACTGAGAAAATGAACGAGAACGTGAATGCTGTTTTGGACTCTCTCAATGAGGAGCAGAGAAGTGCGGTGGAATGTATGCAGGGGCCTGTGCTGATTGTGGCCGGTGCCGGGTCGGGAAAGACGAGAGTGCTTACGAGCAGGATCGCCCATATCCTTGCGTCCGGAGTGGACGCCTCAAGGGTGCTTGCGCTTACCTTTACCAAGAAGGCCGCCACCGAGATGAAAGAAAGGATAGCCGCTATGGTGGGGCCGAAAAGGGCCTCGAGGCTTGTGATGGGCACTTTCCACTCTGTCTTCATCCGTTTTCTCAGAGAGTACGCCTCCACTCTGGGATACACTCCCACCTTTACCATATATGATACTTCGGACTCTCAGAGCGCCGTCAAAACCTGCCTCAAGGAGCTGGGGTTGGATGAGAAGCAGTACAAACCCAAGGACATCCTTTCCAGGATTTCAATGGCAAAGAACAATCTCATCACCGTCAGTGCATACCGCTCGAGCAGGGAGGCAATGGAAACGGACGTCAAGTGCAAGAGGCCGCGGTTTGCCGATGTGTACGAACTGTACCAGAGGAAGCTCAAGCAGAGTTCGGTGATGGACTTTGACGATATCCTTCTGAATATGAACTATCTGCTCAAGGATAACCCTGATGCGCTCCAGAACATTTCTTCAAGGTTCTCTTATATTATGGTGGATGAGTATCAGGATACCAACCGCAGCCAGTATCTGATACTCAAGCAGTTGGCGCGGTTCCACCGCAACATCTGCGTGGTGGGGGACGACAGCCAGTCAATCTACGCTTTCAGGGGAGCCAAGATTGAGAACATTCTGAATTTCAGGAAGGATTATCCCGAATGCAAGGTTTTCCGCCTGGAGAGGAACTACCGCTCGACCACGACCATAGTCCAGGCCGCCAATTCCCTGATTGCGCACAACAGCAACCGCATACCGAAGGACTGCTATGCAGTTGGAGAGCAGGGAGAAAAGATAAAAGTGATAAAGTCCTACTCCGAGCAGGATGAGGCCATAAGGGTGGTGTCGGACATAGTGGACAGGATGCGGCAGGACAAGTGCCAGTATCAGGACTTTGCTCTTCTCTACAGAACCAATGCCCAGTCCCGCGTGCTGGAGGAGCAGCTCAGGCGCAGGAACATCCCCTATATGATATATTCGGGCAATTCGTTCTTCGACCGCGCCGAGGTCAAGGATATGATGGCCTATTTCAAGCTGTGTGTCAATCCGTCTGATAACGAGTCCTTCCGCAGGGTGGTCAACAAGCCCGCCCGAGGCATAGGCGGAGTCACCATCCAAGCCGTTGAAGCCATAGCAGCCCAGAAGGGCCTGTGTCTGCTGCAGGCCGCGCTCGAAGTGCCTAAGGTGAAGACTTTCAGCGAGATGATTCTCTCGCTCAGCTCTCTTGTACCCACTACCGATGCCCACGACCTGGCCCAGAGGATAGCTACCGACAGCCAGCTTTGGGCTTTCTACAAGTCGGACAATTCTATGGAAGGACAGGCCCGTGCGGCCAATGTGGAAGAGCTTCTGAACTCTGTCGCGGCCTTCGTTGAGGACCGCCGGGATGAGGCTTCGGAAGAGTTGCCCCCGGATGCAGTCTTTACTCTGGACGACTATCTGGAGAACGTTTCGCTGCTAAGCAATGCCGACGTAAGCGAGGAGGACAGCGCCAACAGGGTGGCCCTGATGACTGTCCACTCTTCCAAGGGTCTGGAGTTCCCGTATGTGTACATCTGCGGTCTGGAGGAGAATCTGTTCCCCAGCTCTTCTATGCTCTCGTCTCTTGCTGACATCGAGGAGGAGCGCAGGCTTTTCTATGTAGCCGTCACCAGAGCCCAAAAGGCTGTTGGACTGAGCTTTGCGGCGACAAGAATGAGAAACGGCAGCCACGAGTCCAATTCCCCCTCGCGTTTTATAAAGGAGATTGACCCCAAATATCTGGACAAACCTCTTCAGGCTGAGGACTTCGGCAATGAGGGAGTGCGCCACGAATGGGGAGGATTCGGCTCGCGCTACACCGGAGGCCGTATCGACAGGGTAGAAAGGACCGGAACGGAGGGACGCAGAGAGTGGGCGGGCAGAACTCCCGTGCGCGCAGTCTCAACCCCAAAGCCCAATGTGGGCAAACCTTCTGTTGTTGACCCGAATTTCGAGGGGGTTCCTATGAATCAGCTCTACAAAGGCCAGAGGATAGAGCATAACAGGTTCGGTGCCGGGGTGATTCTGAACATAAGCGGAACCGAGCCGGATTTGAAGGCCCAGATCCGCTTTGACGACTACGGAGAGAAGCTCCTGCTGCTCAAATACGCAAAAATAAGGCCCCTGAAATAGGAGCCTTATCTATTTACAGTTCAATCGGAATCCTGTATTGGACCACGAGGCGGGCGGAGTCGATTTCGAGTATGCTCTTCTGCTCTCCGAAATCGGGTATCTTGTCCTGTGGCAGGTCCTCAAGGAAGCTTGAACCCTGTCGCAAAGGTCTGAAATACAGAACCATATCTTCTTTTTGAAGCTCTTTGCCGTATCTTCCCAGAGCCAGCTTCCACTTCTCGGCACTCCAGAAATGGTCCAGTACAAGCTCGCCCGAAAGGAAAGCCATCGCAACATCCGAAGTGAAGTCCATCTCGAGGAAGAGCTCGTCAACCTGGGGCTTGCTCTTCAGAATCCGCTCTGCGTCGGGGCAGCTGAACACCAGTCTTCTGGAGTTGAAGCGCTCGCAGCTCCACCCGCTTTCCACGCTTTCGACCTTTGCAGTGTGCAGAATACTGCCGTTTTCGGACGGGAAGACGGCATATTCGGCTTCGTTGCTGTCGTAGCTCAGAAGAAGGGCCCCTTGGCCGCCGGGATTCTCAATCACGGTAGCAGGCGATATGACCAGTTTGCCCCCGATTCTGGCAGTATTGAGGGCCTGCTCCCGTGTGAGGGTGGTTATCAGCACTCCACCCTTCTCGAAAGTGCTTCCGAAGCCCGGGCTGTCTACCGTAATAGTCTCGTCTTCAAAGCAATACTCTGCCTTTATGCCTTCCAGAGCAAAGAAGAAGTAGTGGCTGCGGCCCTTGTCGTCGATCCGGCACAGAGGCTGGCAGAGGGAGTAGCGGAGCAGCAGGGAATCCAGCTTGAGATTGAAGGGCAGAATCAGGGAAGCGTCTTTAGGAAGGTCGAATCCTCCTTCCGAGGGGATTCTCAGCCTGGATGACTTCAGGTTAAGGTCGATGCTGATGTCTTTCTGGACGCTGCGAGCGTCATCGTGGTCCTGGAAATTCACGAAGAACAGGAAGCCGCCCGAGTCCTTCATCCTGGCGCAGTAGCGGACGCTCTGCCTGTCTTCGGGAAGTATGTCTTCCCAGCCTTGGGGAAGAACGGTCTGCATAGGGGCAAGGCGGTCAGAAAAGTCCTGGAGGAAGAGGTGGATAAGCCGAAGGTTGCGGTACATCCTGCCCTCAAGTCCGCCTTCTCCCAAAGGGGCCTGGAAGTCATAGGACATCTTGGGCATACCCATAGGCTCGTCGGCAAAGAAGGCCCAGGAGTCCATCTTGGGGGTTATTCCTCCGTGGTACATATAGTAGCCGATGCCGTTCGAACCGCTGCCAAGAGTGCGGACCATAAGGGCTTCGGCCGCCTCTCCACGCACCTGGGGGCGGCGGTCATAGGTCATCTGGATGCCTACACCCATCTCTGCGCAGAAGGAAGGGAAGTCTGTGGGATTGTACCTGACCGGTTCGTAGTCGGGATGGGCGTGGATATCTTTGAAGCGGCAGAAAGGAGACATCTTAGGCTTGGACCAGAACGGATAGGTATAGGCCGAAGTCACCGGGATGGCCTCATTGCCGATTACGGCCGCATTGCCCCAGCCTGTGGCGGTGTAGATGGGGGTCTGGATGCCGTGCTTTTCGGCCAGAGCCTTGAGGGTGCGCATATGCTTCTCGCCCAGCTCAGCAGTGCTCAACTGCTCTTCCTGGACGCTGACGCCTATCTTCGCGTGCTCGCTGTCCATAAGGGCTGAAGTGTAGTCTTTGGGCTCACCCGGATAGCAGATTCCCCAAGGTGCCGCGCTGTGCTGCATCTCATTTTCTATCTGGCAACCTATAACCGGCCCTCCGTCCTTGAAGTAAAGGCCCTCCATCTGGGCGGCTATCTGGCCGTAGAGCCTGTCCACATATTTCAGGTACTGCGCATCGTCGCTGCGTATGTCCAGAGCCTTGGCGAAAACCCAGTCAGGTATGCTTCCGTTGCGTATCTCCCCGTGGCAGAACGGCCCAATCCTGATGATTACGTCCATATCGTGCTTTTTGCACAGTTCGAGGAACTTGCGGAGATCCAGATTCCCGCTCCAGTCGAACTCTCCCTCCCTTCTCTCGTGCAGGGACCAGAACACATAGGTGGGGAGGACTGTGACTCCTCCGGCCTTGATTTTCAGGATTTCCTCCTCCCAGCGCGACGCGTCGTAACGGCTGAAATGGAACTCTCCGAGAACGGGAATAACGGGCTTGCCGTCGAAGGACATATAATAATTGTTGACTTCGATGCTCCGTCCGAAACGGTTGCTTCCGCCCAGTTGCAGGCCGCCCGTAACTATGCTCTTGTACTCTGACGGCTCATCCAGGCTGAGCCTGTTTCCCTGGCTTTCAACCCTTTGGCAGCAGGACGACATTATCAGCCCCACAAGGCAGGGGAATAGCAGTGTCGAAGGTTTCATATAGAGTGTGTTGTTTATTTTACAATCAGTTCATTTTCAAGCTCTTCAAGGCTCCTTCCGCTGGTCTCGGGACAGCGCTTGAGGAAGAACAGCAGCCCGGCAAAGCAAATCAGGGAATAGATCCAGAAGCTGCCGCTGCAACCGAGAGCCTTGTTCATGCTGGGGAAGGCGAAAGTCAGGGTGCAGCTGCCCAGCCAAAGGGCGAAGGTGCATACGGCCATCGCAACACCTCTGATGCGGTTGGGGAATATTTCGGAGAGCAGAACCCAGGTCACGGGACCTAAAGTCATTGCATAGCAGGCAATTGCGGCAACGGTCAGAACTATCATTATGGCTCCCTTGACCTCAAAATGGAAGCAGGTGCCGAGAACCAGGTATATCACAGCAAGTCCCAGGGACCCCGTCAGCATAAGTGGCCTGCGGCCCCAGCGGTCAACAGTGTAGAGGGCAATGATGGTGAAGACTACATTGGCAACTCCGGTGACAACGATGTTCAGGAAGGCTTCGCTGACCGAATAGCCGGCTCCCGCAAATACATCCTGGGAGTAGATGAAGATGACATTGGTGCCGCACCATTGCTGGAATATGGCTACGACGACTCCCAGCAGCAGAATTCGGGAGTAGCGGCGGCTCAGAAGGGTGCGCAGGCCGCTTTTCGGCTGCCTTCCTTCCTCGCTCAGGCTCCTTTCTATATTGCCCAGCTCAGAGCCCGCATACTCCCGTCCGCCTATGCGTTCAAGCACTTTCAGGGCGTCATCCCTTCTTTGTTTGCAGGCGGACCATCTGGGGCTCTCGGGGATGAAAAACGACATCACGAGAAAGGCCGCCGCCGGAACTGTTTCAGCCCAGAACATCCATCTCCAACCCATAGAAATGTTCCAGGGGTCAACCGCACCTGCGACATCGGGCCTTGCGATGGCCCAGTTGGCAATCTGGGCGGCAAGTATGCCAAGAACTATGGTCATCTGGTTGAGGCTCACGAGAGTGCCCCTTTTGGACGCGGGCGAGACCTCTGCGATGTACATCGGCGACAGGGCCGAGGCTATGCCTATGCCTACTCCTCCGATGACTCTGGCGATGCAGAAAAGGGTGAATGAATCCACTGCACCGGTCATTACTGCGCTGAAGGTAAAGAGGACAGCCGAAGCGATGAGCAGCTTGCGCCTTCCGTAACGGTCTGAAAGAGAGCCTGCTGTCATCGCTCCCAACATACAGCCCAAAAGAGCTGTACTGGTGGCCAGTCCCTGAAGTACAGGGCTGCCCGCTATGCCGAAGAACTGCTCATAGAACTTTACCGCTCCGCCGATTACCACCCAGTCATAGCCGAACAACAGGCCTCCCATTGCGCTGACAGCGCAGATGAAATACATGAATCCGGAGTAATTGCCTTTCATCTTTCCTATCTTTTGTCTTCGTCTTCAAAATCCCAGATACGGGGGTTGCCGTCGCATCTGTCCAGAGGAAGGGCATATTTGCGGAAGGCATCCACTACGCTGCGCGCCTTTCCGTCTTTGTCGAAAAAGCCTCTTGCCCCGAACATAGGTTCCCACCAGAACACTCCTAGTCCTTTGTGGTCGGCGGCTCCCATCACCACTTCGTTCACGGCCTCAAGCCACTGTCTCTGACCTTCTTCGGTCTCGGGGAAAGCGGCCATATGGCCCTTCTTCTCGAAATAGTCGCTGGGAGCGGAATAGTAGCCGGTTTCGATGACTATCACGCTCTTGCCGAAGGTTTTGATGGTATAGTCGAGATTGTCCCTCAGGTCTGCAAGAGTTCCGTGCGACCAGGGGTAGAAAGAATAGCCTATGATGTCGTAATCGACTCCGTACTCCTGCATCTTGCTGAAGAAGATGGAGCTGAAGTTACGGTCGCCGCCGAAATCTGCGTGAAGCATAATCTGAACTCCGCTGTCAACATCCTTGACGGCTTTGATGCCGGCTTTCAAAAGGGAGGTGAACTCTTCCCAATGACTCCTGTCCGCCTTCTCGGGGGAGTAGAACACCCTGCCGTAAGGCCAGAGGATACCGTTGCTTATCTCGTTGCCTATCTGAACTATCTGAGGCAGCAGGTCCGCATCCTTAAGCTGTTTGAGGGTGCTGAATACGAAGTCGTACAGGCACTGCTCCAGCTCCTTTCCGCTCTTGCCCTGCCAGGACTTGGGTACGGGCTGGGTCATAGGGTTCGACCAGTCGTCGGAGAGCATATAGTCGAGAGCGAAATGATAGCCGTGTTCCTTCAGTTTCGCTGCTCCCTGAAGTACATAGTCGATGTTCTGCCCAAGGCGGGAGGGCTCGCTGCAGATCATCAGCCTGCCCCAGTTGAAGCCGTGTGAACGCATTATCTGCCAGGGACTTGCGGGAGTGCCGTCAGTGTCGTAGAAACTCTTGCCCCTCTGCTCGGCCTGAAGAACGAAGGACAAGTCGGCGCCGAAGCAATAGGAGTTTTCGAAAGGGATTTCTTCCCTGAGTTCAGTCTTCTCTCCGGCATTGCAGGCGCCAAGAAGAAGGGTAAGGGCGATAAGGATTTGCGGTGTGTGTTTCATAAGTATTTGTCAATTATGTGTCTGACAAATATAATGACACTTAGGCGCAAAACCAAGCTGAAACGGGATTTGTGCAAAAAATTGTCCAATCAGTACAGGCCTACTTCCGAAAGCACGGGGGTGTGGCGGGCGGCCGGGATGACAAGCCGGAGCCGGGACGCCTTGACGGGGTCGAAACGAAGCAGCCTCTTGTAGCCGACGGTAGTGCCAACAGCTACATCGTCTGCCTGGATGCCGCAGCGCTCGGCCTTAGCGAGATTGTGTTCGACCCCTCAGTTTCAGACTACGAGAACGTGACTGTCACCTTCTGATCGTTTTCTCCTCCAGGCAACCAACCATTTTAACTACTACATATATTCACTCGCCGCACGCTTCGGGCTACGTTCCCGGAACGTGCGGCAAAATTAATGTTTTTTCTTATATTTGTAAACTTACATAAAGAACGATTACAATAGCTTGAAATATGAAACGGAGTTCTCTGCTTGTATGTTTGGCCGCTCTTCTGAGCCTTGCCTCCTGTGCCGAAAGGTCTTTACGACAGGACATTCTTCTCGAAAACGGTTGGAAATTCACCAAATCGGACGGAATCTACCATTCTGCCGTGTTTGACGACAGCCTTTGGGAGGATGTGACCGTGCCTCACGATTGGGCTATCTACGGTCCTTTTGATGCCGGCAACGATGCCCAGGTGGTGGCAATCACCCAGAATTTCGAGACTCAGGCCAGCCTCAAGACAGGCAGGACCGGCGGACTCCCGTATGTGGGAACAGGCTGGTACAGGACCAGGTTCGATCTGGACGGCTTCGACTCTTCGAAGAATGTGGATATCCTTTTCGACGGAGCGATGAGTCACGCCCAGGTCTATCTGAACGGCAACTATGTAGGCAGATGGCCCTATGGCTATAATTCGTTCCACTTCGACATCACTCCCTTCCTGAACAAGAACGGGAAGGACAACGTGCTTGCCGTAAGGCTTGAAAACCTCCCCGAGTCGTCAAGATGGTATCCCGGAGCAGGTCTGTACCGCAATGTCCATATCGTAATGACAGACAAGGTGCATATCCCTATATGGGGCACTCAGATAGTCTGCTCTGATGTCACTGCCCGCAGCGCAGCTGTGCATCTGGAAGCAAAACTCGAAAATCCTGAAGGGAAGCCCTACAGCGTGCGCACCGAAATAGTTTCCGACAAGGGGAAAAAGGTGTTCGAAAGTTCTGATTTTGAAAGTGTTGAGGGCGGATTCAGCCAGGACTTCACCCTCAGTAAGCCTTCTCTATGGTCGCCCGAGTCCCCTTCGCTCTACAAGGCCCTTACCCATATCATCGTGGATAATGAAGAAGTGGACTGCTATACCACTACATTCGGAGTTCGCTCGATAGAGCTTGTTGCCGACAGGGGTTTCTTCCTCAACGGAGAGGTTCGCAAGGTGCGCGGAGTATGCAACCACCACGACCTCGGTCCTCTCGGCGCGGCAGTCAACGAAGCTGCCCTGAGGCGTCAGCTGACCCTTCTGAAGGAGATGGGCTGCGATGCTATCCGCACCTCTCACAATATGCCTGCGCCGGAGCTGGTAAGGCTCTGCGACGAGATGGGTTTTATGATGATGCTGGAGCCTTTCGACGAGTGGGATATCAGAAAATGCCGCAACGGCTACCATCTGGAGTTCGAAGAATGGGCCGAGAAAGATATGGTGAATATGCTGCACCAGTACCGCAACAGCCCCTCGGTGGTGTTCTGGAGCATAGGCAACGAGGTGCCCAGCCAGTGCTACGCATCGGGCTATGATACCGCCAAATACCTCATAGATATCTGCAAGAGGGAGGATTCTACCAGATTCATCACTTGCGGAATGGACCAGGTGCTCTGCGTGCTGGACAACGGCCTGGCATCGCTTCTGGATGTGCCCGGATTCAATTACAGGGTGCACCTCTACCAGCAGGCCTACGACACCCTTTCCCATAAACTGGTGCTCGGTAGTGAAACTGCTTCAACCATCTCTTCCAGAGGAGTTTACAAGTTCCCTGTCAAGGTGACTCCAAGGGTTCATCACCCCGACCTGCAGACTTCCTCGTACGACGTGGAGTACTGCAGCTGGTCCAATCTGCCGGACGACGACTTTGCTATGGCGGACGACTATACCTGGGAGATCGGGCAGTTCGTGTGGACCGGCTTCGACTACCTCGGAGAGCCCACTCCCTATAATGTGATGCCGAACCACAGCTCGAATTTCGGTATCATCGACCTTGCATCCATCCCCAAGGACAGGTATTATCTCTATCGCAGCCAGTGGAGGCAGGATGTGAAGACCCTGCACGTGCTTCCGCACTGGACCTGGCCCGGAAGGGAAGGCGAAGTGACGCCTGTGTTTGTCTATACCAATTATCCTGAGGCTGAGCTGTTTGTAAACGGCGAGAGCCAGGGCCGGCGCACTTTCTCGAAGAACGACCGGCTGGGCCGTTACCGCCTGATGTGGAACGATGTGAAATATGAGAGCGGCGAAATCAGGGTAGTTGCCTACGACGCTGACGGGAAGCCTTGCGAAGAGAAAGTGGTCCGTACTGCAGGGGAGCCTTATGCGCTTCAGCTGAAGGCGGACAGAAAGCGCCTCAGCGCAGACGGCAAGGACCTTTGCTATGTGGAAGTAAGTATGGTGGATAAGGACGGCAATCTCTGTCCCCACGCATCCGAGCTTGTAAGTCTCACTGCTGAAGGCGATGGCGGTGCGTTCAGGGCCGCGGCGAACGGCGATCCTACCTGCCTGGACCTTTTCCACACAGGGCAGATGCATCTTTTCAGCGGCAAGCTTACTGCCATCGTCCAGGCTTCCGCCACGGGAGGAACTGTGACTCTGAAGGCTTCGGCCGAAGGAGTGAAAGATGGCACGATAACAATCAAGGTACGGTAGAACTATGGAAAAAGTGACTTTGCTTCCGCCCGAGAAGCTCTTCGACGGATGGATAGATCCCTGCTATCTCCCTGAAGGAAAGGATAAGTATTATCTTCGCAACAGGCAGGTCAAGGCTCCGGTAGGAGGATGGAGACATCTTCGAAGCGATGAAATAGAGAGCCTCGTGCGCAACGACAACACTGCCGCCAGCTGGGATACTATATGGGTAAGTGACGAGTTTACTCCTTCCCTGATAAAGAACAACAAATTTTACGGGACAGTCCGGATAGGACGGGTGAGCAATCTGGGATTGCAGTTCCACGACCTCAGGCTCCCTTGCGGCATCACCAACTCCTCCATCCACTCCTGCGACATCGGTGACGACTGCGCCATTCACGATGTGCATTACCTCTCTCACTACATCATCGGGGCCCGGTGCATGCTCTTCAACATCCAGGAGATGGCAACTACGGACCACGCCAAGTTCGGCAACGGAATCGTCAAGGACGGCGAGGATCCCGGAGTCAGGGTCCGGCTCGAAATAATGAATGAGACCGGTTGCAGGGCGGTGAATCCTTTCGACGGGATGATTGCCGCAGACGCTTATCTGTGGGCCAAGTATGTGGACGATAGAGTGATGTGCGACACTCTGGCGAAGATTACCCAGGAGAGCGTGGACTCCCATCGCGGTTATTACGGAACCGTGGGTGAGGGCTGCGTCATAAAGACCTCGCAGATCATCAAAGACGCGAAGATAGGCCCGAGCTGCTACATAAAAGGAGCCAGCAAACTGAAGAACATCACCATCAATTCTTCGGACAAGGAGCCTTCACAGATAGGGGAGAACGTGATTCTGGTGAACGGAATCGTAGGCTACGGATGCAGGATTTTCTATAGCTGTACCGCCGTCAAATTCGTGATAGGCAACAATTCCAACCTCAAGTACGGAGCCCGCATGATCAATTCCGTGCTCGGGGACAACAGTACCATCTCCTGCTGCGAAGTGCTGAACAATCTGATTTTCCCCGCTCACGAGCAGCACCACAACAACTCCTTCCTGATTGCTTCCTGCGTCAAGGGCCAGAGCAATATGGCGGCAGGCGCTACCGTGGGTTCCAACCACAACAGCCGCACCAACGACAACGAAGTGGTGGCCGGACGCGGTTTCTGGCCCGGGCTCTGCACCTCAATCAAGCATTCGTCCGTTTTCGCCTCATACGTCCTGCTCTCGAAGGGAGCCTATCCTGCCGAGCTGAATATTCCCCTGCCTTTCAGTATGCTCAGCAATGACGAGACTAAAGGCGAACTGGTGGTCTTCCCCGCTTTCTGGTGGCTGAGAAATATGTATGCTCTCGCGCGCAACAGCTGGAAGTATGCAACTCGCGACAAAAGGGTGACCAAGGTGCAGAACATTGAGTTCGACACTTACGCACCCGACAGTATGGAGGAGGCGATTGCAGCGCGGAAGCTGCTTGAAATCTGGACTGCCAAGGCTTGGCTGCGTTCGGAGAATAAGGACATACGCCAGTATTCCGAGAGGCAGCTGCGCGAGCTGGGAGCGGGTCTTCTGGAAGGGGAAGAGAGCGTCGTCGAGCGTTTGGAAGTGCTGGGAGAAGGGATGGAGAAGAGCTCGCGCAAGGTGGTTATCCGCTTCCCTTACAAGGCCTATCACGCTTATGGCGATATGATTATCCATTATGCTATGAGCAATGTGCTCTCCTTCCTTAAGCATAATCCTCAGCTCAGCCTTATGGACCTGTCATCAAAGCTGAAGGGCCGCCGCCAGAGGGAGTGGGTCAATCTCGGCGGTCAGCTGATGTCCGCTTCTGACGTGGACCGTCTGAGAAAGGACATCAGGGAGGGGAAACTCAGCAGCTGGAAGCAGATCCACAAGCGTTACGACGATATCTGGAAGCGCTATCCCAAGGACAAACTGCGCCACGCTTATCTTAGCCTGTGCTTTGTTTTCAAGACAAAGAGCCTGACAGCTCAGGATTGGATGAGGGCCGTCAGCGAGGAGCAGAGAATACAGAATTATATATGCTCTCAGGTAAGGATAACCCGAGAGAAGGACTACGAGAATCCTTTCCGAAGGGCTACCTATCGCAATGAAGATGAGATGATTGCCGCGATAGGCACGCTGGATGACAATAGTTTCGTAAAACAGATAAAGGCTCAGAGCGAGGAGAATCTGAGCTTGCTTGAAGAGCTGAAATCAAGAATCAACTAATACATCAATATGACACTCGAAAACAATAATTATGCTCAGTATCATCTCGTTCAGGAGATGATGGATACGGTCCAGACCGTAGAGAGATTCGATGCGCACAGCGCAGATTTCGTCGCCGAATCGGTGCGCCGTACCGGGGCAGTGATGTTCGCCGGCGAGGGTTCATCCCGCATTATGCCTGCTAAGAATGCCCGCCGCAAGGCTCTGCAGCTGGGACTTAAAGTCAATTTCCAGAACGAGGGCTCGCGCCAGGCTATGGAATACGACCTCAGCGGCTACACCGTACTGCTGGATTCCAATTCGGGAAGGACTAAGGAAGTGCTTGCCCTGGCCACTCTTCTGAAGCAGCAGGGGCATACCGAGGCCTACAGCCTCAGCGCCAACCCGGACACTCCTCTCGAGAAGGCCTGCGTCAAGGGTCACGTGCTTTGCTGCGGATGGGAGCAGGCCGTAGCCGCTACCAAGAGCGTAGTGGAGCAGGCTCTTTTCTGCGAATCAGTGGTGTGGAACCTGGCAGGCAAAGATATGTCCGCCGCTCTCAAGGCTCTTCCCGCAAAACTGTCCGAAGCGCTTACGATGAGCATTCCTTCAGAGGTGACAGAGTGGGCAAAAGGAGCCCATACGATTTACTTTGCCGGGATGAATGACGGTGTAGCTGAGGAACTTACGCTCAAAACCAATGAGATTACCCGCCGCAAAAGCGACTTCCTCGAAGGGACTTACGCAGTGCACGGCATCGAGGAGGTAATGCAGCAGGGGGACATCGTTTTCGTGGTTAATCCCATCAAGGCTGAAATCGACAAATTCAAGAGCGTATTCGACGGCGCCGGAGTGCACGTCGTTGCGATTGACACAGCCCCGACTCCTTTCGAGAGAACTATAGTCGTGCCTGACGCAGGTGAGCTTCAGGCTTACGTCAATCTTTGCGCCGGCTGGAACGTGCTGGTTGAAATCGCTATGAGCGACTCCATCAATCTGGACAAACCCCAGAGAGCCCGCAAGGTGGGAAATGAAATGTAATTCATTCAAGCGATGAAGCATAAGAAAACGATGTCGCGCGCGATGCTGTTCATCCTGCTTTTCGGCATCGTGAGTATGTTTTCAGATATGACCAAGGAGAGCGCCGAGAGTATTCGAGGCGCTTTCCTTTCGCTTATGGGAGCCTCTGCCGCGACCATAGGCCTGGTCTCCGGTCTTGGGGAGCTGGTGGGCTACTCCCTGCGCTTTGTTTCGGGCCGCTTTGCCGACCGCACCCGTAAGTACTGGCCCATAGTCATAGCCGGTTATTGTCTGGAACTGATTACTATACCCGCCCTGGCCCTGGTGGGGGAGAACGGCTGGATTGCGGCCTGCATACTGCTGGTCATCCAGAAGTTCGGCAAGGCCATCAAAAAGCCGGCAAAGGATACTGTCGTTTCGTTTGCCGCATCGCAGGAAGGAGCCGGCAAAGCCTTCGGTCTGCAGGAGCTGCTCGACCAGTTCGGAGCGGTGCTTGGGCCCCTTCTGCTCTATGTGATAATGCTTTTCAAGACCGACGGCAGCACTTTCGAGCGCTACAGTTTCTGCTTTATCGCTCTTGCCGTTCCGGCCGTCGTGACCCTTGTGCTGCTCGTCGTCACCAGGCTCAATTTCCCCAATCCGGAGCAGTTCGAGCCCGATGCCAGGGAATACGTCCCTCTGAAAGCAGGGAAAAACTTTATACTTTATATAATAGGTATAAGCCTTTTTGCCTTCGGTTTTCTGGATTATTCCCTGGTGGCTATGCACGTGAGCAGAACCTGTAACGATATTATTTCAGCCGACGCTCTGCCTCTGCTTTACAGCGCCGCAATGCTGGTAGATGCTGCCGCAGCCCTGCTCTTCGGCTATCTGTATGACCGTTGGGGTATGAAAGTGCTGGTCCTTTCTGCTGTCATTGCAGCTCCGTTCAGTTTCCTGGTGTTCCTCGGACATTCCTCCTGGAGTCTGATGGCCGGAGTAGTGATGTGGGGAGTGGGTATGGGAGCCCAGGAGTCGATTCTGAAGGCTGCGGTGACCGATATGACTCCCAAGTCTTCCCGTGCCACAGGTTTCGGAATCTTTTCGCTCGCCTTCGGCCTCGCCTGGTTTGCGGGCAGCTGGACCCTCGGAGCTCTTTACGATGTGAACCTGACTCTTATGGCCTGTGTGAGCGCCGCCTGCCAACTGATTGCCATTCCGTTCTACATCCTTTCATCCCGCAAGCGTTTATGATGCCTTGCGGCCGTAGCGTTTGACAATCTGTTTGGCGCTCTTTCTGAGGTGCTCCTTAAGCTCCTCTCCTTCAAGCACTTCTATACTGTCCTGAAGGCCCAGTACGAAGCGGCCTATGCCCCAGAGGCTGCGGCATACGCCTTCGTATATCCACATCTGTCCCTGGCGTGAAGACTTCTCTTCGCAAGAGCGTATGCGGCTCTCTGTCAGGGGATACTCTTCCACCATTATGTTCCTTGCGGTGTTGTTCATCTTCAGCACCACGTGCAGCTCTTCCTCACCGTGGCAGTGGAAGTCGTCCATAGGCTCGTCGTGATGGGCGTAGGCGCAGCTCCAGCTCTCTTCGCTCACTTCCACGCAGCCTATGCGGAAGAGCTTGAAGCGCTTGTTCTTGCCCTCCTCCAGGTCATAGGCCCAAAGGTCGGAGAAGTTGGATGTGAACTTGAACGGCTCCACCAGGTACGAACGCGTCTTGCCCGAGTACGACGATACGTAGTCCAGAATCCTGACTTTCCGTTTTGCACGTATCGCTTCCATCAGGTTTTCCACTATGCGGGCGGTGTTCTTGTTGTCTATGTGCTGAGTGATGCTGGTGCTGTCGTAGATGGCCGCCAGTTTCTGCTTGAGCCCGGCTTTGAGGGAGTTGCCGCTGTCCAGCGAGTCAATCAGACGGTTCACGATATATGCCTCCTCGTCGGAGAAGAAGACCAGGTTCGAAATGTCGCTCGCGCCCTGCCCCACGCTGACCAGGCGGTATTTGTAGTCGTCTATCCTCTCGACCGCGAAACCTGCTTCCTTGAAAGTATCGATATAGCGGTAGATGGTCCTTGGTGAGGTGTTCAGCCTCAGTGCCAGTTCGTCTATGGAATATACTCTCGCCCCCGACATCAGGGCAATCAATTTGAGGAGTCTTTTGATCTTGGGCTGGTCCATATGGTAAGTCTGTAGCTGTGCAAATATATAAAAGAATCACATAATTGTTTGTTTTTTGAAAAAAGATGTATAGCTTTGTTATCGTTAAAAGTTAGATATGTATTCATCCTCCATGCTCTCTGGCCTTTCCCTTCTAGTCCTTGTCCTTGATAAGACGCGGATTGGGTAGGTGATGGCTTACGGTATGGATTATGACTTAGGCGCTCCTCCCGATACTGGGCAGGGCGCTTTTTCAATATGGATTAAGACATTAGGATATGAAAATGAAGATTGCATTGCTTCCGGGAGACGGAATAGGACCGGAAGTCGTAGCTCAGGCGGTTAAGGCTGTAGATGCTGTGTGCGAGCGCAAAGGCCATAAGGCAGAGTACTCCTTCGGCTATGTCGGAGCCTGCGCTATACGAGAGTTCGGCGATGCTTTTCCCGAGCAGACCTTCAAGACTTGTATGGATAGCGATGCGGTGCTTTTCGGTGCTGTAGGCGACCCTGAATTCGACAATAATCCCAAGGCTAAAGTCCGTCCCGAACAGGGACTGCTCGCGATGCGCAAGAGCCTGGGTCTTTACGCCAATCTGCGTCCGGTGGAGACTTTCCCTTCTCTTCTGCACAAGAGCCCTTTGAAGAAAGACCTTGTGGAAGGTGCTGATTTTCTGTGTGTAAGGGAGCTCACAGGAGGGATGTACTTCGGGCAGAAAGGCCGCAGCGATGACGGCAATACTGCCTACGATACCAATATTTATCACCGTTTTGAAGTGGAGCGTATCCTGAAACTTTCCTTTGAGTATGCGCGTCAGAGGAGGGGACACCTGACCGTGGTGGATAAGGCCAATGTGCTCGAGTCCTCAAGGCTCTGGAGACAGATTGCCCAGGAACTTGCTCCTCTCTATCCCGATGTGCAGACCGATTATATGTATGTCGACAATGCGGCGATGAAGCTTATTTCCGGGCCTAAATTTTTCGATGTACTGGTGACCGAGAATACTTTCGGGGATATTCTGACCGATGAGGCGAGCTGCATTTCCGGCTCAATGGGGCTTCTCGCTTCGGCTTCAATAGGGGAGCATACAGGGGTTTTCGAGCCTATTCACGGTTCTTATCCCCAGGCCGCAGGCAAGAATATTGCCAACCCTGTGGCCACCATACTTTCTGCCGCAATGATGTTTGAATATGCCTTCGGCCTTGTGGAGGAAGGCGCGATGATACGTTCGGCTGTGGCCGCTTCGCTTGATGAAGGCATTGTGACTGAAGATCTTGCAGATGGAGGAAAGGCTTATTATACTTCCGAAGTCGGAGACTGGATAGCAAATTATATAAGTAATAATTGATATGAATCAGATTGATTGGGGTTCACTTGGCTTTGCAGCCTATAAGACCCGAACTCTTGTATTGTGCCGCTATAAAGACGGACAGTGGTCGGAAATAACTCAGACTGAGGACTTTTCCTTTGTTATGAATCCTTTTGCCGGCGTGCTTCACTATGCTGTGTCCTGTTTTGAGGGCTTGAAAGCTTTCACCCAGAAGGACGGTAAGGCGGTGCTTTTCCGCCCTGAGGAGAATGCCTCCAGACTTGCCCGCACGGCCAGGTACCTCGGCCTTCCGGCTCCCAGCAGTGAGATGTTCGTGGAAATGTGCCTCAGATGTGTGAACGCCAACCGCGAGTTCCTCGCTCCCTACGGTCACGACGCTGCTATGTATCTGAGGCCGCTTCTGATGGGCACTGAGCCCAAGCTGCAGCTTGCTCCGCCCTCGGAGGCAGTATTTGTGGTGATGTGCGCGCCTGTAGGTCCTTATCACGGGGCAAGTATGAAGTCTTTCTCGGCTGTGATTCCTCTCAATTACGACCGTGCGGCTCCAAAGGGAAGCGGAAGCTATAAAGTGGGAGCGAACTATGCCGCCACTTTCCGTCCCTACCAGATTGCCCACTCCCAGGGGTATAATGAGCTCTTGTACTTGAATTCCGCAACTCACGAGTTCATCGATGAGTTCGGTTCGTCGAACTTCTTCGGCATCAGGGCTAATACCTATGTGACTCCGCTTTCTGACAGCGTGCTGCCTTCAATTACCAACAAGTCCCTTCAGCAGATTGCGCTGGATTTGGGAATGAAGGTTGAGAAAAGGCCCATCCCTGTGGAGGAACTCGCCGAGTTTGAGGAGGCCGGCGGCTGCGGCACTGCGGTGGTTATCACACCTATGTCACATATAGATGTGAAGCCTGTCCTGGAGGAAGCGGCTGTGCAGAGTACGTATCGTTTTATGCCAGAGGGTCAGGTGGGTCCTGCCTGCACTAAGCTCTATAAGACCATTACGGCAATCCAGAAGGGTGAAATCGAGGATATTCACTCCTGGTGCCTGAAGGTCTGAAAATGAGTCGGGACTGCTTAGTCCCTCAGGGCGTGGTCGGCTCCTACCTAAGAGCCGCTCCACGCCTTTTTGTTTGTCCAGTCTGCATAAGGATTGCTCCAGAAAGGATCAGTCGCAGGCAGTCCCAGTGCAGCTGCCTCCTTCTGCCATTTCGACAAAGGACCTTTTTTGTCATTTCGACTGAGCGAAGCGAATGGAGAAATCTAGATAGGCTGCTGATAATGAATAGATTTCTCGACTCCGCACTGCGTGCTCCGCTCGAAATGACAGAGTGGACAGCGCTGCGAGATAAGGCTTTCAGGCTGCCACAAGGCGGACATATCCACCCCCGGAGAGTACAGGGGGAGGGGCCCGTCGGCAGCAAGTTATCACGAAGTGATGACGCCGATGACGATGGGAGGGGCCGGAGTGAGGCGCAGCCGAACGGAGCTCCGCCGGTGGCAGCCTGAAAGCCCAAAGCAGCGCTGCGCCGTATCGTTACCGAAATTCACGAAAAGGCCGCCGCCCCGGTAGCGTTTTGGCTTGGGACGGCGGCTGCTCTGATTTGATATACCTATGTTATGGTGCTAACTTATTGAATTTCAATCTGCTTTACTGCGTTCTGCTTTTCGCAGACTTTGATTTTCGGGATGTCGATGGTGAGCACTCCGTCGTTGACTGCGGCTTTGATGGCATCCTTGTTTACATCGTCGGGAAGAGCGAGGCTCTGCTCGAATTTGCGGTAGCTGAACTCTCTGCGAAGGTATCTCTTCTTTTTGTCATCCTCTTTGCTTTCGTTCTTTTTCTCCATAGTGAGAACCAGGCAGTTGTCGTCGGTTACGGTGAGGCGGAAGTCCTCTTTGGTCATTCCGGGGGCGGCTACTTCTACTTTGTAGTCGTTTTCGCTCTCAATTACGTTGATGGCAGGTGCAGTGGAATTTGTACGGGTCATCCAATCGTTGGCGAAGAAATCGTTGAAAATTTCGGGCAGCCAATTCTGCTCATAACGTCTAATCTGTGACATAATCATATCTCCTATTTTTATTGTTTTACATGTCTCTGTTCCGCAGTCCGGACTGAAGCTCCGATTGTCGCTTGGCAGCTCTGCTTTCGCGGAACACTTAGTATGATGTCAAATCGGATGCCAAAGCTAAAATGCTGGCCTTTAAGACTTTCTGCTGCCATTTTTTCAGTTTTGACTGACTTTTTGTACACATTTTCTGCCTTTTCGTCTCTCCGGACCAAATGTCCCTTATTGTCTTCCCTAGCAAGCGTCCCCACTCCTTTCATTTCGTTTTCTATGACTAAGCGACGCGCGCGGAGAAATCTGTTCCTATCAGCGCTGAGCCGAAAAGAGTTCTAGGCTATGCTGTACAGAATACGCAAGCCTGGCCGACAACTGGGTGAACCTCTGCTGCCTTCTGGGCATCGGGACCCTTACCACTTTTGCCGCCGTCAAAAGTTACAAAAAGACCGTTTAGGCAGTCTGGCTCTGAAGAAACATTGCAACGCGGTTGCAGCAAAAGAAGTGTATGTTTGCAATGATGGAACATACACACAAACATTCTTTTGAAGGCGTCGGCTCCGGCGTTCTGATTGTCGCCCTCGCTGTCAATATCGTCTTTGTAGCCGCCGAGGCTATAGTGGGGTGGTGGAGCAACTCCACCGGCCTGCTTTCCGACGCGGGCCATAATCTGAGCGATGTGCTGGGCCTCGGACTTTCTCTTCTGGCGCTCAGTCTCGAGCACAGGGGCGGCAAAGACTCCCGCAAAGTGTCCAGGTATGTGACCCTGGTAAACGGAGCCCTGCTGATGGCGGCAGTTGTGATAATACTTTTCGAGAGTATAGACAAGATTCTCAACCCTGTGGAAGTGAACGGAATGGCAGTGATCATCACTTCGGCAGCCGCCATAGTGGTAAACGGCCTGACGGCCTTCCTTCTGATGAAGGGGGAAAAGGATGACATCAATATCCGGGCGGCCTTCCTGCACGCCGCTTCCGACACTCTGGTTTCGGTAGCCGTAGTGGCTTCGGGAATAGTCATCCGTCTGACAGGCTGGAACCTCATCGATCCTATACTGAGCCTTCTTGTGAGCGTCCTCATAGCAGTGCCTACGGTCCGGCTCATTGCGAATACTGTACG
>CAMCGB010000023.1 GCA_945874355.1 uncultured Bacteroides sp.
CTATAATCTCTTTTCTTCTTTACCTCGTTATCTTTCTCAGTATTGTCAATGAACTTTTTGTTGTCCCCTCATCGAAGGGGATTGCAAAGGTAGACATTATTTTTTAATCTGCAAACTTTTTTAAGAATTTTTTCACTTTTTTTCTCGATTTATTGCTTTTTCCTCGCCAAATGCCTACTTTTACACTGATACGAAACACTATTTATATATGGAAAGCCTTAAAGAGCGATTTCTGCGTTATGTCGCAATAGACACCCAGTCCGTGGAGGATAGCAGCGAGCAGCCCTCGAGCAGCAAGCAGCTGGACCTTCTTAATCTTCTCAAACGCGAACTTGAAAGCATGGGAGTGCAGGCCGAAGTGGACCGCTACGGTTATCTGATGGCCCGGATTCCTTCCAATATCGAATCGCAGACAAGCGCCGTCGGGTTCATAGCTCACGTGGACACGTCACCCGATGCCAGCGGCAAGGATGTGAAACCCCAGATAATCGAGAATTACGACCTGAGCCCCATACCTCTTAAAGGAGTAGAGGGCCTGGCTCTGAGAGCGGAGGAGTTCCCCGAGCTGCTTGCCCACAAAGGCGAGACCCTTATCACCACCGACGGCACCACCCTGCTCGGAGCCGACGACAAGGCTGGAGTGGCTGAAATTATGGATGCAGTGCAGTACATCTGCTCACACCCCGAATTCAGGCATGGGGAAGTGTGCATAGCCTTCACCCCCGATGAAGAGATAGGGCGCGGAGTGGACAATTTCGACACCCGCAAGTTCGGAGCCGATTACGCCTACACGATGGACGGAGGCGAAGTCGGGGAGCTGGAGTTCGAGAACTTCAACGCTTCATCGGCAAAAGTCCTCATTCAGGGAAGAAATGTCCATCCGGGATACGCCAAAGGCAAGATGCTCAATGCTATACGCATAGCAGAGGAGTTCGACGCCCTGCTGCCGCCGGAGCAGAAGCCCGAATATACCTCAAACTACGAAGGCTTCCTGCACCTGACCTCCTTCAAGGGGACGGTAGAGCAGGCGGAGCTCTCCTATATTATAAGGGACCACGATTCGGGCAAGCTGGAGCAGAAGAAAAAGACCTTGAGGCAGTGTGCCGATTTCATCAACTCTAGATATGGGGAGCAGACGGCTGTTCTGAAAATCAGCGACCAATACCGCAATATGCGGGAAATGGTGGAGCCGCACTACCATATAATAGAGAAGGCGCAGAAAGCAATGCTCATGGCCGGTGTCGAGCCGCGCATCCAGCCCATCAGGGGTGGCACCGACGGAGCCAACCTGTCGTTCAAAGGCCTGCCCTGCCCCAACATCTTCGCAGGTGGGCTGAATTTCCACGGCAAGTTCGAGTGGACGAGCGTGGAGAACATGCAGAAAGCTTCACAGGTAATCCTCAACATTATCAGCCTGTTTGCCGAGGCTTAAGCCGCTCCAAGCGCGCTACCACACAGGAGAGGCGCACTCGTAAGAGTGGGATAGGCCGTCGGTAACAAGGCCTGCCCCAGGCAGAAAGTCCTCGGGAGTGAAGCGCTTGATATTGTGGGTGAAGCCGCGGCTTTCAAGATTTTCCAGTACTCCAGTGAGCAGTCCGCAGATATTTTCGCGGTCTTCCTCCTGTGCGCTCAGGGCCATAAGGGTCAGATTCTGCCCGAAGACATAGTGGTCGCGAAGGTCGCATATTACTGACATACAGTCTATTATAAATAATCCAAGATCACTTTGGGCGTCAATCGCGTCAAAAAGCTCGTCGACCTGCTCGGAGCTGTAATCGGCATTGAGAACTGCGAGAATCAGGCTCCAAATCCTGTCCGGAAGGCCGGTCCTGAGGGAAAGCAGAGCGGCGAAAATTGACTGGCTATACCTCACTATGGCGCTAAGGCTCACAAAAGGATAGAGAGAAGCGCCGTCAAAAGGCTCAAGGCCCTTCGCGATATCATCATAAGAGCCATAGCCTCCGGAAGGCATCAGGCGCCGGTAAAGGGAACATAGCTCCCCCATAGCCTGAATGGTATCCTTCAAGTCGCGGGCGGAGATGTCGAAAACAGCTTCCGTGCGCTGAACCCGGGCGCAGGAGCTGTCCTCAAGGAAGCGGGCATAAAGCCTGCGCAGGACCACATCGTCGGCAACGAAGTCGTGCTCTCTCAAAGGATAACGCATATAATTCTGGTTAAGGTGAACGCACTTCGAATAAAGAAGACGCATATCGTTCTCGTAGTCAAACTCTTTCTTCCCCGACATCACATCGTCGAGCTTCATCTCCGGGAAGAGGATGTCGTAATGGTCGGACAGTAAACTGGAAAGCCCAGGACTGAAGTAGCTGCGGCCGTCTGCCTCGGAGTAATACCCGAGAGCCTTGACCTCTGCCTCCCGTATTATTTGCAAATCCTGCTCTGAAAGGCTTACGTTGCCCTTTTTATACTCGTCAAGAATCAGCTTGTAGAAAGAATAGGACTTAAGGCGGGGTCGGCCCTCAGAGAAAGCCTTTATAAGGATACTTTCTTCGACGCCGTCCGAAGGGTTCTTGAAGCGGCACATATTAAGGAAAGTCTCAGAGTAGTCTCTGGCCGCTTCGATAAAGAAGTTCTCGCTCAGGAACATCCGGTTGATACAATTGGAAAGCAAGGAGGTGAAACGGGCTTCAAAACCGTCTGCGGTCCTATCAATAGAAAGAAGGATTGACTTGAGGGCAGAAATCGAATCTCTCTGATGATTCAGCTTCATATACCGCTCAAAAGCATCATAGCAATCCATCACGGAAGCTTCGGCAAGCAGCTTTTCTGCCTTCAAGGGGTTATAATATCGGCTTCCTTTCTCGAGCATCAATTGGGCGCAAAGGTACTTCAGGTTCCCGTTGTCACTCTTCTCGCCCATAGCGATGTAAGGATATGACTGAGGCAGACTCCTGAGCACATTCATATCGGGCTCAGCACACAACTCACCCGTGCTCCTATAGCAAAAGAGCCTGAGGAGCATTGTCAAAGGATCGTTGAGATTATTCCTGACACTGACCTGCAGAGCTTCCTGAAGATAATCCAGGTCCTGAGCGGACACCTGATAAGACTTGTCAAGCACAAGGGAAGCAAGTTCTGCCGCACCGGACCCTTTGGTCTCATACCAATTCTTATACGCCTCCCAGGCCTGGGGGTAGTCTTCCCTGTCCGTCATTATTGCTCCTCGGATCTGATAGGCGTCCGTGTCATAGTTCGAGATGGCCATATCGGCCAGTTCAAGGGCCTTATCGGCAGTATCTTCGCTGTAATAGCAGAATAAGGCATAAGCGCTGTAAGCCCCGGGGTCATTCTTTTCGATAGCCTTTTCGTAGCACTTTATGGCCTTACGTATCAATGAATTATATTCATCCGAGCTATATTCCACGAAGCAGCTGCGGTAGGTATAGAACTGTCCCATCTGGCTGAGCATTCCGCTGATGCCCTGCTCCACCATACTCTTGCCGATTTCCTCAGCTTTGTCTATATCCTTATCCCAATAAAGATTGAAAAGCCTTTTGCAGCTCCTCGGGTCTTTTCTTTCCGCGCCTTTGCGATAGAACTCTTCAGCCTTTCCCAGGTCCTTTGCCAGTTTGTCTGTGCCGAACTCATAAATCTGTCCGAGGTAAGAGTAGGCTTTCGCGCAGCCGAGCTCTATGGCCTTGTTGCAATAGTGCATTTCCAGCACATAGTTCTGCTCCACTCCCAGGCCCCAGCCATAGCTGACTGCAAGTCTCATATACCCTAGGCCGCTGGGAGAGCGCTCAATACTGCGTCGCAGATACTTGATGGACAAGTCGTTACGCCTTACAACACGGTCATATTTGTAGTATAGCAGCAGGTCTGCCTCGGCGCTGCCGGCATCCGAAAGGGCCTCTATGCGCTCGCCCATCTGCTCGTCGTCACTGAGGAACTCGTTCTCCTCGAAAAGGGCGCAGAGCTCGCGCGCGGCTTTCTGGTTGCCGTTCTCCATCGATTTCAGCAGGCTGGCGGCCGCCATCGGAACCTCATTCATCTCCAGGAAAGCCATAGCCTCCTCGTAGTCGGTGTCTGTCCTGCTTGTCGGGATGGAAGAGATTTCCTCCAGCGTAGGGAGATTTCCGTCCGAGTCGGTGCGGGAGAGGACGACTTTGATGTTGCGTATAAGGTAGGCGAACTTCTCCTCCGGGTTGGGGAAGGCATTGATCCAATGCTTGTTTTCCAGCCTCATTCTCAGACCGTTGTCCACATTCAGGTTCGAGATGGCATAGGGAATGATGAACTTGTCGTATTTCTCTGCCTGGGTCACCTCCCTTTTCACCCAGGTTGACATCAGGGCGTCGTCGGTGAGCACGCAGACAAGGGCGCTGGAAGATTTGATGGCGTCGATAATCTCGTCGTCATAGTCCCTTCCGGCTCCGGACCGGTCCAGGTCCCTGGGCGCATACCAGCAGCGTATCCCGTTGCTTTCCAGGGTATGGACAAGAGCCTTCACGGTCTCGATACATTCGCTCTTATAGCTTATGAAAACATCATTCCTCATTCGCAGAACAGTATTGTGGTTATCCCTACAAATATAACAAATGCGGCGGACACTATCTGCATCCGTCGCCGTATTTGATGTTTAATAAAGGAAATCGCGCCTAGCGCAGATTCTCGCGGAGGACCTTGCGGAGCTGCGCCTCTCCGGAAATGGGAGACGAGTAGAGCTCGGAGTTGAGGATGAGCAGCGACAGGGGAAGACTCGTCACATTGAAGGACCTAAGTGCCGGAGAATAGCTGCCCAGACCGTCATTGACATTGATCCAGGGGAGCTTCTGGGCGCTCACGGTAGAGCCCCACTCAGCCTTGTCGGGACTGACGCACACCGAATAGATTTCCAGACCCTTGGAGTGGAACTCCTTGTAAAGGGGCATAAGCACCTCGATGTTGATCATCTTCTGGGCCGCATCGTCCAGGTCCCAGAAATGCACCAGGATAGCCTTTGCCTCAACCGAAGAGAGAGCCTTCTGCTCTCCGTTCATATCGGGCAGGATGATGTCGGGATATGATGCCTCGGGGGCATTGCGTATCTTGCTGTCCAGGTCCATAAGCTTGAGCCTGCGCTCGGCTTCGCTCCTAAGAGCCTTGACATATCTGGAGTCGGGATAAACAGTGGTCAGAGAGTCGGCGGCATTGCGGAAAAGAAGGGCGTCACTGGCCTGGGAGAAAATGGGAGCATTCTCTCCAAGCTTCTGATAAAGAACGGGGACCACAGTCAGCGAATAAGGGTGCTCCAGCAGGAACTTGACCCTTGAGCGGTAATAGCTGACATATTCGCGGACCAGCTCCCCGTTGGTGGTGGCAGAAGTCATCCTTCCCATAAAATCGGAGTAAGCCTTCTCAACTTCACCAAGAAGAGCCGAATCGGAGGAGCCTTCGACTGTGCAGGAGCCCAGCGTGTCTGCCTTGATGCTTATGCGGTCAGACGAGCCTACCAGCAGCGAAGCGACTCTATTGTCACCGGCGTAAAGGTAAATGAATTCGGGATCGCCTTCCTGGATGTCCAGCTTGTAGCTGAACTCGCCATTGGCAGAAGTCCTGATGGTGTCCAGAACGGTGAACTTGTTCACGTCGAGCTGCCTTACAACCAGGTCGCGGTCGGCATAGCCGTCAATTGTTCCGCTGACTGTTGCCTTGCGGGAGCAGCCCATAAGGGAAAGTGCGGCACAGAGGACCGCAATGACTTTATAATTTTTCATATTCGGCAAAAATTGCTTCAGATACCTGTTTCATCTGCTCGGCGCTGAACTCCGGCTTCTTCTTACGGAAATCCATATCAGACTCGCTCTGGAGAGGGACAAGATGGATATGGGTGTGGGGCACCTCCATACCAAGCACGGCGACGCCCACCCTCTTGCAGGGCACGGCGGCCTTCAGGGCCTTTGCCACCTTGCGGGCAAAGATCCACAGGCCCTCATAGGTAGCCTCATCCAGATTGAAGATATAGTCGTCCTCGCAGTGCTTGGGAACCACCAGCGTGTGGCCCAGCGCGAGAGGGCTGATATCCAGGAAAGCATAGTAATCCTCGCTCTCGGCGACCTTGTAGGAAGGAATCTCCCCCTTGCAGATTTTGGTGAATATTGTAGCCATCCTGTCTTAGATTGCGATGTCCAGAATCTTGAATTTGATGACTCCCGAGGGTGCCTTTGCCTCAACGGTGTCGCCCTTGGAGTGGCCGAGCAGGGCCTTGGCTATGGGAGTGGTGGCGGCGAGCTTGCCCTTTGAAAAGTCGGCCTCGCTTTCACCCACGATGGTAAACTCCATAATCCTGCCGTTGTTCAGGTTCTCCACCTTAACTTTGTTGAGCATCTGGACTTTCTCGGTGCTGAGCATCGAACTGTCGAGCACTTTGGCGTTGATGACCATATTCTGGAGGTTGGCTATCTTCAGCTCCAGCAGCCCCTGGGCCTCGCGGGCTGACTCGTATTCGGCATTCTCTGAAAGGTCTCCCTTCTCTCTTGCCTCCGCAATCGCGGCAGAAATGACCGGCCTCTGGGCGAGGGCTTCGGCGAGCTCTTTCTTGAGCTTGTCAAGCCCTTCCTGGCTCATGTAATGTATTTCACTCATATCTTAATGTTTTATTGTCAAACAAAAATTAAAGGAGTCCTGCCGACGGCAGAACCCTTGACCTGTGAAGGCAAAGATAGTAAAAAAAGCTTATTCGTCAAACTTTGGCTTCATTATTTCGGGGTAGATAAGCAGCTTTTCCTTCTCGCTCAAAGATGCAAGTTTCTCAAAGGCAGGGTTTTTCCCCTCCTGCGCCGGCTTAGAACCCTTCACTTTCGAGGAATCGATCGAGCGGGTCGCACTGTCCCCTTCCGGAGCAGAATCTACCCTTTGGCTTCTGTCCCGAAGCTCGCTTTGACCTCTCAAAGACCTGCGCTCCCTCTTCGGGGCGGCAGGCTCAGCAGAATCTTCCTCTTCCATCTGCTCTATCTTGTAAGCTTTCACCTTGGCAGATTCGCGCTTGCCTATGAGGGCGGCGAACACGGGCACTGCGAACATCAGAAGGACTATCAGGAATTCCATAATCAAAAGAGTTTTTTCTTGCTTTGGGTGGCTACGAACTGCTTTAGATAGAAAGGCTCGAAGTAGGCGCAGTCCTTAAAATTCTTCATTTCGTACTCACGGAAGGCCAGAGTGGCCATAGCCATTGCAGTGGGACAGGTCTGGACGAAACGGGAAGACTCCGAAGAAAAGACCGAGCTGCACTTCGCGGCACCGTCGCCTATGAAAAGGCAGTTATGCCCCTGAAGAAGAGAGCCATAGCAATCGGCCGTGTCGATAATTTTCGCCTCCGCCTCGCTTAAGGCCCTGCCGCAAGCATCATACACGGCAGTATAGACCTCCATACGCCTTGCATCCAGCACTGGCACTATACGGTCCACCTCAGGCGGCACAAGATCATTTGCTATTGCCTGATTTGCAAGCACTTCAAGAGTTCCTACCGCCAGAAGCGGGATGTTGCAGGCAAAACAGAGCCCCTTTGCCGTCGAAGAACCAACCCTCAGACCGGTATATGAACCGGGGCCGGCGCTCAGGCACACGGCATCAAGGTCAGCGGCAAGCATAGCCTGCTCGCCGAGCAGTTCTTTTATGAAGACGGCGGTCATTGAAGCGTGCGAGCGGGGCTGGGAACTCTGGCGGGAGGACAGCACGCGGCCGTCTTCGCACAGGGCTACCGAGCAAAGGGAAGTAGAAGTCTCTATGAGCAGAATCCTAGCCATTGATTCCTGTAACAAATGATTTCAGATAAGGGAACACCGCATTGGCGGCATTCTTCAGAGTATTGTAAACGACTGCATTATCCAGCTCCTTGGGGTCCAGCAGATGGAGGTTCGCGTTCAGGGCTTCGAAACCCAGAATCAGGAGTCCCAGCACTATGGCGACCTTGAGGATGCCGAAAACCAGCCCCAGAAGATAGTTGAACCAGCCCAGCGACAGGGCGTCGAGGGTCTTGGTCAGAATCCGCCCGAGAAGGTTCAGCAGAAGGGCTACTATTATGATTATCAGCACAAAACATATAATGTGCAGATATATCTTATCGAGCTGGATGTACTGGGCAAGCCAGACGCTCATCATCGAAGAGCAGCGGAAGGCGACCCAGGCTCCTGCAAGTATGGCGACTATCTCCACCACCTGACGGATAAACCCTTTGGTCACACCCGACACGATGGCAGGGACAAAACAAATCAGCAGCACTATGTCAAGAATACCCATAACTCAAGTTTCGCAAGCATAAAACTGTTTGTTGATGATAGCTTTGTGCGCTCTTGCGAAACTTTTGCCCACGCACAAAACTGATATACGTTACCCTTCTCCTAAATCCTCTTCCTCGGGAAGAGGACTTACTTTCGGCCTAAAGCCCTCAAATATAGGTTGTTTCGCACATGCGAAACTTGAATACCCATAATTGTATTATCGCCAAAAAATAGTAAATTTGCAGAATTAACTTCTGCAGTGCAAAAATAGAAAAAAAGTACGACTTTCAATATGGCATTCAAAGAATACAACGGACTTGACCCGGTCAGAATCTCTTCGGAAGTTCTGCAACGCTGGAAGGATATCGACGCCTTCGGCAAATCCCTCAAACTCAGGGAAGGACACCCCGAGTTCATTTTCTTCGAGGGACCTCCTTCAGCCAACGGTATGCCGGGCATACATCACGTGATGGCGCGTTCCATCAAGGATGCCGTTTGCCGCTACAAGACCCAGGCGGGCTACAAGGTGCGCCGCCGTGCCGGCTGGGATACCCACGGACTGCCGGTGGAGCTCGGAGTGGAGAAGAAGCTGGGCATCACCAAAGAGGACATAGGCAAAAAGATTTCCGTCAAGGAGTATAACGAGGAGTGCCGCCGCGAAGTGATGAAGTACACTTCCGAGTGGCGCAACCTCACCGAGAGGATAGGTTACTGGGTGGATATGGACGACCCGTACATCACCTACGACAACCGCTACATCGAGACTCTCTGGTACCTTCTCAAGGACATCTACAACAAGGGCCTGCTCTACAAGGGCAAGTCCATTCAGCCTTATTCCCCCGCTGCGGGCACAGGCCTGAGCAGCCATGAGCTGAACCAGCCCGGATGCTACCGCGACGTGAAGGACACCACCTGCACCGCCCAGTTCAAAGTTAAGGGAGAGGATGACCTGTACTTCCTGGCCTGGACCACCACTCCCTGGACCCTGCCTTCCAACACGGCCCTGTGCGTTGGTCCCGGAATCGATTACGTAAAAGTGCTTTCCGAGAACCCGTACACCCACAAGAAGGCCACCTTCATCGTAGCCAGGGACCTGGTGGAGACCATTTTCACCGACAAGCTGGAGCACACCGTCGTGGAAGGAACTATGAAGGGAAGCGAGCTGGTGGGTATGGAATACGAGCAGCTGCTGCCCTGGTTCCGTGCCGACGAGGGAGCTTTCAGGGTCATCGCGGGAGACTATGTTTCGACAGAAGAAGGTACCGGAATAGTACATATAGCCCCGACCTTCGGTGCCGATGACGCCAAGGTGGCAAAGGCCGCCGGGGTGCCCGCGCTGCAGGTAAGGGACCTCAACGGAGACCTTCAGGCCCAGGTGGACAGCAAGGGAAGGTTCTACCGCCTCGAGGATATGGACCCCGACTTCGTAAAGGAAAGGGTCAGTGCGGAATACGCCCAGTGGGCAGGAAGATATGTCAAGAACGCATATGACGACACCCTGGGTGCAGATGCGCCCACGCTGGATGTGGACCTGTGCGTGATGATGAAGTCCGAGGGGAAAGTATTCCGCATCGAGAAGCACGTGCACAGCTACCCCCACTGCTGGAGGACGGACAAACCCGTGCTCTACTATCCTCTCGACAGCTGGTTCATCAGGACCACCGCCGTGAGGGAGCAGATGATGGAGAACAACAGCGGCATAGTCTGGAAGCCCGAGAGCACCGGAAGCGGAAGGTTCGGAAAGTGGCTGGAGAACATCCAGGACTGGAACTTGAGCCGCAGCCGCTACTGGGGCACTCCTCTGCCCATCTGGCGCACCGAGGACGGCAAGGAAGAGATCTGCATAGGCAGCTGCAAGGAGCTCTACGAGCAGATAGACCGCGCGGTCGAGGCCGGATTTATGGAGTCCAACCCTATGAGGGACAAGGGTTTCGACCCTTCAGATATGAGCAAGGAGAACTACGACAGAATCGACCTCCATCGCCCGTATGTGGATGAAATCTTCCTCGTCAGCCCGAGCGGCAGGAAGATGAAAAGGGAGACCGACCTTATCGACGTATGGTTCGATTCGGGAGCTATGCCTTACGCCCAGACGGGACTGAGAGGCATCCAGAGCCCCGATTTCGGGACCACAGCTGACTTCATAGCCGAGGGAGTGGACCAGACCCGCGGATGGTTCTACACCCTGCACGCAATCCACACTATGGTCAGCGGCACTCCCGCATTCAAGAGGGTGATTTCCAACGGACTGGTACTCGACAAGAAGGGCGAGAAGATGAGCAAGAGACTGGGTAACGCCGTCAATCCTTTTGAGGAGCTGGACAAGTACGGAGCCGACTCGCTGAGATGGTATATGCTCACCAACGCCCAGCCCTGGGACAATCTGAAGTTCGACGAGGCCGGCGTGGAGGAAGTCCGCCGCAAGTTCTTCGGCACCCTCTACAACTCCTATTCGGTGTTTGCCCTGTATGCCAACATAGACCATTTCGACCCCAGGGAGGAAAAAGTGCCCTACGAGCACAGGCCAATGTTTGACAGGTGGATCATAAGCAAGCTCAACACTCTGATAAAGAACGTCAGGGAAGCATACGAGGACTACGACATCACTACTGCCGGCAGGCTTATCCAGGACTTCGTCTGCGACGATTTGAGCAACTGGTACATACGCCTCAACAAGAAAAGGCTCTGGGGTAAGGGGCTGGGAGAAGACAAGATGTCGGCCTACCAGACCCTTCACGAGGCTCTCAGCAGCATAGCCCTGCTCGGAGCGCCCATAGCGCCTTTCTTTATGGACAGGCTCTATCTGGACCTGGTGGAAGGCAAGGAATCAGTGCATTTCGAGAGTATGCCCGACTACGACGCCGCCCTTGTGGACGAGGGTCTGGAGGAGAGCATGGCATTTGCCCAGAAGGCTTCTTCGATGGTGCTTGCCCTGCGCAAGAAAGTGGGCATCAACGTGCGCAAGCCTCTCGCCAAGGTTATGGTACCCGTAATGGACGACGAGGTGAAGGCGCACATCGAGAAAGTGAAGGACATCTTCCTTACCGAGGTGAATGTCAAGGAGCTGGAGTTCATTCACGACACAACCGGAATCATCACAAAGAAAATAAAGCCCAATTTCAAGACTCTGGGCAAGAAATACGGCAAGCGTATGAAGGACATCGCGGCCGCATTCGCCACTCTGGACCAGGAACAGATTGGAGCCATAGAGCATTGTGAGGGCACATACAGCTGGAACCTGCCAGACGGCGAAGTCCTGCTGGAAAAGGGCGACTATGAGATAAGCTCGGAAGATATGCCGGGCTCGCTCGTAGCCACCGAGGGCACTCTCACCCTCGCACTGGACATCGTGCAGACCCCGCAGCTTGTCCGCGAAGGAATTGCCCGCGAGCTTATTCATCCCATCCAGAACCTGCGCAAGGAATGCGGCTTTGAGGTTACGGACAGGATAGAGACACTTATTTATGCCGACGGGGAGAACTACACTCAGATCAGCGAAGCCCTTGGGGACTGGGCAGAATATGTAAAGAGCCAGACCCTGAGCCTTAGTCTGGAGCTCAAAGATCTGGGCGAAGCGCCTTCCGACGCCGGCAAGGTGGAGTGGGCTGACTCCACTATCAGAATCAAGGTCAACAAGAAGTAATCTAAAAAAGACAAACTATGGCGGAACAGACAAGCAAAGGAACACCCGTGACGGAAAAGACCCGTTATTCGGATGCCGAACTCGCTGAGTTCAAAGCTATCATCGAGGAAAAACTCGCTCAGGCCAAAGCTGAGTACAACACCCTCAGGGAGGTTATACTCCACAACGGGACCAACGATATCGAGGACACGTCACCTTCGTTCAAGACAGTGGAGGATGACGGGGCAAACCAGCTCTCGAAGGAAGAGGCCAGCCAGATGGCCCAGAGGCAGTATAAATTCATAAAGAGCCTTGAAGCCGCCCTGGCCCGCATTGAGAACAAGACCTACGGAGTGTGCCGCGTCACCGGCAAGCTCATCCCCAAGGAGAGACTTCGTCGTGTGCCTCACGCAACTCTCACAGTCGAGGCCAAGGAAATGCTTGCAAAGAACGGCAAGGCATGAAAATAGGAAAAGGGACAAGGCTCATCCTTCTCGGGGTGGCACTTGTGGTCATTGACCAGATTATCAAAGTTCTGGTCAAGACAAATATGGAGCTGGGAGAGCAGATAATGCTCATCGGGCAGTGGTGCAGGCTGTGCTTCGTGGAGAATGAGGGTATGGCCTTCGGAATGGCTTTCGGAGGCAAAGTGGGCAAGCTCATACTGTCGCTCATAAGAGTAGTGCTGAGCGGTGCACTGATCTGGTGGATACACTCGCTGCTCAAAAAGGACAAGGTTCCCACAGGAGTGCTGGTGGGACTTACCCTCATCACAGCCGGAGCCATAGGCAACCTGGTGGACTGTATGTTCTACGGCCTTGTTTGGGATTACGCCCCGTTTATGTTCGGAAAAGTGGTGGATATGTTCTATTTCCCCATCATCCGGACAGCCGAGAAGGTCATCTTCTTCAGCCCCGTATTCAACTTCGCCGACTCCTGCGTCACCATCGGAGCCTTCTATCTGGTTCTGTTTCAGTGGAAATTCTTCTCTTCCGATTCCAAGGATGGCGGCTCTTCCAAGACGGCCGATTCTTCCAAAGCCTGAGGGGCAGATTTGAGTTCAGACTCTGACTTTCGCCGCTGGTACATCTCTATGTAACGGCGGCGTAGTTTTTCGTCTTTCTCCTGCTGCCGCTGTATGGCCTTCTGGCGCGCTGCAAGCCTTCGCAGTTCCCGCTCCGCTTTACGCTGCTGCTTGCGCGCGGCTTTAAGCGAATCCGCCGCATCAAGCTCAGCCCAGCGCTGTTCGCGTTTCAGCTGCTTTTGAGCCCTGCGCTGCTCGGAAAGAGCCTTGCGGGAGAGCGCGGGAGTGTCGGGAATACTGTCCCGCGCGGATAGAGAATCCTTAATTATAGGAGAGGAGTGAAGAGAATCGGGCAAAGAAGTACCTGTGCTAAGGCTGTCTCTGAGCTGCACGCTGCCATTCAAAGCCAAAGTATCATTTATGGCAAGTGTATCCGCGGCAGACAGAGAATCTGCCTGTGCCCTTGCGCGGCTCTGGCTCTTTTTCTGACGCGCATCTTCCAGAGACTCTCGAATCTGACGCATATATCCGGGGAAGAAGCGGTCTGTCTGGCGGAAAACGGGCTCGGGGCGGCTCTCCAGCTCCTGCCGCTGCGAAGGCCTGATGCTGAGGGTCGTGATGTCCTCCTTGCTCTTGGGCCTCTCGTCATCCCGCCAAGTGAAGCCTTTCATCAGACGGTCCTTCTGCGGGAACTGGACTATAGGATAAGCGTCGTTCTTGGGCTGCTCGAAATAGTACAGACTCTCCAGGTCGCCGTCAGCAAGGGTGGCCGACATCAGCTTTGCCTCAACCTTATTGACTGTCGCAAGTTCGTCATTTTCTTCAAGATAGAAGATTGCATTGACCCCTCCAAGGGCATCGAAGCGCTTGAGGGCCATCTCGTCGTCGAAATAGGCCATCACCTCGGTGGAGCGTATCTGGTCGAAGAGGAGACTGTCCTCCTTTATAGCTACGAAAGCATTGGAAATCAGGTTTGCACGGTCAACTTTCTGGTCCTTCACAAGCACAAAGAGGCTATCGGAGGTATATTGGCGCCGCTGTTCGTTCCAGACCACAGGGTCGCGGTAAAAGCGGGCGATGGAGTCGAGCGCACAGAACACCAGGGAGTCGCAGCGCATCTGCATATCCTCCCGGAAAATCCGCACATCGCCTAGACCGAAAGCAAAATCCACCTTGGTAGTATCCGGCGCAGGGACATTCAGAGTGAGGCTGTCCAGGGCAGCGATTGCAAGACTGTCCCGGCTTGCCACCGCAAGACTGTCAGACATCATCGTCGAGAGGCTGTCCGAAGGCTGCGTTGCCGGCAGGCTGTCTGAAGGCTTAGCACCCCCTTGCGAAGACTTGTTTCTCTGTGCAGAAGCTGCGGTGCGGCCTGCCGGAGCATTGGCATCGGCAGCCTGCTGGTTCTTCTGTGCCGCCTGTTCGGATGCTCTTTTCCTGTACTCCCGTACGGCATCGGACAGCATCAGTTCAAGGCGGGACTGCGAGAGGCTCAGCTCCAGAGAGTCCAGGTCGCACTTGCGTACCGTCTTGTAAACAAGGGCATCAGCTCCGCAGTAGGTGGTGTCCACTTTGCCGTCTTTCTCGCTCCAGAGTGCGACAGCGGCCTTTTTGCGCAGGGTCAGGGTCGAGAGCGAGTCTTCGTAGAGCAAATAGTCCGAGACTGCGGCCACGCTTCTGGTCGTATCCTGCAGCTGCACATTACCCAGCATAGTGATATTGTTGACCGGACGGGAGTAGTAGAGACTGTCGCCCCAAACTTCCTGGGTGGGAGTGATGGCGTGGACATTGCCCGTGAAAAAGAACAGGTCGTCGTCGCGAAGGTACCATCCTCCCTCGGAAGAGAGCATATTGTCGTCCTTATGGAAATCGATGGGGCTCACAAACAGGGCCTTCTGAAGCTTGGAGTCGTAGTCCAGGGCTGTTGTCCGCACGAAAACCGAGTCGGTGTACATATTCACATTGTCGCGGAAGGTGAAGAGGTTCAGGGCATTGGAGTATGTGCCTTCTTCGCTCTCGATAATCTGCCCGTCCGAGCTCCGCATCGAGGCTCCCGAGTGGAACACGGCGAGGCTGTCCTTGGTGTTGTAGTCCAGAAGCTTGGTCCTCAGGACATTGTCCTCTTTGTTGCGCAGCTCCACAAGTCCTCCCCGGAACTGGGCAAGGTCCTCGTCTATCAGATAGTCCAGTTTGTCGCTGGTGAGCTCCGCGTCGCCCTGGATCATCCTCACATTGCCGAAGCAGTTGATGATGTTTTTCTGCTTGCTCCAGAGAGAAGTGTCGCAGATAAGATAGGTGCCGTTGTGCAGAAAGGTCGCGTCTATTGCCTTGCGGATAACCTCTTCACCGACAGAAACCTGTTCGATGTACGAGGCGCTCATAAGACGGACCAGCGAATCCTGCTGTTCCCCGCCGCTCTGGGCTTTCAGAGAGGGGAGCAAGGCAAGAGACGCCGCGCAGCACAGAAAGAATGCCGCCGTCAGTCTTCTTTTCTGACCTTTTGAGCCCATCCTTTACGACTGAAATCACAATCCCCGAACAGGGGGTCGATAACGATGTAGGTCGAGTCTATCTTCTTCTCCAGGAAGGAATCTATGGCAGCCATACGTTTTTCCATACTGACCATATCCAGCAGCTCCGTGTAGTCGGACTCGAAAGTGGCTGTATGCGAGGGTACAATCTTGTCGAGACGTATGATTTTATATACCACGTTGCCGTTGCGGCCCTCGTTGTCCAGAGACTCGATGGGTTCGGACACCTGCCCTACCTCCAGGTCCCTTATGGCCTCATAGTCCTGGGGCTTGAGCTGGTCTATCTCGAAGTAGGCTGAGCCTGTGTTGGGGTCGGACATCTGTCCGTTGTTGGTCCTTGTGGCGGGGTCCTGGGAGTAGAAACGGGCTGCTGTCCCGAAGCTTATCACGCTGTCAACAACGATTGCGGTGCGGAGGCTGTCGAGGGTCTTGAAAGCTTTCTCGCGGTCGTCGTTGGTGTACTTGGGCTTAATGAGGATATGCCTTGCATTGAACATATCTCCCTTCTTGTCAATGACTTCTATAAGGTGGAATCCGTCGGGGGTCTCCACTATCTGGGAGATGGTTCCGGGCTTGAGGGCCATTGCGGCATCGGAGAAGGCGGGCCAGAACACGCTCTTGGACATCATACCAAGTTCGCCTCCCTTGCGGGCGCTGCCGGGATCCTCGGAGTAAAGGCGGGCCAGGGTGGAGAACTTTTCACCGTTGATGATGCGCTCGCGGATCGAAAGGAGCCTTTCCTTCACAGCCATAGCGGCGGCTTCGCGGTCGGGGTAAATGCAGATTTGGCTCATCTGATACTTCGTAGGCACTATAGGGAGTGAGCTTACATCTGCCGTGTCGAGGAACTGCTTCACATCGTACGGAGTCAAATCGGGGATGTCGCGGGCAATCTGCTGCTGTTCCTGCTGGGTGAGCGACTGCTCTTCGAGCTGCTTCTGCCACTCGGCGCGGAGCTTGTACATAGGCTTGCCGAAGGTCTTCTCAACCTGCTCATCTCCGCCAAGATTGCTTCGGAGCATATCTATTCTCTGACTCATTTCGGCCGACACCTGGTCGCTGTTGACGTTCAGGGAGTCGATCCGGGCCTGCATCAGGAACAACTTGGACTCCATCATCCTTTCGAGCATCTCGCAACGCAGGGCCTTGTCGGAAGAGTAGCCGCCGTAGGCTCCGGACAGTCTGACCTGCGCCTCCAGGTCGGAAATCGTGATGAGTTCGCCTCCGACGACGGCTATGGACTTATCCACCACCGAGTTGTATTTTTGAGCGGATGCAAAGGTGCACAATGCAATGAGCGACGCTGCCAAGCAAGACTTTAAATAGTTCATAATCTGCAACTTACCGTAAAAACTTTAGAATTCCGTACTATCAATAGACTTCAAAGAGTCCCGTTTCGAGAGCGTTGTCAAGCAAGTCTTGTTCCAAACCTTTCACAAGGGCGTGCTTGCGCTCGCTGAGTAATATATTTCTGATCTCCGCGCTGCAGTACTCCACCGGGGCCGGCCCGCTCGTCCTGATGTCGCAGACATAGGCTACAAGCAGGTCCCCGCGGTCTTCCGGCGCGTATTTGATCATCGAATTTTTCATAAGGGACAGCATCTCGGACGTGCCCAGCGAGAACTCACGGGCGAGGTCGGAAGCGTCCATCCATATATCCGAGTTGTCTATATATCTGAGTGTAACTGACTTGGACAGAGTATCGGCGCGCTGGAGGGTCTCATAGTCGTCGGAAGACATCATCTTCAGAAAGCTGACGAGCGAAGGAGAGTCTTTCATTATGTCGGCAAAGCGCACCTTAAGCACCGGGGACTTGAGGGTGAAGTCCTTTTTATGGGCCTCATAGTACTCGCTTATCTGCTCGTCCGTAACCAGGGTGTCAAGCCTGTCGGAGACATATCTCTGCTCATAGCGGTACTTGACAAGGGAGCGGCGGTAGGCTTCAAGCTCTTCCGAGACATCCAGCTCATCCTTTGAGAGCTGCTCGGAAGCAACATGCATATAGAGCTTGTCCATAGCCCAGGAATTGATGTAGCGGCGGGACAGCAGCAGGGAGTCTTCGGGGGTAGAGTCTTCGGGGATAAAGTGCTCAAGCTCCGAGAGGTAGAGCTTCTGGTCGCCTACCCTTGCGACAATCTGCTCCCCATTGTGAAGGAAGGAGTTCAGAAAGCGGCAGGAAGTGGCCGTCAGGCTCAGCAAAAGGAGCAATGTGAGTTTTATCCGCATAAATGCAAAAGTAATAATTTATGGGCAAATGTCATAAAAGGGCATCCGCAAGAAGGCTTATTATCGCATCAATCTCTGGATTTACAACCCAGGACGGGGCAGTGACATTATTGGTGAGGATAGAAAATACTATGGGCCCGCATCCCTCTTGGGAAGGGAGAATGTAGCCGCTGTAGCAGCGGACCCCGTTCATAGAGCCGCTTTTCATCCTCAGGCGTCCCCGCCAATCGGCATCTTTCTGGGGGAATTTATACTCCAGAGTACCCTTCAGACCGGGGAAAGGAAGGCTGGCGATAAAGTCGTCTCTCCTTTCTGACATGAGCATCTTTTGAAGATAATCCACAAAGAACGAGGCACTTACATAATTCTTGCGGCTCAGCCCGCTGCCATCCATAATCTGGCAGGTTCCGCTCGGATTCACGCCCAAAGACTTCAGGCACGCTTCCATCTGCTTCACCGCACTCGTATAGTCGGTCTTGCCGCAACGCTTGCGGCTGATGGTCTTGAGAAGGGTCTCGGCGAAGAAATTGTCGCTCTCGCAGTTGGTGTGCCTTATCAGCTGCACGAGGGGAGCGGAGTAGGTGGAACCTATCTTTGTAAGGCTTTCCGCACCAGCCGCCTGCACGTTTGAAGTGGCGGCAGCGGGAGAAGGACGCAGACGGGAGAGGAAGATGTCACAGGCTCCTTTCGACACCTTTACCCCGTTGGAATTAAGATAGTTACAGAAGTAATGGGCACAGGTATAGGCCCCGAACCTGTTCGAACACTCGAGCGTATAGGACTTGCGGTCCACGGGGAAAGAGCCCCCGAACTGCGCCACAGCGGCAAGCGGAGTGTTGACGCAGAAGAGAGTGTTTGCGCTTTTGGGAGCCGAAGTTGTGGCAGAGTTGAGATAAGTCATCCAGGGGGTCAGGGGATACTTGGGCTCGATAGACGGAACGCTACCCTGCTGCTTTGCGGGACGGACGGTGAAGTTCTGCGCATTCTCGAAGAACGACAGCCCGGTGGGTCCTACGCCGTAATATGTGCCGAGATCGTCGTAGGTCCATCCCAGATTCTCGGGTACGGGGTCAGGGAAAAAGCGGTCGTCGCCCACCACATAGCCTTCGATGGAGCTGATTCCAGCCTTGAGCAGCAGCTGCTTCCAGCGGCCGAAAAGGCTCTGGACGGGCTCTGCACAGGGAATGTTTGCACCAAGGCTGGGGTCAGCCCCTCCCACGATGTAGAGGTCGCCGTGCAGGACACCGTCGCGCACGGTGCCGCTGTAGGCAAGAGTGGTCTCGAAACGGAAATCGGGCCCCAGTTCAAGCAGGGCAAGACCCGTCGTGAGCAGCTTCATGTTCGAGGCGGGGACCAGTTTCTGACCCGGGTTCACGCAGGCGAGGGTATCGCCATCCTCAGTCAAGGCAAGAATAGATACGACGCTGCGGGCCAGAGGCTGGCGGGAGCAGATGCTGTCAACCGCCGCACGTACCGCCGCGGACTTTTCGCGCCCGGAAGTTTGAGAAGCCGAAATCGCGCCCTCGCCGGAAAGCAGGAGCGCGATACATATCGGAAGAAAAATTCTTGCCGTCATTTATTTCACTGACTCCTTCACTACAGCGCTGAGCTTCTCGTAAAGGGCGTCGGTGCTGGTGAGAATTTCCTTGCGCAGGGCATTGAAATATTCCTTCTTGGGAGTCCCGGTCTTCACGTTCACCTTGTCGCGCAGGGTATTGAAGACCTGTATGGCCTCTTCAATGAGCTCGGCGGCCTTATATTCGTCAACATTAGGATTGACAGCCACTACAGTAGCGCAGTCGTCCACAAATGCTCCGAGAACATACTCGATGTCCTTCTTGATGTCTCTTAGGTTCATATTATTGTCGTTTAAATTTCTGCAAAGATAAGTTTTTTTCTCTAATAATACCACGGGTGCTCACTTGCCCTGTGAACAGGCTTTTCCCCTTCCTGCGTGCAGCCCAGGATTCTGCGCACTCCGACCACCTGCCGCTCATAATAATCCTCTCTTCCCTTAAGAAGAGAATTGATCCGCACGAGCTGCGAAGAATGGATTATCCGCCCGTCTCCGATATACAGTGCGACGTGGGTTACGCTTTTGACTTTGCCAGAGCTGTCCAGAGTACCGAAAAAGACGAGGTCGCCGCTCTTCATCTGCTCCAGGCGGAAGGGCACTTCGCGGCCGCAGTGAATCTGCTCGCGCGCGTTGCGGGGCAGGACGAGGCCGCCGCCCAGCATATAGCAGAACTTTACGAGCCCGCTGCAGTCGAAGCGCTCTGCAGAGCATCCTCCCCAGAAATAAGGGGCGCCAAGAAAGCTTTTGGCCCTCTCTACGATGGCCTCTGCGCTGGGAGTGCAGCCGCCAGCCCACGACTCAAACTCCTCTACGTCACTCTTATTGACCCATCCCTGGGTGCCGTCGGGCAGAAGCACGGCTACAAAGTTTCCTTTCGTAAGAGTGCGGCAGCTTTCGGGACGCCTGAGGATGCAGCCTGCCTCCAGGGGCGAGAGCCTTTGGGAGTCAGGGTCGGCTGAGCTGAACACGGTGCTGTGCGTGGCGGTGCATATCCACTTGGGAGCCTTGATATAGTCATCTTTCTGGGATTCAGACATATAGACGAGCACCAGATCGTTGGTCCAGCAATTTTTGTAGTCGGGAGCATCCACCTGACGCCAGTATCGGAGCGAATCCTTGACCTGGACTACCGTGCCCATCAGACACTGGCTTTCGCAGGAAGATTCATAATCGGGATTCAGGCGCAGGATGCAGCTGGGGGTCTTTACGACAGCCCACTTTTTGGCCTGTACGGGAGCGGCTCCGAAAGAAAGCTGCGAAATCAGGAGCAGGGAGAAAAGGAAGGAAAGATATCGGTTCATACGGTTGAAAATAAAAAAACCGCCGCTTGTAACGCGCCGGAAGGATATAATGAGTGAGTAAGTAGTAGCGGGGGCGGGGCACGATCCCGCGACCTCCGGATTATGAATCCGACGCTCTAACCAGCTGAGCTACCCCGCC
>CAMCGB010000024.1 GCA_945874355.1 uncultured Bacteroides sp.
CAAAGGTAGATGGATCGCCTCTTCATGTCAATGCGTCATCGCGGAGACGCTTACCGTCAATTTGATGTCACCTTACCTGGGGTAGATTAGCATCTTGTTTATAATCAATGATTTAGTAAACTCCCCAGTGCGAGGTGATTTGCTCGAAGCGGCTTCGATGCAGTCGAGGCGAAGCAGAGCCGTAGGAATAGATTTCATCACGCCTACCCCCTTCTAAGCGAAAGAGGCGGCAGCTGCCGAAGTGTGGGCAGGAAAGAAGGCTACTAGGCGGCGGCGAGTTGGGCCGAAGAGTCGAAGATCTTCTCCATCAGCTTCCATTTGTCGCTTGAAGGGGCGCTCGGGTCACAGCCCTGGAACCGGGCAACATAGGCCTCCCACTCCGCCTGCCGGGGAAGAGTCGCGAGGCGCGCCATATCTCTCTCCCAGTCAAACGAGTCCACCGTGTCGCAAATCATAAACAGCACCCTCCCGCGGCGGAAAATCTCCATCTGGAGTATCCCCACTTCTCTCTGGCCTTCAAGCACTTCCGGCCACACGTGGGAGTGGACCTCAATATACTTTTCAATCAGTGCCTCGTCGTCGACGAGCGTAAGAGTCTGGCAGTAGCGTTTCATATACAGTATAATTTTCTCTTCAATCCTCCAAAGATAACACATTTATCTTTCGCTCCCTCTAATTGCGGATATAAACAGATTTCTCGACGCGCTTCGCTTGCTCGAAATGACAAGGAAGGGAGATGCGCGCCGTTCGAAGTAGATTTTTTAGCAATTTTGGGGCTGTTTTTTGCTATTTTGATGATTTTTTAGGCATTTTAGCAAAATATGACCGCTTTTTTGCCATTTTTCGATAAGCAGAGAAGATTATGGGCGGCAGGGGATGAGTAGCTGGGCGAGGGCACCGCGGCTAGTACGTAAGGGGATGGGCACTAGACAGATGGGCACCGCAGCCGGAATATATGGTCTCCGGCTGCTACGGCCACAGCTGCGGGGAGCTATTCAGGGCTCTCCTCGCTGTGGCCGTTGCCTGGGAAGAGAGATTAGCGGAGAAGTCGTTCTATTTTGGCGGAGCAATTCACCTTCCACACGGCTTTGCTGATTATCAATGAGTTAGTGACGCAAATGTGGCCGGTGGAACCAATTTGATGCCACCTGGCACACCCACAAAAGGAAACACTTTGATATTCTATGTACTGGCAATTCCGGCCGTGGAAGGTGAATTGCACGAAGGCCTTTCAAGGCAGTGTGAGGCGGTAAGGGTAGGATTTGAGGGCCGCAGCTGCCTTAGTACTTAGGGGATAGATTTCTCGAAGCGCTTCGCTTGCTCGAAATGACAAGGGAGAAAGCGCTCGAAATGACTGGAAGGGAGCTCTACCTCGAAATGACAGGAAGGGAGATGCGCTAGCGAAATGACAAGTTTTGCTGCGGTTTTTCGGACCGGAAGAGCTGAATATGCGAAATTTTGGTATTTTTGTATTTCGTGTTTTGCAACAGCGGGAGCAATCCGGCGTGCAAAGCCGCAACCATCCACAATCAAGCCACAACACAGCCACAACAATCCACCGATAAACCACATCAACATACCAATACCACACAGACTAATACCACACAAATGAAATATCCGAAAATAGGCATACGCCCAACCATAGACGGTCGCCAGGGCGGAGTAAGGGAATCTCTCGAAGAAAAGACAATGGCACTTGCCGCAGCCGTAGCCGAGCTCATCAGCGGCAACCTGCGTAACGGCGACGGCTCGAGCGTCGAGTGCGTCATAGCCGACAGCACCATAGGCAGAGTGGCAGAAGCCGCCGCATGCCAGGAGAAATTCGAGCGCGAAGGCGTCGGCGCCACCATCACCGTCACCTCCTGCTGGTGCTATGGCAGCGAAACCATGGATATGCATCCCCACTGGCCCAAGGCAGTATGGGGCTTTAACGGCACCGAGCGCCCCGGAGCAGTGTATCTGGCCGCAGTACTCGCGGCCCACGCCCAGAAAGGCCTTCCCGCCTTCGGCATCTACGGCCACGATGTGCAGGACCTGAGCGACAACAGCATCCCCTCCGACGTAGCCGAAAAGATCCTCCGCTGGGCCCGCTCAGCCCAGGCAGTAGCCACAATGAGGGGCAGAAGCTACCTCAGTATGGGCAACACCTGTATGGGCATAGCCGGCTCGATAGTGGATGCCGACTTCCTTCAGAACTACCTGGGAATGAGGACAGAATACGTCTCGCTCGTGGAAATCCTCCGCCGCGTGGACTTCGGCATCTATGACCACGAAGAATTCAAGCGGGCTATGGAGTGGGTTGACAAATACTGCAAGCCCAACGAAGGCCACGACTACAACGAAGACCGCCCGCTCTTCCCCGGCACCCCTATGACCACATTCAACGGCAAGGGAAAAGGCAAAAACAGGGAGGAAAAAGACGCCGACTGGGAGTTTACCGTCAAGAACTATATGATAATCAGGGACTTGATGGAAGGTAATCCAAAACTTCTGGAGATGGGCTACAAAGAAGAAGCCCTCGGACACAACGCCATCTGCGGCGGAGTGCAGGGTCAGAGACAATGGACCGACTACAAGCCCAACTTCGACTTCCCCGAGTCGCTGATGTGCTCGAGCTACGACTGGAACGGAATCCGTGAGGCAAAAGTGCTGGCTACGGAGAACGACTTCCTGAACGGCATCTCGATGCTCTTCGGCCACCTTCTGACCGGACGCGGAGTGATGTTCTCCGACGTGAGGACATACTGGAGCCCGGACGCAGTGCAGAGAGTCACCGGAAAACGTCCCGAAGGCGCTGCCGCAGGCGGATTCATACACCTGATCAACTCCGGCGCCACCACCCTTGACGCCACCGGAGCGATGAAGGACAGCGAGGGAAGGCCTACGATGAAGACCCCCTGGGAGATGAACTGGGACGACGCCGAAAGCTGTCTCAAAGCCACCTCCTGGATGCCCGCCGACAGGGACTATTTCCGTGGTGGCGGCTACTCCTCCCACTTCGTAACTGAAGCAGGAATGCCTCTTACTATGCTTAGGCTCAATATGGTAGCAGGTCTCGGACCTGTGCTCCAGATAGCCGAAGGCTGGAGCGTAAGCCTGCCTGAAGACGTGCACAATACCCTCGACAAGAGGACCGACCCTACCTGGCCCACCACCTGGTTCGCCCCGAGACTCGATCCCGCAAAGGACGCATTCAAGGACGTGTACAGCGTGATGAACAACTGGGGAGCCAACCACGGAGCTATAGCCTACGGACACATAGGCAGTGACCTGATCACCCTCTGCTCAATGCTCCGCATACCCGTATGTATGCACAACGTCGCAGACAAGGACATCTTCCGTCCCGCCGCCTGGAACGCCTTCGGAATGGACAAGGAAGGCGCCGACTTCAGGGCCTGCCAGAACTTCGGACCTCTATATAAATAAAGGATGGAAAGCTCAAAGCCCTCGATACTCAAAAAGGACGGGGTGAACTACTTCCTTCCTTTCATCCTGATCACCTTCTGCTTCGCTCTCTGGGGCTTCGCGAACGACATCACCAACCCTATGGTGAAAGCCTTCTCGAAGATCTTCCGGATGAGCGTAACGGACGGTGCCCTGGTGCAGGTCGCCTTCTACGGCGGATACTTCGCGATGGCCATACCGGCCGCCCTGTTCATACGCCGTTTCAGCTACAAGTCGGGAGTGCTTGTGGGACTCGGCCTCTACGCCATAGGAGCCCTGCTCTTCCTGCCCGCAGAGAAAACCGGCTCATACTATCCCTTCCTGATAGCCTATTTCATCCTGACCTGCGGCCTGTCCTTCCTTGAGACTTCCTGCAATCCCTACATACTCTCTATGGGGCCCGAGCAGACCGCCACCCGCCGTCTGAACCTTGCACAGAGCTTCAACCCCTGCGGGTCCATCCTCGGGATGTTCGTGGCTATGAACTTCATCCAGAACAGGTTGAACCCTATGAGCAGCGCCGATAGGGCCCTTCTCCCCGAGCAGGAGTTCGAAGCCCTGAAGCACAGCGACCTGCAGATCCTCATAGCCCCGTATCTGGTGATCGCCCTGGTCATCATCGCCGTCTTCGCGGTCATACTCCTGGTGCGTATGCCCAAAAACGCCTCCGACACCTCGGAGCACACCGCCTTCCGCCCGACGCTGCGCCGTCTGCTGGGCCGCAAATCATACCGCGAAGGAGTCATAGCCCAGTTCTTCTATGTCGGAGCCCAGATAATGTGCTGGACCTTCATCATCCAGTACGGAACCGAAGTGCTGGTGGGAACAGTCCCCAACGGCTTTGAACAGGGACTGCTATCCCTGTTGGGCCAGAGCCCCGAAGCAGTGCTGGGCGAAAAGAGCGCCGAGGTCCTTTCCCAGGGCTATAATATCATCGCGATGCTCGGCTTCATCATTTCAAGGTTCATCTGCACCGCCCTTCTAAAATATGTCAAGGCTCCGAGGATGCTGTTCTGCTTCGCCCTCGCAGGGATTCTGTTCTCCGCTCTCACCATCCTTCTCGGCGGCCGCGCCGGCCTTTACTGCCTTGTGGCAATCAGCCTCTGCATGTCGCTGATGTTCCCCACTATCTACGGAATGGCTCTCGAGGGGACGGGCGAGGATGCCAAGCTCGGCTCGGCAGGCCTGATTATGGCGATTCTCGGAGGCAGTGTCCTCCCTCCCCTGCAGGCCAGAATCATCGATGCGGGTACTGTCGGCTCTTTCAGCGCAGTCCATCTCTCCTTCATCCTTCCCCTGGTTTGCTTCGCAGTCATAGCGATTTATGGTATCAGACAAAAAGCCTCTTCGTAAAATGTATGATTAAAGGGCAAATTCGTCATTTTTAGTAATATTTTTCTATCTATATTTGTTCCGTCCTTAGTCCCCGAGGCTTTGGGCGGAACTGCTTGTAATGGCCTGCAAGCGGGAAAAACAGAAAAATGACCAATAATTGATAAACTAAATCCGGACTTCTGACCCTGAGGCGCGTTCCGGTCTATGATTCTCCCGTTTTTGTAATCGACCGCAGCCTTCTTGCTTTGCAGGCCCAGAGTAAATAGTTCTATCTTCGCCACTGTTCTCTCCTGCTCCGTAAAAATCCTTTTACTTGTTGTTTTCCGGCCTTCTTTTGGCCGCTTCGGGCCTTCGTGCGCAAGATGTGCAGGAGGCGGACTGCCCGGGGGAGTACCCTTTTTGCTGTTCCGATAGATTGCAATTTGTCGGAAAAAGTCCTATCTTCGTAAATCTGCCGGTTTGCAAATTTGCGAATGTAGGGCTTTGCCTTTTTCCCGGCGTGCCAGAAAATTGATAAAGATAAAATATGAAACTAAGACCCCTTCTTGCCGCAGCCCTGCTGCTCTGGCTTCTTCCCGCCTGCAACAAGACCGAAACCGAACCCGCCAGGCCGCGCGTGATAGTGACCACTGACGGCGAAATTGACGACGAGTGCTCGCTCGTGCGCTTCCTGCTCTACTGCAACGAGTGGGATGTGGAAGCTATTGTGACCAGCAGTTCCCAGTACCATTGGCGTGGCCACAAATGGGCCGGAGACGACTGGATGGATACCGTGATGGGGGCTTATGCCGAGGTTTATCCCAATCTCAAAAAGCACGACAGGCGCTATCCTTCGCCCGAGTTCCTGCGCAGCCGCAGCTACCTTGGCAATGTGGATGCCGAAGGGGAGATGGAGCAGATGACAGACGGCGCCCGCCGCATCGTGGAGGTGCTTCTGGACAGCAGCGACCCCCGTCCCGTATGGGTTCAGGCCTGGGGAGGCACCAATACTCTCGCGCGGGCATTGAAGACCATTCAGGAGGAGCATCCCGAGAAGATGGAGGAAGTGGCGGCAAAACTCTGCCTTTTCAATATATGGGAGCAGGATTCCACCTACCAGAGCTATATACGTCCCAATTGGGAGCCTCTCGGGATTATGGTCATCATCAGCGACCAGTTTGAGGCTATTGCCTACCGCTGGCATACTGCCCAGGTCGAGCAGAACTGGAAGTGGCTCGAAAGCGAGTGGATGAAAAAGTGGATCCTGTCCGTGGGACCTCTGGGCAATACCTACCGCGCCTGCAACGAAGGGGAGTGGTTCAATCCCACCAATGTTTCAGAGACCCGCCAGGAGGGTGGCTTCCCTGTGGTGGAGGGTGATTTCCGTTCCGAGGGAGACTCTCCTTCATTTATGTACACCATCCCTACCGGAATGAACTTCCCGGAGCATCCGGACTGGGGCAGCTGGGGCGGCAGATATGTAAGGGTGAGAAACAATGTATGGATGGACCCCGTGCCTGACAGCGGCTGGGAGTATCCCGAGGGGAGAATTTCAAGTGCCAATACCTGGGGCCGCCTTACGCTGAAAGGCAAGATTGAGGCTTCAAAGGAGCAGGTCGAGGAGTATTTCAGGCCTATGGCCCGCTGGACTGAAGCCTTCCAGAACGATTTCGCGGCGAGGATGAGCTGGACCGTGCTGCCCTATAAAGAGGCAAATCATGAACCTGTGGTGAGGCCCCTTTCGAAGCTCGAGCAGACTGTTCTGGATGGTGAGAGTGTGGAGCTGAAAGTTAAGGCTACTGACCCTGACGGGGATAAGTTGACTTACAAATGGTGGCAGTACAGCGAGGCGGGAAGCTGCCCCGCTGAAGTGGAAATCCTCCCTGACGGCGCGGGCGCTACAGTTAAAGTGCCTGCAAATGCTCCTGCCGGAACCATACATATAATATGCGAAGTGAGCGATGACGGCAGTCCCGCTCTTACCCGATATGCCCGTTTTGTACTGAATGTCAGGCATCATTACTGGCTGGGCGCGGATATCAGCACTGCAAACGGAATGAAGGCGCGCGGAGAAAGACTGAAGAATTTCGATGGCGACCAGACTTATGAACTGACAGCCCTGATGAAGGATCTCGGGCTCGATGCCGCGAGATTCAGGGTATGGGTCAACCCGCGCAGGCGCCCCCGTCCTGGTGCCGCAGAGAGCGCCGACTCTCACGCCGGCAGCTGCGACTCCCTTGACCTTCTTGCCAACTGCCTGATGGCGAAGGACCTGGATATGGAGGTGATGCTCTGCATCCATTATTCCGACACTTGGGCTGACCCCAAGCACCAGCCTATACCCGCCGAGTGGATGGGACACGATTACCCCACAATGCTAGAGGACCTGTATGACTATACGCGTGATGTGCTGGAGCTGCTCAAAAAGAACGGCGTCACTCCCAAATGGGTCCAGGTGGGTAATGAGACCCGCAACGGCCTTCTTTGGAACCCTTCCAAAGAAGGAGACAACTCGCCTGCAGGCAAACTTGGGGTGGCAGAACATATGGGGCACAGTGTCCTGGATCCGGAGCAGTACGCAGGATTCATCCAGGCCGGATGCCGGGCAGCCAAGGAAGTGTTCCCGGACTGCATAACGATAGTGCATCTCGACAACGGATACGACAGCGCAATGTACGACTGGAATCTAGGTCTGCTGGAGAAGTACGGGACTGAGTATGATATGGTTGGAATGTCGCTCTATCCCTATTGGGCCGCACTGGAAGGCGGAAGGGATGATGCCGACGGGGTAATCGACGACTGTATTGCCAACATCAAGCACGTTTGGGAGCGTTTCGGAAAGGAGTCAATGATTGTGGAGACCGGTTTCGAGGTCAATGAGAATGATCCCGTGATTATGGAGGAAGGGTACCGTCAGCTGACCAGGGCTATAGTCGGTTCGCGCGACAATGCTGACGGTCATTGCCACGGAATATTCTACTGGGCTCCTGAGGCTCGCCCGCGTCCGGGCCAGGCTACAGGAGGCTACCGGCTGGGTGCTTTCGGCTCCGACGACCGTCCCACACAGATTATGAGGGCTTTTGTCGAGCAGTCTAAAGTGATGCAGGATAGATAGTTGAGGATGAAACTGATTAAAGATACCGAGTTTGGCGGGGAGCGTCCCCTTTTCGCTTCGCGGGACCTTCGTCTTGAAAATGTGATTATCCGCGAAGGGGAGTCCGCCATCAAGGAGTGTAGCAATATTGAGGCCCTTGATTGCCGTTTCGATGGCAATTACCCTTTCTGGCATGTGCACGGTTTCCGGATTGAGCGTTGCTATTTTGACATCGGAGGCCGCTCGGCCCTATGGTATTCGGACCACCTTCTGATGAGGGACACTGTCATCGATGCTCCGAAAATGTTCCGCGAGATGTCAGTTCTTGATCTGGAGAATGTGACCCTGAACGATGCTGACGAGGTTTTCTGGCGCTGTAACGACCTTCATCTCAAGAATGTTGTCCTGCACGGGGGTACGTATCCCTTTATGTTCAGCAGGGGCATCTATGTGGACGGCCTTGAGAGCGACAGCAAGTATGTGTTCCAGTATGTGAAGGATGTGGAGATCCATAATGCCCGCATCACCACCAAGGACGCCTTCTGGGAGGTGGAGAATGTGACGGTCTATGATTCTGTGCTGGACGGGGAGTATCTGGGCTGGCATTCGAAGAATCTCAGGCTCATCAATTGCCATATCAGCGGTGAGCAGCCTCTCTGCTATGCTACAGACCTTGTGCTGGAGAACTGTACATTCGATCCTTCCTGCGACCGGGCTTTTGAGTACAGTACTCTTCAGGCTGATATACGCGGATCCATCACCAATATCAAGAATCCCGCTTCGGGGCGCATTGTTGCCGATGCTATAGGTTCTGTCACTCTAGATGAGAATATAAAGGCTCCTACCGATTGCAGGATACTGCTACGCTCTTCTGATTTTTAGGGACGGGCGATGCTCCCTATAGTTTGGGGAGTGTGGTGCTTCCTAGGGGAGGGTGATGCTTTCAATTCTTACTGAGAAGGTTCCGGCGGGGGCTTTGACTTCCACCGTTTCCCCGGCCTGATGTCCCATAAGAGCCGCTCCGATGGGGGATTTGCAGGAGAGTTTTCCCCGTTCGAGGTCCATTTCGTGGTGGCCTACTATGGTGTAGCACATCTTTTTGCCGTTGCCCAGGTGGGTGAATTCCACTTTGCTCAGCAGGCTGACTCTGTCTTTGGGGAGCGCGGCGGTGTCGATGATGCGGGAGTGCTCGAGGACTTTCTGCAGGAATTTGATGCGGCTGATGGTTTTGGCCTGGGCTCTTCTTGCTGCTCGGTATTCGAAGTTTTCGCTCAGGTCTCCCTGGGCTCTTGCTTCTGAGAGTTCGTCGCGTATCTGCGGATACTCTATTTCAATCAGCCGTTTTAGTTCGGCGGACAGTTCTTCGTATCGCTCTTTTGACAGGTATTCCATTTGTTCTTGACGCGTCTGGTTTCTGCGAAGATAGTAATTATTTGCTTGCTTCCCAATTCTGTACCCTCCTGCCTACCCCTTCCTCCTGTCCTTTTGCGCACAGTTCTTCCCTGTCATTTCGAGCGGAGCACGGAGTGCGCAGTCGAGAAATCTATTTCTGCGCAGCGCTTTCCGAGCTGTACAAGTTTGGGGTAGGAAGAGGGAGGTTCCGACGGAGCGTTCCTGCAGTCCATCAGGCAGAGCGTCGAGCAGTCCCTGCGCCATTGTATGGAGGATGAGAAATTCTATCTGAACCCGGGCCCTCGCTCTTGTCAGGTGGGATAGCGCCGGAAGACTTAATCCCTTGGCCCTGGTAACCTTAAGGCCTTTAAACTGAGGACGGCCAGCAGAAAATGTTAATTATTCTTGTAGGTATTGAAAATAATACCTATATTTGTGTAGAAAACTTAAACTATATGCCTGAAATATTTAGATTTTTCGGATTCTCGTTTTTCTTCTACAGCAGGGAGCACGAACCGCTTCATATACATGTTGAGGGGAGAATGCTGACATCATCATTGCCCAATGGTATAAGTACTTCAACCAGTAACAGGAGGTGAGTTATGAGAATTACACAAATATGGTTCAGCGGAGACCAGATATTCGGTCGCGACGAGAAAGGACAGGTTTTCAGCCAGTCCTTGCTTTGGTATCCGAGACTCAAAGCCGCCAGCCCTCAAGAGCGTGAGAAGTACAGCTTTGGATTCGATGGAATTCACTGGCGAAATTTGGATGAGGATATCAGCTTTGAGAGTTTTGCATATGATGATGCTCAGCCATCACCGATGCAGTTGTTCTTCTTGACCCACAAAGAAATCAATGTGGCCGAGTTTGCCCGGTCTATCGGAATGAACGCCACGCTTCTACGGAACTACATCAACGGCTTCAAGAAACCTTCGGCGGCAAGAGAAAAGGCCATTCTCGCACACATCCATAGCCTGGGGCAGGAATTGATGGCGGCTGATTTCTAGGATTGTTCCTTGGTCTGTTCAGGATACAAAAAAAGCAGTGGAGCTGTCCACTGCTTTTTTTACTGCCCGATTATTGATTGTCAATAGTCTTTGCCGACAAAAGCCGCTAATACTCCTCCTCGTTGAAGAAGAAATCGTCTTTGGTGGGGTAGTCGGGCCAAATGTCCTCGATGGATTCGTACACCTCGCCCTCCTCCTCGAGCTCTTCAAGATTCTCGATTACCTCCTCGGGTGCGCCGCTGCGGTTGGCGTAGTCTATAAGTTCTTCTTTGCTGGCAGGCCATGGAGCATCGTCCAGGCTGCTTGCCAATTCAAGTGTCCAGTACATAGCTAAAGTAAATTTCGCGCAAAGATATAAATAAGTTTTGCATTAGCAAATATGCTGTCTTCAAATAAGGAGCAAACTAGTCCTTGCCTGTCATAAGGTAGCAGTCGCAGAGCCCCACAAGAATCATCAGGTCCAGGCTTGCTATCATCAGCACAGCTCCCAAAGCCCCGACGGACAGAGCCATGGACAGGGCATATAGGAACGAGAAGGAGTGCAGGATCAGCAGCGCAACCGAGGCGAGCAGGAAAAGCTTCAGGGAAGTGGCCTGCCACAGCAGCAGGGCCAGGGTAAACAGGGCCAGAGGAATCAGGGTGAACATATTGTCCCCGATGGTACAGAGCAGGGCTACGCTCAAGATAGCGAGCAGCAGTGCGGTCGCAAACAGTCTTGTGCCCGTCTTGCCCCTCTTCCAGTACAGCAGAATGATGACGGCAAGAAGAGCCACTGCGCTCACTATCATCAGGATATTGTCAAAGCCCATACCCGTCACGACACCGAAGAGCTTGAAGCGGGCTCCGCTCACAAGACAGCCCAGGAAAGCCAGCAATTCCCCGGCAACGAGAGCCCCGAGGGCTATGCCCAGGCTGACGCACATCTGCACTCCCACCCCGCGAAGATTGCCCCGGTTGAGGAATACAAGAAGGGCGAAAAGCAGCATGACGATGACGTTGAGAACTATGTACCAGCCCTTTGAAAAGTTCAGCAGCCCAAGCAGGGGAACGGTGAAGAACACCCTGTTGCTGTCCGAACGCAGCGCGTCCGGGTCGCCATACAGCCCGCCTGTCAAATAGGCCGCGGCCACAGGAAGAATCTGCTCCCCGTAGTGGAGTATGCTGGAAGCGTTGACGAACGAGAAATTATCCTTGTCCGTATGGTAGTGGTTGACATCCGCTATGGTAGAGAAGTTCATCCCCGGGATGGAATCCTTGACTACGGTGAAGTCGGTGAAATTCGGAAGGAAGCTGTACACCACATTCGTCAGGGAATAGGTGTAGGGGTAGCGGGCATTCTCGCCATAGAGCTTGAGCAGGGCTTCGTTGCCTTCGGAAGTCTCGAAGAGCAGCGCCGGACCGAAAGGCCCGCGGGCTTCGATGTTGATGACAAGTCCCACATCCTCAAACAGTTCCTTATTGCTGCCGAAAAGCGACTTCATCCCCTCCATACCTACTTCTTCGGCATCCGTAAATAGGATTCTGAGCCCCTGTTTCCACTCCGGCCTCTGCTCCAGAAGGCAGCGGGCAGTCTCCAGTGCGACTCCGAGCCCGTAGCCGTCGTCGGCCGCCCCGTAGGAGCAGACCGTGTCGCGCACCGGCTTCCAGGGGTAGCGCGAGTCGTAATGCGCAACCATCAGAAGGTAAGTGGCGCAGCTGTCCGAAAGGGGAGGGAAGTCGGCAACTATGTCGTTGGCGTCGAAAGTATAGCCTCTGCTTCTGAGCCCTGGGAAGGTATAAATCTGCGGCTCTGCTCCCAATTCGCGCAGCCTTCCCATCAGATACTGCCGGACTTCAGTGCGCTCTGCGTTATGTATGACGGAGTGGTGGTCCTTCGAGATGATTTCGATGTCGGAAACGACTCTTTGAGGGTCAAAGCCCAGAGGCGAAGTCCTGCTGCAGCGCTTTCCGCCCAGATTGCCCGGAAGGCTCCAAAGGCCGAACGCCACCAGGGCGCCGAGGACCACAGTAATCAGAAGAATAAAAGGTCTAATACGTTTCATCGCTGACTAAATAAATACAATAATATAGTATAGCATCACTGCTGAACTTATCAGTTTGGCGCCTGTCCCGGCAAGGAACCCCAGGAAAGCTCCCAGGGCTGACTTGACCGAAGATGCGGCATCTTTGTTGGCGAAAAAGAGCTCGCCCACGAATGCTCCCAGAAGGCTTGCCGCTATCATACCTATGGGAAGGGGAAATATCAGTCCTGCAATCAGGCCGATGGTGGCGCCCCTGCTTGCGTACTTGGTGCCTCCGGTAATCTTTGTGAACCACGCCGGCACCACGTAATCGAGGACGGTGACGGCTATCGTCACGGCGAGCAGCACCAGCAGCAATGTCACTCCCATAGGCTCTCCGCCGGAGTCCAGCCCCTTGCGGAAATACATAAGCAGGACCCCGATGAAGCTCAGGGGTGGGCCGGGGATGCCGGGGACTATGCTCCCGACAATTCCTATGATTCCCAGAAGGATTCCGAATATCAATAGTACTGTATCCATACAAAAGACAAATATACCAATTATCGCCGCAAATAGAAAGCGAAGCGAAAAAATTGGAATATCGAAAAATATGCTTAAATTGGCAAACTGCTTAACAAGTACCGGATTAAGGATAATTAAGATACAACACAATGAGTAAAAAAACGACACCTAAGCCCCAGGAGTATCCCTGGAAATACTGTTCCATAGGGGGAGTTATAAGGGTTAAAATCGCTTCGGGCGAGGACCTTGCCCACCTCGGCGAGCTGGACCAGAAATACTGGACTGTTCTGAGCTGCCCCGTAGAGGAGTTGAATTTTGACCGCCGGACCCTTTCTCTGATAGATTCTGATGCCGACGGGCGGATAAGGGTCAATGAAGTTGTCGACGCCGCCAATTTCCTCTGCTCTGTCATAAAGGACAAGGACCTCATACTCAAGGGAGAAGACAGCCTTGAACTGTCGAATCTGGACTGTGACAGCGAGCAGGGCAAAAGGCTCTATGACTCGGCTAAGACCATACTCTCCAATCTGGGTGCGGACCAGGGACGCATTTCAGTCGCCCAGGCCCTCGACAGTGCGGCCATTTTCAAAGGCTCGAAGTTCAACGGAGACGGTGTAGTCACTGCCGCAAGTTGCGAGACCGACGAGCAGAAAGCCCTGGTGCTCTCTTGCGTACAGGCCCTCGGCGGCGTAGCGGACAGGAGCGGCGAGATGGGAGTGGACGAAGCCATGGCAGGAGAGTTCCTCTCAGAATGTTCGGCCTTCGTCGCCCGCAGCGAAGAGCACGCTGCCGACAAAGCTCTGATTTTCCCTTACGGAGACGACACAGCGGAGGCTTATGAGCTCTGTAACTCCTTGAAGGACAAGATGGCGGACTTCTACACCAGATGCTCTCTGCTGCGTTACGACAAGGCTGCCGCACAGGCTGTCAGCATTAATGTTGACGATATCTCCAGGATTGCAGATTGCCCCATAGCCCATCCCGATGAAGATGGTCTGCTGCCCTACGATGCCGTCAATCCCGCCTGGGCCGGCAAATTCGCCCGCCTCAAGGCTATAGCCCTTGACAAGGATTATCCCAAGGCAAAGAACCTCTCACAGGAGCAGTGGCAGGCGGTGATTGCAAAGTTCGGCCGCTATGAAGCCCACCTGTGCGATACCAGGGGAGCCAAAGTTGCATCTCTGGGTGAGGAGTGCATCAAGTCCATACTCGCATCTGACCCTCTTGAAAGCATTATAGGGCTTATAGAGCGCGACAAGGCTCTTGCCCAGGAAGCCTCCGATATCGACAACGTGAAGAAGCTGATGCTCCTCTACCGCGACCTTTCCAGACTCCTTGACAACTATCTGATATTCGATGACTTCTACAAGAGAGACCCCGCTCGCAGGGCTACTTTCGAGCAGGGACGGCTGTACATCGACCAGCGTTGCTGCGAGCTGTGCATCAAGGTGAGCGATATGGGTCAGCATGCCGATATGGCAAAGCTGAGCGGAATGTTCCTCATCTACTGCAAGTGCTCGTCCAAGCCTCTCGGGAAGACTATGGATATCGTCGCAGTGCTTACTGCCGGCGAGATCTCAGAACTCAGGCCGGGCAAGAACGGAGTGTTCTGCGACCTCGAGGGGAACGAGTGGGACGCTACCGTGACCAAGGTAGTTGACAACCCCATCAGCATACGTCAGGCCTTCTGGTCGCCTTATCGCAAGTTCTGGGAGTTCTGTGTCGGACTCATCAACAAATCGGCCGCAGACAAGGACGCCAAAATGATGGCAGATATGCAGGCAAAGGCCAAGGAAGCAAGCGCCAATCCCGGAGCAGCCGCAGCTCCCACAGCCGACAAGGGAAAACAGGCCTTCGACATAGCCAAGTTCGCCGGTATCTTTGCCGCCTTGGGTATGGCCCTGGGCTACATCGGATCCTTCCTCACCAAGCTGGCCGCCGGAATCGCAAGCACTCCCTGGTGGCAGATTCTTGTCGGTATAGCTGTGATAATGCTCATCATATCAGGTCCCTCGTGCTTCCTTGCCTGGAGCAAGCTGCGCCGCCGCAACCTCGGTCCCGTGCTCAATGCCAACGGCTGGGCCATCAACTCCAAGGTGCTCGTCAATATCGTATTCGGCAGCAAGCTCACCAGCGTGGCCCGCTATCCCAAGCTCAGGCTCTCCGACCCCAATGCCCAGAAATCATCCGCCGGCAAGTGGGTGCTCGCGTTCCTGATTCTCGCCGCTGCGGTATATGTCACTTTATACTTTACCGGTGTAATTAAGTTCTAAATGTTTGATGAGTAATCTATTATTACATGAAGATAAACAGTCCTACGCCAACGTGGGACTGTTTTGCGAGTGTTTCCCTCCGGTGATGGACGGGGTGTCGGTGTGTATGCAGAACTACGCCCGGTGGATCCAGCAGAAGGTGGGCGGAGCCTGTGTGGTGACCCCCAATGTTCCCGGTGCGAACTACGATAAGCTTGAGTACAAGGTGCTTGACTATTTTTCGGTTCCTGTGCCTAGAAGACATCCTTATGTGACCGGTATTGCTGACATAGACCCGTCCTTTCTGAACAGGATTTCCAATATCCGATTCAAGATTGTCCACTCCCACTGTCCTTTCGCTTCGGGATTGGCCGCTATGAGAATAGCCCGCTCGCAGAAGATTCCTCTTGTGGCGACCTTCCACTCGAAGTACCGCGACGACTTTATGCGTGTGCTGCCCACTCCCGCCGTGAAGGCTATCATCAAACTGATAATCGAGTACTACGAGCACGCCGACCTTGTGTGGGTGCCCCAGGAGTCGGTGATAGATGTCATACGCGAATACGGCTACAAGGGTAAGGTGGAGGTGATGGACAACGGTTCCGACCTGGTGGCGGACTATCCCGAAAGCCGTTTTGTGGCAGCAAGGCAGAAACTGGGCATAGCCCCGGGGCAGTTCATGCTGCTCTTTGTGGGCCAGCATATATGGGAAAAGAACCCTAGGCTGGTAATCGAAGGCCTGAGCAGACTGTCCGACCTGGACTTCAGGATGTTCTTTGTCGGCAACGGTTACGCCGCCGACGCGATGAAGAATCTGGTCAGCGAGAAAGGCCTTGACGCCAAGGTGACTTTTGTCGGCACCATTACGGACCGGAGTCTGATCACCGATTACTATGCGGCTTCCGACCTCTTCCTATTCCCGTCCCTGTACGACAATGCTCCGCTCGTAGTGCGCGAAGCCGCCGCCCTTCACACCCCTTCGGTGATGGCCCGCGGCTCTACCGCTTCCGCCATACTCTCCGACAATCAGAACGGATTCCTGGTGGACAACGACCCCGACAAGTTTGCCGCCCTGCTGCGCGAGCTGATGGCATCTCCGGACAGGGTCCGTAAGGCCGGGCTTCAAGCTTCACGCACCCTGGTGCGTTCGTGGGAGGACTGCGTCGGGGAGGCCATAGACCGCTACAACACTCTTCTGCGCAGCCGGGGCCTCCCTCTGGTCGAACCTGTCGGGAAATAATTCCTAAATCTGCGCAAGAGTTTGTAAATTAAATAAAAATGTGTAAATTTGCAGGCTTTTCCGCTTAAGGGAAGCAGTTCAATCAATCATATTAACTTAATTTTTTGCTAAGATGGCTGAATATTTGATGCCTGAAAAGAAGCAAGAGATTTTCGCGAAGTACGGAAAGTCTAATAAGGACACCGGCTCACCTGAGAGTCAAGTTGCTTTATTTTCCTACCGTATCGCTCACCTTACCGAGCACGTGAAGAAGAACAAGAAGGATGTGGTTACCCGCCGTTCACTTCTTCGTCTTGTCGGCAAGAGACGTCAGATTCTGGATTACCTCCAGAAAGTTGACATCGAGAGATACAGAAAGATCGTCAAGGAGCTCGGACTCCGCCGATAATCACGATAGGAAAGATCCAGGGATGGTTTCTTAGACAGGAGCCATCCCTTTTTGATAGAAAGACGTAAGACGAAAAGAATAAAAGAATGAACATTATCAACAAAAAGATCGAGCTCGCGGATGGCCGCGTGATTGAGATCGAGACCGGCAAATTGGCAAAGCAGGCAGCCGGTTCAGCCGTAGTGAAAATGGGTGGCACTATGCTTCTGGCCACCGTTACAGCAGCAGAAGAAGTCAAGGAAGGCACCGATTTCATGCCTCTTACCGTTGACTATAAAGAGAAATTCTACTCCGCAGGACGTTTCCCCGGCGGATTCATGAAAAGGGAGGGAAAGTCAAGCGATTATGAAATCCTCGTTTCCCGCCTCATCGACAGGCCCATCAGACCTCTGTGGCCTGATGATTTCCACCTCGAGGTGTTCGTGAACGTAACCCTTATCTCTGCCGAGAAGGACATCCAGCCCGATGCTCTGGCAGGCCTCGCCGCTTCCTGCGCCCTGGCTTCCTCAGACCTTCCTTTCGGAGGCCCTATCTCTGAGGTGAGAGTTAGCCGCATCAACGGAGAATTCGTAATCAACCCCTCTTTCTCCCAGATGAAGGATTCCGACCTGGAGCTTATGGTCGCCGCCACCGAGGAGAACATTATGATGGTTGAGGGTGAGATGAACGAGGTCAGCGAGCACGATATGCTCGAGGCCATCAAGTTCGCCCACGAAGAGATCAAGCGCCACTGCCGCGTCCAGAAGGAGCTTATGCACGAGCTCGGCACCGATGTCAACAAGAGGGACTACCCTCACGACGTTGAGGACGAGGCTCTCAAGCAGGCCGTTCACGACTTCTGCTATGACAAGTGCTACACTCTTGCAAAGTCCGCCAAGCCTAAGAAGGAGCGCGAAGAAGGCTTCAAGGCCATCAAGGAGGAGTTCCTCGCTACCATCCCCGAGGAGGAGCTTGAGGAGAAGACCCCTCTCGTGGAGAGATACTACCACGCCGAAGAGAAGGAGGCTATGCGCAATATGATCCTCGACGAAGGCGTGCGTCTGGACGGCCGCAGCTGCGAGCAGGTAAGGCCTATATGGTGCGAGGTTGACTATCTTCCCTGCGCCCACGGTTCTGCAATCTTCACCCGTGGCGAGACCCAGAGTCTTGCTACCGTTACCCTCGGTACCAAGATGGATATGAAGGAGACCGACGAAGTCCTCATCCAGGACGACCAGCAGTTCGTGCTCCACTACAACTTCCCTCCTTTCGCCA
>CAMCGB010000025.1 GCA_945874355.1 uncultured Bacteroides sp.
ACCGATGATCTTGATGGTGTTCTTGTTGGCACCTACGGTACCGTCGGAGCCGAGGCCGTAGAACTTGCACTCGGTGGTGCCCTTCTTCACGATTGAAACCTCTCCCTTGGTGGGAAGGCTCTTGAAGGTCACGTCGTCCACGATGCCGATGGTGAAATCGGTCTTGGGCTCCTTGCGGTCAAGATTGTCGTAAACTGCGATGATCTGGGCGGGGGTGGTGTCCTTTGAAGAGAGTCCGTAGCGGCCTCCGATAACCATAGGAGCGTATTCCTTGCCCTGGAAGATGGCCTTTACGTCCATATAGAGAGGCTCTCCGAGAGCTCCGGGCTCCTTGGTGCGGTCGAGCACTGCAATCTTCCTGACGCTCTTGGGAAGGACTTTGAGGAAGTACTTCTCTGAGAAAGGACGGTAGAGGTGAACGGTTACAAGTCCGTACTTGCGTCCGCGTGCGGAGAGGTAGTCGATGGTCTCGCGTATGGTCTCGGTGACTGAGCCCATAGCCACGATCACGCACTCGGCGTCCTTGTCTCCGTAGTACTCGAAGGGACGGTACTGCCTTCCGGTCACTTCCCCGATCTCGCCCATATAACGGGCAACGATATCGGGAACTGCATCATAGACCTGATTGCGGGACTCCACAGCCTGGAAGTAAACGTCGCCGTTCTGGGCTGTACCTCTTGTGACGGGAGCGTCGGGGTTGAGAGCGCGCTTGCGGAAGTTGTCCAGACTCTTGGTGCTGACCATCTTGCGAAGATCCTCTTCGTCAATGGACTCTATCTTCTGAATCTCGTGGGAGGTTCTGAAACCGTCGAAGAAGTGCAGGAAAGGCACTGAAGCCTTGATTGCTGACAGATGTGCGACTGCGGCGAGGTCCTGAGCTTCCTGAACAGAGCTGGATGCCAGCATGGCGAATCCGGTCTGGCGGCAGGCCATCACGTCCTGATGGTCACCGAAGATGGACAGGGCGTGGGAGGCGAGGGCGCGGGCTGACACGTGGAACACGGCAGGGAGCATCTCACCGGCAATCTTGTACATATTTGGAATCATCAGGAGCAGACCCTGAGACGCCGTGAAAGTGGTGGTGAGGGCACCAGCCTGAAGTGAACCGTGCACGGCGCCGGCGGCACCGGCCTCGCTCTGCATCTCAGTAACCTTTACGGTCTCGCCCCAAAGGTTTTTCTTTCCGTGAGCGGCCCACTCGTCGACATTCTCGGCCATAGTCGAAGAAGGCGTGATCGGGTAGATGGCCGCATGCTCGCTGAACAGATAAGCGATGTTCGATGCGGCCTGATTACCGTCACAGGTGATGAATTTCTTTTCTTTTGCCATAATAACGTTACTATTTGGTTTTGTTGGTTTTCGTTTGAGCATTATAACTCATAATACCCACAAATATACAAACAATCCCGATAACTTGAAAGCCTCGGGATTGTAATTCTAAAGATTATTTGGACTGAAATCAGTGCAGTTGGGCACTCAGTCTGGCGACTTCGCTTGCGGCCAGCAGGTAGCATCCTGTACCGAAGTCCTCGAAGTCGGGAATCCTGTCGTAAGAGGCAGGCTGGGCTTCCTTGGGCTCTTTACCGGAGCCCTGGCTGTAGCCTATGAATCCGTCGGGATGGATACAGATGCGGTTCAGGCCTCTCCAGCCTCTGGTCACGGCTTCAAGGTACTCTGCGCCCTGTAGCCTGCCTGTCCTTACGCCCCAGGCGAGGCCGTAGAGGAACAGCGAGGTGCCGGTGGCTTCTGGACCTCCGAAATAGTCAGGGTCAGCAAGCGAGCAGTTCCAGGTACCGTCCGCCCTCTGGCATTTCACCAGAGCGTCGCACATAGCCTTGAAATCGGCTTCGTAAACAGCCCTGTGCGCGTCGTCCTGGGGAAGTTCGTCCAGCACTCGCACATAGGCCGCAACCACCCATCCGTTGCCGCGGGACCAGTAGCACTGCTTGCCGTTAGGAGTGGTGTAGGGCGGGCAGAAGTCCTTGTCTCGCCACCACAACCCGTCTTCGGGGTTCCAGAACCTTTCGCGGGACCAGTTGTACATCTGCCAGGCCTTCTCGAAATAGTCTTTGTTGCCGCTGGTCACTCCCCACTTCACAAGAGCGGGCATACCCATCTGGATGGCGTCGATCCAGGTCCAGTCGGCGACGGATTCCTCCCTGTGGAGGATGTTGTCCAGGCACTTTTCGACGTTCTTTACCATCTTCTCCTCTCCGAACATACGGTACATATCGATGTAGCTCTGGGCGCAGCAGTAATTGTCGGCATTGGTCGTGAGTGTCACTCCGTTGCGCATATTCCAGTCGAACTTGTCTCCCCAGTCGAGGGTGTAGTCTATGTACTTCTGCTGAGGGTCCACGCCGTAGAATGCGAGCAGGCCTTCGTAGTACACGCCTCTTGTCCAGATGTTGCCCTCGTAAACCTTGCGTCTTGAAGGGAAGGGAACAACCCTCTGGGGGTCGGGGAACTTGTGCATGAAGTAGTCATTCACCCTTCTTCCCTGGGCTATCACTTCCTCTTCGGAAGGGAGGTCGTAGTGCACGGGAATCAGCTTGACTTCTGAGCACAGTCCGGAAGGATCCACAGGCCATTCGCCGAAATATGCGGGGCCGCCGAGAGTGCTGATGTTGGCATCTTTGAAAATCTTCCATTCGACGCCCCTTCTGTCGTAGTCGGCAATCAAGTTGCTCTGAAGATTGGTTACATAAACCTCGAGCAGATTGATGCCGGGACGCAGGAACTTGCCGATATTCAGTCTCATAGGCACAGCCCATACAGTTCCGGCTTCCTGTCCGTTGACTACTACCCTGGCGCTCTCCCTCACGTCTCCGAGGTCGAGTATCCACTCGTCTGCCCTCTGCACGTCCATAATGTCTATGGCTGAGCTGTAAAGGGCCGTGGCGTGGTTGACCTTTGCTTCGGGAATTTTCAGTTTGGTCCAGTCCATCGGCTTGCCGGTGAAATAGTTGCCCTTGATTTCGGGATTGCTTTCGGGGAAGCTGATGTTCCAGGCCTTGTCTATAAGAATTGCTTCACCTTCGGATGCGACATAGTTCCAGGCGGGAGCCTGCACATCTTCGGGGAAAGTCTTGATGAGCACTGACTCACCGCTCTTGAGCTGAAGGCGGATGGAAGCAAGTCCGTCGCTTTCAGTCCTTACCTGAGCCTTGCCGCTGACTCCTGTCATAGGGTCGTATAGCATTGCGGCTGCGGCGGGAGTAGCGAGTTTTACCCATCCGTCCACATTGTGGTTCCTGAGCATTGAGGCGAAGTAGTTGTAGCCTCCGCACTCGTTGCGGCGGCGTATCATCACTCCACCCTCGACACTCTTGAACTCCTCGGGAGAGTACTTTGCGAATACGCTTTCCAGGCTCTGAGCCTTTCCGAAGCCCTTACGGGCCTTTTTGAACTCCTGCCTTCTTTCCTGGAGTCCGCTCAGTCCGGGTACATCTTCGGGAAGAGCGTCTATGAAATACACTGCTACTCCCTTTTTCTTCAGCTCCACGAGTCTTGCGGCGGTTGCGGCAGGCATAAGGGTGCAGGAAGGAACTATGACGGGAGTGGTGATGTCAAGGCTGCACAGCTGGGTGTCCGAAACATAGTCGGCATCAAAGCCGGCGGCGCTGATCTTTGCCATAATCTCCTTGACCGCAGGCATGGTGCGACCCATACTGTGGATGTCGAACATCATATAGGGAGTGGCAGTGTTGCGGGCCCAAAGGTCATATACCGGGAAGTAGAGCAGGAAGTCGGCATCGCTCTGTCCTGCGGTAAGGAAGGCCTGGCAGCGCTCGACATACTTGAAAAGGGCGGGAGCATCTTTCCACATACCGCCTGTAGGAGACATATTGATGGAGGCGTAGAACATCCATCCGGGGAACTCCGCTCCCTTGGGGGAGTAGGGTGCTCCGTGGAAATAGATATGGTTCACTCCGGCCGCGAAAGCCTGGTCGAGTTCGGGCTTGCACTGGCTCAATGAGGTGCGGAAGTGCTCGGTCATCCAGGTAAGGGCTTCGCAGGAAGTGTATTTTTTGCCCGACAGGTGAGCCGCCGAGGAGGCGAGTTTCAGGACTGCGGGGTCGCCGTCATTCTTTCTTATAATCGGGTCCTGCCTGAGTCCGGGGATGTCGAATTCCGTCCTTCCGAAGGTCTCGCACTCGGGAATGTCCACTTTGGCGTAAACATCGAGCAGATTGGCGGGAGAGCCGTGCGACTGGTTCCGGACAAGGGCGCCGTGGGAGTGGCACCACTCGATCCAGGGGTCTATGAAATTGTCGTTGAGCATCTGTCCCAGGCACTCGCGGTAGTCGGCGATAGCCCTGTCGAATTCGCTGAGCTTCTTGGCGTCAACCCTGCTGACCTGGGGCTTGAGAGGGCCCTGGGGACGCTGGCCCGGGCCTTTCTCCTGAGGTTTTACCTGCATCAGATAAGGCACTATGTCGTAGCCGTATTTCTGCTTGAAGTACTCAGGGAAGCCGGGGGTCCAGTTGGCACCGTAGACTTCGTAGGAGTCGTTGAAGAAGGTATGGGGCCACTTGGCTCCGCTCTTTTGGAATGCCTTGTCGAAGCGGTCCAGATAGGTCTTCAGGGCCTCGGGATTGTAATGGTCCATAACGAAGCCTTCGCCGCCCGGAGCGGCCCTCTTTACTTTCTGGCCGGTCTGCACGCTTTTGATGCCTTCCGGGGTGATTTCCATCTTCTGGGCTGCCAGTTTCGGAGATATCTGGGGCCCGCCGAAAGGCCAGCCGGTGCCGTTGTTGAGGTCGCACTCCAATCCCAGCCTCTCTGACTCGCCAACCAGGTACTTGTACATCTCCATCCACTTATCGCTCAGATAGTTGATGTCGTTGCTCTCGTTGCCTTTGACCCCGTAGATGGGGGTGACTTCGAATCCTCCTATACCTGCCTTGGCGAATTCCTCCAGGTTGTAAGTGAGTCCTTCTTTATCTACGGCGCTGCCGAGCCACCACCACCTTACAAAAGGCTTGTTCTCCGTGGTGGGAGTGTACCAGTCTGTGCTGCCCTGCGCAAAGCAGAGGGCGCAGAGCGGCAGAGCCATCAAGGATGTGAACAGTGTCTTTGAAATCTTCATATTGATTTATTTCTTTAAATAGTCTGCAAGAGGATGGGAAATGGCCTTCAGACCTTCGGCAAAGGAAGCGGCGTTGCGCTCCGCTCCGGACCTGGAGGTATGGGTGTGGTCCTTCTTGTAGTAGGCAGCTGTCTGTTCCTGCCCGATGGAGTCGAAAAAGTCCGCGCTCAGATTGTGCACGTCCACAAAGGCGCAGCCCATCTGTGATGCGACTTCCTTGACCCACTGTACATAAGTGTCGTTGCGCCTTTCAATCTTTCCATCCTTCCAGATGTTTCTCGGAGTCACGCTCAAAAGGATGGGAATGCCTCCCTTTTCGAGCACTTCATCCACGAATTTGCGCAGATACCAGCCATAGGTATATACCACTTTGTACTCGTGCAGATTGGGCATAAAGAAGGTCATGCTTTCGTCCCCTATGCCCGCGAGCTCCGCACGGTAAGGCCGTTTGGTAATCTGTCCGAAGTCATTGTGCCCGAACTGTATGGCCACGAAATCGCCGGGCCTGATGGCATTGTAAACCTTCTCCCAGCGTCCTTCGTCAAGAAAAGTCCTGGCGCTCCTTCCTGCCTTTCCGGCGTTGACGGTAGTGATGCGGGTGGTGTCGAATACGGTCTCCAGCACGCTGCCCCAGCCCCACATATCGTCAGGGTCGGAGTCCTTGTTCTCCATTGTAGAGTCTCCGACGGTGAAAAGAACTGGCCTGCCTTCCACCCTTTTGAACTCCTGCACGCTTTCCTCAAGGGGCAGCAGGTACTTTCTTAACTCTGAACCTTCGCAGGCAGCAATTCCTTCAGCGGCGCTGCGGGCGTTCAGGCGGGCTCCGAAGGCGCTGGTGTGGATGTTGTCGCGGTAGAACATATAGTCAGTCTTGCGTGAAGAGTACTTCTCGAACTTGGCTGCGCTTATGCTCTCAAGGTCTATCACGCAGACATTCTTCTCTTTGGCAATTTCGTAAATCCAGGGATTGAATGTGTCTTTTTTCCTTCTGATGCTGCCGTCCTCCTCTCTCTGGTTGCGGGGGGTTAGGGTGAAAAGCAGGGGTTCGGCCCCTTTTGCGCGGATCTCGTCTATGAATCTGCGAAGATACTCTCCGTAGCTGAGGACTGTTTCCTTCCTCCCGTCATTCAGAGTCACTTCCACGCTCTGCTTGCCCGTTCCGGGGATTGAGGAACGTCCGGTGGGAGTGTCGTAGGGGCCCGAGTCGTTGTGTCCCAATTCCAGAATCACATAGTCGCCCTTTTGGATGCCTTTCAGGACATCGGGCCACCAGTCGCGGTAGAAAGTGCGGCAAGAGAGTCCGCCGAGGGCGTGGTTCTCGACTGTGATTTTCTCGGGGTCGAAAAACAGATGGGCGAAATTGCCCCAGCCAAGCTGGCCATTGTCCCCGTTCCCGCGGGTGCCTGTCCTCATAGTGGAGTCGCCCACCAGAAACAGAACGGGGTTGGAACCCTTGCGGGAAGACCCTGCAACCGGCCTTGCCGTCTTTGCAAGGTCCAGAGAATCAGGCGTATGGTCCTTGTAACTGTCGTCCTGTATCATGGCCTGGGGTATGCCTTCCGTGGGCTGGCTCTCCTGGAAACGGGGAGCCTGGACCCGGGGCTGTCCTCCCTGCTGCGGAGGTCTCTGACCCTGGGCCGGATTCCAGTTGGGTGTGCCGTTGGGCCCTCCTTCGCCAGGCCTCTGGGGTGCCTGGGGACGGGGCTGTGCAGGGCCTTTCTGAATCAGAACGGAGTCCAGGAGTACGTCCATGAGCACGTCCTGCTTCTGGATTTTCTTTGCGGGGAGTTTGGTGCCCCTCACAGTTCCTCCCATATCCTCTCCGAAGTAGAAACTGGTCTCGGGCGGCTGGTTGTAGCAGATATTCTCGTTTGCCAGGCTTGTCCTGTAGGCAGGGTCTTCGAGGAAGGTATGGAAGCGGTAGTCAGTAGGGATGGTGCTGACATACAGGCGCAGTTCCTTCCCGTCAGAAGAGCAGAGGAGCACTTCTTCCCTCCAGTCTCCGAGGATGTCTCCGCTGATGCAAGGAGTCGCCTTGCTGCCGTTGATGCTCTTTGCCCCTTCGAAGCGGCGAAGCACTTCAACCTTCCCGCTTTCGGGATTGTATTTCTCTATTACATTGCTGTTCAGCAGCTCCCTTGTAAGGTCTCCGTCCCACCAGGCGGCGAAATTCACGGAAGCGCCGCTCTTCTCGGACAGTACCTTGCCCCTGAAATCGCGTATTCCGCCCGATGCCGTGGTCCACATCTCCCAGCCGGGGTTGGTCGGGTCGATGTCGGCGGCCATACTGCGGCCTACGTCTATATTGGAAGGTATCCTGTAGATAAGCTCTCCGGTGCGTGCATCGAACAGGGTCGAGCCTACGCCTTTGTTCTCGTGGCCGATCCAGACCTGAAGTTTGTCGGAGCCAGGAATCATGGCGCCCACGTGCATAGCGTCGCCGTGGCCCCAGCCGGTAGAATATAGGCCCTGTCCGTTGTGGTCTATGCAGCAGGAGCCGTAGATGATTTCGTCGCAGCCGTCGCCGTCAACGTCGATTGAGCGCAGGTTGTGGTTGCCCTGGCCGTCGTATGCTTTGAGTTCGGGAGAGCTGTGGGAGTCGAAGAACCACTTGAGAGTCAAGTCTTTGCCGTCCCAGTCCCAGGCTGCAAGAGTGGCTCTTGTGTAGTAGCCGCGGCACATTACTGCGCTGGGCCTGCTTCCGTCCAGATAGGCTACTGCGGCAAGATGCCTCTCGCTGCGGTTGCCGTAGTTGTCGCCCCAGCTGCCATTCTCGCCTCTGCCGGGCAGATAATCTACAGTCTTGAGGGCGGCACCGGTCTTGCCGCTGAAGATGGTCAGATACTCGGGTCCGTCCATAATCCTGCCCTGAAGCCTTCCTTCGCTGCTGCGATAGTCCTTCGAAGCGTCGCCGATGACCTTTCCAAGACCATCGACAGTGCCGTCTGCAGTTTTGCAGATAAGTTCGGCAATCCCGTCAGAATCAAAGTCATAGACAAGGAACTGAGTATAGTGGGCGCCGGCCCTTATATTGCGTCCGAGGTCTATTCTCCACAGCCTTTCGCCGCTGAGTTTCAGACAGTCGATGAAGACGCTTCCGGTGTAGCCCGTGTGGGCGTTGTCGTGGGCGTTCGAGGGGTCCCACTTGAGGAAAATCTCGTACTCTCCGTCGCCGTCGGCATCGCCTATCGAGCAGTCGCCGGGGCTGTATGTGGCTATCTTACCGTCAGGCATAATCTGGTCGGCAGGAGCGTTCAGGGGGATGGGAATATAGTCCTTCGTGCTGGCAGCCTTGAGCTTCCAGCTGCCTTCAGGGGCCTTTGACGAGCTGGGCTTCACGGTATAGACAGCGTCTGAGTTCAGCGGGGCGGAATCTACGAACCAAGTCACATCGGAGATGCTTTTGTCGTTGATTTTGACTCCGTTGCGATAGACATCGAACTTGATCCCGCGAGGGTCGGAGCTGAGATATCTCCAGCTAACAAACACTTTGGAGGGATTTTCACGAATGGCCACGACGCCTCTTCCAAGCTCTTCCATCTGCAGCTTTGAGTGGTCGTAGGCGCTCTGCGCCCCACAAGTCAGGGCCGAAAGGCAGAGCAGAACAGAAATTAGTTTCTTTAACATAATCAGTGGTGTATTTGCGTGGTCCAAAGGTACGAAATACTTGTTAAAAAGTCAAAAAAGCCGTAATATTGTAACCAATACTAATACACCGATTTCTGATGAAAAGATTCACACTCCTATGCCTGTGCGGCCTTGTACTTGCGGGCTGCGGCTCTTCCGACCCTTGGAAACAGGCAGACAAGATTGTCTCCTCAATGACCAAAGTATCAATTCCTGAGCGCGAGGTGACGATTACTGACCTGGGTGCCGTACCGGGCGACTCCCTCAATCCCTGCCACGACATCATCAACCTGGCCATCATCAATATGAGCCTTCAGGGCGGGGGAGCGGTGAAAATTCCCGCCGGAGTGTTCTATACCGGCCCCATCACCCTGAAAAGCAATGTGGCTCTGGAACTTGAAGAGGGAGCGGTCCTGCGCTTCTCGACCGACGAGTCACTCTACTATCCTCCCGTGCCTACCCGTTGGGAGGGCATAGACTGCTACAACACCCACCCTCTGCTTTATGCCTGGGGCGAGACTAACATCGCCATCAGGGGCAAGGGTACGATTGACGGACAGGCCGACAGGAACCATTGGTGGCCCCGTCAGAAGGAGGTCGAGCGCAAGGGAGTCGCTTCCCGCCTGCAGCTTCTCGAAATGGGGGAGAATGGCCTGCCCATGCATCAGAGAGTGTTCAGCGGGGACGTGGCCCTGAGGCCCCAGACCCTGAATTTCAACCATTGCAAGACTGTGCTTATCGAGGGTGTGACCTTCCTCAATTCTCCTTTCTGGGTGCTGCATCCTCTTATGTGCGAGGACCTTACAGTAAGGGGAGTGACTATCAACAACGACGGCCCCAACGGTGACGGCTGCGACCCCGAGTCCTGCCGCAATGTGCTCATAGAAGGCTGTACCTTCAACACGGGCGACGATTGCATAGCCATAAAGAGCGGACGCAACGAGGACGGACGCAAGTGGAACATCCCCAGCGAGAACATTGTCGTAAGGGACTGCTATATGGCCAACGGACACGGCGGAGTGGTCATCGGCTCTGAGATTTCAGGCGGCTTCCGCAACCTGTATGTCGAGAACTGCAAGATGGACTCGCCTCAGCTCGACAGAGTAGTGCGCATAAAGACTTCCACGGCGCGCGGCGGAGTCATCGAGAACGTTTATGTGCGCAATGTCGAGGTGGGAGAGTGCCGCGAAGCTGTGCTCAGAATCAATCTGCGCTACGAACCGGGCGAAAAGGCCCGCCGTGGCTTCATTCCCACGGTGCGCAACGTAAACCTGGAGAATGTCCACTGTCTTAAGAGCCGGTACGGCATACGCCTCGACGGACTTGAGGAGCAGAAGAATATCTATGACATCAGCGTGAAGAACTGTGTCTTTGAAGGAGTGCAGGACGGCAATCTGGTGAGCGGAAAGGTGGGCAAGGTAGAGCTGGACGGAACCACCATCAATGGCCAGAAAGCTGCTCTGTAGGGCTATGGAGGTATAATTTTTGCTGTAAGTTCACATACATTATATTAACAATAACCGCAATTTTCAATGAAAAAAATCATTCTGAGCGCTGCCGCCTATCTTGCTGTAGCGATTACTGCCTCTGCGCAGTTCGGGGTTCTCAAAAGCTCTGAGATGACCACCACCAAAGATGAGCAGACCGGAGTCACCCTCACCATTCTCACCAACACCGAGAAGAACGACAGTTTCATCTACCAGACCGATCCGATGTGGACTCCCGACGGAAAGTGGCTGCTTTTCCGCTCTTCCACCCGAAGCAATGAGCCTGCTATCGAAAGGACTATGCCCGACGGAAGCAAGCGCAGTTACACTCCTACTCTTTACTATTTTATGGAGATAGCTACAGGCAAAATAGTCCAGGTGACCGATTCCAGTATCGGAAGCGTCTTCCTTGCAAATACTTCCAATACCCTTTTCCTGAACAAAAGGGGAGAGAACGGAGAATGGATGATGTACTCGATGAACCTTGACAAGTTCTTCTCCGACGCCAAGAAGGCAAAGAAGAATATGCAGATAGACTCTTACATCAAGTATATCGGAACCTTCCCCGAGAGCCCCGAAATGGGCCGTCCCGGCGGATGGTGCGTCAACAGCGACGACACTTATGCCTACATCACCGTGACCCGTGAAGGAACAGCCGCCGAGAGGGCCGCTATGGAGGCCAAGGCTTTCGTGCCCCGCGACGACCAGCCCAAGAAGGTGGGCCAGAGCTTGAGCGGCCTTCGCAAGATGGACCTCAGGACCGGAGAAGTCAGCTACATACGCAATGTGGACTTCCGCGTGGGCCACATCCAGGCCAGCCGTTTCCGCCCCGAGGAGATTGTATTCTGCTGCGAGACCGGTGGCGATGCCGACCAGAGAATGTGGTACTGCAACGCCATCACCAATGAGTACAAGCCTCTTTACAAGGAGACTCCTCTCGACTGGGTTACCCATGAGACCTTCGCTTCAGAGGACTATGTATATTTCAATGTGCTCGGATGGCAGGACAGGCTCCGCAAGCAGGTGAGCGGTATCTTCAGAATCAACCTCCGCACCGATGACGTGGAGTGCATGGGTCAGGTGGAGATGGACAAGGACCGCAGCTCTTCACTTACCGGACGCGGATTCTGGCACTGCAACGCCACCCGCGACAACAAGTGGGTTACCGGAGATACCTTCGCAGGCAGCGTATGGGTGATCAACGCCGAGACCGGCGAGAAGCACTGGATTGCTTCCGACACCAAGATGGCTCCCGACCACGCCCATCCTTTCTTCAGCCCTGACGGCACTAAGCTTTGCTTCCGCTCAGGCCACTGGTCAGACGGCAAGAGGCTGAACCTCGTGATGGTTGACCTCACCAAATTACCCTGGTATAAGAAATAAGCTGATGTGCTGATAATCAGAGAGGATGGTCCATTTGATGTGACCCCCAAAAGTTGGACGGTTTAACATTATTTAAGAAGCCTTCGATTGGAACAGAGCTCGGTATTGAACCGGGCTCTTTCCTCAGCCGGTTCTAATGATTGCTACATACAATGAGGACGGGACTCCCGACATAATGAACGCTGCCTTCGGCGAAGGCAATAAGCTGAAATAAGGAGGACCGATGACAGGACTTCTCGAGTACGACATGGGCGGGGGAGTGCGCGCCTTCACTGCGGGACGGGACGTGCCGCTGCTTTGTGCGGTGGTTCAGCCGCACCAGACCCACTCGACGGTGGTGGCCCACGTGGACAGGCCGGGGCTTACAAGGGAGGACCTCGAAGGGGTGGATGCCCTGGTGACTGACCTTCCGGGTGTCGCCATCGGCGTAAGGACAGCGGACTGCATACCGGTCCTGCTGTATGACCCGGTGCACAGGGCCATAGGTGCGGCTCACAGCGGATGGAGAGGGACGGTCAACATGATCAGCAAGAAGACAGTTATGGAGATGTGCCGCCTGTTCGGTTCCCATCCCGGGGATATCCGGGCCGTCATAGGTCCGGGCATAGGCTTTGACAGTTTCCAGGTAGGGGAGGAGGTGGCCCTGACCTTCAAGGAATCGGGATTCCCGATAGACAGGGTCTGGTCGTTCAGGGGAGCGCGGAAGGAAGGGACGATGGAAGGCGGCCACCACCTTGACCTGAAGGAGTGCGTGCGCCATTCACTTGTCGAGTGTGGAGTGGCTGAAGGGAACATAAGCGTCTCAGACATAGACACCTACATTGACGGAAGGTTCTACTCGGCTCGCCGCGAGGGAATCTCCTGCGGCAGGAACATCAATGCGATAATTCTGATATGAGGTACTGTATGTCTTTATAGTGAATATGTTGTTTTTACGCTTGTTAAATATTGCCTATAAGAAATAAACTTAATCTTTCTATAAATTTCATTGTCTATAAACAATGAAAATTATATATTTGCAACAAAAGGGAGATTTATGGAGATTTTGACAAGGCAGCATTATGCAGATATCGTAGATTCCTGGATAGGAAAGGGTAACATCATAGCATTAGTCGGCTCGCGTCGAGTAGGCAAGAGTTATATTCTTAAAGACTTTATCCAACGGCATTCCCGAGATGAGAATAGCAATATCATATATGTGGACAAGGAGAAGAAGAACTTCAAGTCTATAAAGAACAAAGATGATTTAGACACTTGGATTGAAGAGAGGTTCGTCCCGGGAAAGCATAACTATATCCTGATTGATGAAGTTCAGGAGATAGAAAGCTTCGAGGATAGCGTATGCAGTTGGTACAGTGAGGATGACACAGATGTTTTGATAACAGGAAGCAATTCTGACTTGTTGTCCGGAGAATTGGCAACACGCCTGTCCGGGCGACACGTGGAGATACGGGTACATCCTCTGACCTATATGGAGTTTCTTCAGTTCCATAACCTTCATGACAGTGATGAAAGCCTTATGACCTACCTGAATTATGGAGGGCTTCCCGGTCTGAGAACAGTGGGCCTGGATAATGAAGAGCAGGTCTGGGCTTATCTTGCAAGTGTATTCAACACAATCATGCTGAAGGATATCATAGAACGATATGACATCCGGAATATCCCATTCCTGAACAACTTGATTGCCTTTTACGCTGATACGACAGGAAAACTGACATCGGCAAACAGCATCTCCAAGTATATGAAGTCCCAGAACGAGAAGGTCTCGTCCAATCTGATCCTACTATACAGGTCGTTCTATTCTGAGGCATTTCTTATAGATGTTGTAAGCCGTTATGACATTCACGGAAAGAAGATATTTGAGTCCAATGAGAAAATATACTGGGATGACATTGGGCTGCGTAACCTCAAGGCAAGTGGCGGTATGGATTCGTATATCGAGAAGGTGATAGAGAATGCTGTGTATAAGCAGTTGTCTTTTCTGGGATATGACATCAAGGTAGGAGTATTGAATGCAGGAGAGGTGGATTTCGTCTGCACGAAGTCAGGACAGACCATCTATGTCCAGGCAAGTTATATAATAGCTGAAGACACTACACGAGAGAGGGAATTCGGTCCTCTGGAGAAAATCCGTGACAATTATCCAAAATATGTAATCAGCGCCACTCCATATCTGACGCAACGTAATGAAAATGGAATCATCCATTTATCACTGAGGAAGTTTTTGACAGAGGGCTTATGAAAGAAGATAGACTTTCGCAGACAATAGAGTTCTGTAAGCCTCCGACGAACCACGTGTGACACCCAATAACAGCGACGTGGTTCGTCGGAGGCTTACACTTACATGATATTTCATGGTAAAGGGGTGTCTTACCATAAAGATAAAACACCCCTCCCATTATTATCCATTGTCGAACCTACTTTTTGTGAATGGTCATCTTGTATAATCCGAAAGAATTAATAGATTATTCCTGAGCCCAAAAAGCAGATGGAAAACTCCCGTCTGATATAGGAGTGAACTTCATGCTGGTTGAATGAAGCTCTAATTACC
>CAMCGB010000026.1 GCA_945874355.1 uncultured Bacteroides sp.
GGTAAGCATTTTTCGGGTCATAGTGTGCCTGGGTTTTGGTATTGAGAACGGCTACTGAGGTTACCGGGTCGGCAATATCTGCATATTCGTTTCCAAGCGTAATCTCTATCTTGACTTTCGACATAATATGGCAGAATGATATGCTTATGCCGTCTACATTAGGAGAAACCTCGTCAAAATACCAAAGATAGTCGCTTGCCTTGAGCTTTGCGTCGGTGGATTGGTCATCTGACACGCTGACCATATAAGGAGCGGAACCATCAAGCGGGAATGTAGCCGCAGTGACGAATATGCCCAAACCTGAGCCTTCCCAAAGCAGGAGCTTTTCAGGCGCCTTTTCAGCATCAGACTCGTATGCTACCCATTTGCCATACTCATACTTCATCACCACATTGGTGTAGTCGTACTTGGTGCCTTTCTGGTCTATCGAAAGATAGAATTTCGTAGGCAGATTGGACTCGTCGTAACCTGCGCGGGTCTGGATTTCCGGCATCAGCACATTCACGCTGATGGGCGTGTCCCTAAGCGGAGTCTCGCTCTGAGTATTCTTCGAGCAGCCTGCAAGCAGCGCCGCAAGAGCAGCAAAATATATTATCCGTTTCATATCGTCGTTCTTTCTATTCGTTCTATTGCTATTCTCCTGATGAAGTAAAAATAATTGTTGCACCACCCTCAACATCCTTTTTCCAGTTGTCAGGGAGAGTGGATTCTATTGCAGTATATGCAACAGCACTTGCCACCGTCAATGTGCGGGAAATTGCACCGGTGCCGGCGTCGAATATCCAACTTCGTAGGCAATCATTAGCACCCACATCTGTTGCCAGCATTGTAACGCTGCTTAGATTCGTGCAGCCATTGAACATATATCGATAGCAGTAATTTGCCAAAGTTTTGGCGGGGAGTTCCGGAGCGGAAGTCAGCGCCGTGCAGCCTTCGAACATATGTTCATAGCAGAACGTTGCCAAAGTTTTGGCGGGGAGTTCCGGAGCGGAAGTAATCTGTGTACATCCGCTGAATAAATAACAGAATTTGGCAGTACCAGTATTATCAGTTGAATAGTCTGCGTAGTTGATAAGTGTTCGGATGTCACCGGTGCACTTAACTGGCACATTGTCATCTGAGAATGAAATCTTAGAACAATAAGTAGTGTTGTTTGTTGCTGTACCATTGCTGCTCTTGCCGCGAAGGCGGAGGTCATTGCCAGCACCGCCAAAGGCAACATCCGAAACAGTTCCGGTGAACCTTACCCACTTGTCTCCTCCAACGGAATACTCGAAATACTCGCCTAAGCCCAGAGTGAAACTATTGAATGTCATCGAGAACGTCTGCCCGCTGGCCGCAGAGAAAGTGATATAGGGAATATCAGTCGTCGCCTCAGCGCCGATTTTGTTGCCACCAAGGTCGTATTTATCAGCCTTCTTCCAGAGGTCAGGGACATATCCATTCGAAACCATTGCGGTATATACCTCATCACTCGCCACCGTCAGTGTGCGTGAGGAAGCAGAGGTGCCGGCATTTATAAGCCAATTAGTTAAGCAGCCAGTAGCACTCACATCCGTTGCCTTCATTGTAACACTTGAGAGATTCTCGCAATTACCAAACATCTGGTTATAACAATTCTCAGTCAATGTTTCAGCAGGAAGTTCCGGGGCCTCACTGAGCTTATCGCAATTCCAGAACATACTTTTATAGCACAACTTAGCTAATGCTATGGCAGGAAGTTTTGGAGCCTTAGTGAGTGACGAGCACTTTTTAAACATATTCGAATAACACTGAAAACTTAAGGTCGTGGCAGGAAGTTCTTCTTGCACTGTCGTGAGCGATGAGCAACTATCGAACATAGAATTACAACAACTATCGCCGTTCATAGTATCTGCACGTATTACAGGGGCAGTTGTTAGTTGCGTGCAGCCAGAGAACATGCCACAATAGCAATACCCCGGCAAGATGGTTGCAGGAAGTTCGGAAGGTACTTTGGTAAGGCTTGTGCAATTCAAGAACATATGATAATAGCAATAACCTGCCAAGGAAGTTGCAGGAAGGTCCGGGGCAGTCGTCAGCTGTGAACATTCTTTGAACAAATAGCAAAAACGGGCATCGCCAGTACTTGCAGTTGTGTTATAGCCTTTATAGTCAACGAGGGTGCGGATATCGCCTGTACAAGACACCTTAGTGGTGTTTCCGAAACTGATGGTCGAATAATTATAGGAAGTCGTTGCCGTTCCCTTGATGCTCTTTCCACGCAGTCGAAGATTACCTTTTTCGCCGCCGAAGGCAACATCCGAAACAGTCGAAGTGAATTGCACCCACTTGCCTCCATTAACTGAATATTCAAAATAATCATCATCTCCTAAAGTGAAGCTGCCGAAATCCATCTTGAAGGTCTGCTCAGCTTCCGCAGTGAAAGTGATATAAGGAACCAGCACTGCCTCACCGCCGCTGGCGATGGCTGTTGAAGTCACCCATTCTGAGACGCTTACGCCTGTCACGCTGGCCACATTCTTTCCCACCGTGAGGCTGACGGTATAGCTCTTCCCTGCCTCTGTGGCAGGAATGCCCTTGGCTGTAAGGGTCCGGGTATCGCTGCCATTGGTGACGGTGACATCGATAAATGGTAAATCGCCAGTTCCATAGGTCGGCGGGAGAAGAGCATAGAATTTGCCGTCGGTATGCTTGTAAGCCTTGACCGCTACATCTCCATTTACCAGGTTGCCGCCGGAATATCCCTTCCTGTTGCCGTGGACCTTGAGCTCCGAAATGTAATACTTTTCCCCAAACTGGTTCTGAATGGCCGGTTCCACCACTATTCTCACCATCTTGCGAGTCATAGCCAGGGTGACGCCGTTGTTGCTTCCGCGGGTTACCGGAGCGGAAAAGGTCATATAGTCGGCAGCGGCAATTTTATCCGCATCCGACTGGTCGGCTGGTACGGTAAATCTTTCGGTGCTGACGCCGTCCGCCGCCGGATAGCAAGCGGAAAAGGTCATCGTGCGGGAGGTCCACTTAAGGTACTTGCCCGCTTCAGGATTCCAGCTGCCGTCATCCGCCAGGGTATAAACTACCTTCTTCTGACCGTCCGCCGTCACGGAAATCCTGTCCCCGGCTTTGAATGCCGCTTGCGCCCCGGCGGTCTCGCCCACAGGATTGCTGCGGGTGGTCACAAAGCCTCCGCTCAGGCCGTCGCCCACCTGCGCCATGATGCGCACGGCGTCGGGGTCGCTGCGGAAAGCGGCTCCTGGGTCTTCCTTCGTGCAGGCTGCGACCAGAAGGAGAGCCGCCGCTGTAAGGAATAATTTACCGTCCATAATTAATAGTCAATTAGTTGAGCGCCTCACCGTCGCTGATGGTCTGTCCGGCTGTCCAGTCCTGGATGGTAACGTCGCCGAGGTCGATCTGGTTGCGGCCCACGATGAGGCGTATTGTGGTAATCTTGCCGGACTCGAAGCTGATGTCGCTCGGGTGGGTGTAGATGTAATCGCTGCCGTCGATGGTGATGGCTATGGTAGTGATGCCGCTCTGAGGCACGAGCACGCTGCCGTAGATCTCGTTCTCCTTGAGCTCAGGGATGGCAGTGTCGCTCTTCGGGCTTGCGTCTGCGGTAACGGTCTTTGTAAGAAGGTCAAGCGATGCGCTGGATGCCAGGTTCTTGATCTTGACTGCGCTTACCTCAGGAACGCCACCGCCCCACTGGTTGCGGTAGCTCAGTTCGATAGAGACCTTCGCCATCACGTGGGAGAATGACAGGAGTACAGGGTTGTTCTCGGCGATTCTGCCGCTAAGCTCGGTGGCTACGAGTACGTCGCTGCTGAGCTGGTCTGCGGGGTCAACGCTCACCTTTACTGCGCTGAGGTCAGCCTCTGATGCTGCGTGAGATGGATATACACCTATAAAATAGTGCTTGTCGACAAGGTTCTTCCAGAGCATCTGGGGTGCTGCTGTCCACACGCCGTCGGTGCCTAGAGTGTTGATGGCGTTGTCCACCACCCTTACAGCAGGAACGCTTGCAGGGTCGCCTGTCCAGGCATAGACGCTGATTTTGTCGCCTGCGGTGAAGATCTGGCTTCCGTCAGCGTTGGTACTCACCTTGCTGAGGATGTTTGTAGATACGGTAATGTACTCGGGTGCGGGGCTGTTCTCAACCTTGTTGCAGCCCATCACTGCCACTGCGGCAAGTGCTGAAATGATGTACTTTGCTTTCATATTATTGTTATTTAATTATTATTCACTTTCAGGATCCGTTATCACTCCTTCATAAACCCAGCCCTGAGTCCAGTCTTCGATAGGGCAGGAAGAAAGGTGCATAAAGGATTGTATATCGTTGTATCCCAAGCTCATAAGGTACTTCTCCCCGCTCTTCATCACAGGAGCTTCTATGTAGCTCTCAAGCATCTTGCCCTCGGGGGTAGTCATCACAAGACGCCAGAACGACCACTGTCTGCCAAGGGCCGTGGGCATCAGAAAGAAACTCTGAGAGCGGGGTGAGGCTGCGCTCAGCCCAATTGTCGGGATGGTGGTCGGCTTGAGACTCTCGGACTGGACTCCGAAACTCCCGTTGTCAGCCTTGCGGGCGGGGTAGAACGCGGCAGAAGAGTTGACCGCTTCGATGTCCAACTTCAGGCCGTCAGGCGCTCCTTCTATCTGCACCGCGAACTCGCTCAGAAAACTCTGCATCTCCATCCTGACCTCCATAAGCCGTGTGGGATTGTCGATGCTGAAATCGCCGCAGGCACTGTAGGACTGAGCCTCACGGACTCCGTCCAGGATGAAACTGATCTCCGAAGGGCTCTCCATCCCTTCTGCGGAAAGGGGCGAACTTATGCAAGCGCCAAGCACCACAGTGTATTTTCCGCCGGGCATGTTGAAAATATTGCTGGCAAGCTCTCTCGGGTCTTCCCACCGGGTGTAGTCGAAGAGCTTTCCGTCCGAAGCGTTGAAAATCCAGAGCGGCAGGTCTGACACTTCACTTTCAAGATAGGATTCGCTGCCGCTGTCGGCGCTGAACTCCGCGGAGATGACTACGCCATTGTTATGCTCCAGCGAAGACCTGCTGCAGGCACAAAGGGTCACTGCGGCAAGCAGTAGAGAGAATGTTTGTCGTACTGTAACTTTCATACCGTAGGCTATTCGATTGCGCGACTCAGCTGCACTTGCACGCGGCGAGCCTTGGCGTTGTTGCTTTCGTTCCTGTCGATACCCCTTCCGGCGACTTCAATTCTGGAAGCGTCTATACCTTTGGAGATGAACCATTTCTTGACGCTCTCAGCACGCAGGGAGGAGATTATCATATTGACCTGCTCACTGCCGTAGCGGTCGCACCAGCCTTCGAGACTCAGGCGCAGACTGTTGTCAGAACGCAGCGCTTCGAGGATCTCAAGCAGCTTGGAGCTCTCTTCTCGACGAAGGTCCCATTTGTCAAAAGCGAAATAAACACTCTGACTCTGAGGAAGTTCCTTCCTGGGATCGAACGAAGGCAGATTCCGCGCAGAGGCAAAGCTCCTCGCGCCGAGAACTTCCGTCGTCCCTTCACTGAGTTCCACTCTTTGACTTCGGCAGGGATTGAGGGAGCCTCCCTTCTGAGACTCTCTCTGAATGGCTTCTGCTTTACCACTAAGACCTCCGTTGAGAGCGGAAGACGCCTTACGGGAAGATGGCAAAATGGCGTAGCTGAGCTGCAGGGTATTCTCCCAGACAAGATTGGATTTATGTCCGTGATCGGGGATGCCGTCGATACCCTGGGCGCCAAGTGCGGTAAGACTGCTCTTCAGTCCCAGAGAGAAACTCTCCGACAGCCTGTAGGAAGCCCTCATCGAAGCGCCGTATCCAAAGTGCAGGCTGCCTTTGCCCTGGCTTATTGGCAAAGCTTCTGCCGAACTGAAAGGAATAAAAGCGGCCCTAGTGCTGTAAGCGGCGATTCGCGGGCTCAAGTCCAGAGCCCAGCGCCTTGAGGCGGAAGTGCGGTAAAGGGAGAGAAGATCAAAATTGACACTCAGTCCGATGCGGGCGTATGATACCCTTGAGCGGAAATCGCTGACATTCCAAGAGTCCATCCCGAGAGGCTTGGCGTAGTAAAGAAGTCCGTCGGAAGCGAAGTAGTAGTTGTTATCGAGACAGCCTGCCTGGGCGGCAAGGTTGGTGCGGCCAAGTCCCAGATCCGCTTCAAGCGAAAGAAGGGGGCTGAAGCGGTAGCCGCCATAAAGTCCAAACGCACCCCCACCGTAAACGCCACTGGGAGCAAAGGAGGAGAAGGAATTCAGGGAGAAGGGTACACCCGCTTCCGCTCCCACATACCAGCCCCGGCGGAACGAGTCGTCCTGAGTCTTAGCCGCAGAGCCAAAGGCCAGAAGGCTGAAGAAGAAAATTGCAGAGTATCTTAGTCCTTTCATTACAGTCTAATTAACTCGCGAAACTAATCAAACAAGTTCATTTATCCCACACTTGTTTTTCCTCTAACGCCGATTTTTGAGGAAAAGTTTTTCCTCTAACGCAGAAAAAGGGCTGACTAAAAGTTTTAGTCAGCCCTTTTCTGTCGTTAAACTAAGATTACTTCTTTGCTGCGAAGAAATCCTTGGCTTTATCAGCTTCTACAAGCTGCTCAGAGAAGACATAAGCACCTGTCTTAGGTGACTTCTCCATACGGATGCACTTGACCATGCTCTTGGCACCGGCCTTGGCTGCGAAGGTTGCAACTGCTTTCTTTGCCATAACTTAATCTCCTCTAATTATTTAATTTCACGGTGAACAGTTACCTTGTGGAGGTAAGGGTTATACTTCTTGCGCTCGAGGCGGTCGGGAGTATTCTTCTTGTTCTTGGTGGTGATGTAACGGGAAATTCCGGGCACACCGCTGGTTTTCTGCTCAGTGCACTCGAGGATGACCTGCACCCTGTTTCCTTTTGCTTTCTTTGCCATAGTTACTAAAAATTAAACAAGGTTGATCAATCCTTTCTTCTGAGCATCGCGGATAGTAGCCTCAAGGCCGTTCTTCTCGATGATTCTCATACCCTTGCAAGACACCTTGAGGGTTACGTATCTCTGCTCCTCCTCGCTCCAGAACCTCTTGTTCTTAAGGTTGAGGGAGAAGTCGCGCTTGGTGCGCAACTTTGAATGGGCAACATTGTTGCCTTTCATTCTTTTTCTGCCTGTTACTTGACAAACTTTTGCCATAATGTATCTTTTTATTTTATTATCAAACTTTGACGGTGCGCAAATATCGTGTATAAATCCGTGATTTCCAAACTATACGAATTTGAAGAACCTGCGCCACCTGATGTTGTTCGGGAATTTCTTCCCGCTGTCCGTAGAGAGCCAAACCATGGCAGGTCTTCCGACTATGTGGTCCTCGGGCACGAAGCCCCAGTAACGCGAGTCCAAAGAATTGTGCCTGTTGTCTCCCATCATAAAGTAGTAATCCTGCTTGAAGGTGTACTGACCGTCTGCAAGCGCCTGCTCGACGTCCGAATGTTCGTAGTCGGCGATGATGCGACGGTAGAGGGCAATGTTGCTTGAGTCGATCCGGACCGTCTCTCCCTTCTTTGGCACCCACAGGGGGCCGAAAAAGTCTCTGGTCCATCCGCTGTCCTGAGTAAAAGGGAAAATCTCTTTCCAGCTCAGGGACGCATCCCGCTCCAGGTTGTCCTGCACTGCGGTGACGTTGGGAAGGGCTTTGACCTGCTCGAGCATCCCGGAAGTGAGGATGAGCGAAGGGTAGGACTGGCTCTGGGCGTCGAAGTAGCACTCGGAGGGGTTGAGACCCATCTTCTCCAGAGTCTTGGAGTTGATCCTCTGGCCGTTGGTCTGCACCCTGTAGCTCAGCTGCACGCCCGGATAGACCTCCTGCTGCACGCCGTTGATCCACACCAGCCCTTCACGGACTTCGATGGTATCTCCGGCCACTGCCACGCACCTCTTCACGTAGTGGTCCTTCTTGTCGACAGGGCGGACAACTATCTCACCGAGGCTCTCGACTTTATCCCTGCCGAGGAAGCGCACCAGTGCGTGATAGTCCTCTACCGGAGCCTTTCTGAGAACCGTGTCTCCGTTGGGGAATCCGAACACCACATTGTCACCTTTTCTGACCTCACGGAAGCCTTTGAGCCTGCGGTAAGGCTGGTGGATAAGGGTCGAATATGACTCCTTTCCGAAGATGGTGTTGTGGGTGAAGGGGATGGTCAGCGGAGTCTCGGGAACTCTCGGGCCATAGGCCAGTTTGCTCACAAAGAGGTGGTCGCCCGTGTAGAGGGTCTTTTCCATCGAGGAGGAAGGAATCTTGAAGGCCTGGAAGAAGAAGATGTTGATGAAAGAGACCACCAGGACCGCGAAGATGATGGCGTCGAGCCACTCGTTCCACGCGCTGTGTTTCTCTCCCTCCTTGTAGCGCTTCTTCCAGAAGTTCCAGCGGACTTTGCGGGTGATGAAGATGTCGAAGATGACACCCAGACCCAGCAGCCACCAGTAACTTCCCAGCCATATCACCCACGCAATGTAGAGCAAAGCCCAGAATATGAACTTTGTCCACTTGTTACGGATGATATCCTTCAGTTTCACTGCGATGATTACTGCTTGGAGTTATACTACTTGCGCTGACTACTTTACGGAGTTGATGATAGCCTCGAAAGCCTGGGGGTTGTTCATTGCCAGGTCGGCGAGAACCTTGCGGTTCAGTCCGATGTTCTGGGCGTTGAGCTTACCCATGAACTGAGAGTATGACAGACCGTACTGACGTGCGGCTGCATTGATTCTCTGGATCCAGAGGGCGCGGAAGTTGCGCTTCTTGGCCCTGCGGTCGCGGTAAGCATAGGTCAAACCTTTCTCGTAGGTGTTCTTGGCTACGGTCCAAACGTTCTTTCTTGACAGGAAGTTACCGCGAGTTCTCTTGAGAATCTTCTTGCGGCGTGCCCTTGAGGCAACTGAGTTGACTGATCTTGGCATAATTACATACTGTTTTTAGAGAACCAACAATTCTTTTACCCTGCCATAATCAGGCTTCTCGAGGAGAGCGAAATGGTCGAGGTTTCTTTTGCGCTTCTTGGTCTTCTTGGTGAGGATGTGGCTGTGGTAAGCGTGCTTCCTCTTGATTTTTCCCGATCCGGTAAGCGTGAAGCGCTTTTTGGCACCGGAGTTGGTTTTAAGCTTTGCCATTTTGTTAATAATTAATTGTTAATATAAAAAAGTGTAAACTTGTTACTTTTTCTTGTTCGGGGAGAGCATCATTGTCATTCGCTTGCCTTCGAGGACGGGCATGTTGTCGGCGTGGCCGAACTCCTCGAGCTCCACTGCGAAGCGCAGCAGCTGCTTTTCACCCTGGTCCTTGAACATAATTGAACGTCCACGGAAGAAGATTGAAGCCTTGACCTTGGAACCCTCCTGAAGGAACTCCTTCGCGTGCTTGAGCTTGAACTGGAAGTCGTGCTCGTCGGTGTTGGGTCCGAAGCGGATTTCCTTGATGACCACCTTGGCGGCATTGGACTTCATCTCCTTTGCCTTCTTCTTGCGCTGATACAGGAACTTCTGATAGTCGAGTATCTTGCATACAGGAGGATCTGCCTGAGCGCTGATTTCTACGAGGTCAAGCTCCAATTCATCGGCAAGCTGCATCGCCTTGGCAATGGGATACACTCCCGGCTCAGGGATATTGTCTCCTACGAGACGCACCTGACGGGCAGTGATCTGCTCGTTGATGTTGAGTTCGTTCTCGTCACGCTTCTGGGCCTGACGCTGGTCCGGTCTGCGGCCGGCGGGTTTGAAGCCCGAAGGCTTCGGTTTGTAAGGCAATGCGATAGCTTGGTCCTCCTAATTTTTAAGTTCTTCGGCTACAGCCGAATTGATATATTGTACAAACTGGTCAAGCGAATAGCTTCCCGCATCGACACCCTCGCGACGTACGGAAACGCTGTTCTCGCTGACCTCCTTCTCGCCGACAATCGCGATAATCGGAACTCTGAGCAGGGAGATCTCACGGATTCTCTTCCCAAGGGTCTCGTTACGCGAGTCAACGGAGGCGCGAATTTCGGAATTTTTCAGCAATTCACAAACTTTTTCTGCATAATCAGCATATTTTTCGCTGATTGGCAGGATTTTAACCTGATCCGGAGAGAGCCATATGGGGAGATGTCCGGCTGTATGTTCGAGAACCACTGCGGTGAAACGCTCGATAGAGCCGAACGGAGCGCGGTGTATCATAACCGGCCTGCTCTTGCTTCCGTCCACATCCACATACTCAAGTTCGAACCTTTCCGGCAGGTTGTAGTCCACCTGAATGGTACCGAGCTGCCACTTGCGTCCGATGGCGTCCTTGACCATAAAGTCGAGCTTGGGGCCGTAGAAAGCCGCTTCTCCGAGCTCCACGACGGTCTTGAGGCCCTTCTTATGGGCTGCATCGATGATGGCTTTCTCTGCCTTCTCCCAGTTCTCGTCCGAACCTATGTACTTTGTCTTATTGGCAGGGTCGCGGAGCGAGATCTGAGCCATATAATCGGTCATCTTCAGGGTCTTGAAGACATAGAGGATAAGGTCGATGACCTTCTCGAACTCTTCCTGGAGCTGGTCGGGACGGCAGAAGAGGTGGGCGTCGTCCTGGGTGAAGCCGCGCACACGGGTAAGTCCGTGGAGCTCACCGCTCTGCTCGTAGCGGTAAACGGTGCCGAACTCTGCGAATCGCAGGGGCAGGTCCCTGTACGAACGGGGTGCGCTGCGGTAAATCTCGCAGTGATGGGGGCAGTTCATAGGCTTGAGCATATATTCCTCGCCCTCCTGCGGGGTCTTGATAATCTGGAAGGAGTCCTTTCCGTACTTGGCGAGGTGGCCTGAAGTCCTGTAGAGATCGACGTTGCCGATGTGAGGGGTCACTACGGGAAGGTAGCCGAGCTCAGCCTGCTTTTTGCGCAGGAAGTTCTCGAGGATATTACGCATCACGGCTCCGCGGGGCAGCCACAGGGGCAGTCCCAGGCCCACTCTGCTGGAGAAGGTAAAGAGCTCCATCTCCTTGCCCAGCTTGCGGTGGTCGCGCTTTTTTGCCTCTTCGAGCATCTTGAGGTACTCGTCGAGCATACTCTTCTTGGGGAAGGTTACTCCATATATACGGGTCAGCTGCTCCCTTTCCTGGTCGCCTTTCCAGTAGGCTCCGGCGATGGAGGTGAGCTTTACTGCCTTGATGTCGTCAACGTGCTTGATATGAGGGCCGCGGCAGAGGTCGGTGAAGGCTCCGTTGGTGTAGAAGCTGATGGTTCCGTCCTCGAGGTCCTCTATGAGCTCACACTTGTACTTGTCGCCCTTCTCGGTGAAGTACGCCATAGCGTCCGCCTTGGACACTTCCTTTCTTTCGAAGGTCTCCTTTGTGCGGGCAAGCTCAATCATCTTCTGCTCCACAGCCTTGAGGTCAGACTCTGAAATCTGCCTTCCACCAAGGTCCACATCATAGTAGAAACCTGTCTCCACGGCAGGACCGACTCCGAACTTCACACCGGGATAAATGGCCTCGAGAGCCTCGGCCATAAGGTGGGCTGAAGAGTGCCAGAATATTTTTTTGGCTTCAGCGTCGTCCCAGGGACGCACGGTGCCGTCGGTAAAAGCAATAGTCAACATAAGTCAATACTTTATTTAGCCTACAAAGATAGCAATATTTTTTCTATCTTTGCAGAGTTATCAATAACTTATGTCGCCCGGGGGCGAAATTTTTTAACTTTATCGATATGTCTGAAAAAAGCGCTGATATGTGGAACCAGGCCGCAGTGGCCGGTCTCTCACTTGGTGGAGTTTCAATTGCTTATATGCTGCTGACCTATCTTCTGGGCCTGCTTCCCGAGAGGGCTGCGTTAAATGTCCTGACCAGTGTGCTGAATCTGCTTCTGTGGGTAGCGAAGTTCGTGGGCTGCATTCTTCTGCTGCGCTTTTTTATCCGCAAATATGCTTCTTCCGACATTGAGGCTTCGCACTCGAAGTCGTTCAAGTTCGGCGCGCTGGTTGCCTTTCTTTCGGCGCTTGTTTATTCTGCGGCCTATATGGGCTACTGTATGCTGAATCTGGACCAGATTACTGAGGTGGCGGTCGCTACGCTGAATTCGCTTCCAGGAGCGACCCAGCAGATGTACGATATGGTTGATTCGATGATGCCGAAGATGCCTACGATGGGATTCTTTGTGAATCTTGGCTGGTGCACTCTGTACGGGGTGATAGTGTCGGCTATCCTGTCGCAGAAGATTCCTGACGACAATCCTTTCAGGGGTTGATTTTGAGGGGTTTGTCCGGGGTTTTCATTTTACTTGTTTTGAGAGATGGATGTTTCTATAGTTATTCCCGCATATAATGAGAAGGAGTCTCTGCCTGAGCTGTTTGCCTGGATCAAGAGGGTGATGGTTTCGCAGGGGCTGAGTTATGAGATTATCGTTGTGGATGACGGGAGCACTGACGGCTCGTGGGAGCAGATCAAGGCTCTGTCTTCGGGCGACAGTGCGGTGCACGGGATATGTTTCAGGCGGAACTACGGAAAGTCTGCGGCGTTGTACTGCGGGTTCAAGAGGGCTGAGGGCGATGTAGTGTTCACGATGGATGCTGACCTTCAGGATTCGCCGGACGAACTGCCTGAGATGTACAGGATGATAGTGGAGGAGGGCTACGACCTGGTGTCGGGCTGGAAGCAGCACCGCAAGGATAATGCGCTGACGAAGAATCTGCCGTCGAAGCTGTACAATGCTACTGCCAGGCTTATTACGGGCATCAAGCTGCACGATATGAATTGCGGGCTGAAGGCCTACCGCAAGGAGGTGGTGAAGAGCATCGAAGTATATGGCGAGATGCATCGCTATATTCCTTATCTGGCTAAGAATGCGGGATTTACCCGTATAGGCGAGAAGAGGGTACACCATCAGAAGCGCAAATACGGGAAGAGCAAGTTCGGGCTGGAGAGGTTCATCAATGGTTTTCTGGATTTGCAGTCGCTGTGGTTCCTGAGTACTTTCGGGAAGAAGCCTATGCATTTTTTCGGGTATAGCGGGCTGCTGATGTTTCTGGTGGGGTTTGTGATGACGGTTTGGATTATCACGGCTAAGCTGGTGCATCAGGCGCAGGGTGTGCGCTTCAGGGCTGTGACGGACCAGCCGCTTTTCTATCTGGCGCTTTTGGCCTGCGTTCTGGGCGTGATGCTTTTCCTCGCCGGTTTTATCTGCGAGATGATTTCGCGCAATTCTTCTGACCGCAACAAGTACAACATTAAGGACCAGCTTTAGCGCGGCACTTTGTCATTTCGAGCAGGAGGTGCTGCGGCAGTCGGCCGTCCCGTTCCTCAGGGACCGCTTTAGCCTGAATTATTCATACTAAAACAAAAAAGAGTGATTTTGACCGCTTAATCATTTG
>CAMCGB010000027.1 GCA_945874355.1 uncultured Bacteroides sp.
TTCGGAACACCTGATTGAAGTCATTCAGTCAGGTGTTCTTTTTTTATATTATCGCAGTTGATATAGATTTCTCCGCGCGCTTCGCTTGGTCGAAATGACAAAAGGAAAGGCTTGGTCGAAATCACAGCGGAATGCAGCCGTTCATAATAACAGTGTAGCAGCTGCAAAAGCAGGAGACTGCCCGTTCCGAATGGGACTTTGCTTTTCGCAATACGAGCCATAGGCGCCCAGAGAGAGGGCCACCCTAAAGAGGGGTGACACCGATACCGCTACCTTCGCCAAGGCACAGCCTGCCGTCCTGCACTGTAACCCCGCTGAACAAATCGTTGCTGATAAGCAGATTGCCGTCCAGATCGGCAAAATCCACAGCAGGACTCAACTGCGCCGCCGCAGACACCGCGCACGATGTCTCCGTCATGCACCCGATCATCACCTTCATCCCCTCGGCCCGCGCATAGTTCAGCATCTTCCACGCCTCCCTCATACCCGTACACTTCATCAGCTTGATATTGATACCGTGATACGCACCCTTGACCGAAGGAATATCGCGCAGCCGCTGCACCGCCTCATCAGCAAAAATCGGCAACGGACTGCGCTCAGTAATCCAGGCATTCTCATCCGGACGGTCCTTGCCCATAGGCTGCTCCACCATCACCACTCCCTGCTCCTTAAGCCAGAAAATTTCGTCCAGCGCCATCCTGCAATCCTTCCAGCCCTGATTCGCATCCACAGCCAATGGCAGCGAAGTCACCTCCCGTATAGCCCGTATCATCTCCCAGTCCGAAGGCGTACCCACCTTAATCTTCAATATGCGGAACTGAGAGGCGCACTCGAGAGTCTTCTGCTTTACTATCTCGGGAGTATCAATACCGATGGTGAAAGTCGTAAGCGGAGCCTTGGAGGGGTTTAGCCCCCAGATACGGTACCAGGGAGATGCCAGCATCTTGCCCACCAGATCGTGTAGGGCTATGTCAACCGCAGCCTTGGCGGCAGTATCGCCCTCAGAAAGCGAATCGATGTAATCCAGGATATCATCCATCAGGAACGGATCCGTGAAAGAACTCAAATCTATCCGTTCCAGAAACGAACACACACTTTGGACGCTCTGCCCCAGGTATGGCGGCATAGAAGCCTCGCCGTAGCCGGTAAATCCCTCATAATCAAGCCTTACCTGCACCCCGGGAGTACTCTTGCGAGAATTGCCCGACACAGTGAAAGTGTGCCTGAGCTCCAGCTCATAAGGCTCGAAACTCAGCCTCAGAGCCCCTTCACCGCCCCGCGCGGGCTTCATACTATAGGGCGCATAATCGCTGCCGGAAGAAGGCCTGCAGCCCTGAAGAGAGCCGAGTCCGCTCAAGGCAAGCCCCGCCGCCGCGGCCCCGAAAGCCGATTGTTTAAAAAACTCCCGTCTATCCATAAAAGACTATTTTGAACACTGCTCGAGCATCAGACGAACTGCGGCTTCAAGCTGCCTGTCCTCGCCGGCAAGCAGCGATGCGGGGTCGTTATACACCTCTACATCGGGCTCAATCTGGTGATTTTCAATGAAACACTGCTCCTCCACCGACCAGGTGCCCACCTGGGGGATACCGAACACAAGGCTGCTGTCAAGAAGAGTCTCCCACCATACAGCCGTCATCGTCCCGGGAACAGGAGCGCCCACCAGTTTGCCGATTCCGAGCTTCTGGTATGCATACGGAGTGCCCGAAGCGTCGGAGTAATTGTCTTCTCCAATCAGCATGCAGGAAGGCTTGGTCCACTTCGTAAAAGGCTCATTGCCAATAAACTGCCCTCTGGGAATGTACTGATTGTAAAGCTTTCCTGAAAGGAAAGTCACGATATCGTCGTGCAGCCATCCGCCTCCGTTGTGGCGTGTGTCCACAATTAGGGCGTCGCAGTTGCGGTACTTGCCAAGGGCATTGGAGAACACCTCGCGGAAGCTTTCCGAATCCATACCCTTCACGTGCACATATCCTATACGTCCTCCGGAGAGCGACTCTACCATTTCTTCCCTCTGGGCGACCCATCTGCGGTACATAGGCTCGCTGTCGGAAGCGGCGCCCTTTACGAAGAGCTCAACCGTGCTCTTGCCCCCGAGAAGCGAGCCTGACTGCTTCTGGACCGAGAGCTTGATCTGCTTTCCGGCCTTGTCGGCAAGCAGCAGGGTCCAGTCGTCTCCTGCCTTGATGTCCACGCCGTCAATTGCGAGGATGACGTCTCCCGCCTTGATGCCGCCGTCGGCGTTCTGAAGCACTCCTGAAGGGAGTATCTCCTTGATTTTCAGACCGTCCGAAGTCCAGGAGGTGTCGTACAGCGCTCCCAGATAAGCCATATTCCTGCTTGAAGGATACCTGTAGCGGGCTCCGGTATGCGAGCCGTTAAGCTCTCCCAGCATCTCCGACAGCAGGTCCTGGAAGTCGAAATTATTGTCGATGTCGTCCAGAAAGGCAGCGTAATTGTCGTGATAGTACTGCCAGTCGGTGCCGTGCAGATCCTGCACATAGAACTTCTCCTGCACCTGCTTCCAGATGTGCTCGAACATATATTCCCTCTCCTGCTTGGGTTTGTATTCGAACTCGGCGCTGTAGCTTATTGTCTCGCTCTTGCCCGAAGGCAGGGAGAGCTTGGAGATTCCGCGGCCGGAGAAGATATACAGGCTCTTGCCGTCCGCTGAAGGAGTGAAACTGCCTGATACTCCCTTTGAAAGCACCCTTACAGAGCCTTCCTCAAGGTCCATCACGCAGAGGTCATAGCCCCTTTCGAGCCTTTGAGTGAAATACAGTTTCTGCCCGTCCTCGCTCAGATAATGGTCTCCGAGCATATTGGAGTGAGGAGTAAGCCTGACTATCCTGTACTCCCTTCCCTCGAGCGTTAGCTCCACCTTCTCAGTCTTGTTTTTCTTTGCGTTCAGCGAGTCTTTCTTTTCCTGCTTCTCCTCCTTCTTGAGCTCCCGGCTGCTCTTGTACATCTTTTCGATTTCCTTCTCCTCCTTGCTCATCTTGAATCTGGTCATCGTCTCGGGGTCGAAGAACATCACATAGATATCCCCCTCGCTTCCCCAGCTGCCGTGGCTGCGGTATCCGTTCTTGTCTGATTCCCAGGTCATTGCCTTGCCTCCAAGAGCCCACCTGAAGCTGCCGTCGGAGTATCCGCTGCGGGTCAGATTGGTGATTTCGCCGCTCTCGATATCCACCAGAGCCACATCCTGGTTGTTCCAGCCTCCGTCCTTCTGCCAGTTGCAGAGAATATGGCGGCTGTCGGGGCTCCACTCAAAACCCTGGTCCCCGTCGGAATACGAATAATTCACGCCCTCGAACAGAACCTTAATCTTGTCAGAATCAGTGCTTTGAATGACCAGTGAAGTCCTGTCCTTATAGTATGCCACCCATTTCCCGTCGGGCGACACGTCAGGCTGGAAGCAGGTCTGCCCTGCAGGGCTCACCCTCTGCTCCTTGAAATCAGTGGCGTAGGTGAACAGCTTGTCCTCCTTGCGCACCAGGGAAGTCTTATACACAGCCCAGTGGCCGTCCCTCTCTGAAGAGTAGTACAGCTCCCTTCCGTCTGCAGAAAAGTCCACATTCCTTTCCTGCTCTGCCGTGTTGGTGATGCGCCTTGTGGTGCGGTAGTCAGCCGAGGTCACATACACATCGCCTCTTACCACCAGGGCTATTTCCTTGCCGTCGGGCGATACGGCCATCGAGCTTGCACCGCTGCTCAGAGTGGTTTTCTGCACGCTCTTGACGGAAGGGTCCCTAAGGAGCGACACCTCCACTTTGCGGCTCTGCTCTCCCTCACGGAGGGTGTAAAGGCTGCCGTTGCAGGAGTATGCCAGGGTCCCCTCGTCGCTGATGGACAGGAATCTTACGGGGTTCTTCTCCTCGAAGGTGAGCTGCACGCATTCCCCGCTGCCGGACACGCTGCTGCGGAAGACGTTCGAAGTCTTGCCGTCCCTTTCGCTCAGGAAGTAGAAGGTGTCCCCGTCCGGAGCGAACACGGGATTGCGGTCCTCTCCTTTATAGTCGCTCAACTTGCGGAAACTTCCGTCGGCGCAAATTAGAGACCTCGCGCTGCTGCCCTTTTTCTGAATGGCGGGCGGACTGTAGGCCCAGATGTCTCTTGTCACAGACGAAGTATGATGCTTTCTCAGAGGGTCCTCATACCCCTTATAGTCCTCATACAGAACTACTCCGCTCCCGTTTACGCTCAAAGCCGACAGACTCAGCGAACTTTCCAGGAGGGGAGCCGATCCGCTGAGGTCGGTGCGGTACAGCTGGCTGCCGCCCGGCCAGTCCCTGAACTCGTCGCTCTGCAGGGCTGAAATATAAGTCGAGAACAGCACGCTGCCGTCGTCAAGCACCGCCAGCAGGGTCTCATTTCCAGGGAGGGTTGTGAGCCGCTTGGGCGTTCCTCCCTCGACAGAAGTCAGATACAGGTCGCGGCTGCCTTCGCGGTAAGAGCTGAACACAATACCCGAGCCGTCGCGGGTCCACATCGGAGTGCTGTCATAAGCTGCGTTGGAGGTCAGCTGCCTGGCCTGTCCGCCCTGCGAGCTGACCACGAAAATGTCGCCCTGATAGCTGAATGCAATCTGCTTGCCGTCGGGAGAGATGCTGTTGAAACGGATCCACGAAGGATTGTGTGCGGCGGCCGAAATGCTCATCAGGGCCGCGCCGAGGAAAAGAAACTGTCTGATAGTCATCACTGCTGAATTAATGAAACTGCAAGATAGCAATTTTATGGATTAATGGATTAAATTTTGTAATTTTGTAAGAATTAAATTGAACCAGCGATGGCTAAGGTCAAAGGAAGAATATCTCAGATAATAGGACCGGTTGTGGACATCCATTTCGATGATGCCTCCAGTTTACCGTCCATTCACGAAGCCCTGAAAATTGAAAGGCAGGACGGCAGGGAGCTGATAATCGAAGTCCAGCAGCACATAGGAGAGGATACTGTCCGCTGCGTGGCGATGGATTCGACCGACGGGCTGAGGCGCGGAATGAGTGCCTGCAGCACCGGAGCGCCAATCGAAATGCCTGTAGGAAGCATAATCAGGGGAAGAGTTATGAACGTGACCGGCGAGAGTATCGACGGTCTTGGGGAGATAGCTTCATCTTCCAGCCTGCCGATTCACCGCGAGCCTCCGAAATTCGAAGACCTGACCACATCGCAGGAAGTGCTCTACACGGGCATCAAGGTCATCGATCTTCTGGAGCCTTATCTGAAGGGTGGAAAGATTGGCCTGTTCGGAGGCGCCGGAGTGGGCAAGACGGTGCTTATCAAGGAGTTGATAAACAACATTGCAAAGAAGCACAACGGATTCTCGGTGTTCGCCGGAGTGGGCGAGAGAACCAGGGAGGGCAACGACCTTCTCAGGGAGATGATAGAATCCGGGGTCATTAAATATGGCGAGGAGTTCGAGAAGAGTATGCAGGAAGGCAAATGGGACCTCTCGAAAGTGGACCGCAAAGAGCTCGAAAAATCCCAGGTGGCAATGGTGTTCGGACAGATGAACGAGCCGCCGGGAGCCAGAAGCAGCGTGGCCCTCTCGGGACTTACCCTTGCCGAGTCCTTCCGCGACAGCACTTCGGCGGACGGTCCCAAGGACATCCTTTTCTTCATAGACAACATCTTCCGTTTCACCCAGGCCGGCTCCGAAGTGTCAGCCCTTTTGGGTCGTATGCCTTCGGCCGTAGGATACCAGCCTACGCTTGCAAGTGAGATGGGACAGATGCAGGAGAGGATTACCTCTACCAAGAACGGCTCCATCACCTCGGTCCAGGCTGTGTATGTGCCTGCGGACGACTTGACTGACCCCGCCCCGGCCACCACTTTCACCCACCTGGATGCCACCACAGTGCTCAGCCGTAAAATCACCGCCCTGGGAATCTACCCGGCAGTGGACCCTCTCGAGTCTACGTCCAGGATTCTGGACCCCAATATAGTCGGCCAGGCCCACTATGATACTGCCCAGAGAGTCAAGCAGATACTTCAGCGCAACAAGGAGCTCCAGGACATCATCGCAATTCTCGGTATGGACGAGCTCTCGGACGAGGACAAGCTGACGGTGAACCGCGCCCGAAAGGTGCAGCGTTTCCTCTCGCAGCCTTTTGCCGTGGCTGAGCAGTTCACCGGAGTCAAAGGCGTGATGGTGGATATCGAGGACACCATCAAGGGCTTCAATATGATTCTGGACGGAAAAGTGGACCATCTGCCCGAGCAGGCTTTCCTGAATGTGGGCACCATCGAAGATGCCATCGAAAAGGGCGAGAAGATTCTTTCCCTAGCTAACTGATATTGACAATGGACGATAAAAGTCTCACACTCAAGGTTCTGTCTGCCGGCTCCCTGCTTTTTGACTCGGAAGTGGCAAGCGTCGGCCTGCCCGGAGAGGTCTGCCCGTTCGAGGTGCTGCCTTCCCACGCGGCAATGGTGTCTTTGCTCTCTGAAGGGGACATCATCTGCCGTCCTTTGGGGGATTCTTCTGCCCCTCAGACGATTAAGATTAAGGGTGGAGTAGTGAGAATAGAGAATGACAGCGTGCTTGCCTGCGTGGAAGAATGAAAAAGCTGCTTACATATCTGCTTGTCCTGTTGCTGAGCCTGCCTGCTGCGGCTTCTGAAGTTCAGTCCGAACCTCAGGAGGCCGGCAGTTTCGATATGGAAGAGTATCTCTACGGCCACGTGAGGGATGCCTACGAATGGCATATCACCACCGTCAACGGCCGCCACATAAGCATACCCCTGCCCGTAATTCTCGTGAGCCGCTGCGGAAACGGCTTCCACTGCTTCTTGTCTTCAAAGCTTGAAGAGGGTGAATATCAGGGCTTTATGATGGCCCCTAAAGGCAGCCGCTATGAGAGCAAGATAGTCGAAAGAGGCCCTGACGGAGAGTTTGTGCGGCCCCTTGACTTCTCAATGACCAAGAACGTCTGCTCACTTCTGATAGCTTCGGCCCTGCTGCTTTTCCTGGTGCTTTCGACTGCCCGCTGGTACAGGCGTCACGATGCTTCCAAAACGGCCCCCAGAGGCCTTAGCGGGGTGATGGAGATGCTGGTTTCGATGGTCGAGAACGACATCATCCGTCCCAGCGTGGGGAAGGATTACAAGCGCTACTCTCCCTACCTGCTGACCGCTTTCTTCTTCATTTTCATAAACAACCTTCTGGGCATCATTCCCTTCTTCCCGGGAGGGGCGAATGTCACCGGCAATATTGCCGTCACCCTGGTTCTCGCCCTGTTCACCTTCTTTGCCATCAACCTCTTCGGCAACAAGCACTACTGGAAAGACATCTTTTGGCCCGAGGTCCCGACTTGGCTCAAGGTCCCGCTTCCTCTGATGCCCCTGATAGAGATAATCGGTATGTTCACCAAGCCTTTCAGCTTGATGGTCAGACTCTTTGCAAATATACTCGCCGGCCACTTCATGATTCTTGGAGTCGTCGCCGTAATCTTCCTTACCGCCGAGCTGGGAGTTGCGGTCAATTCCGGACTGAGCGTGGTGGCAGTGATCCTCGGAGTGTTTATGGACATTCTCGAGCTCCTGGTGGCTTTCATCCAGGCCTATGTGTTCACAATGCTTTCAGCAGTGTTCATAGGTATGTCCCGACAAGAACCAACGAACGAATAATATTCAAAAAACCAAATCATTATGTTACTTTCAACCATACTTCTTCAGGCCGCCGCTTCCCTGTCTCTGGGTAAGATTGGTGCAGCTCTCGGAGCCGCAATCGCCGCATTGGCCGCAGCATTCGGCATCAGTAAGATAGGTCAGGCTACAATGGAGGCCACCGCCCGCCAGCCCGAAAAGGCAGACAGCTTCCGTATGACTGCCATCATCATTGCCGCTCTTGTGGAGGGTGCCTGTCTGTTTGCCATAGTAGTCTGTCTGATTGCAAAATAGCCTATGTCACTGGTAACACCGGATTTCGGACTGCTCGTATGGATGACGCTGATCTTCGCGATAGTGCTGTTCATACTGGCCAAATTCGGGTTCCCCGCCATCACTTCGATGGTGGACAAGAGGGCCGCAAAGATAGAAAAGGCGCTTAAGGACGCCGAGCAGGCCGAAAAGCAGCTCTCAAGCCTGTCCGAACGCCAGGCTGAACTCCTTGAGCAGACCCGCGCGGAGCAGAACCGGCTCATACAGCAGGCTAGCCGCGAGAGGGAGAGGATCATAGAATCCGCCAAGGCACAGGCTCAGGCCGAGGCCGACAAGATACTGCAAAACGCCAAGAATGAGATAAGAGCCGAGAAGCAGAGTGCCCTCAGGGACCTCAGCGCCCTCGTGTCGTCGCTTTCGGTGCAGGTGGCAGAGAAAATAGTCCGCCACAAATTGGAGACCGATCCCCAGGAGCAGATCAAGCTAATTGACTCTCTTATCGAAGAGGCTTCGCGTCTGGATGACTCCGCCGGAGTGCAGAGAAAAGCATAAAGTATGAACACAGGGATTATATCGCAGCGCTACGCAACTGCCTTCCTCCGCTACACTCAGGAAAGAGGCAGCGCGCAGAGAGTGTGTGAGCAGGTGCAGGTCATTCTTGCCGACCCCCATTGCTATGAAGGGAAGCTGGAGGAGGACCTGGAGCACTTCATCACCTTCCTCAGGCGCAAGTCCAGGATGTCCGAAGTGCGGTTCATCTTGAATTCGTACGTGTCCCTGTATTACAAATCCATAGGTGTGATGCTCGCCAAACTCGTAAGTGCGCAGAGCGTGGATGAGGCTACCGTACAGAGCCTTTGCGAGGTGCTTGAGGCTCACTTCGGCTGCAAGGTGAATATGAGCGTCAAGGTGGATCCGTCCCTGATTGGAGGCTTTGTGGTGCAGGTGGGGGACTATATGCTTGATGCCAGCGTCAGGAATCAGATTGAAACCATACGGAGGCAGTTCGTGGTTCAGAACAACCGTATCGTATAAACTTAGGAAAGATGTCGCAGAATACAATAAAAGCAAGCGAAATATCAGAACTGTTGCTCGAAGAGCTGCGTGGGGTCAACAATTCCCTCAAGTATGAGGAAGTTGGAAATGTGCTCACCGTAAGTGACGGAGTGGCCAGGATTTTCGGACTCATAAACGTTGAAGCCGGAGAACTCCTGGAGTTCGAGAGCGGAGTCAAGGCCGTGGCCATGAACCTTGAGGAGGACAATGTGGGAGCGGTGCTGCTCGGCCCTACGGACCTTGTGAAGGAGGGTATGAAGGTAAGAAGGCTCTCCAGAATTGCATCCATCAGGGTCAATGATTCTCTGGTGGGAAGGGTGGTGGACCCCATAGGTACGCCTCTCGACGGCCTGGGGGAGATTGAGGGCGAGAGTTTTGAGATGCCCCTGGAGAGGAAGGCTCCCGGAGTGATTTTCCGCGAACCGGTGACCGAGCCTCTGCAGACCGGCCTCAAGGCGGTTGACGCAATGATACCTATAGGCCGCGGTCAGAGGGAGCTGATTATCGGAGACCGCCAGACGGGAAAGACCGCTATAGCAATCGATACCATCATCAATCAACGCAGCGCTTATCTCAAGGGCGAGCCTGTGTACTGCATCTATGTCGCAGTCGGGCAGAAGGGCTCCACTGTGGCTTCCATCGTGCAGACTCTCCGCTCCAAAGGAGCTATGGACTATACTATTGTAGTTGCGGCAACCGCCGCCGATCCGGCTGCGCTTCAGTACTATGCACCTTTTGCCGGAGCGGCTATCGGAGAGTACTTCCGCGACACGGGACGCAGCGCCCTGGTGGTGTATGACGACCTCTCGAAGCAGGCCGTGGCATACCGCGAAGTGTCTCTGATTCTGCGCCGTCCTTCGGGACGTGAGGCCTATCCGGGAGATGTGTTCTACCTGCATTCAAGGCTTCTGGAGAGGGCCGCAAAGATTATCAGCCAGCAGGAAGTGGCCGAACAGATGAACGACCTGCCTGCCTGCCTGAAGGGAAAGGTCAAGGCCGGAGGTTCCCTGACCGCCCTGCCTATTATCGAGACCCAGGCGGGGGATGTGTCTGCCTATATCCCGACCAATGTCATCTCAATCACCGACGGCCAGATATATCTGGAGTCTTCGCTGTTCAACGCCGGATTCCGTCCTGCCATCAATGTGGGCATTTCGGTTTCGCGTGTGGGTGGCGCCGCTCAGGTGAAGTCGATGAAAAAGGTCGCCGGAACCTTGAAGATAGACCAGGCTCAATTCAGTGAGCTCGAGGCGTTTACCAAGTTCTCCTCGGATATGGACAAGGTCACTGCGATGACTCTGGACAAGGGTCGCAAGAACGAGAGGCTGCTCATTCAGCCCCAGTACTGTCCTATGCCTTTGGGGGAGCAGGTGGCCATTCTTTATTGCGGAACCAACGCCCTCATGGCCGACATACCCCTTGAAAAAGTGGGGGACTTCCAGCAGCTGTTCCTCGAGAGGATGCGCTCCAATCATCCCGACACTTTGTCTGAGCTTGAGAGCGGAGTTGTCGGCGATGAGCAGACTTCGGTTCTTAAAAAGCAGGCCGCAGAGGTCTGCGCGATACTTGCACATTAATCTTCGGCGATGGCTTCATTAAGAGAGACAAAGGACAGGATTGCTTCGGTGCGCAGTACGCTGAAGATCACTTCGGCGATGAAGCTCGTGGCTTCGTCCAAGCTTCGCAAGGCCCAGAAGGCCATCGAGTCGTTGCGCCCTTATGAGCAGGCTCTGGATTCTATAGTCTCGCTTCTTTCGGTTTTTTACTCTCCGAAGAGTTTGGCTGAAGGGGCCGCTTCCCTGTCCGATGGTGCTGCTTTCCCGTCTGACGGTTCTGCCGGAGCAAGTGCCTCGGGTAAGACAGCCGTAGTTGTCATCGCTTCGAACAATTCGCTCTGCGGCGCCTTCAACGCCAATGTGCTTAAGTGCGCAAGGCAGTTTGTGGATTCGCTCCAAGGCTCTGAGTATGAGATTTTTGCAATTGGCCGTAAGGCTGTTGAGGGCTTTCGGGGCGACAGTTCCCTGCAGGGTAGGAATCTGACAGAGATGGTTGCCCACCCTTCGTATGAACTCGCATCTTCGTTCGCCCGCGAGCTTGAAGGAAGGTTTGATTCGGGGGAGTTTTCGCGTGTAGTGCTGGTGTACAACCGCTATATCAGCGCTTCGCAGCAGAAGAGTGTCTGCGAGCAGCTGCTGCCTTTCAGTTTCGAAGATAATCCGACGGCTTCCCTCCCGCAAGCATCGCAGGGGGAAGATGTTTCTTGCTGCTCTCCGCTTCCGCAGGGGGGAGAAGTTGCTGTGGATTCCGAGCAGAGGGAAGAGAGGATTCAGGAGTTGAGAGAGAGGTTTTTGTATGAGCCTGAGCCTGAGCGGATTGTGTCTATGTTGCTTCCCCAGCTTTTGTGTCTGAAGATGCATGCTGCCATTCTGGATTCTGTGGCGGCGGAGCACTCTGCCCGTACTATGGCTATGCAGACTGCAACCGATAACGCGGAACATCTTCTTTCCGACCTTACTCTGGAGTACAACAAGGGCCGCCAGCAGAAGATCACTTCCGAGATTCTGGACCTCGTCGGCGGCAGCCTATAGCCTCCCTTTATTATTTCGACCAAGCGAAGGATCTTTTTGTCATTTCGACCAAGGTGCTCCTTTCCTGTCATTTCGACCAAGCGAAGCGCGTGGAGAAATCTAGATAAAATGCTGACATTTAATAGATTTCTCGACTTCGCACTTCGTGCTACGCTCGAAATGACAGTTGTCTATGCACTGCGTGCTACGCTCAAAATGACAGTGTGGATAGCGCTGCTTTTTAAGGCTTTCAGGCTGCCTTCACCCCACTTCGCTGTCGCTCGTGCAATTCACCTTCCACAGCCGAAAATGCTAAGGCATCGAATACCAAAGTGTTAACTTTTAGCTTTGTTGCTGGTGGCATCAATTTGGGCTCACCGGACACGATTATTGTGCTAACTCATTGATAATCAATAATGCGCCGTGGAAGGTGAATGTCACGAAAAAGGTAAGCGTCTCCGCGATGACGCATTGACATGAAGAGGCGATCCATCTACCTTTG
>CAMCGB010000028.1 GCA_945874355.1 uncultured Bacteroides sp.
TCCCGCGACCTCCGGATTATGAATCCGACGCTCTAACCAGCTGAGCTACCCCGCCATAATAAAAGGGCGCTCACGAGGGCCCTTCGATTACCGTAGAAAAGTTGAGATAGAAGGATTCGAACCCTCACTGACAGAGCCAGAATCTGTAGTGCTACCATTACACCATATCTCAATGGGACTGCAAATTTAGAAAAAATATTTGTAATAATGCAATAGCGATGTCGAAAATTTCGAAAATTTTTATAATTCCGCATCCGGACCCGGTCCAAGAGGCATTCTGAGTCCAATCCGGGACCGCTACGGCCTTTGGAGCAGCGCCACCGCCCAGACCTCGCACCCTTCCCCCCTGCCTACAAAACCGAGGCGCTCGGTAGTGGTGGCTTTCACGCTGACCATTCCTTCGTCAAGCCCCAGGAGGGGCGCAAGCGTGGAACGCATCTGAGGGATGAACTTCGCGAGCTTCGGAGCCTGGAGGGCTATGGTGATGTCCACATTCGAGACGCTCCACCCTTGCGCGGAAACCATCTGCATCACTCTGGAAAGCAGAATCTTGCTATCTATGCCGGCATAAGCGGCGCTGCTGTCCGGGAAATGCTTTCCGATGTCTCCAAGGGCGAGGGCGCCGAGCAGGGCGTCACACAGGGCGTGGATTGCCACATCCCCGTCGGAATGTGCCACAAAGCCGATTTCGGAGCTGACCTCAACTCCGCACAGATACATTTTAAGGCCCGCCTGGAGGCGGTGCACGTCATAACCTTGTCCTATTCTGATATCCATAATTGCGCTCCCAAATCCAATCAAAAATCTTAAGTTTCGCAAGCATATAACTGTTTGTTAATGATAGCCTTGTGCAGGCTTGCGAAACTTTTGCCCACGCACAAAACTGATATACGTTACCCTTCTCCTAAATCCTCTTCCTCGGGAAGAGGACTTACTTTCGGCCTAAAGGCCTCAAATATAGGTTGTTTCGCACATGCGAAACTTGAGTCAAAAATGCGTTTGCGAAACCCAAGTCAAATCGAAGCGAAAGGCAAATGTACGGAAAAATGATTACATTTGTGAGATTCAAAAGTATAGAGATGGGATATTTCAATTTTTTCGGAGACAACGAACATAGGGTTTTCAACTACAAACCAATCTATTACGACCCCCAGGAAGAGGAGCGCAAGCGCAAATTCGGGGCCGTGGACGGAAGCCTGGAAAAGGAGCAAAAGGAAAACGGCTATGTGCCGGGCTCTTACATCAAGGGTTCCTTCAGGGACGGGAACTACCGCAAGACCCGCTCCCATATGCAGAAAACTCAAGTCATCATAGGCATCATCACGCTTATCCTGATTTGCGTCGTGCTGTATTTCATAGCCAAATTCTACACCTTGCTTTAGGGAGCGCTATGGGTGAGCTCAAAGTACTTCCTTCGCAGCTGGCCAATATGATTGCCGCCGGAGAAGTGGTCCAAAGGCCAGCTTCGGTAGTCAAGGAGATGATGGAGAACGCCATAGACGCAGGCGCTCTCAAGGTGGATGTAATCATCAGCGATGCCGGCCGCACACTTATACAGATAATTGACAACGGGGTCGGAATGACCCCGGGAGAGGCCGTGCTGTGTTTCGAGAGACACGCCACTTCAAAGATTTCCACCCAGGAGGACCTCCAGCAGATTATGACCTACGGCTTCAGGGGTGAAGCCCTGGCGAGCATTGCCGCAGTCGCCGACGTGAACCTCAAGACCAGAAAAAGAGGCAGCGAGGTAGGAACCAGGGTCAGCACCGGGCCGGACGGAAGGATGATTAGCGGAAGCACAGCCTGCCCCGAAGGGTCCAATTTCGAGGTCCGCAACCTTTTCTACAACACTCCGGCGAGGCGCAAGTTCCTGAAAAGCGACAACATAGAATTCAAGCATATAGTAGAGGAATTCACCCGCATAGCCATCACCAGACCGGAAGCGGGATTCAGCCTGACCCACAACGGCAAGCAGGTATTCCAGCTAAAGCCGGACAAAAGCCTGAAGTTCAGGATTGCCAATCTGATGGGCGCTTCGCTTAGCGGAGAGCTGGTGGACATAGAGGCGCAAAGTTCGATAGCCGGGATTTCGGGTTTTATCGGGAGGCCCGAGTCGGCAAGAAAAACGGCCGGGAACCAGTTCTTCTTTGTGAACGGGAGGTATTTCCGCAGCCCGTATCTGCATAAAGCTGTGCTGAAAGCGTACGAGAACCTGATACCCGAGGGTATGGTTCCGAGCTATTTCATATTCCTGGAGACCGATCCCCATTCGGTGGATGTGAACATTCACCCTACCAAGGCGGAAGTGAAGTTTGAGGACGAGGCGGTACTGTTCCAGATACTGAGCGCATGCATCAAAGAGGCACTCGGGCGCAACAGCTACTCGCAAGGTCTTGATTTTGAGACAGAAGGCTCGGTTGAGCTCCCTCAGATAGGCGCTTGCTATAAAGAATGGCGCGACCCTGTAGCCCCGGTCACGGAGTTGAGCGAAGACTACAATCCCTTCGACCCCCTGTCGGGAAGTTCTTCCCCCGAAAGCAGGCCACAGGGCGGTTATGGCGGCTACTCACCTTCCTACGGCATACAGCGGAGAGAGGATTACGGAGAGCTCTTCGAGCAGAAAGCGGCTCTGAGTTCAAGGACTATGGTGCTGCAGGGCAAGTATATACTGTCGCCCGCCGCATCGGGGCTGATGGTTATAAACATCTCCCGCGCAAGGCAGAGGATACTCTACGAAAGGCTTCTCAAAGCGGCTAAAGACTCCGCTTACAACGCGGCCCAAAGTTCCCTCTTCCCTATCGAAGTTACAGTCGGAAAAAGTGGCAGACTGACCCTTGAAGCTAACGCTCATCTGCTTGATTCTCTTGGATTTACAATTACGATGATAGCCGAAGACAAGGTCGAGGTGGAGGCTGTTCCGGAAGGGTTCAACACCGATGGAGCGAGTCTGCAGAGCCTGATTCCCGAGATTATAGAGATTCTGGACAATGAAGAAGGGGGATCGACAATAAGGGAACTTATGGACCAGAACATCGCCCAAAGGCTCTCCTGCATGGATGCTTCCCGCTACAGCCTGCCCTCATCGGGCCTGGAGGCGCAGAGGATGATAGAGACCCTGTTCGCCTGCGACAACGCAGAGTACACCTCGGACGGCAGGAAAATCATCAACATTATCAAAACTGAAGACATAGACAAATTATTCTAAATGAGCAGCTATTACTACTCCAACGACGGAAGGGGACGGGGAGGATTTCTCTCCAGCCTGCCCCCTGTGACCAAGAATCTGTTGATAATCAACGTCATATTTTACATTGCAACCCTGCTGAACAAGAATTTCATGATTCAGACCTTTGCGCTGTTCTACCCCAGCTCCCCGTTTTTCCGCTGGTGGCAGGTTCTGACGCATATGTTCATGCACGGCAATTTCATGCACATATTTTTCAATATGTACACCCTGCTGATGTTCGGTTGCGTGATTGAAAGGACTCTCGGGGCGAAGAAGTTCGTCCTCTACTACTTTGTCTGCGGATTTGGAGCGGCGGCTCTGCACACCGGGGTCGAATACCTTCAGATGCAGTCGTTTATGGACAGCGCGGCGCTCGGACACAGCGGAGCCCTGAGCCAGATCAGCGCCCTGAGGTACACCCCCACTGTGGGTGCTTCAGGTGCCATTTACGGTCTGCTCATTTCTTATGCATTCCTCTTCCCCAAGTCCCAGATGACTCTTCTATTCCCGCCCGTCACTATGAGCGCAAAATGGATGATAACCATATTCATCGTGCTGGAGTTCCTCGCAGGAATGAGCGGAAAGGCTTCTGACGTAGCGCACTTCGCCCACCTCGGAGGCGCCCTGATAGGTCTGCTCGTGATGTGGATATGGAAGCGGCGTCATATTCTTTTCGATAAAGACAAAATCTGACATTCTTATGGATACCAAAGAGATACTCGACAAAACCCTGGAAGTCCTCAAGGCCGGAGGAGTCATACTTTACCCTACCGATACTGTGTGGGGACTGGGCTGCGACGCCTGCAATGAGCAGGCTGTGAAGAAGGTCTTCGAAATCAAGCGGCGCAGCGAAGCCAAGTCCCTGGTCCTGCTGGCAAGCGACCTGGATATGGTGGCCAAATACGTTAAGCAGATTCCCTCGGTGGCTATCGACCTTGTGGAGGTGAACGATGCCCCGATGACCATAATATATCCCGAGGGCCAGTACCTCGCCCCCTCAACTATGGCCGCCGACGGCTCGGTAGGCATACGCATCCCTTACGGGGAGCATTTCTGCAAGGATGTGGTCAAAAGGCTGCGCAGGCCCCTTGTAAGCACCTCAGCTAACATTTCGGGCGAGAGTACACCGGAAGATTTCGGCTCCATTTCAGAGGAAATCAAAGCCGCGGTGGATTACATAGTGCCCCGCGCAATGGACAGGACTTCTACCGGCAGGGCCTCCCAGATAATCAAGCTCGGACTCGGCGGAGAGGTTGAGATAATCAGGGCATAAATCTCAGATACACAGCGCTTACGGCGCAAAGGGCAGCTGTCTCGGTGCGAAGGCGGCTCGCTCCCAGTTCGACAGGCCGCCACCCCTTTTCAAAGGCAAGCGAGACCTCCTGCGGGCTGAAATCCCCTTCAGGACCGATGAGCACCCTTATGGGACGGGACTCTTCCGCTTCAGAGGCGAGAAGACTTCGTATGCTCTGTCTTTTGGAGCAGTCCAGGGAAGAGTCGCAATAGGCTATCATATCAAGCCCTTCCGGCCTTGACGAATTAAGATAATCAGTTATGCTTTCGCACTCCGCTATCGTAGGGATGCCGGCTTTCAGCGACTGCTTGGCCGCACTGAGGGCTATCTTGAAAAGGCGCTCCGGGTTGACGCTGCGACGCTCGCTGTGCGATGAAATCAGAGGCACTATCCTGTCCACACCCATCTCTACAGCCTTCTCCACGAACCATTCGTAGCGGGAGATGTTCTTGGTGGGACAGACAGCCATCTCAAGGGTGTAGCTATGGGCGCCGAAACCGGGTTCTGAAGACAGGATGGCGCAGCGGCACGCGCTTGGGCTGGCATCCAGGATGCGGCAGAGCATAAGGCTGCCGCAGCCGTCCATCACATTGATTTCGTCTCCGCTGCGGTGGCGCAGCACTTTGATGCAGTGCTGGGATTCATCTTTAGGCAGGGTCAGGAAGGAAGAGTCTATGTCGGAAGAGTAGAAAAGCTCCATAACTGTCTCAAGCTTTAAAGAGCGAGCGCACAAGCGCCGGAATATCAGACACTTTGACGACTTCAAGGCCTTTAGGGACAATAAAGTCGGAAGAAGTGTAGGTCGAAAGGAACATCTTTTTGAAGCCCAGGCGGGCGGCTTCGGCGGCCCTTCTGCTGCTCTGCCCCACCGGGCGTATCTCTCCGCTCAGGCCTACTTCGCCGGCAAAGCACACATCGGAGCCCAGAGGATAATCGAAGTTGGACGACAGCACGGCGCTCACCACGGCCAGGTCGCAGGCTGGATCGTTGACCTTCAGGCCGCCGGCCATATTGAGGAACACGTCCTTTGCGCTCAGCTTGAAACCGGCCCTTTTCTCGAGCACTGCAAGAAGCATATTCAGCCTTCTGGCGTCAAAACCGGTAGCCGACCTTTGGGCTGTACCATAGGCGGCCGAGCTGACAAGTGCCTGAACTTCAAACAGAAGAGGCCTGCTTCCGTCAAGGGTGGAAGCGATTGCAGTGCCGCTCAAGCCCTGCTCATGCATAGGGATGAGCATTTCCGAAGGATTGGTGACCTCCCTCAGCCCGCTCCCCGTCATCTCGAACACGGCTATCTCGGAGGTGCTTCCGAAGCGGTTCTTTATGCTGCGCAGAATCCTGTACGACGAGCTGGAATCGCCCTCGAACTGCAGGACCACATCAACTATGTGCTCAAGAATCTTGGGACCCGCAATGTATCCGTCCTTGGTGATATGCCCGATCAGAATCACAGGCACCGAACTCTGCTTTGCGTAGCGGAGGAGCATCGAAGCTACCTCCTTTATCTGGCTCACCGAGCCAGGGGTTGAATCCACCCTGTCGGTAAACATAGTCTGGACCGAGTCCACTATCATCAAATCGGGCCGCTCTGCCGCTGCCGCCTGTATGACTTCTTCTATATGGGTCTGGGGATATATGATGCATCCGGAAGCCTCGCCACCCAGGCGCTCGGAGCGCATCTTGACTTGGCTGGAACTCTCTTCCCCTGTCACATACAAGGTGCGCAAAGAGCTCTGCATCAGAGGGATTTGAAGGCTCAAGGTGGATTTTCCTATGCCCGGTTCGCCTCCGAGAAGCACAAGCGAGCCTTTGACAAGACCTCCTCCAAGGAGCCTGTCCACCTCGGACATATTGAGCCTTATTCTCTGCTCGCCGCTGCAGTCTATCTCGCTGAGAGGCATTGGAGTCACCCCCGAAGATATGCTTGAGAATAGGGCGGAAGAGTCTGAGGCAGAAGCGGATTTGGGCTGCGAAGGGGCCTCCTTGAAAGTGTTCCACTCCCCGCAGGCAGGGCACCTTCCCATCCATTTGGGGCTTTCGTAACCGCAAGAGGTACAGTAAAATACAGTTTTAGAGCTTTTGGCCATTCTGAACTGTTCTTCCGATTCTACAAACTTCCATATCCTTGAGTTCCCCATCTTCGATTTTGAAGCGCAGGGCGGTGCTTTCGAGCTGCCAGCCCTGAAGCCCGGCCGCTCCGGGGTTGATGTACATAAGGTGATTAGTCTTATCCTGCATCACCTTGAGAATGTGCGAATGTCCGCAGATGAAAATATCGGGATGATAGCTGTCGATAAGGGCCTGGGCACGAAGGTCATAGTGGCCCGGAGAGCCTCCGATATGGGTCATCAGAACTCTCAGGGACTGAATCTCAAAGTACTGGTGCTGAGGATACTGACGCCTGATGTCGAGGCCATCGCAATTCCCGCACACCCCGACCAGGGGCTTGAATGCCGCTATCGAATCGGCAAAGCTGAGGCCGCCTCCGAAATCGCCCGCGTGCCACACTGCGTCCACCGGATCCAGGAAACTCTGGATGCCGCTTCTTAACACTCCGTGCGTATCACTTATAAGCCCGATGAACATTTCTATTTCCCGGCAATATGTTTCTCCCACTCCCAGGCCGCTTTCAGCGTGTCGTCCACACTGCGCTCGGCCTTCCATCCCAGCTCCTTCTCGGCAAGGGTCGGATCGGCCCATATAGCCACCACGTCGCCACTCCTTCGGGGAGCGAATTTCCAATTGAGTTTCAGATTGTTGACCTTCTCGAAGCTGTTGATGAGCTCAAGTACCGAAACGGGACGGCCGGTGCCTATGTTGAAGATTTCGTAACTCTGCTTCATCTTCTCATCTATCATCCTACTCACTGCGCAGACGTGGGCCTTTGCAAGGTCAACTATGTCGATATAGTCCCTCAGGCAGGTGCCGTCCGGGGTCGGGTAGTCGTTGCCGAACACCGACAGGCACTCTCTCTTACCTATCGCGGTCTGGGTGATGAAAGGTACAAGATTGTTGGGCACTCCCCTGGGCAGCTCACCTATCAGCGCTGAAGGATGGGCTCCGATGGGGTTGAAGTACCTCAGGGCTATGCCTTTGATGCCGGGATAAGCCTTTACGCTGTCGCGCAGGATATCCTCGCACATCTGCTTTGTGTTGCCGTAAGGCGAGGTGGCTTCCTGACGGGGGCTCTGCTCGGTGACGGGGAGTTTGTCCGTTTCGCCGTAAACCGTAGCGGAAGACGAGAAGAGCACATTACAGCCTCCCTGGAGCTTCGACTGCTCGAGTATATTGATGAAAGACAGAAGGTTATTGCGGTAGTACATCAAAGGCTCGCTGCAGGACTCGCCCACTGCCTTGTAGGCTGCGAAATGGATGACCGCATCGATTTTGTGGGTCTCGAACAGCGAGCGGCATGCTGCCGGGTCGCAGAAGTCCATCTGCACGAATTCGGGTTTGTAGCCCAGAATACGGCATACGCCTTCATAGTTGGTCATATCGCAATTGGACATATTGTCTGCGACTAATACATTGTAGCCTGCATTGGCGAGCTCGACAGTCACGTGGCTGCCGATAAAGCCCGCACCTCCTGATACTAAAACTGTAGCCTTCATCGTGTGTTGATTATTAGAATGCAAAGATGGCAATTATTTCGAAAATTCGCACCCGCAATAGGACTGGTTATAGAAGTTTTGTTCCCTGATGATTTCCGAGCGGCGGGGCTGGAGTCCTCCCTTGCGCCAGTTGCGGGGCCACCACTTCAACTGCCCTTCATACGGCCGGCAGGCGAGATAGCCGGCCCTGTTGACCTGTTCGAGGTCCTTCCAGCGGGATGAGGCGAGGGTGGTGGTAAGAGTCTGATATCCGTGGGTGGCGGCGTATTCGGCCGCTCTCTGAAGGCGGAAACTGAAACATTTTTCGCACCTTGCACCCCTCTCTTTCTCCTTCTCGAGTCCCCTTATGGCCCGCAGCCAGTCACTATGGTCGTATTTATCCTCTACCGTTTTGAGTCCCAAGGACTTGCAGTAGCGTTTAAGCTCTTTGAGCCTGAGGCGGTATTCGTCTTCGGGATAGATATTGGAGTTGCTGAAAAAGACCGTAGGCTTTGCTCCGCACTGCACCAGATACTCCAGAATGGCTCCGGAGCAGGGCGCGCAGCAGGAGTGCACGAGAATCTTCGAATTCAGGTACTCGTTGTCCTCAGGGCAGGGGCTGACTTTAGTCCCGGAGCCGCAGGCCTTCTGGCTTTCGGGCTCGGGGGCCTTTTTGCCGCATAGCGAAGACAGGGCACAAGAGCTGCAAAGGGTCTTCTTTGCCCTTTGGCGGTGAAGAAAGAACAGGGCCGCGCAGATAAGAAGACCAACTGCTATGAGGACCAATATGCTTGCAAGGTTCATAACTCAGAGCATAAATAAAGAGAACAGAAGGTGCACAAATAAGGCCACGACCCAGGCCAGAACGCATTGGAACACGACCAGCAGGGCTGCCGAGCGGCCTCCCAACTCCCTGCGGACAGCGCTGATGGCGGCGACGCAAGGGGTATAGAGCAGGCAGAAGACCAGCAGCGAAACGGCACTCAGGGGTGTCAGGGCACTGGCGGCTCCGAGCACTTCAAGGCTGGAAACAACGCTCTCCTTGGCAAGGAAACCGCTGACCAGGGCGGTGACTATCCTCCAGTCGGCAAGACCGAGAGGCGCAAACAGCGGAGCTATCAGACCTGCCACGCGGGATAGTATGCTGTCGTGAGGGTCGCAGAGCGACAAGGTAAAATCGAAGGACTGTAGGAACCATATCACTATCGAAGCTATCAGTATGACACTGAAGGCTCTCTGGAGGAAGTCCTTGGTCTTGTCCCACAGCAGATGGGAGACGTTGCGCATCGAAGGCATACGATAGTTCGGGAGTTCCATCACGAAGGGAGCGGCTCCGCTGTTGCGCTTCATAGCCTTGGCGCAAAGGGCTACAATCACTCCTATGATGATTGAGAACAGATACAGGCACACGAGCACCAGGCCTCCCTTGCCGGGGAAGAACATGCTGCTGAGAAAGGCGTAGATAGGAATCTTGGCGCTGCAGCTCATAAAGGGGGTCAGCATCACGGTGAGCTTGCGGTCGCGCGCCGAAGGGAGGGTCCTGGTGGCCATCACCGCGGGCACCGAACAGCCGAAGCCGATCAGAAGGGGCACTATGCTGCGGCCGCTGAGGCCGATTTTCCTCAGGAGGCTGTCGCTGATGAATGCCACGCGGGCCATATAGCCGCTGTCTTCAAGCAGCGAGAGGAAGAAGAAGAGGATGATGATGACAGGCACGAAACTGACTACCGTGCCCACTCCGGAGAATATGCCGTCGCACACGAGCGAGCGGACTGCATCATTGACGCCCCAGGAGAGCAGCAGAGCGTCGGTCGACGCCGACAACGCCGTTATAGCCCTGTCGAGAAGGCCCTGGAGGGGAGCTCCCAGAAGATCCACCGAGAGGTATATCACAGCCGAGATGATAAGGATGAAGAGAGGTATAGCCATCCATTTGTCCGTCAGCACTTTATCTATGCGGCGCGAGCGCCTCAACTCTTTGCTCTCGCGAGGCTTCACGACCGTGCGAGAGCAGAGCCTGTGGATAAAAGAGAAGCGCATGTCGGCAATGGCGGCGCAACGGTCCAGCCCGCACTCCTGCTCCATCTGGCAGATTATATGTTCCAGGGTCTGCTTTTCGTTATCGTCCAAAGACAGCTTCGAGAGTATGTCCTCGTCGCCCTCTACGATGCGGCAGGCAGCAAAACGGACCGGGAGGCCGCAGGTTTTGGCGTGGTCTTCAATGAGATGCATTATTCCGTGGAGGCATCTGTGCACGGCGCCGCCCTTTTCGTCGGGCAGGCAGAAGTCCTGCCTTGAGGGCTTCTCCTGATACTTTGCAATATGGATTGCGTGGTCCACCAGTTCCTCGATTCCGTCGCCTTTTGCTGCTGAGATAGGCACTACCGGCACTCCGAGGATATCCTCCATCATATTGACCCTTATTGCCCCTCCGTTCCCGCGGACCTCATCCATCATATTGAGAGCCACCACCATAGGCACCTCCAGTTCCATAAGCTGCATGGTCAGGTAGAGGTTGCGTTCGATGTTCGAGGCATCCACTATGTTGATGATGGCGTGGGGGTGCTGCTCGAGTATGAAGTTGCGCGATACTATCTCTTCTGAGGTGTAGGGCGAGAGGGAATATATGCCCGGGAGGTCGGTGATGCAGGTTTCGGGGTGGGAGCGGATGACTCCGTCCTTGCGGTCAACGGTGACCCCGGGGAAGTTGCCCACGTGCTGGTTGGCTCCGGTGAGGGCGTTGAACAGGGTGGTTTTGCCGCAGTTCTGGTTGCCCGCGAGAGCGAAGGTCAGAGTGGTGCCTTTGGGCAGAGGGTGGGCGTGGTCCCTGGAGTGGTATTTGCCGCCTTCTCCGAGGCCGGGATGGGCGAAATCATTGGGCAGGTCAACGGGCAGCGAGTCAAAGCCCGGAGCCATTTCGGCGGAACATTCCTGAATCCGAATGCAGGCCGCTTCTGCTTTTCTGAGGCTCAGGCTGTAGCCTCCAACCTGAATCTGAAGCGGATCGCCCATAGGGGCGAATTTGGTGAGAGTCACTACCTGGCCGGGAATGAGCCCCATCTCAAGCAGGTGCTGGCGAAGGGAGCCAATCTGGGAACTACGGGCTTCTGGGCCTTTCTCGGAGTGCGGTGTCCCGACGGAAAGAATTGTGGCTGAGTGCCCGGCCGGAAGTTTATCGAGGGTTATGATGGTATCTGTCATGTGCAAAATTTGATTGGACAAGATACAAAGAAAATGAGGAATGTTGTTCAGCTATGTACTGTAAATACCGTTATATGGGGATAAAAATGCAGAAAAGTTGCAAAAAATTCAGAAAAGCTTTGGAGAATTGAAAAAAAGAGCTAATTTTGCAGTCCCAAAGTATTGCGGACGTGGTGAAATGGTAGACACGCTACTTTGAGGGGGTAGTGGGCGTTGGCC
>CAMCGB010000029.1 GCA_945874355.1 uncultured Bacteroides sp.
GTGCCGGCGTTAACCTGCTGCGCAAGGAAAGCGAGCTGCTCGCCGGTCTTGATGATGTAAGGTTTATCCTGAGTACCGGAGCCGGACTCAAAAGCTGAAGCAACGCTTCCGCTCCAGACAGAAACTGCAGTTTCGCTGCCATTGCCTCCGTCAATCACCTTTTCTGAGTCCACCCAAGGCTCAAGAGTGACCTTAGCCATCTCCACCTCATGCTTTCCGAGATACATATTCATAGTGTAGGCGTTGCCGCTCTCGAAGTTAAGACCATCGCTCCCCACAGTATATGTCAGAACTGTGCCGTTAGACATCTCAACTTTAAGCATTTCACTGCCTGCTTTCTGCCCATCTCCCGGGAAGAATATCCCTTCGAACACAAGATCGCTTACCTTATGAAGGACAATGTCAAGAGAAACGGCATCCGAAGATTCAGCTATGGTAGAGCCGAAAATGTCGCAAGAGACTTTGGAAGAGGTTCCGAGAAGAGTCGCCTTCGAAATGGTGGTTCCCGGCTCGAACTGCGTTCTGATGGTGAAATTGAAGGTGAGCTTCACCAGCTTGTGGGAAAAAGCCACCTGAACTTTACCGTCCTGGGAGAAGTTCGAATTCTTGTTATGGTCTGGAATATAGTTCTGCTGCCCCCAGGTGACGAAGTCAGCCTGAGTAATGCCTGCACTCTGGTCTGCGGGGATTGTGAACTCGAGCTTTCCGAAATCGGTATCCTGATAAGGCAAGAGCTGCGAAGCGTTATAAGGGGCATAAGCCCAGAGAGCAGGACCTTCAGTCGGGTTCTTCCATAGCATCTGGTCTTCAGGAGTCCATTCTCCCGATGCGTTCTTTATCCACTGGATGTTGTTATTGGTGTAGGACTCTCCAACGCCATAGTTGACATACAGTCCGAGGGTGGTTCCCTCATAGGCGCTGGAGTTTCCTTCGGCCTTGGTGAGAGGAGAGCCGGTGCTGATGCGCACTACGCCGTCCTCAGGGAAGCCGCTCGGCTCAGGAATGGACTTGGTGCAGCCTGCAAAAGCGAGGGCGGAAAGCAGACAGACACCTGAAAGTGTTGAGAGTATATTGTGTTTCATTGTTCTTCTTCCTTTATAATTAATTGATGGCTTCACTATTGCCTGGAAGGCCGCTGCCGCTGCCCCAGTCGCTGACCATTACGCTGGCGACTTTGACGGTGTTCTTGCCGACGGTGAGGCTGAAGCTATAGGTCTTGCCTTCCTCAAGATCAGGAATCCCCCTTACAACAAGATTCTTGACGCCTCCGGTGAAAGAGACAGTCAGAGTCAGAAACACGCTGCCTGCCTCTGCGCTTCGCGGAAGGAGCAGGGCGTAGTAGGACGTACCCTCAGCTGCGTTCACGGCAATGGTCTTCGTGCCGCATACGCTGAGCGACTCTATTGTGGGATTTTTCCCATCGAACTCATCGAGGAACTTGTCGATGGTGACCTTCACCCTTGCAGTTTTCCTTTGGAACTGGAGATCCACGTTGAAGCCGCTCTGAGGCTTGCTGAGTGTTGAAGTGGCTGTCATCCAGTCTGCCGAGGCGATTGCGTCACCCGTGCTCTGGTCCGCAGGGAGCGAAGCCGAAGAGAAAGAGACTCCGTCGCGGACAGGATAGTAGGCCTTGAAAGTGGTTGAAGCCGAGGTCCAGCGTATGAATTTCGCGGGGTCCTCAGGAGCCCAGCCGTCAGAGCCCAGAACATAGTTAAAGAAAGCACCGCCGTCGCTGATTGCTATCTTGTCGCCGATGTTGAACTGGGTCTGCTCAGCCGCCGAGCCGATAGGTGAGGTCTTGGTGTCCGAGCTCACCCCGGCGCTGAAATGCACGGCGTTCGGGTCGCTATAGTAGTCCCCCTGCCCGCTTTTGCTGCAGGAGACTGCCATAAGCAGCACCAGGGCCGCGCTGATGTAGAATCTTTCCATAAGCTTATAATGATTCTTTTTCATCGTCAAGGTCCTGCGAATATGTAATCCATCCACCCGCGTAGATTTTGTTACTGCTCTCAATCTTATCCTTTCCTACCTTCAGCTTGAGGGTATAACTCTTTCCGGCCTCGAAACTGAAGTTTGCAGGAAGGGTAGGGCTGAAGCTGATGTCCTTGGTGCCGGTTCCGATTTTTACGCTAAATGAGGCCGGAGTCTGGGGAAGGACTATGCATTCGTACACAGCAGAGCATTTCTCGGTATCGCTCTGCGAGGGGGTGTAAGAGGTAATATAGCTCGTGATGCTGCCCTCCGAGCCGTCCACTGGACGCAGTTCTATTCCATTCCAATTGCCGGAACTTAAGGAATTGTAATAGTCCCCCTTTCGTTTCAGACCATCTATGGAGAGATACTCCAGAGGGCAGGACTGGGGCACACCTTCAGCATTGAACTCCGTCGCCAATGTGACATTGATTTTAAGAAGGGACATCGCGTGTTTCAATCCTATGCTGAATCCAGCTGCCGAGACATCGCTGATATTGGGAGTGCTGTTACTTTTCCAAGTGTACAAAAGATCAGAAGCATAGCTGCCTGAGGTCTGTACGCTTTCCACCTCCCAACTGAAAAGGGGAGAAGAATTTTCATCCGAGATGCTGAGCTCCCTTGTAGGAACGGAAGGTGACAGGGCGAGCATATCTACCGCGATCTGGCTACCCTGCCAAAGCCTTTGTTCATCAGATACCCACTTGCCGCCGTCAGGATAGAAGCGGGTGCTGGAAAAGGAGTACTTGGAATTACTCTTGTCGCGCACTATGAAGTCAAGGTCCTTTATGGTGCCCGCTTCTTCGTGAGTCGCCTTGGTGGAGCCTTCCAGACTTACGGAAAGCTGGATAGGGATGTCCCTATCTGAGGGCGCCTCCTTTGCGCAGCCTGCGGCAAGCAGCAGGACTAGGGTCACAGGTAAAAGTATTCGTTTCATATCGTTTTGTTTTTCTTATCTAAACTTACTCTGTAGAGGGGTCATCATCTATTGTGGAGCCATCCAGGAGGATTATGGTTGCACCGTTCTCCTTTGTCCAGTAATGGATGAAGGCATTTTCTTTCAAAAAAATATACACATCCTTATTCGCTAGCGTCAAAGTGTGTGATTGTGACGCTTGTTCGTAACCTGTCCCCTCGAGCCAACCTCTCAGGCATTCATAAGAATTACGTATCGTATACGTATCCTGTGCCTTCATAGTGACTTTTGAGAGCTTTTCGCAACCACCGAACATATAATAATAACAGCCTACAGTCAAGTACGGGGCAGGGAGTTCCGGAGCCTCGATAAGAGATGTGCATTCTTCGAACATATTTGAATAACAGTACGAACTCAAGTTAGTTGCAGGTAGTTCCGGAGCCTCGGTAAGATTCTTGCATTTAGAGAACATATAGGCATAACAGTTATCCGCCAAATACGTAGCAGGTAGTTCCGGAGCTTTGGTAAGAGAGGAGCATCCGTCGAACATATGAGAGTAACAGGAAGACTCCAAGTAAATTGCAGGAAGATTCGGTGCTTCGGTGAGATCCCAGCAGCCTTCGAACATATTTCCATAGCAGTATTCCGCTAACTGATTTGCAGGGAGTTCCGGAGCTGTGGTGAGAGATGTGCAATCTTTGAACATGGAATAATAACAGTATCTACTCAGGTTGGGAGCAGGGAGTTCCGGCGCTTTGGTGAGAGATGTGCATCCTTCGAACATTGAGATATAGCAGTATTCCGCCAAATTCGTGGCAGGAAGGTCCGGTGCCCCGGTGAGTCTCTCGCATCCTTTGAACATTGAGTGATAGCAGTTTACCGTCAAGGTGGTGGCAGGAAGGTCCGGTGCAGATGTCAGTAGTGAACAATCCTGGAACAGACAGCAAAAACGTGCATTCTCAGTGCCTGCTTTTGCATAGTCTTTATAATTTACGAGAGTGCGGATATCGCCTGTGCAGGCAACAGGGATATTATTATTATCAAACTTGATTATTGAGAGAGGAGTATCATTACTACCGCTTGCCGTTCCACATCTGCTCGTGCCGCGCAAACGAAGATTGCCCAAATCGCCGCCAAAGTCAACAGAGACAGTCGAATTGAATGGCACCCACTTTCCTCCCCCTACGGAATACTCGAAATACTCACCTATTGGCAGCATGAATTGCTCGTGATAATTATTTGGCTGAAAGTCCATCGTGAATGTCTGCTCGTTCGCGGCCGAGAAGGTGAGGTAAGGAATCTGATCGGCTTCGCTGCCGGTGATTTCGCCACTTGCAACCCAATCGGAGACAGTTACGCGCGCGACAGATGCCATGTTCTTGCCCACCGTGAGATTGACGATGTAGCTCTTTCCTGCCTCTGTGGCGATAATGCCTTTTGCCTCCAGGGAATACTCCTCGGTGCCGTCGTTTTTCTTCACTATCACCTTGATGAAAGTCTCACTTGAAGCCGTGGTAGGCGATAGAAGGGCATAGAATATCCCGTTATTATACGCCTTTACCTCAACTGAACCTGAAGCCGGGCTGCCGGAGGCATAACCATTGGTGTTTCCGCAGACAGTTATTTCCGAAACAGTATAATCGACAGAATTAAACTGATTGTTAAATATAGGGTGCACCATTATGCGAGCCATCCTGCGCTGGAAAGACAATGAGACAGGATTGTCGCCATCCCTGGTAATCTGCTGCGAGCAGGTCATATAATCTGCTGCGGCGATCTTGGCCTCATTCGACTGGTCGGCGGGGACGGTGAAATTATCTGCATTCACGCCCTCAGCTGCGGGATACCACGCGGTGAAGTTCATCGTAGGGGTGTTCCATTTCAGGAATTTGTCTTCCTGAGGAGTCCACGAACTGCCATCATATGCATAGACCACCGCAGGCTGACCGTCCGCAGTGACGCATACCTTGTCGCCGGAGTTGAAACTACATTCTTCCCCTGGAATATAGCTCACAGGAACAGGATTGCTGCGGGTTGCGAAGCTGCCGCTCCCGGCTTTGTCCCCCACCTGCGCCGAGATGCGCACTGCGTCAGGGTCATCCCGGTAAGTGGAGACGGGCTCCTGCTGCGTGCAGGAGACTGCAAGGAGCAGCGCCGCGACGGCAAGGGTAGTATATCTTGATGCTTTTACCATTAATCGTCCTGTTGGTGTTAAATAAACTAGTAAGTGGCTCTGTCGATGCCTTCCGTGCTGCTGCCCCAGGAGATTGCAGTGAAGCTGTTGCCGCCCACTTTATCCTTGCCTGCGGTCAGCGAGAGGGTGTATTCTTTGTTGCTTTCAAAGGTGACCTCAGGCGTGGAGAACCATTCGTAGGTGTGGTCTCCTACGAGGATGGAAAGGCCGAAAGAGCCGGCTGTCACGGTTTGAGGCACCAGAATCACCTCAAAGCTGGCGGTACGGGTGCCAGAATTGTAGCCGGTCTTGCAAGCCAATATGGATGCAGGATTGCTATGATTTCCAAATAGGTAAGCATTTTTCGGGTCATAGTGTGCCTGGGTTTTGGTATTGAGAACGGCTAC
>CAMCGB010000030.1 GCA_945874355.1 uncultured Bacteroides sp.
GCAAACTTTACTGGCTGCACTCAACAGTTGACGCTTTTGAGACATTCCTCCACGTGCCCGGAACCGTGACCCTCAAGGGTTCCCACGTCCGCGACGCAGTGGATCTCAAGCGTATCCTCATTCTGGTGCTTATCGCCGCGGCTCCCGCAGCCCTGTTCGGTATGTGGAACGTCGGCTATCAGCACTCGCTTGCAATCGGTCAGACCGGAGTTCACCTCTTCAGCAATTTCTGGTATGGCTTCCTCAAGGTTCTTCCCCTCTACCTCGTTTCATACATCGTAGGTCTGGGCATTGAGTTCGCCTCCAGCCAGATTCGCGGAGAGGAGGTCAGCGAGGGTTACCTCGTTTCAGGTTTCTTCATCCCCCTCATCGTCCCCGTGGACACTCCCCTCTGGATGCTCGCAATCGCAGTGGCTTTCGCAGTCATTTTCGGCAAAGAGGTCTTCGGAGGCACCGGAATGAACATCTGGAACCCCGCGCTTCTTACCCGTGCATTCCTTTTCTTCTCATATCCCAATTATATGTCCGGCTCGAACTGCTGGATTTCCCTCAAGGACAGCGACAAGGTGGTTGACGGATTCACCGGAGCCACTCCCCTCGCCCTCGACGGAGCTTCAGCCCAGTACGGAACCGGCTTCTGGGATATGTTCATCGGTACTGTTCCCGGCTCGATCGGTGAGACTTCCGCAATCGCCATCCTGCTCGGCGCCTTCATCCTCATCTGGACAGGCATCGCCAGCTGGAAGATTATGGTCGGAAGCGTTGCCGGCGCCCTTCTCGTAGGTCTTATAGGAGACCTCACCGGAGTGAGCGGCATCCCCTGCTATATGCAGCTCCTTTACGGCGGCTTCGCATTCGGTACCGTATTTATGGCAACTGACCCTGTGACTTCCGCCCAGACTGAGTGCGGCAAATGGATCTACGGATTCCTCATAGGAGCCCTTACCATTACAGTACGTCTGTTCAACCCCGGCTATGCCGAAGGAATGATGCTCGCAATTCTGCTCTGCAACACCTTTGCACCGCTCATCGACCACTGCGTGGTCAGCGTACACCTCTCACGCAAGGCCAAAAAACTTAATGTCGCATAGCTATGAATACCAACAGTAACGTATATACCATCATCTACACTACCGTAATCGTAGTTGTAGTTGCGGCTGTGCTCGCATTCGTCTCCACCAGCCTCAAGCCTATGCAGAACGCCAACATCAAGGCCGAGACCCTGTCACAGATGATGACTGCCGCAGGCCTCGGAAGCAAGGAGGATTTCAGCAAGATGGGCAACGACGGCGTTCTCGGCACATATTCCGAGAACATCGAGCAGGCTTTCACCGTGAATCTGGCCGGGGAGAGGACCGGAGAGCTCAAAACCGCCAAGGACGAGATTGAGCTCATCGACAACCTCAAGCCCCAGAACAAGGCCATCCTCGCAGCAGGAGAGCCCCAGCTGCCGGTTTACAAATTCAAGTCAGGAGTGACCGTGGTTCCTGTTTACGGGGCCGGTCTGTGGGGCCCCATCTGGGGATACATCGCTCTCGAAGAGGACCTCAAGACCATTGCCGGAGCATACTTCGACCACGATAGCGAGACTCCCGGTCTTGGAGCCAAGATCAAGGACGAGCCTTCATTCAAGGCCCAGTTCGAGGGTAAGGTCTTCAATCTCGAGAACCCTTCCAATCCTTTCGACATCGTCAAGGGAGGAGCACCCGAGGGAGCTATGGACAAGATTGACGCTATCTCAGGCGCCACTATGACTTGCAACGGACTCAACCAGGCCATCGACATCTGGATCGGCGCCTATGCAAACTATTTCAGCAAGGCTGCCGCCGCACAGGCCGAAACAACTGAGGAGGAATAAGTTATGGCAAATCTTAAAGAAACAATTCTCAATCCTATACTGAAGGGCAACCCCATTACCGTCCTTGTGCTCGGTATCTGCTCTTCGCTGGCTGTCACAGTACAGCTCAAGGGAGCCTGCGTGATGGCCCTGTCGGTAATTGCCGTGACCGGTCTGTCTTCGCTTGTGGTTTCGCTCCTGCGCAACACCATCCCCAACCGTGTCCGCATCATCGTGCAGCTCGTGGTTGTGGCTATGATGGTTATTCTTGTGGACCAGATTCTCAAGGCTTTCGCCTATGATGTGGACAAGCAGCTCTCCGTTTATATCGGACTGATCATCACCAACTGTATCGTGATGGGACGTATCGAGGCTTTCGCCCTCGGCAACAAGCCTATACCCTCCCTTCTTGACGGTCTGGCCAACGGATTCGGCTACGGACTGATTCTTGTCATCGTGGCCTTCTTCCGCGAGCTTCTCGGAAGCGGCACCATTTTCGGACTTCAGGTTCTTCCTGCAGGCTACGTTCCCAACAACCTCGTAATCCTTCCTCCCTTCGCCCTGATTCTGCTCGGATGCATCATCTGGGTCCACAGGGCCTGCGACAAGGACCTTCAGGAAAAATAACAGCATCGCCATATGGAATACATCAACTTATTTATCAGATCGATATTCGTTGACAATATGATCTTTGCATACTTCCTGGGTATGTGCTCATACCTGGCAGTATCAAAGAATGTCAAGACAGCCAACGGCCTTGGCCTCGCTGTGATTTTCGTGCTCCTCTGCACCCTTCCCCTCAACTACCTGCTGAACCGCTATGTGCTTCAACCCGGCGCGCTGAGCTGGCTCGGAGAAGGATTTGCAGACGTGGACCTGAGCTTCCTCAGCTTCATCATCTTCATCGCGGTGATTGCCGCCTTCGTGCAGCTCGTCGAGATGATAGTGGAGAAGTTCCTTCCTTCGCTCTATTCTTCGCTGGGTATCTTCCTGCCGCTTATCGCAGTTAACTGCGCCATCCTCGGAGGTTCCCTCTTCATGCAGCAGAAAGACTTTGCAAACGTCGGTGAGTCAGCTGTTTACGCTCTTGGCTCCGGCATAGGCTGGTACCTTGCCATCGTATGTCTCGCCGCTATCCGCGAGAAGCTCGCATACAGCAATGTGCCCAAGCCTCTGAAGGGTACCGGCATCACTTTCATCACCGTAGGTCTTATGGGCCTTGCCTTTATGATCTTTATGGGTATTCAGCTTTAGGAGGACAGAGATATGAGTTCAACAATCATTTCAGCAGCAGTAGCACTTCTGATAGTCACTGTCATCCTCGTGGTGCTCCTGCTTGTAGTAAAGGATGCAATCACCCCCAAGGGTAAGGTCAAGATTGACATCAACGAGGGCAAGAAGGTGATTGACGTCACCCCCGGCAACTCTCTTATGGCATCGCTTGCCTCTGAGAAGATTTTCCTTCCTTCTGCCTGCGGCGGAAAGGCCAACTGCGGCCAGTGCAAGGTGCAGGTGCTTGAGGGCGGCGGAGAGATTCTGCCCACTGAGGTAGGTTTCTTCAACCGCAAGCAGATCAAGGACGGATGGAGGCTCGGCTGCCAGGTCAAGGTGAAGGAGAACCTCAAGATCCAGATGGACGAGTCTGCCCTGTCGGTAAAGAAGCTCGAGTGCGAGGTCATTTCCAACCACAATGTGGCTACATTCATCAAGGAGTTTACTGTCAAGCTTCCTGAAGGCGAGCACATTGAGTTCAAGAGCGGTCAGTACATTCAGATAGATATTCCCGCTTATCACCTGTATTTCAAGGATATAGAAGTAGAGCCCGAGTATAGGGGCGATTGGGAGAAATTCGGATTCTTCAATCTTGAGTCAGTGAATCCCGAGGCTACCATCAGGGCATACTCTATGGCCTCTTATCCCGGTGAGAAGGGCATCATCAAGCTTAATGTCCGCATCGCCACTCCTCCTTTCGACCGCAGCGTTCCCCGTGAGCAGGGTCCCAAGCTTCTGCCTGTGAACCCCGGTATCGCATCATCCTATGTGTTCACCCGCAAGCCCGGTGACAAGGTGATGATTAGCGGTCCTTACGGAGAGTTCCTCCTGCCCAAGGACGATCCGGACAATGTTGAGTACATATTTGTGGGCGGCGGCGCCGGTATGGCTCCTCTTCGCAGCCACATCATGCAGCTGTTCAAGACTCTCAAGACTGGTCGCAAGGTCAGCTTCTTCTATGGAGCGCGTGCTCTTGTGGAGGCGTTCTATCTTGAGGATTTTGCCGAGATCGAGAAGGAGTTCCCGAACTTCAAGTTCTATCTGGCACTTGACCGTCCCGATCCTGCGGCTGATGCTGCCGGCGTGAAGTATACTGCAGGCTTTGTTCACAATGTGATGTATGAGACTTATCTGAAGAACCACGATACTCCTGAGGATATCAAGTACTTTATGTGCGGTCCTCCTATGATGGTGGCTTCTGTGAACAAGTTGCTTGATTCGCTTGGAGTTCCTGAGGAGAATGTCCTTTACGATAACTTCGGAGGCTAGCAGAGCTTACATATTCTTTAGGAGGGTGACCATCAGGTCATCCTCTTTTATTACGGGGCAAATCCCCGAACCCCTTGGCCTTTTCGCCTTTCCGACTTTGCATCGCAAAGTCCCGGCCCGGCCAGCCTTTCTGATGAAAGGATGAAGTGTCAAAAGGGACGCCTTCCTCTGTCATTTCGAGCGACCGAATCCCTTTTGTCATTTCGACTGAGCGTAGCGAATGGAGAAATCTAGTAAGAAAGCTGATAAAAATAGATTTCTCGACTACGCACTGCGTGCTCCGCTCGAAATGACAGAGTTGGCAGCCTGAAAGCCCGAAGCAGCGCAGATAATCAGAACGAAGCAGGGGGAGGATCATTTCGACACAAAAAAGTGGGATATTTAAAAAACGTAAAAAACCGGGCGACGTTTTTTAACTTTCCTTGGCGC
>CAMCGB010000031.1 GCA_945874355.1 uncultured Bacteroides sp.
GCGGACGTGGTGAAATGGTAGACACGCTACTTTGAGGGGGTAGTGGGCGTTGGCCTGTATGAGTTCGAGTCTCATCGTCCGCACAAAGACAGCTTTCATCGGCTGTCTTTTTTTTGTATCTTCTTTACCTGCCAAAAAGTTATAGAGCGTTTGGATGTTCAGGTTTTTTCTCTATCTTTGCAGCCGAAGTATGATGTTTAGTCTAACATCCCCATGAATGGACATCTATCCCCTAATAGATGTCCGTTTTTATTCAATAACGACTTAACCGAGGGGAGAACTTGAACCTCCTCCACGTGTTCTTCATCTTTTAGACTATAAATCATACTTTATGAGAACACCGTACGACGAAGTTCGGATTTCCATTAGAGTGGAGTATCCGGTTCTTGTCAGGGTGCGTGCGCATCGCCGCCGTTACCGTGGCAAAATTGTGAGACTCAAGGCGTACTATCGTAGATATAGGGGTATCTAAGATAGCAAGTGCTTGACTGTGCCCTAGTGGGCACTCTGCTTTACCCCTCGGTTTTTTATTTTACCAGCTCCTATTGGATAGATCGCGACCTTTTTCGGGCTCAGTAGAGTTAGTTGCCACAGTTTTTCAATAGATAGCGTGTTTGGATGTTCAGGTTTTTTCTCTACCTTTGCGGTTGAAGTATGATAATAAAGTCCAATTATCACAGAACGGATGTCTATCCCTTAATAGATGTCCGTCTTCTTTTTTTGTATCTTTGTGCGTTATACTCAAAACCACATAATGATGAGAAGATTTCTTTGCGCAGGAGCGGGCCTGGCCGCCTGCTGCGTTTTGTCTTTCGGGCAGATTGAACAAAGATTCGACCCCATAGTCATCTCCGGCGACAGCCTGACAATCAACGCTTACCCCAATTCGGACCGTATTCCCGACTACTCCTACTGCGGCTTCAAGGCCAGCGAAGAGCAGATTCCCGACCTTCTTGCAGGCCCCCGGATTCCGGTAATCCGGCTGCAGGCTCCTAAAGGGGATGCTACAGCGCTGATTCAGAGAGCCCTGGACTACGCCGGCAGCATTCCTGAAGCAAAGGACGGATTCAAAGCAGTGGTACTGCTGGAAAAAGGCATCTATGAAGTGCAGGGAAGTCTTCGTATCAGAAGCGGCGGAGTAGTGCTCCGGGGCCAGGGAAGCGAAAGTGTCATCAAAGGCTGCGGGACCGGCCGCGAGACTCTGCTGCGCATCGAAGGCGAAGGGAGCGAGTACCTCGGAAAGGAGACGGAGCTGGACTGTGACTATCTCCCGGTGAACTCCTCGTACCTTCCTCTGGGTGAGGGCCACGGCCTGAAGCAGGGAGACTTCGTGCTCATCACGCGGCCCTCAACTGCGGAATGGATCAGAGAACTGAGGGCTGACGAGCTGGGCTACTACGCCGACTACAACCTTCCGGCGTGGAAGAGCGGCGACTTCGACCTGAAATTCCACCGCAAGGTTTTGAGCGCAGACGCCAAAGGCATCACGCTGGACGCTCCCCTGCCGCAAAGCTTCGACAGGAAGTGGGGCGGAGGAACTGTTCGCAAAAGCATCAGGAACGGCATTATAAGCAATTTCGCAGTGGAGAACCTCTGCCTCGAGTCCGAGTTTGAAGCCGGAATGCCGAAGGACGAAGACCACAGATGGATAGCCATAAGTATAGACAATGCCCGCGACGGATGGGTGCGGAGAGTGGACGCGAAGCATTTTGTTAGCTCGGCCGTCGCCCTGTTCGAAGGGGCGTCGCGGATAAGCGTCATGGAGTGCCGTTCGCTCAGCCCCGTGGGTGAAATCGGAGGCTACCGCAGGCTCGCATTCCAGACCTTCGGAGAGCAGACCCTTTTCGTCAACTGCTACAGCGAGCAGGGCTACCACGATTTCAGCGTAGGGCAGTCCACCGCCGGACCCAACGCCTTCATCCAGTGCTATGCCGCTGATTCTCACGGCTTCAGCGGGGCCTTGGGAGGCTGGTCCTGCGGCACGCTTTTCGAGAGGGTCACAGTGGAGAATGCACCCATCAAGTTCACCAACCTCGAACTTGACCTCCAGGGCGGCGGATGGAGCAGCGCCAACTCGATGTGCTGGATGTGCCGCGCACCCCAGATCCACGTAGCAGACCCGCCACAGACCCATAACTGGGCATACGGCTCCAGAGGCCAGGCATACGGTGGAGGCTCCCACGCCCAGAGCCGCATTTTCAAGCCGGAATGCTTCTACTTCATCCAACTTGCCCAGAGAGGAGTGGAGGTCCCCTCCCGGGAGGCGGAGTCAATGATTTACTATAACCCCGATTTCTCCAAGACCGACGCGGCCTTCGCCCGGCAGCAAAGCCTTCGCGCAAAGGAAAGCGCCTGGACCACAAGCCGCTGGATAGATTCGCTAAGGGTATGGCAGCCGCTGACTGAAGACGCCCGGGCGAGCATCACCCTGCCCGAGGTCAAGAAGACTAAGGCTCCCGCGAAACCGAGCCACCCGATAAGCATCGCAAACGGCCGCATAGCCGTGGACGGACACTATCTGGCAGGGCGCAGCGCCCGCACCGCGCTTTGGAGAGGCAGTCTCAGAAGATCCGACGTAAACTCTGCCGGAATACACCTCACCCGCTTCGTACCGGGAAGGGAAGGAAGAGGATACACCGACAATATGGACAGCCTGAAGCTTCAGCTCGAGGGTTATGCAAGCCTCTCGCACTACCCTGCCCTGTGGTACGAGCGCAGAAGGGACGACCACGGAAGGATGACACGCGCGGACGCCGATGTATGGGCACCTTTCTATGAGCAGCCATTTGCGCGCAGCGGACAGGAGCAGGCAAGCGACCGCCTGAGCCGCTACGACCTGGAAAGCTGGAACAAGTGGTACTGGAGCCGCCTGCAGGAGTTCTCCTTCGTAGCCCAGGAATGCGGCCTTGGATTTATCCACGAGCATTATCTGCAGCACAACATTATCGAAGAGGGAGCCCATTGGATAGACTATCCCTGGAGAGACGCGAACAACATCAATTCGCTGGGCTTCAGCGAGCCCACATATATGCAGGGCGACAAGAGGGTGTTTATGGCTTCACAGTTCTACGACCTGGGCAATGACACTCTTCGCGGCTACCACCGCAAATACATACGCAAGAGCCTTGAGAGCGTGGAGTGCGCGGACAATGTACTGCACCATATTGGAGCCGAGTACACCGGGCCTGCGGACTTTATGGAGTTCTGGCTGAGGACCATAATGGAGTGGGAGGAAGAGAACGGAAGGGATGTGAAGGTGGTGTTGAACGCCACGAAGGACGTGACGGACAAGATTCTGGCGGACCCCGAGCTGCAGGAAGAGGTGGATGTAATCGACATACGCCACTGGTACCACAGGACGGACTCGCTGCTGTATGCGCCCGAGGGCGGAGTGAGCCTGGCTCCTCGTCAGTATCAGAGGATTATGGACACCGGGCAGACCGATGGCGGCTGCGTGTGGGCAACGGTGCTGGAGTACAGGAAGAGGTACCCGCAGAAGGCGCTTCTGTACAACGCCACCAGAGACAGGGGCGCGGCCTGGATAGCTTTTCTCGCCGGAGCGTCGCTCTGTCAGATTCCCCAGACGGTGCAGGCTCCGAACTTCTATACCAATGCTTTGGATATGAGCCCTTTATATGGAGGGCAGCAGTTCTGGATTGCCGGGAAGAAAGCTCTCGGATACATTGCCTATACTCAGTCGGGCAGGGTGGAATTGGATTTGAGCGGTGACTTGGCGTCCTACCGCCTGCAGTGGATTGACCCCGCAAATGGGGCGACCCTTGGCAAGAGCAGCAGAATCCGCGGCGGAGAGGTCCTTAGCCTCGAAGCACCCCAAAATGACTGCGTCGCCTACATTTACCGCTAAGAATCGCCAAAATTGCACTGAAAACGGTGCTATTTTCTTAAAACTTGCACTAATTTCAGTACAATAGACGATTTGGAGGCATCATACCAGACCTATCAAAAGGTAGAAAACCTGTCAATTACTCGTTGTCTGAGGTAATGTACGTGTAGGTGTAGTCGAAGTGGGTGTCATCGCCGATGCGATTGTCGTGGTATATACTGTAGCTCCTGACAATCCTGCGTTCTGAAGTATACGTCCTTCATAATAATGAGCTTGAGCTTTCTCGAAATCAGTGCCGAAGCGGTCATAGAATTTCAGGGCAGGTTCGATAATCGAGATGTCTGTCGTATCTATGTAATTTTTGTCTAATGCTTTCGCATATATAAGAGAGTATCGGGCAGCGGATCGTCCTCGTAAAGATTGCCGGTTAAGGGTTTTGAGAATTGATAGCGACGTGTCAGGCCTTTCATCAACCCATTGTTGAGCCTCATCAAGGCTTGACTTAACGACCCCGTAAGTACAACTTGACAACACTATGACAGAAAGGAAAAGGCTGAAGAAACGCATAGAAATCTCTTAATGGGTAAATAAAGCACAATACCGGATAGCGGGCGAAAATGAACAAAAATATCGTATTTTCGCCCGCTATCGCGCATTTCAGCAAAGAAAAAAGCCAAACCATTGCGAACAATGATTTGGCGAAGAAGGTGGAGATAAAGAGATTCGAACTCTTGACCCCCTGCTTGCAAAGCAGGTGCTCTACCAACTGAGCTATACCCCCATAACGTAGGCCCGCGCGGAGTTGAACCGCGGACCTCCACATTATCAGTGTGGCGCTCTAACCAACTGAGCTACGAGCCTATATTAATAATGAAAGATAAGTACAAGACACATAGTCAACTATATCTGTGCCTTGAACATCACGCGAGCATCA
>CAMCGB010000032.1 GCA_945874355.1 uncultured Bacteroides sp.
TGGCAATGAGCACGATACCCACAGCCAACCCGATGCCCAGGGAGAGGACTTTGATTAGAATATCTAAGTTTTTCTTCATTGGTTTACAACTCATTCTTCACGTCTGACACTATCTGACCGTCAAACAGGTCAATTGTCCTTTGGGCCTGAGCTGCATCTTTCTGGGAGTGCGTTACCATCACAATAGTGGTGCCTTCCGCATTGAGCTCTTTCAGCAGGTCCATAACCTCCTTGCCATTCTTGGAGTCGAGGTTACCTGTCGGTTCATCGGCGAGTATGAGCTTTGGACCTGCCACCACGGCGCGGGCAATTGCCACCCTCTGCTGCTGACCGCCGGAAAGTTGCTGAGGGAAGTGCTTTGCACGGTGGCTGATGTTCATGCGCTTCATCATCTCGGTCACACGAGCCTTGCGCTCAGATGCAGGGATGTCGAGGTAGCGCAGAGGCAGCTCGATGTTCTCGTAGACGTTGAGCTCGTCGATGAGGTTGAAGCTCTGGAACACGAATCCGATATTTCCTTTGCGGAACTTGGTACGCTCCTTCTCCTTGAGGTTCGCCACCTCGGTGCCCAGAAGTTCATAGGAGCCGCTGGTCGGATTGTCCAGCAGGCCCAGGATATTGAGGAGCGTGGACTTGCCGCAGCCCGACGGGCCCATGATGGCAACAAACTCGCCGTCCTTGATTTCGAATGATACACCATTGAGAGCAGTTGTCTCGATTTCTTCGGTCCGGAAGACCTTGCTGAGGTTTGATACTTTAATCATGATTCTATGTTTTTACTGTTTATTATTCAGACTTGATTGATTCCACCGGATTGACTGTCGCTGAGATATAAGACTGCACCGAGCATACAAAAACGACAGCAGCCATTGTACACATGGCAGTTACAATGAACATCCACGGAGAAATAGCAACCTTGGAAACTTCTGACTGAAGAAGGGCATTTCCGAGCAAGAATCCCAGTGGAAGGCCTATTATGTTGGATATCAACATCAGTCTTGAATAGGAGCGGGTGTTCCTGACAGTTTCTTTCATTGTTGAAGATCCGAATACCTTGCGTATTGCTATGTCGTGCTTATGAATCAGCATGTTGTATGTACTCATACCGAGTATTCCGAGCAAGGAAAGAACAAGCATGATAATCAGGTACTCCTTCATCAGGCCAAGAAGAGATTCGACAGGAGCAAGGTTCTGCTTGTTATAGAAGTCTCGCACATAGGTGCACCTACTGCTCTTGGGTCTATCTGAGTTTGAAAGGATGACGCTGTTAACCGTCTCCCTTATATCTTTCGACAATTCACGATGATCTCCTGATGTACGCAGTACTATATATTCCTTGTCGATTGATGCCCCTGTACTTTTCATAGTCACTACAGAGTATCCGGACTCGAGATTTGTACTGCACAAGAACTTTTCGATTGTTCCGCCTACGACATCCGTGCCTAAGATATCCATCTGCTCACCGCTGAGTTCATCACCGTTCATCTCATCTTTCATCTGCTGGGAGATCCACAGAGTAGATGTTCCTCTGGAGGCAAAGTCTTCACTTATCCTGAATCCGAAAGCGCGGAATGCATCCTGATCGCATACCAGATTATTGACATACATATTATCCACCTCACCTGTGTTGTAACAGAAACCAGGGATGTCTTGAGCATATCCCGCTTCCAATACATATTGTTTAGAGCGCAAAGCATGCATCACAAGTTCCTTTTCGGCATCATCAGACGAAGGGAGATAAACAGAATATACGTCATCGATGTCGCAGCCGAAGTCCATCTTTAGATTATGCCTGAACTGAGTAAACTCAAGTATACTCAGAAAGAGCAGAGCGACCGTCAGCATTCCCTGAAATACAATCAGGAGCTTGCTGATGAAACTTTTCTCCTTTGCCCTGAACTCTCCCTTTACGATGTCAAGGGCAGAATAGCGCGTTACTGCTCGAGCAGGAGCTATGCCTGTCAGCAGGCCGATTACAACTATAAGGATAGCGTATGCCAAAAAAGAGATTGGGCTGAAGGTAAGGGCGCTTAATAAAGATGTGGGCACATCAACGGACATAAGTCTGTTAAGTGCCTCTGCCGAAAACGAGGCAAACAGAAGTCCCAGCATAAAGCATATTGAAGAAAAAACAGTATTCTCACACAAGGACCGGACAAATATCTCTGTTTTTGAAACACCCAGAAGTCTTCTTGTAGCCATCTCCTTTGCACGTCTTGTAGACATTGCCGTACTCAGGGTGGCATAGTTCGAAAACGCAAACAACAACAGCAGTAACACAGCCAAACCCACAAAAAGCGACATGGTTGGATTCATTGAAGTCAGCCAATAGAAACTTGATGAGACAGACATCTGGTCATAACGTTCGAAGCCGAGCTTAAGGACTTTTTCCGGAACATTGATTTTGGATGCAAACACTTCAGTCTCATTCCCTTTGAACTTTTCTTCAAAGGTCGAAATATCCGTACCCTTCTTTAAACGTATGAATGTGTACGTGAAGAATTCATTCCCGCCAATGTTATCATCCATGCTGAGGACAATATCCGTATATGGTATCCTGCGACTTTCAAACTCGTCCATGATACCACTGACAAGATAGCTTTCATCGTTGATGAAAACCGTGCTGCCCAACAAGTTTTCGTCTGAAAGTGAAGCAGCGAATTCTTTGGAAAGGATTATGTTTTTCCCTTCTGAAATGGACTCGATTGATCCTGACATCATCTTGACCGGAAAGAAGTCCGTAATGTCAGCATTACAGAACATCGTTCTTGCAGAATACTGGGTATTCCCCCAAATAATGTCCGTATTTTTGTTGGTTCCGGGGCTCAGGAACAATGATGCAGCCTCGACCTCCGGATATCTGTCCATGATATACTTATCCTCCCCAGCAAAGCTCATAGTGCCCGCTGTCTTGACTCCGTATATATCCTTATACCTGGAATTGTCATGGTCCATCTGCCATAGTTCAACCATCAGGCTGACAGCCGGAATGGCGAAGGACAGTGCAATACTGATACCTACGATCTGTATTGCTGTCAATGACTTATGATTCCAGAGGAATCTGAAATAACTTCTCATAACTAGCCCTCCTTACTGCAAAATCAATACTTCATTGTCACTGAAGCTGTCGTAGCCCGAAGTGATGACCTTCTCGCCAGGGACTTCTTCCATAAAGCCCACGGCTACGGCCCCGCTCACTTGCCCATAATCGTGTTCGGCCCCTTGCTGCGAGTACCAGGTGCGAATCGTGGACACCCGATCGATGTCCTTGTATGGATCACATCGGCATGGCCCTTCTGCCCCCAGCTCTTCCTGACGGCGGGCTTTGGTCAGCGCCTGCTCGGCCACCTCCACCTGCTCCTCATATACGTCGCAGAGCCTTTTGTAATAAACCACGTTGTAGTAGGCCTCCATCACCGCCAGGCAGATATCGGCCTCCACCTGCTTCTCCTGCGAATCGGCAATGAGCATTCCCGTCTTGGAAATCTTGT
>CAMCGB010000033.1 GCA_945874355.1 uncultured Bacteroides sp.
CTGTAATTGAAATGTATTCCATATGCTATCGGCAAAAAATTGTATTATCTGATGTACAAATATAGCATTTCTTGCCGATATCGGCAAGAAATAGTGCATATACCTATGACAATAGTCGTTGATGCTAACGTTTCGCTTGGCAAGTTCCCTTCGTTTGCGCTCCAGCGGTGCATTGACCACCTCATAGGATTTCTCCCAATTTCCGAGCAGAGCATCAAGTATTTCTGCATAACTCCTGGCCTGTTTTATAGGAAGGCCAAAGGATAGTGAATTGCAAAAGTAGGCTATCAACCGCCGGAGGCTCCGGCCGCATACCCCTGAAAGGGGCTGTCAGCGCAGCTGACTGGGGTTGAGAAGGAGAAGCGCATGCCCTGCAGGCGCGTATCTCCACAAAAACGGCCCTCAGCATGGCTGAGACCTCGCGCATCAGCGCGACGGCGGGAGCCGTGTATTTACCAAAGGCAAATACGGAAGGCGGAGCCGCGGGGTATAATAGGGGCAGAGCCCCTAGGCATAGAAGGGCACCGCTGCAAAGCAGCGGTGCATCTCCACAAAAACGGCCCTCAGCATGGCTGAGAGCCGTTTTTGTGGAGATGGGCGAACTCGAACATTTCCTCCAAACCCCTCCAGACATATTTGTAATGCATTGTTACTCAGTATACATTTCCATACAAAAGTATTTGAAATTACATAAAAATGGGGTATTTTTGGGGTACGATTTTACCGTACCCCATTTTTTATGGAGATAAAACACACCATTTCTTTCAAGATTCGAACCTATGGTTTGAAGGGTGGAAAATACCAGATCAGACTCCGGATTTCGTTCAACGGATTCCGGCACGATGTCGTGACCGGATGCGTGCTTCTTGACCGCAATGCCTGGGATGAGAAGGCCGAACTTGTCAAGGACGGCTATGTCGGATTGCGCGGCGAAACCGCAGCCTCGATGAACAGCAGGCTGAGGATGCTGCGCGACCAGATGAAGGACACTATCAAATACTTCGAGGCAAACGACATCAACCCCGACGAGCAGATGCTGCAGGATAAGTTCGAGGAAAAGATCAGCCGATTCATCACGCCCAAGCCCCGTCCCACAACAGCACCGACAGCCCGCCCTATGAGTCTTCTGTCCGTCTTTGATGAGTTCATGGAAGACTGCGGGACTATGAACGCCTGGTCGGAAGGTACCTACGGCAAGATGCGCTCCCTCAAAGTGGATCTGCGGGAATTCCGCAAGAACCTCAAGTTTTCGGATCTGAACGAGAAGACCCTGACTGCATTCGTGACCTACCTGCGTGAAGAGAAGGCTCTGAACACCCCGAGGAAGAAGAAGGGAGACAGGGATGAATATGACAAGGAGGATGTGACCGGTCTGAGGAATTCGACCATATTCAAGAAGCTGGGCTACCTGCGATGGTTCCTGAACTGGGCAACAGAGAAGGGATACAACACCCAGATGGCCTTCCGCAGCTTCCATCCGACTCTCAAGACAACGCAGACCAAGGTCATATACCTGACAACGGAGGAACTGAAGCGGCTTATTGCCCTTGACCTGTCGTCGATCAGGAAGTGGGAACCCATCCGGGACATCTTCATCTTCTGCTGTTTTTCCGGCCTCAGGTTCTCGGATGCCCAGGCCCTGTGCTGGTCCGATGTCAAAGCTGACCATCTGGAAGTCACCACCATCAAGACCGCCGACAGCGTGCAGATTGAAATCAATGACGTCACCCGCAGCCTCCTGGAGAAATATAGGGCTATCCCGATGAAGAACAACCGTGTCCTTCCCCAGTACACCAACCAGGCGATGAACCGCGAGCTTAAGCAACTCTGCAGGATGGCCGGAATGGACGAGCCGATACGAATCACCACCTACAAGGGCAGTGTCCGTCTTGATGAGGTTCATCCGAAATGGGCGCTGGTCGGTTCCCACACCGGCCGCAAGACATTCATCGTTCAGGCTCTTTCCCGAGGCATCCCGCCCAACATCGTGATGAAATGGACCGGGCACTCCGACTACAAGGCGATGAAGCCCTACATCGACATCGTCGACAGCATCAAGGCCAGCGAGATGTCCAAGATGAATTTCCTGGACTGAGCGGGAACAACTTTGGAGATTAGGTTGTCGTTGAGAACGAGACCTTGTGGTGCACTCAAAAGGCGATGGCGCAATTGTTCGGCGTCGGGGTGCCAGCCATCAGCAAGCATCTGAAGAATATTTTTGACGAAGGGGAACTTATCCGTGAAGTGGTTGTTTCCAAAATGGAAATAACCACTCAACACGGAGCGATTGAAGATAAAACTCAAACTCATGGCGTTGACTTCTATCACCTTGATGCTATAATTGCTGTTGGCTATCGGGTGAATTCCATAAAAGCCACCCGCTTCCGTCAATGGGCCACAAAGATTCTCAATGAATACATACGCAAGGGCTTTGTGATGGATGATGAACGTCTTAAGCAGGGTACGGCAGTGTTCGGAAAGGATTATTTCAAAGAGTTGCTTGAAAGGGTTCGTTCAATCCGGGCAAGCGAGAGGCGAATATGGCAACAGATTACCGACATATACGCAGAGTGCAGTATAGACTATGACA